>NZ_JABKKJ010000033.1 GCF_013166515.1 Xylanibacter caecicola | reverse complement strand
TTTGTTTTGTCAGTTAAAAACTTTGGCTCCGTCCTCTCTTGGGGGCGCGCCCCCAAGAGAGGACGGACAATACTCTGAAAGAGGTAATTCCTAAATCAAAATTTTGCACTTCGATTTGGAATCTTCAGTCTTATTAGTTTTCATGTGCATGGACAGTGATGATTACGAAAATGATTACGGTCCGTCTCCTAAATATACAGAAACAGAATATAATAAAGTAACTTCTAACTAACAAGTATTAATGTCTTTTTTCGGAAAAATATTCGGTCTGAAAAACACGACAAGAAACAATAAATTGCCTGAGTTTATTAAGCTCAGGCAATTTGAGAATTCTTTGGAAGAACTTCTTGCCAAAGATCTTTTTATTGCAAGAAAGGATTATAAATATCTGGAGAATGATTTCACTGAATTGTATTCTACATTCAAAGAACTGCAAAAAACAGATACACTTGAACATTTCTGTACTAAAAATGAAATTGACAAGAACAGAATCTGTTCTTTTATAAACAATTTCTCTGATTTATCAAACCCACAAGGCTCTTCTTTAATCAAGAAACACAACGACGAATTTATAAAAAATCATTTAGTAAAAGATAAGAACTATTTGGATAATATTCTAAAAAAAGTAGACCCCAATATAAATCTTGACAATGAACAAAGGACTGTTATCTTATCAGACGAAGACCATATGCTTGTCATTGCCGGAGCTGGAGCAGGAAAGACCACGACGGTAGCAGCCAAAGTAAAATATCTGGTTGAAAAAAGAGGAATAAAACCTGAACAAATTCTCGTTATATCATTTACAAACAAAGCTGTAGGAGAACTACGTGACAAGATAAACAAAGCACTGAAAATAAATTGTCCGGTAACAACATTCCATAAAACCGGATATGCAATACTACGACGTCAGGAAACAGAAAGAATGACTATTGTTAACGAAGGTTTCATGTATAATGTCATTAACAATTATCTAAAAGGAAACATTCTTGAAAATCCTGAACTTGTAGACAAGTTAATTCTTTTCTTCGGAAGTTATTTTGATGCTCCATACGAAGGTGATGATCTGAATGACTTTTTTAATTATATCTCCAAATCTGATTTCTCTACGTTACGTGGAAATATCGGTAAATATACAGAGGAGATTATAAATAAACGTACAGGCAAACGCATAAGTATATCTCATGAAACACTTCGTTCACAACAGGAGGTAAGAATTGCAAACTTCTTATATATGAATGGGATAAGTTATGTATACGAAAAACCTTATCCTTATAACATCCTACGCTCCAGAAAACCATATACTCCCGATTTCACCATCATACAAGGAGACAAGATTGCATATATCGAACATTTCGGTATAACAGAAGACGGACGAAACAATCGCTATACTGAAAAAGAACTTGAACGGTACAAAAAGGAAGTAAACGACAAGGTAACCATACATAAAGAGCATAGAACCGATCTTATATACACTTTTTCATCTTTCAAAGATGGATGTGATTTAATTGTACATCTTAAAGAAAAACTTATCAGACTTGGATTTGTATTAGAGCCACGCTCACCCAAAGAAGTCTTCGAAATGATTGTAAGCACGGAAGAAAACAAATATATATCCAAACTAGTCAAGCTTATTTGTTCTTTCATACAAAACTTCAAGACCAATGGATATACATTGGATGACTTCTACAAATTCCGAATACATTCAGGCAATGAACGAACAAGATTATTTCTAATAATATGCGAGCAGTGTTATCACGAATATTCAAAACGTCTTAAAGAGAAGCATGCAATTGACTTTGAAGACATGATTAACGACTCTGCACGCATAATCCGTGAAGAAGAAATAAAAGGTAAAAAACTTGATTTCAAATATATTATCGTTGATGAATATCAGGATATTTCAAGACAACGGTTTAATCTTACAAAAGAACTTGGTAAATTGTGCAATGCAAAAATAATAGCAGTTGGAGATGATTGGCAATCCATATATGCTTACGCAGGCTCTGACATCACGCTTTTTACCAAATTTTGTGAAAGTTTCGGATACGGACAAGAGCTCCGTATTACAAAAACATACAGGAATGCTCAGGAGATAATAAACATTGCCGGCAACTTTATTCAGAAGAACAATGCTCAAATACGAAAGGCTCTCATATCATCCAAACATATAAGCAATCCTGTAATCATAAAAACATATACAGAAAATGTTGACCGTAGTTTGTATAACGGAAAAGGAGGGAAATTCTATCTTATCGGTAAGACTGTAGAAAATGTCATGGATGATATTCTAAAAGAAAATCCCAAATCATCTATATTACTTCTTGGACGCTATGGATTTGACGGATATAATCTGTGCCGTTCCGCAGATTTCAAATACGATGATAGGAAAGGCTACTTATGGTCTGAAAAATACAATGCCGTATATCTTAATTTCATGACAGTGCACCGTGCTAAAGGACTTGGCTATGACAATGTCATAATAATCAATGCCCGTAATGATATGTATGGTTTCCCGTCTCAGATACAAGATGATCCTGTTATGCGATATGTGGTAAATACAGACAGAACTATCGAATATGCCGAAGAACGCCGACTATTTTATGTTGCGCTGACACGTACAAAGAATCGTGTTTATATAATCACTCCACAACAACATCCATCTGAATTTGTCTTAGAACTCATAAATGACAATCCAAATATCTGTATACAGGGAGAACTTAACTATCATAACAAGAATGAAGTAGTAACAAAAAGATGTCCTATATGTGGGTATCCTTTACAGCTTCGTTACAAAAAAACATACGGTCTGAAATTATGGATATGTTCTAATGAGCCTGAAATTTGTGATTTTATGACAAACAATCTTAACGGTGAAGATATGTCTATAATAAAATGCGACAAATGTCGTGACGGTTATCTTATTGTAAAGGAAAGCAATGATCGTAACAAAAAACCATTTCTAGGATGCACTAATTATAGACAGGACAAGACCGGATGCAACAATTACATGACCCAAGAAATATATCGTATGCAACACTTTCATCCGCAATAAATCGTTCCATTGCAAGTAGGTTGTCACGCCTTTTTTATAATTTTGCATATCGAACAGGAAATGTCCTGTTTATCATATAAACAATGGTATGATGAAGAACGAGCATCTTTCTCGTGAAAAAGAGATATACAAAATAACGCTTTGGGGCAGCATGGTGAACTTCATGCTGCTTATATTCAAGTTCGTTGCCGGTATTGTGGGACACAGTTCTGCGATGATAGCCGATGCCGTACACTCTCTGTCCGATTTTGCGACAGACATAATAATAATTGCTTTTGTAAGGATTTCGGAAAAGCCTCAGGACGAAAACCATGATTATGGTCATGGTAAGTATGAGACATTTGCCACTGCAATAATCGGAACAGTCCTATTGTCCGTTGGTATAGGGATACTTATCGACTCTACAAGAAACATTATTGCTTTCTATAACGGCGAACGGATTGAGGCACCCGGCATGTTGGCTTTGGCGGCAGCCCTGATATCGATATTGTCAAAGGAAGCAATATACCGATATACCATGGTGAAAGGCAAAAGACTCAACTCAAAAGCTGTAATGGCAAACGCATGGCACCACAGAAGCGATGCCCTGTCTTCTGTTGGCACACTTGTGGGAATAGGCGGGTCTATATTTCTTGGAAAAAGCTGGAGAGTGCTGGATCCTTTGGCAGCGCTCGTTGTAAGTCTGTTTATTATAAAGGTATCTGTGCGTCTGATAAAGCCCTGCATAGACGAACTGTTAGAGAAATCATTGCCAAAGGAAATAGAGGACAAGATCCTTGATATTATCCTGTCGTTTTCAGAAGTAAGGTCGCCGCATCACCTTCGCACCCGATATATCGGCAATAGAATTGCAATAGAGGTACACATACGGATGAACGGTGACATGACGCTAAAAGAAGCACACGATATCACAAAAAAGATAGAAGCGTCGTTAAAAGAAGAGTTTGGAGAAAATACTCATATCGGAATACATATGGAGCCGCAGAATTAGATGCGGCTGAAGTTTGGCACAATATATATTACAAAAAAGATGCAAAGTAGTTTAAAACTATCTTTGCATCTTTTATAGTTGCGGAGGCAGGACTCGAACATGCGACCTCCAGGTTATGAGCCTGGCGAGCTACCAACTGCTCCACTCCGCGATATTATTAACCACTGCATATCATTTCTGAAATGCGAGTGCAAAGGTATATATATTTATTCAAATCACCAAATATTCATTGTCATTTATGCAGTAAATATACAGTATTTAACAAAAATGGTAATAAGACAGTGTTTAAAAACCTAAACATCCGGTATGCAAGAGCCAATATCCTGATAAACATATAGGGTTGATGTCCACCTAATTAAATGTAAAAATATTTTGCCGAATCAAATAAATATGATACTTTTGCACAATAGAAATCAAATGTGCAACAATCAGAAACAGAGGAGGCTTTTTACAATGTCTATATCTAAAACGAGGCAAACTCTTGTGGACATGGCAAGACAGTTGTTTGCAAAGAAAGGGCTGGAAAATACAACAATGAACGATATTGCAATGGCATCCGGCAAAGGAAGGCGCACATTGTACACATATTTTAAAAGCAAAGAGGATATATATTTTGCCGTTATCGAATCGGAGCTGGAACGTCTGTCGGACAAGATGGACGAGGTTGCAATGCGCAAAATAAGACCGCAAGAGAAAATAATAGAACTGATATATACCCACCTCAGCATGATAAAAGAGACGGTGATGCGCAACGGAAACCTGCGTGCCGCTTTCTTCCGCAACATCTGGATGGTGGAGAAAGTAAGGAAAAACTTTGACGAAGATGAAATAGAACTCTTCAGAAAAGTTTATTCGGAAGGTGTTGCGCAAGGCGAGTTTGATATTGACAGCGTGGAACTGGTGGCAGATATAACCCACTATTGCATAAAGGGGCTTGAGGTTCCATATATATGCGGTCGTCTCGGACACGGAATGACTCCTGAAACGAGTAAGCCTCTTGTTGCAAAATTTGTTTACGGGGCATTGGGAAAACTTACAGCCAAATAAGCTGTTATTATAATTAGGTGAAAGAACAATATTACATTTTTAATTAAAACAAATAAAGAAAAATGGGATTATTAACAGGCAAGACTGCCCTTATCACAGGTGCAGCACGCGGTATCGGAAAGGCTATCGCACTTAAATTTGCTGAAGAAGGAGCAAATGTCGCTTTTACAGACTTGGTCATAGACGAAAACGGCAAGGCTACTGAAGCAGAAATTGCAGCAAAAGGCGTCAAGGCAAAAGGCTATGCAAGCAATGCAGCTGACTTTGCGCAGACAGAGGAAGTTGTAAATCAAGTAAAAGCCGATTTCGGTTCCATAGATATTTTGGTAAATAATGCCGGTATCACAAAAGACGGTCTCATGATGCGTATGTCAGAAGCACAGTGGGATGCCGTAATAGCTGTAAACCTTAAATCTGCATTCAATTTCATTCACGCCTGCACACCTATAATGATGCGCCAGAGAAACGGCTCTATCATCAACATGGCTTCGGTCGTAGGCGTACACGGCAATGCCGGACAGTGTAACTATGCTGCGTCAAAAGCAGGTCTCATTGCACTTGCCAAGAGTATTGCACAGGAACTGGGTAGCCGCGGCATACGTGCCAACGCCATTGCACCGGGCTTTATAGAGACAGCAATGACTGCAGCATTGCCTGATGATGTACGTAAGGAATGGGTACAGAAGATACCTCTCCGTCGTGGCGGACAAACCGAAGATATAGCCAATGTGGCTACATTCCTTGCATCGGATATGTCAAGCTATGTAAGCGGACAGGTTATACAGGTTGACGGTGGTATGAATATGTGATTTAATTAAGAATTAAGAGTTAAGAATTAAGAATTGACAGGGCAAGACAATCAAAGTCGCTCTCATTCTTAATTCCTAACTCTTAACTCTTAATTCTTAATTCTCAAAGGATGCAGGTTGTATACGAAGACAATCATATCATTATTGTAAACAAGGAAAGCGGCGAGATTGTACAGGGAGACAAGACAGGAGACAAGCCGCTGTCTGAAACGGTAAAGGACTATATCAAGGAGAAATATGCAAAACCGGGAAATGTCTTCCTTGGTGTCGCGCATCGCCTTGACAGACCCGTATGCGGACTTGTTGTCTTTGCTAAAACATCGAAGGCGTTGACACGTCTAAACGAAATGTTCCGCAACGGTGATGTATCAAAGACATATTGGGCAATAACCAAGAACTGTCCCACGGAACCAGAGAACACACTTACAGGGTGGATGACACGTAATGAAAAGCAAAACAAAAGTTATGTGTACAATCGCGAAGTGCCGGGTTCAAAGAAAGCCATATTGCACTATAAAGTAATCGGACGTTCCGAAAACTATACTCTTTGTGAGATTAACCTTATGACAGGGCGTCATCATCAGATAAGATGCCAATTGGCAAGTATAGGATGTCCGATAAAAGGTGATCTTAAATATGGTGCAAAGCGCAGCAATGCAGACGGAAGTATATCGTTGATGTCTCATAAAGTGGAATTTATACATCCGGTTTCAAAAATCAGAATTTGCGTGGAAGCTCCCCTTCCCAATGACAATTTATGGAAAGATATTTCCAAATCCATATTGTAACTCCAGCTTATTATTCAATAAAACTTAAAACTTTTCATTTTTTCAGGAATAATTGTTTACTTTGCATTGTCCTATGTCAAATGACCGGTGGACTGATAAGTTTGTATACGTAAGCCCTTATGAAAAAAATATTTAAGTGGATAGGTATAGTAATCCTTGTACCAATACTACTGTTTGTAGCACTTGCAATACTAATATATATTCCTCCTGTCCAAAACTGGATAGTTAAACAAGTAACATCATACGCTTCAGAAAAGACCGGAATGGAAATATCCGTGGAGCATGTCAGTCTTGCGTTCCCGCTCGATCTCAGCATCGAGGGGTTTAAAGTAATAAAACAAAATGACTCCATACCGCAGGTAAAAGACACTGTTGCAAACGTAAAGCGTCTAATTGCAGACGTCAAGATGTTACCACTGTTCAGACAGCAGGTGGAAATCGATGCTATCGAACTTAACGACATGCAACTTAATACTACAGATTTCATACATGAAGCGAGAATAAAAGGAAATATCGGGCTGTTAAGCATGCAAAGCCACGGCATAGACATCGGAAAAGAAAAACTTAGAATAGACGATGCGAGACTGAAAGACGCCAACGTAACAGTGGAACTTAGCGACACCGTTCCACCTGACACCACAAAAAGCGAGAACTTCTGGAAAATAAACGTAGACAAACTGTCTGTCGAGAATACCGGAGTGACAGTGCACATGCCGGGAGATACGCTACAGATTTGGGCATATATGGGAAAGACTTATGCCAGCGACGGATTTTTCGACTTATACAAAGGACTGTACCGGATAAACCGGTTCGATTGGAAAGACGGCGCTCTGAAATACGACAACAAGTTTGAAACACGTACCAAAGGCTTAGACTATAATCATCTCTCTCTAACCGATATTAATATCGGTATAGACACGTTGTTCTATCAAGATCCCAAACTGACAATGGCATTACAGTCGTGCAGCTTCAAAGAAAAGAGCGGCATAACGGTAGAGGATTTGAATGGTTTCATTGCTCTCGACTCTTCAAAGATAAACATTCCGGCAGTGCATCTTAGAACGTCTGAATCTTCATTGTCGGCAAACATCGCAATGGATCTCAATACCTTTGATGATAAAAATCCTGGGAAAATAAAAGTTAGTGCAGATGGTTCGTTTGGCAAACAAGATATTATGCTTTTCATGGGTGGAATGCCGACAAACTTTATCCGTCAATGGCCCAATTATCCACTTACAGTAAAGACTGCGATAAAGGGGAACTTAAAACATCTTGACATTGCAGGGTTAAATGTAAACCTACCTACTGCATTCAAACTTACGGCAGAAGGATTTGCCGACAACATAACAGATACCGACAAACTGAACGCCGACATCAATATAGAAGCAAACACATACAACATTAACTTCCTTACGGCACTGGTAGCAGATGCAATGGGGGATATGCGTATACCTTCCGGAATAGGTATCAAGGGAAACATAAAGGCTAACGGAAACAAAGGCTATTCTGCAAACCTGACAGCAAGAGAAGGAACCGGAGTGCTAAAGGCAAAAGGAAACTTCAATGCCGAAGCCATGCAATATGAGGCAGACATGGAAGCAAGTAACTTACAGATACAGCATTTCCTTCCAAAAAGCGGTATGCGCGACTTTACGGGCAATATATATATAAAAGGTAAAGGAACCGACTTTACATCAACTTCAACAAGACTTGACGCCGATGCAGAAATAATAAAATTTCATTTCGGACAATACAATCTCGACAATATCAAGGCAAATGCGAGAATAGACAGAGGTGTGGCACATGCCAATATCGACAGCAACAACCGGCTTATAAGAGGTCTCATATCATTCGATGCACTCATCAACCCCAAGAAATTGCAGGCAACGGTGTTTGCCGATCTTCATCATGCCGATCTTAAAGGGCTTGACATTGTCAAACGACCTATATCGGTTGCACTGTGCGGACATGTAGACTTGTTGTCTGACATGAAAAAACTTTACAGCATTCAAGGAAATATTGGCGACCTTACAGTAAAAGATTCACTGAAAGTATTCAGACCCGACGAGATAACAATGAACGTATTCACAGACAGGGATACAACACATGCGTATGTAAATTGTGGCGACTTCCATTTGAAAATGAATGCCGAAGGGGGATACGAAGCACTTATCAACAAGAGTAGCAAATTTGCCAATGAACTTATAACACAACTTAAAAACAAGCATCTGGAACATAAGATGCTTCGGAGCATGCTGCCACAGGCAAAAATAAATCTCACCACAGGTAAAGAAAATCCGTTCAGCAGAATGCTTGCCTATTTCGGATACGCATTTAAAGATGCTGTCATCGACATGACAGCATGTCCTTATTCCGGACTTAACGGAAAGATGCAACTTACTGAACTGCGGGTAGACAGCATGCTTTTAGATACTATCAGGTTTACGGTTGAGTCTGATTCTGCAAAATGCAATTATAAAGGTCAGATACGTAACGGCAAGAATAATCCGCAATATGTGTTCAACGCGCTGTTCGACGGATATATACACGAAAAAGACGCCGGTGTGAATGTAAAGTATTATGATGCCGAAAACCGTTTGGGAGTGAAGCTCGGAGCAAAAGCCACGCTCGAAACGGACGGAATAAGACTCCACATGCTTACGGACAACACGGTTTTGGGCTATAAGACATTCGACGTTAATGAAGACAACTATATCTTCATGGGTAGAGACAGAAGAATTTCTGCAAAACTAAACCTTATCGCCGAAGACAAGACCGGTGTACAGATATATACCAACGACGAGAACGTAGAGGCTTTACAAGACATTACAGTGAGCCTTAACCGTTTCGATCTTGACAAGATAATGTCGGTTATACCCTATATGCCGCATGTAACCGGAATGATGAACGGCGATTTTCACATGATACAGACAACCGACCAACTGTCCGTTTCATCTACTTTATCGGTTGATGGCATGACATACGAGGGCAATCCCATGGGCGACATTGCAACAGAATTCGTGTATATGCCTAAAGAAGACGGTTCGCACTATGTAGACGGTATGCTGATGAACAACGGCATGGAAGTGGGAAGCATCGTCGGAACCTACTCCTCGGAGAACAACGGTTCTCTTGATGCAAGAATGGATATGAAACGTCTTCCGCTTTCACTCGTCAACGGTTTCATACCAGACCGCATAATCGGTTTCAAGGGATATGCCGACGGTTCGGTGGAAATCAAGGGGGCATTGGACAAACCGCAGGTAAACGGTGAGGTCTTCCTCGACTCATCTTATCTTGTAAGCGTTCCGTACGGGGTGGAGTTGCGTTTCAGCGACGACCCGGTACGCATAGTGGGAAGCCACCTGCTGCTTGAAAACTTTGAGATGTTCTCTTACAACAACAATCCTCTTAACCTTTATGGCGACATCGATTTCACCGATCTCGGTAACATGAAGATGAACCTTAGGATGAAAGCGCAGAACTATCAGATAATAAACTCCAAGGAACAAATCAACAGCATCGCATTCGGAAAAGCCTTTGTCAATTTCTTCGGCATGATAAACGGTCCTATGGACAACCTGAAGATGCGTGGAAAACTGGACGTTCTCGGAACCACAGACATGGCATATATCCTGCGCGACTCTCCCTTGTCCAATGACAACAGGCTTGATGAACTTGTAAAATTCACAAATTTCAATGACACGACACAGACAACCGTCAGTCGTCCGACATTGTCCGGACTTGATGTAGACATGACAATTGGCATTGCAAGCGGTGCACACATTATATGTTATATCAATGCCGACCAGTCAAATTATGTCGATCTGACAGGAGGAGGCAACTTGCGTCTGCAATATAATCCTACCGATGACATCATGCTCACCGGAAGATACACCCTGAACAACGGAGAGATGAAATACTCGCTTCCGATAATCCCTCTCAAAACATTTACTATTAAGGACGGCAGCTATATAGAGTTTACGGGCGACCCGATGAACCCACGCCTCAACATAACCGCAACGGAACGTACAAAAGCATCTGTGTCAAAGGACGGAGGACAAGGTCGCACCGTTGAATTTGACAGCGGAGTGATAATAACACGTACATTGTCGGACATGGGACTTGAATTTACTATTGACGCTCCCGAAGACATGTCGCTTCATAACGAACTTGCCGCAATGAGTGTGGAACAGCGCGGCAAACTTGCCGTTACGATGCTGACAACGGGTATGTATCTTGCCGATGGCAACACCGGACGTTTCTCTATGAACAATGCCCTAAGTTCATTCCTCGAAGGAGAGATAAACCAAATCACGGGCAACGCACTGCGGACGCTTGATCTTAGCGTGGGAATGGATAACACGACAGATGCAGGAGGAAACATGCACACAGACTATTCATTCAAATTTGCAAAGCGTTTTTGGAACAACCGTCTTAAGATTGTTGTTGGCGGCAAAGTATCTACCGGTCCGGATGTCACGAACCAGAACAATTCGTTCTTTGACAACGTGGTATTTGAATATAGGCTTGACAACACCGCAAACAAATATGTCAAACTGTTCTATGACAATAATGCATACGACTGGCTCGAAGGAAGCACACGCGAGTTCGGAGTCGGCTTTATATGGCGTCGCAACCTGCAACATTTCAGAGACATCATAAAGTTCAAGAAAGACAAGGAGCCTGTTCCTGCACCAAGAGATACAACAAACATAAGGAAAAATGAGAACGACTAATAAAAACAAAGACAGCAAGTGTTTCCATAAAAACGGCATGCGGCATATCCATGCCGTCATTGCCGGCATGGTGATGATGCTGGCATCGTGCTCCACGACAAAACATATACCGGACAACGACCGGCTCTTCATCGGACTAAAGACCATACAATATGACAACTACGAAAAGGGCGCGCACTTCGATGAAACAAAAGAAGAAGTCGAAGCTGCACTTGCCACAGCCCCCAATGGAGCGTTGTTCGGAAGTTCTTATTACCGCACGCCCTTTCCATACGGACTATGGATATGGAATGCCTTTTCCGGTTCGGACGGGAAAGTGGCAAAATGGATAACGAAGACTTTCGGAAAAGCACCGGTACTTATGAGTCAAGTCAATCCGGAACTGCGTGCATCGGTGGCAAAATCCGTAATGCGCAATCACGGTTACTTCCATGCCAATGTGGATTACAGTATCATACCGCAGAAAAATCCGAAGAAAGCAAAAATAAGCTACAACATAAAAGCCAACCAACTGTTTACTATAGACACAGTCCAATATGTAAATTTTCCGGATGTGGCAGACAGTCTTATACGAGTAACCGAAGATAAGCGGCTGATACATCAAAACGACCCGTTCGATGTGGCATCGCTCGATGCAGAGCGCATACGCATAACAAACCTGTTTCGCGACAACGGATACTACTATTATCAATCGGGATATGCCTCGTATCTTGCCGATACAATAGCCGTACCGGGTAAAGTACAGTTGCGCCTGCAAATGGCGAACGGCATTCCGGATAACGCAAAGCACAAATGGTATATCGGGAATATAAAGATAAATTTCATGAAACAGTTCATGGAAAATCTGAAAGACTCGTTCAGCCATCGTCATTTCACAGTACGTTTTAACGGCAGACGCCCGCCGATACGTCCACGTATCATACTGCGCGACCTGAAATTGCGTCCCCGTCAGATGTACAGCTACAGCAAATATCTCGAGTCAGCAAACAAAATCAACGGTTCGGGATTGTTCAATATGGTGCAGTTCGGATTTACTCCACGCGACACCACGGCTGCATGCGACACTCTCGACCTTACACTTACGTGTGTGTTCAACAAGCCTTATGACTTTTACATAGAGACAAACTACATAAACAAGGTGAACGGGCGCACCGGTCCGCAGCTGGTAATGGGTCTTACAAAATACAATGCGTTTCGCGGAGGAGAGAAACTTGACATCAATCTGCATGGTTCGTATGAGTGGCAGACAAGCAACGACATAAACAACGTGTCGTCCGGCATGAATTCATACGAATACGGAGCCGATGCTTCGATAGAGTTTCCGCGCCTTATCGTACCTTTCCTGCGCCGACGACGTTTCCACACAACGCCGTCAACAGTGGTCAAAGCATCATTGAATGTGCTCAACCGTCCTGATTATTTCAAAATGCACACGGCATCCGGAGAATGGACCTATCGGTGGCAACGCAAGGCAAACAAGATGCACGAGCTAAGTCCGCTCACGCTGACATATCAGTATATGAACTACAAGACGGAGAGGTTCAACGAGATAATGAACGAGAATCCCTACCTGTATACAACCATGCAGGACGTGCTTATACCGAAAATACGCTATACATATAAATATACAAGTCCTCAGACATACCGCAATCCCATAACATGGGAAACAACCGCGTCCGAGGCAGGAAACATATTATCGCTGGGATATATGGTTGCTGGACACAAATGGAGCGAAAAAGAGAAGCAGATGTTCAAGAATGCATATGCCCAGTTCTTTAAAGTAGAGACAAGCTTCAGCAAAATCTGGCAACTTGGAAACAAGTCGCAGTTTGTGGGACATGTCGGTGCGGGCGTGATATATTCATACGGCAACTCCGACACATCGCCCTATAGCGAGCAGTTTTATGTAGGAGGCGCAAACAGCATACGTGCCTTTACGGTGCGCAGCATAGGTCCGGGAAGCTACAAGGCAGACAATTCAAGACTGTCATACCTTGATCAGACCGGAGACATAAAGCTACAAATGAATATGGAATACCGCTTCAACATCTTCGGCAGTCTTTACGGGGCAACATTCCTCGATGCCGGAAACGTGTGGAGCATAAGGGACGACGGATACAGAAAAGGCGCTCAGTTCAAACTGAAAAACGCATTGAAGGAAATGGCTGTAGGTACAGGTGTGGGAATACGCTACGACCTTGAGTTCCTTGTAATAAGACTCGACTGGGGGCTTGGACTGCACGTTCCGTATGAAACAGATAAAGGTGGTTTCTATAACATTCCCAATTTCCACGACGGACAGAGTCTGCACTTTGCTGTAGGCTATCCGTTTTGATACGGAGCAACAACCGGTTAAAAGCATAAACCCAAAATCTCGCAATTCAAAACTCAAACAATACAACAAATGGAAATATCAAAACTGTACGAAATATTCCGCAAGTGCACATCAATAACCACCGACAGCCGTGACTGTCCTGCCGGATCGATGTTCTTTGCACTGAAGGGGGCTTCTTTCAACGGCAATGCCTTTGCTGAAAAAGCACTTGACAAAGGTTCGGCATACGCCGTAATAGACGAAAAAGAGTATGCCTTGGAAGGAAACGACCGCATTATACTCGTAGACAACTGTCTTGAAACAATGCAGCAACTTGCCAACTATCACCGCCGTAAGATAGGGACAAAGATCATCGGCATCACCGGAACAAACGGTAAGACAACCACAAAAGAGCTTATCACCGCCGTGCTTTCGGAGAAATACAACGTGCTCTGCACACAGGGCAACCTGAACAATCACATAGGCGTACCTAAAACATTGCTACGCCTTACACCTGAACATGACATTGCCGTGGTTGAAATGGGGGCAAACCATCCGGGAGAAATCAAGACGCTCGTAAATATCGTCGAACCTGACTATGGTATAATAACCAACGTTGGCAAGGCGCATCTTGAAGGCTTCGGTTCATTCGAAGGTGTAATAAAGACAAAAGGGGAACTGTACGACTATCTGAGGACGAATCACGGAACAGTGTTCATTGATGGCGGCAACGAGCACCTTGTGAATATTTCAGAAGGACTTACACTTGTAAAATACGGCACTGGCAATGAGGACAGTCTGTATATACGTGGCGAGGTGGTTTCATGTGCTCCCCTGCTTAAGTTCAAATGGAAGAAGACAGACGGTAACTGGCACGAGACACAGACCAATCTTATCGGTTCATACAACATCTGCAACATGCTGGCAGCGGCATGTGTAGGATTGTTCTTCGGCGTAACGGAGCAACAGGTAGAACATGCCTTGGAGAACTATAAACCCGAAAACAACCGTTCACAACTTGACATAACGCCATACAACAAGCTGATTGTAGACACTTATAACGCCAACCCAACAAGCATGGCAGCAGCCCTTGCCAACTTCCGTGACATGGAAGTATCTCCGAAAATGGCAATATTGGGAGACATGCGCGAACTGGGAGCGGCAAGCAGTGAGGAACATCACAAGGTTACGGACTTTCTTAAAACGGCAGGAATAGATAATGTATGGTTGGTTGGCGAAGAGTTCGGACGGACGGAATGCAACTTCCGCAAGTTCCGTAACGTAGAGGAAGTTAAGGAAGAAATAGCCATACACCGCCCCGAAGGGTATTATATACTCATAAAAGGAAGCAACGGCACCAAACTGTTCCAGCTGCCCGAATTGCTGTAACGAGTGTGAAAAACAAACATTTTTTATTAAACGATATACACATATATGGAAAAAGGCGTATCTTTGATACGCATATCATATTACATTAACATAACAACAATATAACTATGGATGAAAAAAGACTGTATGATTTGATACAAGAGAAAGAGGGATATGCGTCATTGGCGTTTCCCGCACTTATGCGCAAGATATACGTATGGATGACACTCGCGCTGGTTATAACAGGATTTACGGCATACGGAGTGGCGAATAGTCCCGGAATAATGACGGCAATACTTACAAACAAGATATTGTTTTTCGGACTTATCATAGGAGAGCTTGCACTTGTATGGGGAGTTTCGGCTGCAATAAACCGTCTGTCACTGACCACGGCTACGATGCTTTTCATACTCTATTCGGTACTTAACGGAGCCACGCTGTCCATAATATTCCTTGCCTATACAATGTCATCGATAACAAGTGTGTTTTTCATTACGGCAGGAACATTTGCCGTAATGGCGTTTATCGGCTACGTTACTAAAACAGATCTCACTTCTTTAGGCAAGATTCTCTTTATGGCTCTTATCGGCATAATCATTGCCACGATAGTCAACGTATTTTTCGTAAAGAGCGGAACAATGAACCTTATCATCAGCTACATCGGCGTACTGATATTCGTTGGTCTCACAGCTTACGATTCACAGAAGATAAAGAAGATGCTGATAATGGCAGACAGCATGGACGAAAGCGCACAGAAAATGGCACTTTTAGGTTCGCTTACACTTTATCTTGACTTCATAAACCTGTTCCTCTACATGCTTAGAATTTTCGGAAGCAGCAGAGATTGATAAACAATAATTTAAAACAGATACAAAAAAGCTATGCTTTAGGAAGCGTAAAGCTATCGTTTACGCACTCTAAAGCATAGCTTTTTCTATAAAGACACAATCATGTCATCTTTTATAACCTTCTCAATTATATTTTTCTTTTCTGGTATGTGTGTTAATATTGCACAAAAAGGTATTCACTTATTTGTGAATTACACCTTTATATATTAAATTTGCAATCAAGTAATAATATACTTATGATAGTAACATTCGAAAAAGAATACTTAAAGGACTTATACCAAAAAGGAAAAACAAATGACAAGAAACATCGGTTCCAATCTGATATAATAAGACGCTACCAAAAATGTATTGAGTTCCTCTTAGTTGCAACTAAAATAGAGGATTTATTTACAATAAATTCTTTGAACTATGAAGCATTAAAAGGAGACAAGAAAGGTATATCGTCCATACGTGTAAATAATAAATACCGCATAGAATTTACCGTAAAGGATTTGTCAGACGAACCTACCATTACTGTATGCAATATAATAGAGTTGTCAAACCATTATAAATAAACGTATATGATTACATTAAGAGACATAGATCCACAAATGATTGCCAACAACATTGCCCCATCACAGCCGATACATCCGGGAGAAATGATTAAGGACGAAATAGAATACCGTGGGATATCACAAAGAAAACTCGCAGGACAAATGGGCATATCCCCTTCTTTATTGAACGAAATACTTAACGGCAAACGTTCTGTTTCCACAGAATATGCACTTATGTTTGAAGCGGTTCTCGGCATCAATGCCGAAATATGGCTGAAACAGCAATACAGATATGACATGCAAAAAGCAAAGTCAGACAAGTCTTTCCTAAAAAGGCTTGCAGACATCCGTAAATGTGCTGCTGCCTTATAGGCAACAAGCACATTTACCTTCCCTCAATAATAATCATATTTCTTCTCAGTACTCCTTATCGCGCTGATAAGTCCAAACGTTGCATTAACCATATCATCAAGCATATTCTTGAACAACTTATCCGGCGTATCATTCTTTTCAATATCGAACCGCCACGCCCTGCTCATACAACAGTCGCCATAAGGCAGAAGTTCTATTTCATAATCGCTATAATCACCCGGCAATACTTTCAGCATCTGATTAAAGTTAAACTCCTTGTCGCTCGGCATGCCCCTCATGAAATATTTGGAGGCAAGAGTTATCACATCGTCATCCTCGCTCGTAGATACATACAGCTCTACAGTTCGATACTCAAAAGCATATATGCCATAAGACGCATCCAATGTCTCAACTTTCATACCGGCATCCTTTAGATACCGAAAAAATCGCTTAACCGGTTCCGAACGCTTTTTCATATCTGATAATCCAAAATTAAAAAATATTTCCGTTTCACGGATTTATGTCTCACTCTCCGTCTTTTTCCTTAGGTGCAGTTATTATCATGAAATGATTATCCTCTTCAACAATGCCTACTGCACCTGAAGAGCCGCCTGACTCCCAATAAAAATAAGAACAAAATCCTATCTCCATTTCTATGCGATGCGAATATCTCAGATAATCGAACTCTATATCCGTAACATTCTCATGTCTGGCAATGTCATACACACCACACTTCCCGTCCTTATACACCACGCCATAGCGGTCTGTGACATCAGACACCATAAGACTGTCGCACATATCCAACGAAATCTGTGCAACTCCGTTTTCTGAAACAACAGCAGAATTCAAATCCACATCGTATGCAACAGTATCTACCAAACACGAATTGGTACAAACTGTATCGATGACAACAGAATCAGCCGTGTCCATTGTAACCTGAGCCGACATTTTAATTGTTGCCAGCATACATAACATTATAAATACATTTCTCATCTATCCTGTTTTTTCTAAAGAGCATAATCAATAATGTAATCTATCGGATCTGCAATACTTTTTATTCTCAATGTTTATAAAAACAAATTTGTAACCATTTGATAACGATAAAAGTCTATTTTATAATTACTTTTTTATACTTACCGTCTACTTTTACAATATAAATACCTTTGTCCAACACATCCAAACACCGTGTTATTCCGGAAAATACAAGCCTGCCGTCAAGACGATATACATTTATATATACCTCTTTTTCAAAAACAAGAGCATTGCCGTCTATACGGAAACCGTCAGGTTCTTCTTTAACAACAGAAACGCCGGAAGTCTCCGGTTGCACCGTTACAAAACAATAGTCACGACATCCGCTGCCGTCGGCGGCAATACATGTAATAGTTGCCGTTCCCGGAGAATTTGCCTTTACCAATCCACTACTGTTTACAGAAGCAACCGTGTTGTCATTACTCATCCAGTTCACGTTACGGTTAGTCGCGTTTGCAGGATATACACTTTCCGTAAGCTGTATGGTGCCACCCACTTTCATTTCTGCCTTTGACGGACTGATATAAACATTCGTCACGTTTACGGAAGATGCCTTTACCACGATGTCATAATATATATCCATAGTCCTGTAATGCCCGTCGATATAATAGCTGCACTTGAAAAACAGCTTGCACGAAGACGTTGGTCTGACGCCCCTTATCGTAGCATAATACTGTGTGGAACTTGTCACTGCCATGTAATAAGTACTTTCCGAAGACCACGAGTAAGTAACGCTTGTTGCTTTCCTCAACGTCCTCTTATACGTATCCGCCAACGCTATTGTTGCCGTACTGCCCTCATAAACCATTCCTTCCCCGTCTTTTATAGATGCAATAGCCTTAACATTTGTTAATACTAGAAGAATTATATATAATATAGTCCGTGATATTTTACTATTTATTCCCATTGAATTAAAATAATATATTGAACTCATTTAAACTTTTGTGATTTGTGAATTTTATTAAGAAAAACCACAGCAAATGCGAGATAATTCCATCCTTTCCAACTGGATACGGTTGTATCAAATCTCGTGAGTATGGATCTAAAACTGTC
>NZ_JABKKJ010000032.1 GCF_013166515.1 Xylanibacter caecicola | reverse complement strand
ACAACTATATCAAGAAAGTGGGAAAGAAATTGAACCTCAGACCGAGAAAGAAACTAAATTTCTCAACCCCGAAAGAAGAATTCTTCAAACAAATCATTAATTTTGCACTTGCCAGTTGAAACTACCAAAACTAATAAGACAATCTGGTATATGAAAATTATAAGTGACCATACTGTGTATTTTGCAAAGAAAATAGTAGTTGTTTCGAATATATTTCCGATGAAACCGGGAAAATTAATTCCGGTGGTAATGATATCAAAGATAAGCGAAATAACAAATGATACTTTTAGAATTATACCAATTCCTACCCACCAAGCACTTCTTCCTGTATCGTGTAATCGTCGGATTGTTAGTGGTATTGTCGCTAAAAAAAAGAAGAAAACCAAGGTAAGGTGTAAGAAAAATATTTATTAAAATAACTAATCCCATAGTCCACCAATATTCCGAGCGGCGTGAACGTCCTTTAAATTTTAGAATGTTATTAGCAGCTTGTGTTATGGCTTCTTGGAAATTTAATGTTGGAATTGTATTCATTTTTATATGCTTTTTATAAGTTGTTCTTTTATTTGATGATTTAAAGATCTTCCATTTCGTCTAATGTATTCTTGAAATCATTTATTGCATCATGATAATCTATATGCAGATAGAACTTGCCGGAATCAATATAGCTTTCTCCTGTTATAAACAAGTCAATTCTTCCGGTAGGAAGTTTATATGCAACAGATCTCAGTTCATGTGAGTAATCATCTTTGAATGTATCTGTATATTTTTCTGCATCAGGATACTTTAAGTCCAATTTTGATTCCATCTCGGATAATACTCCAAGAATAAATTCTTTTCCATATCTGTTTATCATAGCCTTTCCTCTATATACAATTTTTGTACGTGGGTTGAACCATATCAGTATTTCGGCTTGTTCTCCGGAAAAAGTTCCTTTATATCCCCTTTGTCCTGCTGGCATTCTTGCACTTTCTACAGATACCTTTAACCCTTTTGCCTGTAGCTTGTTTTGGAATGCTGTTATTGTTCCTCCCATAGGGATACCCATGAATTTGATGTGTTCCTGTGCAGTGGCACATAAACTAACAAGGCTTATAAATAAAGTGAGAATGATATTTCTTTTCATCGTATTTTATTTTTTTTATATAAAAAGGCGCCAACCATTCTTATGCTTGCCTAATCTGAGGTTACCGCCAAGTGACCTGCTACGTAACAAGCACCGAATGATTCACGCCTTATCAGCGTGAACTTTCAGATTGCTTGTTCTTACGTAGTGAATATTGGCGGTATTCTAGATTAGAGAACAAGAGCTAAAAGCTCATATTATATGTGTTTATTCTTAGTTTATAATGAATGGAAACGTTCTTTTTTAGGTTATTGGTTATTTTAATAATCTCGAATGGAATACGATACATTACGAATTATCGCTATCCCTTTTTTGTTTCATCCTTTTTTATCTGTTTCTTCTAAAATATTTAAATGTTGCTATTATAATTAATTTGAATTATCTGTAACGAATTTAGTTCGAAACGGATATTCTGTCAATCCAATTGCAAAAATACAGAATTTGTATTAAAACGAAGAAATTATATAAGATGATTTGTATTTGAGGATCTTAATTTATGCTTAATAAGTCGTATTAATATAGAATATGTTTAATGTAATTAATAGAACAATTTCTTGTATACTGATATGTTGCTCGTGTATTATGGTCCATATCATTGCCACTTTGGCTTGCAAAGTGCGTGACTTAAGGTTGCAAAGTGCGTATGTTTACAATGTTAAGTGGCGCACTTTGCAGCCTTAAGTGGCGCATTTTTGAGATAGTGGGAGAATGGATATTATAAACATGAAATAGCATTTGTGACACTTGTGACACAAATGACGCCATTTCTTATAACATTCCTATATATTAAAAATACCTTTCCTTTAAAGGACATATATTATTTATTCCACAGCTCTTTATATAGAAAAGTGTCATAAGCGTCACAAGTGTCACGGATTACAGTGTAGAATATGCCAAAACAGTGCTTTTTTCTTTTTCAAAGGCTGGGCAGAGGTGATTTGTATAATTCGTAGAATACGCGTGCTTTTTATGTATTCGTGCGAAAAAATGTAAGACGGATAAAATATTTATTATAATAATCATGTTGCAACTATGTTTGTTGTAAGTGCGAAAACATGGTGTTACGAATTGAAAGAATCCCGCACCTTAAATCTTCCGAATGTAATCATGCCGTCATTGCCCGCCGCATTTTTATGCCTGAAATATCGGTAAGGAATACATTATTATAACGCTTTCTATGTTTAACTCCAAATATTTAGACCAATATTTGGAGTTAAACATAGAAAGCGTTAAATAGGTATGGGCTTTACTTTAGTATGCACAGGTTGACTTTATATAACAAATTCTCGTATCCATAAGTGCATCTTTTATCTTTTTTTTATGGCAACGACAATAGCATAAACTGTATCTTTGTATTTCAGATACGTATCGGAAAACAATTGTACGACAACAAATTAAAAATATTGTAATTATGAAGAAGGTTTTAATTATCAGCGGGCATACAGACCTCAGAACCTCCGTGGCAAACAAGGCAATACTTGAAGTACTTGCCAATAAGCTTCCGGATGCGGAAATAGCAGAATTAGACTCTTTGTATCCTGACTTCAATATAGACGTGAAGGCAGAACAACGAAGGCTCATCAGTGCAGACATCATAGTACTGCAGTTCCCGATATTCTGGTACAGTGCGCCTTCGCTTCTTGAACGTTGGATGGAAGCGACTTTCCTTTTCGGCTTTTCACATGGAGACAACGGTGATAAACTTAAAGGAAAGAAACTTATCCTGTCGTTCACGTCCGGTGCACCGGAAGACATGTATACGCACGACGGATGGATAGGCTACACACCTGATGAGTTTATGTCATGCTTCAAGGCTACGTGTAAACTGTGCGGAATTGAATATGCCGGACATGTTTATACAGGCGGAGTGAGCTATGCAGCCCGAACATCACCGGAACTTGCCGAGTCGCAAAAAGAAAAGTCTGTCAAGCATGCCGAACGCTTATTGGAACTGCTCAGGACTTTATAAAGAATGATACGAATGTGTACGTGGAATATTAACCATAAAAACATAACCAAACATGCACCATCACCTATTATGAATAAATAATGGTGCATGCCTATAAAATGATGTTATGACTTTTCAATTTAATGTTTCGCAACAGGTTATATCAAGAAAAGACTATTTCTTCCGTATGTAGGTACATCTGTCAAATACCACGCTTGTTGGGCTTTTTATTGTCAAAACGGAGGGCATCCAACTCTCCAGGGCGGTGAAATTGCCTCCGTTTAGAGAGTCTTGTCTGCGAGTGAAGATGATTTTGTTGCCTTTACGTCGTCCGGTATAAATAAATTCATATTCGTTAAGTTTGCCACTGTTGAAATAAACGGTGGTAGCAAATTGCCTCATTGATATCTCACCGTTGTCTTCCTGCCAGAAGTCCAAAGTTGCATTTGTTTCAAATTTTCCGTAGTCGCCACCGGTGTTTATGGTGTGAAACTTGAAAACTACAGGTTGATTTTCACCCCATAGTTCTATTTTTATTTCGTTGTCGTCTTTCTGCGGCGTTTGTTTATTTGCGGAAGATGACCTGTTCGGCAATTCATTGTCTGTGTCGTCCGGCATACTTATGAGACGCTGTACCGTTCCTTGAAAGTCCGAACCGCACGAAGTTCTTATATTTTCGATAAAACCAGCTGTGGCGGTGCCATTCTTTGCAAAGTCTGCAGGTCTCTTTTCTGCGTTACAGTTTGTAAGGTCCTTTACAAGTTCAAGCCGCATGCCGTCCGGACTCAATGAGCGGTCGAGTTCCGTAAGACCGTAAGTGATAACAGACCCGTCTTCGTTTGGTATGATAATGACCTTTCCGGTCTTTCCCATTTCGTTTTCCCAGTCTGCGATGACAATACCTTTTTTATATGAGGATTGGTTATTCTGAACTCTTCCGTGATGCTTAAAAGATACTTTTCGCGGTATCGTCCAAATCCCGGTGCAGTCGTTCCCTTAAATCTCTGCTTCAGTTTCTTTGCATTCATGAAGTCTTCCGGCAGAAGTTTTAAGTCAGCAGTCTTGCCGGTAAATGTCTGTGTGAAGTCCGGACGATTGTTGACAAAATCAAGTTCAAGATACATCTGATGCGTGCCACCGTCTTTTTTGATATTCAGTTCATAAATGCCGGCAAGGTTTATCTTTGTCTGTGCAGATATCGTTGAGTTAATAAACAGTGTTGCTGATATACAAATGGTAATAGATAGCAGATAATTTTTCATGTGATAAATTTTATAATGTTTGTTCTAAGTGTTTCATGGATTTATTCCATATCGGCACAAAGATACGAATTTGCAGTAACTTATAAAAATTTATCTCTTCAAACTTGTAAATGTTCATGTAGCAACAATGTTTATTACGAGGGTGAAAACATGTTGTGAAAAATTGAAAGAAATACATGTCCTAAATCTACGGAATGCAACCATACTTTCATTGTCTGCCGTTTTTTAGGCCTGAAATATCGGTAGGGAATACTTTGTTAAATGTGTCGGTCATAGAGGTGGTTACGATTTGTAAGCATATTGCCGGTGATGAGGCATAACGGAGATTTTAATGCTTAATAACAAATACCTACTTACTTCATAACGGATACTTTCTTATCGAATAATTAATATCTCCTTGCAAGGTAAAGAAGTATCCGTTATGAAGTAACAAGGCACCTATTACCGGATAAAACAGTATCCGTTTCAGAAAAGATTAAGGTGAAAATATAAAGAAACGGCGGCAGGTCGAGAACTGAAAAACAGTTCCAACCTGCCGCCGTGATATTCTTTTATTTACGGGTTACAGACCTATAACACTTTTTTCAAACCAGTATACAAGAATACCGGCAAGATATCCGGCAAATGCTATCCATGTGATTTTCTTCATGTACCAGCCGAATGAAATTTTTTCCAGTCCCATAACCACTACGCCTGCGGCACTTCCAATGATTAGCATTGAACCGCCAACGCCGGCACAGTAGGCAAGAAGCTGCCAGAAGATGCCGTCTACTGCCATGTCGCCCGCCTCGGCAACGGGATACATTCCCATGCAACCTGCTACGAGGGGCACGTTGTCAACAATGCTCGACAATACTCCGATGATGCCGGTAACAAGGTAATGGTTTCCGTCAAACACAACGTTCAGTCCCTCGCCGAGAGCTTCGAGAACACCGATAGTCTCAAGACATGCCACAGCCATGAGTATGCCGAGGAAGAAAAGGATGGTGCCCATGTCTATGCGCGACAGCATTTTGGTGACACGTTTCTGCATGCCGTTCTTGTCGTTGCCCTCTTCAAGATGATAATAGAACACTTCCGTGACGGTCCACAGTATGCCTAACACGAGCAGTATGCCCACGAAAGGCGGAAGATGTGTTATGGACTTGAAGATAGGAACGAAGATAAGACCTCCCACTCCAAGGAAGAATATCGTCTTGCGCTGTCTTGCCGTAAGTGCCTCAGCCTCGGTTATGTTTGTCTTTTCAGCCACGTTTGCAAGCTCTCCTTTGAGGGAATGTGAAAGGATATATGCAGGGATGACCATAGAAACCAGCGAGGGTATGAATATTTCCATGATAACACCTGCCGCCGTTATCAGCCCCTTGTTCCACAGCATGATCGTTGTTACGTCGCCGATTGGCGAGAATGCGCCTCCCGAGTTGGCTGCGATAATCACTAACGAAGCATATATTATTCTGTCTTTTTTATCCTTGACCAACTTGCGCAGTATCATTATCATGACGATTGACGTGGTAAGATTGTCGAGAATGGCTGAAAGAATGAATGTCATGAACGCGATGCGCCATAGCAAAGTCTTCTTGCTGCTGGTCTTCATCGTGTCTCTTACGAAGTTGAACCCGCCGTTCTGGTCGACAAGTTCCACGATAGTCATTGCACCCATCAGGAAGAACAGTGTGGTAGAAGTGCTTCCCAAATGCTTCTCCATTACGGCTGTTACTTGCTGGAGCAGTTCCTCGTGCGAAAAGTTTCCTGTGATATAGCTTCCCGGATCAAGCATAAAGAGAGTCCAGCAAAAAACAAACATAAGCAAAGCCACGGCGGCCTTGTTCACTCTTGTCGCACTTTCAAGGGCTATGCATGCATAGCCGAGTATGAATACGACGATAATTGCAATAGTTAAAGTAGACATGTTTTTAATTTAAGATTAGTTTTCCGCGTGCAAAGATATACATTATTTATTAATGAGGCGATTATGAATAATTAATTTTTTGGTATATTTGCATTTTAGTATAAATAATATGAAAAACAGACGATGAATATAGAAGTTGCAAGAGATTATTGTCTTTCAAAGAAAGGCTGTGAGGAAAGTTTTCCGTTCGATGAAGATACACTGGTCTTTAAGGTTATGGGCAAGATGTTTGCCGTATTGATGCTCGAAAAACCGGATATGATTGTGGTGAAGTGCGATGCCGGTTATGCCGCTGAACTGCGTGACGAATATACGGCAGTTGAGCCTGCATGGCATTTCAACAAGAAATATTGGAATCAGATACACTTCAATGCCGACGTGGAAGACGAACTTATTTTCAGGCTTATCGATCACTCGTTGGACGAAGTCGTGAAAAAGTTTACACGGAAAATGAAGGCAGAATATGATTCCATGTGACTTTTCTGTTAACAAAGGTGTGGCAATACCAGCGCCCGAGCAGGGAAAGCACAATCAAAACTTTTGGTTTAATTATCAATAATTATGCCTGTTTGTTGTAAAAAACAGGTATATTTGCAATCATAATTTAATACAAAACACATTCTTATGGAAAGCAATAAATGTTTCTTTGCCGTAGACCTCGGGGCTACAAGCGGACGTACTATTGTAGGTACACTTGCCGGAGGGAAGGTGAATCTTGAAGAACTTACTCGTTTTGACAATAACCTGATAGAGACGGGAGGACATTTCTATTGGGATATATATGCGCTTTATAATGAGATAATAAAAGGTCTAAAACTTGTGGCACAGCGCAACATTCCTGTTGCGAGCATCGGTATAGATACATGGGGAGTAGATTTTGTGTGCATAGGAGACGACGGCGCCATACTGCGCAATCCGCTTGCATACCGCGATCCTCATACTTTCGGGAAAATGGAAGAGTATTTCGGGAATGAGGTGAGCAAGGAAGAAGTTTACCGTATCACGGGAATACAGTTCATGAACTTCAACTCTCTTTTCCAGTTGTATGCCATGAAACGTGACGGAAACTCTGCATTTAAGAATGCCGAGAAAATTCTTTTCATGCCCGATGCGCTTGGCTGGATGCTCACGGGCAATGCCGTATGCGAGTACACCATTGCTTCTACAAGCCAGATGCTTGATCCGCGTACGAAACAACTTGATGAAAAACTTCTTGCAAGCGTGGGACTTACCCGTGACAAGTTCGGTACAATGGTTAAGCCCGGACACTGCATAGGAACTCTTACAGAGGAAGTCCAGAAGATGACAGGACTTGGGGCGATACCGGTGATAGCTGTTGCCGGTCATGATACGGGCAGTGCCGTTGCCGCTGTTCCTGCCAAGGACGAGAATTTTGCCTATCTCAGCAGTGGCACGTGGAGCCTTATGGGTATTGAGACAAAGAATGCGATAATAAACGATGTGAGTTATGAACGCAACTTTACAAATGAGGGCGGTATAGAAGGCACCACACGTTTCCTTAAGAATATATGCGGCATGTGGCTGTACGAACGTTGTCGTAAGGAGTGGACGGATGCGCCAAAATCGCATACGGAGCTTATTGCGGAGGCAATGAAGCAACCGGCATTCCAAAGTATAATAAATCCGGACGACAGCATGTTTGCCAATCCGTCGTCGATGGTGGATGCCATACGGCAGTATTGCCGTGAAACGGGACAGCATGTGCCCGAAGGATATGCAGAGATCAGCCGTTGTATCTTTGAAAGTCTCGCCTTGCGTTATCGTCAGGTGTTCGGCTATCTTAAAGAGATGTCGTCGTTCCCTATCGATGTTCTGCACATCATCGGCGGAGGAAGCCTTAATAATTATCTCAACCAGTTTACATCCAACTCTACCGGTGTGGAGGTTCTTGCCGGTCCGCAGGAAGGTACGGCTTTGGGCAATATAATGATACAGGCAAAGGCTGCAGGTGATGTGAAGGATATTTGGGATATGCGCCGCATAATAGCAAACAGCCTGTCACTGAAACACTTTGTTCCGCAGGACAAAGAACTGTGGGAAGAGGCATACGGACGATATCTGACAGTGATAGACAACAAGGGGGCTTGCTAACAAATGATCCCCCCTATAGACTCTATAGGTTCTATAGTCTCTATAATTCCTATAAAAAACAATAACAATAATATCAAACTAAAAATCAAAGAAAAATGAAAACAGAATTGGTAACAAAGGCATACGAGGTGGCAAAAGAGCGTTATGCTGCCATTGGAGTAGATACGGAGAAAGTATTGGAGCAGATGCAGAATTTCCATCTGAGCATGCACTGCTGGCAGGCAGACGATGTTGCCGGATTTGAGAATCAGGGCGGTTCGTTAACCGGAGGTATTCAAGTTAACGGCAATTACCCAGGTAAAGCTCGCAACATAGATGAACTGCGTACGGATATTCTTTATGCAAAGTCTCTTATTCCCGGTACACACCGTCTGAACCTGCATGAGATCTACGGTGATTTCGGCGGTAAGTACGTTGACCGCGACCAGTGTGAGGTTGAACATTTCCAAAGCTGGATAGACTGGGGTAAGGAAAACAACACTCTGCTTGACTTCAACTCTACGTCATTCTCACATGCAAAGAGCGGTGACCTTAGTCTTGCCAATCCCGATAAAGGCATACGCGACTTCTGGATTGAGCACTCAAAGCGCTGTCGTGCCATTTCAGAGGCTATAGGTAAGGCACAGGGCGATCCGTGTATTATGAACACATGGGTACACGACGGAAGTAAGGACTTGACCGTTAACCGTCTGATGTACCGTGAATTGCTTAAAGATTCGCTCGACCAGATATTCGCACAGAAGTATGATAACATGAAGGACTGTGTAGAGTCCAAGGTGTTCGGTATCGGTCTTGAAAGCTATACAGTAGGCTCAAACGATTTCTACACAGCATACGCTGCCAAGAACAATATGATGATAACTCTCGATACAGGTCACTTCCACCCGACGGAGAGCGTTGCCGACAAGGTATCTGCAATGTTGCTTTTCGTTCCGGAACTGATGTTGCACGTTTCTCGTCCGGTTCGTTGGGATTCAGACCACGTTACAATAATGGATGATCCGACAATGGACTTGTTCAGCGAGATTGTACGTGCCGGTGCTCTCGATCGTGTTCATTATGGTCTTGACTACTTCGACGGTACACTGAATCGTATCGGTGCATACGTAATAGGTAGCCGCGCGGCACAGAAATGTATGCTCCGTGCTCTGCTCGAGCCGCTGGCAACGCTGCGCAAATATGAACTGGAAGACAAGAAGTTCCAGCGTCTTGCATTGCTTGAGGAGTGCAAGAACATGCCTTGGAATGCTGTTTACGATGAATTCTGCGTTCGTAACAACGTACCGGTAGGAGAAGAATATCTTGCTGCCGTTGAGAAATATGAGGCAGAAGTAACATCAAAACGTTAATTTTTCGGAAATGAAGAATGATGAATAAAGAATTTGCTGCCGCCATTATTTAACCAATAAGCCATATAAGACTTATAAGCCCTATAGAATCTAAAACAATTAAATTATCGCGGCAGCAAATTCTTCATTCATCATTCTTCATTTTTACCATTCTTCATTTTATAATCATTTTTAATCATGGAAATAATAATAGGACTCTTGATTATTGCCGTAGGAGCTTTCTGCCAGTCGAGCTGTTATGTTCCCATAAACAAAATAAGGGACTGGAGCTGGGAGAGTTATTGGATTGTTCAGGGTGTTTTTGCATGGCTGTTGTTACCGCTGCTCGGTGCATTGCTTGCCGTTCCCGAAGGACACAGCCTGTGCGGACTGCTTGCATCCGGCAATTCCTTTAATATCGGTATGACAGTACTTTTCGGAGCTTTATGGGGCGTAGGCGGTCTTACATTCGGTCTGTCGATGCGTTATCTGGGCGTGGCTCTCGGACAGTCTATAGCTCTCGGCACATGTGCCGGACTGGGAACAATAATGGGACCGGTGCTTCTGAACATGTTCTTTCCTGAATTGGATGCCCTCAGTTCTCTCACGTTCGCCGTTATTCTCGGTGTTATCGTCACACTTCTCGGTATTGCCATAATAGGCGTTGCCGGTTCGATGAAAGCCGCTTCGTTGTCGGAAGAGGAGAAGAAAGCCGCAGTAAAGGACTTTAATTTCCCGAAAGGACTTGCCATTGCGCTACTTGCCGGTTTCATGAGCGGATGTTTCAATGTAGGACTTGAGTTTGGAAAGGACATCAACTTCGGCGACCTTACGCCTGACATGTACAAGACTTTGCCGGCAACATTCCTCGTCACGTTTGGCGGATTTATCACTAATGCCGTATATTGCTTCTACCAAAACAGTAAGAATGGAACGTGGAGTGACTACAAAAACGGCAAGGTGTGGGGCAACAACTTGCTATTCTGTGCTTTGGCGGGCGCGTTGTGGTACAGTCAGTTCTTCGGACTTTCCATAGGCAAAGGTTTCCTTACAGAGTCGCCTACTCTAATGACACTCTCGTTCTGCATACTTATGGCACTAAACGTAGTGTTCTCAAATGTGTGGGGCATAATACTTAAAGAGTGGAAAGGCTGCTCGCCCAAGACCATTGCCGTGCTTGTCATTGGTATTGTGGTACTGATAATATCTTCATTCTTGCCACAACTTATCTGACAAAGTGGAATAATAAGATTTTTGTATTTTGTATAAGATAAGTTTTTTTCAGTAATCTGACATAAACTTATGCGAGTTCGGGATAAGAATATCCGAATATATTTTCTCCCATGCAGGAACCGGCTAAAGCCATTGTCCTTTATCCCGAACTCGCGTAAACTTCATTGCATTTACATGTGAAAAAATAATATTCCATGGCATGGAATATAAAAAAGCGGAACAAAACACATGAAAAATCGTAATTCATTCACATGCTTTCCGCATTTTAATACAAGTGAATGAATTACGAATAAAACTAATTCAGAACTGCTCCAGTATCTCTATACGCTTCTCCGTATCTGGATGAGTGCTGAAGAGAGAACTGAAGAAACTCATCATGCCTTGAGAGAAACCCTGCGGATGAATGATAAACAGCTGTGCTATATCGTCGCGGTTGACATGCGAAAGCCCCGGATTGCCTGATATTTTGCGCAAGGCGGATGCAAGGGCACGAGGGTTGCCGCACAGCTCTGCTCCTCCGGCATCTGCCATGTACTCGCGCTTGCGCGATATGGCAAAGCGTGTAAGCAGAGTGAAGAAATAGGCTATGGCACAGCATACGGCACCTATAAGCAGAACAACGACAATTCCAAGTCCGTTGTTTTTCTCGTTATCACGACTGCGACCGCCTCCGCCGAACCACATCATGTTGTACATCATGCGCACCACGAGACTCATAATGGTGGAAACTATGCCGACAAAGATAATACTTGTGATGAGCAGACGGGTATCGCGGTTGCGTATATGAGTAAGCTCATGAGCAATGACACCTTCAAGCTCGTCATCGTTCAGCAGATGGAGCAGACCTGTTGTCACCGTAACGGTATAGCTGTTCTTGTCTATTCCGCTGGCAAAGGCATTAAGCTGTGGGTCGTCAACCACGTTTATCTTCGGCATATCCATGTTGCATGTCATACAAAGATTTTCCACTATATTATATACACGCGGGTTTTCACGCCGTTCCAACGGGCGTGCCCCTGTGGCATTGCGCACCATGGAACTGTTGGCAAAATAAGCTATGACGAACCACACTCCCACCCCTACGAGCACGTATGGAACGGATGAGACAAAATAATAGTTGACTGTCTCGGCATCAAGTTGATGCACAACTTCGCCATACTCGTTGTAATATCCGTTGCCGAAATAATTCACCAGCGCAAGAAACACCCATATCATACCGAGCATGATGCACGGAAACAGCAGAAGCAGCAACACGCTGAGCATATTGTTGCGCCTCACCTGGGTGTACATTCCTACATATTTCATCAGCGCAAGGATTTAGAATTTAATCTCAGGTGCCTTGTCCATGACGGCACGCTCTTCCTGCGGTATCTCGAACATAGGCTCTTTGCCGAAACCGAACATGCCGGCGAAGATGTTCGACGGGAATGTCTGCACGGCATTGTTAAGCTCGCGCGTTGTCGAATTGAAGAAGCGGCGTGTCGCTGCAAGCTTGTTTTCTATGTCCGATATTTCGCCCTGCAACTGCAGGAAGTTCTGGTTTGCCTTCAAGTCGGGATAAGCCTCCAGAGAAATCTTAAGTCCCGAAAGAGCGCTGCTAAGCGCATTTTCTGCCTGTATCTTGTCGTTTATCGATGTCGCACCCATAGCTGCCGAACGTGCCTCGGTAACTCTCATAAGCACCTCTTTCTCATGTGTGGCATAGCCTTTCACCGTTGCCACGAGTTGCGGAATGAGGTCATGACGCTGCTTAAGTTGAACGTCGATATTTGCAAAAGCATTTTCACGATTGTTTCTAAGACGCACAAGATTGTTGTAAATACTCACTCCCCATAATAAGAGAAGCACCACTACCACTAAAATAATAATAACTGTCGTTGACATAATCTGATAATTAATTGGTTTCTATAATCAAGACTACAAAAATAATGCTAAAGTATACAAGGCAAAGAACATTTTAAGATTTATTTCATACTTTTATTCATAAGTAGATGTTCAAGACCAAACGTATATATCTATCGCATGCTGCCATGCCGGACACCTGTGCAGGTTACAAATCGTAACCGCCACATCCGGACATGCTAAAGCATAGCTTTTCACAACGTAAAGCTATCGGTTTTGCATCAAAAAGCATAGGGTTATGACCGGAGAACCATGCGACGGAAAACTGTAAGCAAACAGGTTCGGAATGTTACAATCTATAACTAAAGACACACCATGCGCAACATCGGTCGGGGAAAAGGCAATGGCAAGGCACAGGGTTTATGTAAAAAAATCCAAAAATATAGCAAACCGCCTATAACAAAAGTACATGCACATACGTTCTTATATATAAAAACACATTTTATCGATAAACATGAAAAAACAATTACTCACTACATTATTGGCTATTGTAGCGCTGGTAATGAATGCACAGAACGATGTGCAGACACATCGCAAGTATCTTAGCGGACACGGCTATGACGACATGGTGCAATGGGATTTCTACTGTACAGGTGGCAACAACTCCGGAAAATGGACAAAAATAGGAGTTCCGTCGTGCTGGGAACTTCAGGGTTTCGGCACGTATCAGTATGGAATGAAATTCTATGGAAAAGCCTTTCCTGACGGCATTGCAGACGAGAAGGGCATGTACAAATACGAGTTCACACTGCCCAAGGAGTGGGCAAACCACCATATAGACCTTGTATTCGAGGCTTCGATGACCGACACCGAGGTAAAAATAAACAAGCGCAAGGCTGGCTCGATGCACCAAGGAGCATTCTACCGCATCACATACGACGTGACCGACCGTGTGTTCTTCGGCGACAAGAAGAATCTTCTTGAGGTTACGGTTAGCAAGGAGAGCACCAATGCAGGCGTGAACCTGTCGGAAAGACGTGCCGACTACTGGAACTTCGGCGGCATATTCCGCCCCGTGTTCATAGTATGCAAGCCGGCAATAAACATAGAGCGGACAGCCATAGACGCCAAGGCGGACGGCACGTTCAGCGCATACGTGCTGACAAACCATACGCTTGACGGTGCAAAGATACGCACAACCATATCCGACATGGCGGGAAAGAAAGTTGCCGAAAACACAACAGACATAAGAAACGGCAGCGACCACGCCGATGTATCGTTTAAGGTGAACAATCCTAAGCTGTGGAGCGCCGAGACACCCAACCGCTATCAGGTGTCGTTCGCACTGCTTGACAACAACGGCAAGACACTTCACATAGAGAAAGACAAGTTCGGCTTCCGCACAATAGAGGTACGCGAGCATGACGGTCTGTACATCAACGGCAAAAAAGTGAACATACGTGGCGTGAACCGTCACAGCTTCTGGCCCGAAAGCGGGCGCACTCTCAGCAAAAAGCTGAACATCGAAGACGTGAAACTGATAAAGAGCATGAACATGAACGCCGTGCGCTCGTCACATTACCCTGCCGATCCTGAGTTCTACGATGCCTGCGACAGTCTGGGACTATATGCAATGAGCGAGCTGAGCGGATGGCACGGACACCACGAGACCATAAACGGTCAGAAACTGATACGCGAAATGGTGATACGCGATGTGAACCATCCTTCAATCATCTGGTGGAGCAACGGTAACGAGAAGGGCTGGAACGACGAACTTAACGGCGACTTCCACAAGTGGGACATACAGAAACGTCCGGTACTACATCCGCAGGGAAACTTCGGAGGTTTCGAAACAATGCACTACCGCTCATACGGCGAGAGTGAGGAATATATGCGCAAGCCGGAAATATTCATGCCGACGGAGTTCCTACATGCCCTATATGACGGAGGAGCAGGTGCCGGACTTTACGACTATTGGAAGCTGATGCGCTCATGGCCACGCTGTGCAGGAGGCTTCATCTGGGCGTATGCCGATGAAGGAGTTGTGCGTACTGACATGAACGGCATGATAGACAACGTGGGCAACTACGGTGCCGACGGTATTGTAGGTCCGCATCACGAGAAAGAAGGAAGCTACTATACGGTCAAGCAGATATGGTGTCCCGTACAGGTTACGCTGAAAGGTGTTAACGAAAGCTTGCTTGACAGCAAGGGCGGATATCTGCAGACCTGCAATGAAACGTCTGTGGACGGCAGCCGCCTCATTGTAGAAAACCGATATGATTTCCTAAGTCTTAAAGGCGTGAAATTCGACTGCTCGTATGTGAAATATGAAGGCACGGATACAAAAGTCATAAAATCTAAAACAATAAACGGTACCGACATCGCCCCCGGACAGACGGGAGAGATTGCCATAGCCGAGGTTCCGGCTGATGCAGAAGGACTTGTTGTAAAGGCAACCGACCAATATGACGAAGAACTTTACACATGGGCGTTCAAGCTAAAGGACACCCGAACGGACATGACAGTAAAGAGAGAGAACCGTATGCGCAAGCCACGCCCGTCGTACAGCAACGGAGTGGTTACGGCAGACAACACAACCTACACGTTCTCTACCGAAGACGGAACACTTAAGAGTGTGACCGTGGACGGCAAAGAGATAAAATTCGGCAACGGACCTAAGTTCTTTGCATACCGCCGTGCCGACCGCTCATGGGACCAGTTCTACAACCACGATGATCCACAGGCTGAAAAGAAGAAGACAACATATACCGAATATCCCGACTTCGGCACCTTTGCCGGCATAACAGCCACAGAGGGAGAGAACGATACTCTTATCGTTACGGCAACATACGACCTCGGTTCACTGCAAAAAGCCGAGTGGCACATCGCCCCCAACGGCACGGTGCGCCTTGTTTATAAATATGTGTTCAACGGCGTTGTAGACCTTATGGGTGTCAAATTCGACTTCCCCGAGGAATACATGTTGCGCAAGCAGTGGCTCGGTTGCGGTCCATACCGGGTTTGGAAGAACCGCCTGCATGGCCCGCAACTCGGTATCTGGAGCAACGAGTACAACGACCCGGTACCCGGCGAGAGTTTCCTCTATCCTGAGTTCAAAGGCTATTTCGCCGGCGTACAATGGATGAAACTCGAGTCTAAGCTCGGAACCGTAACCCTACAACCCGGCACCGACCGCGAATACATAGGCGTATACCAGCCGCGTGACGGTCGCGATCAGCTGCTCTACACACTGCCGGAAACAGGCATCAGCATAATGCAAGTAATCCCCGGCGTGCGCAATAAGGTGAACACCACCGACCTTAACGGTCCGTCGGCACAGGCGGTATGGGCAAACGGCGAATATACAGGCGAAGTGAAACTGAGCTTTGAGAACTGACAATACACGGATAAAGAAGAGGTATCAAGATAAATAATCATCCGCCTGCCGGGATTTTCTTGTAAAACCCCGAAATACAGCAACAGTGTCTATTCTTGATTTGACAGAATGCAAATACAAACAGATCTTGACATTCTATCAAAATCAAGAATAGACACTGTTATCAAAGAGAAAACAGAATTAACTAAATGAAAGTATGAAAGAAGTAAATCCCCAGGAAACCGGCAGGGGCTACGCCTTTGAAATGTGGATGAACGCACCTATGCCGATGGTGACATTCTTCAAGACACTCAACGTATATCGCCTTGTGAAAGTCAGTCGGAAATCGGGAATGAAGTTCAACATGCTGATGTGTTGGTGCATCGGCAAAGCCGCAAGCAGCATCAAAGAGTTTTATCTGCTGCCCGTGGGCGGCAAACTGATGCAGTACGACAGCATTGCAGTAAACACCATTGTCGCCAACAGAGAGGGCGAGGTAAGTTCGTGTGATATTCCTTTCTGCGAGGATTTGTCTCTGTTCAATCGACACTATCTGCAACTTACCAAACAAGTGGCTGAAAGCTGCATAAACCACGACCTAACGGAAAGCATGGTCATCGGCACTTCCGCACTGGCACAATACGAAATAGACGGTGCTGTGGGCATGTATAGCGGCATTTTCAACAATCCGTTTCTTATTTGGGGCAAATACAAACGTCGACTGTTGAAAACAACACTTACCGTTTCTTTCCAATTCCACCATACACAAATGGACGGGGCACACGCTTCCCGCTTTTTGGACGGGGTTCAAAAAGAAATAAATCGGTTAAGCATATAAATATGTACTAAGTAGATGTAAGAAATTAATTATTGTTCATTCTTATAAAATATCGACAGGCGGAAATCCATCTTTCTGTAAGGATTTCCGTCTGTCTACGGTGTGATTCCGGTGGGATTCAAACCCACGACCTTCAGAACCGGAATCTGACGCTCTATTCAGCTAAGCTACGGAACCGTGATGCAAAGGTAATATAAATTGACCGTAGTTCAAAACTTTTTGTCATTTTTATGGTAAGGTCCAGAATGCCTCCGGTTCAATGAAATGCCAAAAGCCACAAATGTTTACAACCTATTTTATAACCACCATGTATACCGTGTTGTTTTCCGACAGATATATCTCATAGTTGCCATATTTATAATATTCGCTGCCGTTGTTAAGCCTTTTTATTCCCTTTACGGCTCTGAGACTGCTCAGAGGCATTCCTATATATATAGATGTGCCTTCTATCTTTACACCCTCTTTCGATACCGTTATCTCGTCCACGATGTCATCACCGTCACCGTCTGTCACGTTTACAACCATGTTATCTCCGTTGTAACACTCGTATTGCGTGCCGTCACATCCGCATCCGCTCTCCTGCACCCTTGTATATACACCGCTCATGGTCTTGGGTACATTCCGAAGTTTCATGCCAATCCTGATGTTTCCGAAACTTTTTAGGGATATTGACGGCATGCTTGCGGCGCTTGTCGCAGGCTTCTGCCATTCTATCGGGATGTTGTAGATATCAGCCCATATATCCTGTAGAAATGTCACCACACATATATGGCTGAGACTTTGGTATGTTGTCGGCACAACCCATACCGGACTTACGTATATTCCGTTGGCTGCATCTTTCAGCGTCCATTCTCCGCGTGTCCAGTTCCTGTTTTCCACAAGCTGTTCGCCGTTAGGACCGTTCACCTTGTCCGCCTTCACGCTGTAGTGCTTTCCGCTTTTTGTCTTTATACGTATTATCACCTGTATCGCACCGTTTTCCGAGTTGCCAACAGCCTTGATAAATTCCATTGTTCCCCAGCTGTTTACAAAAGAAGGCTCTTCCTGATATTTTATATATCCTATTTTATTTGTGCCCTGTCTGTTTTCCGTTTGCCCTGAGACGCTGTTCAGAGCACTGTTGGCCTTTTGGAGAGCCTTTTCCAACTTCTTTATGAACTGGGCTTCGGCACTACATGATATTATCAAGGCCATAATGACAAGAGTTATTTGTTTTTTCATGATTATTTATTATTAAATGTTTATAGTCGCATAAATCCACGTTCCATGGCTTTCTTTATAAGTTCCGCCATGTTCGAAGCTCCCAACTTGCGCAACAATCGTTTGCGGTGGAACTCCACAGTATTGTTGGAAACAAACAGCTGTGCGGCTATCTCCGCCGTTTTCTTTCCTTCGGCAATAGCTCTCAGTACATCAAGTTCCCTTTCTGTCAAAATCTGTTGTTTCTCATATTCCCTACAATACTCTTCATATCTGTTGCTATAATAGCTGTCTCCGGACACTACACGCTCTATGGCTTTCTTCAGTTCGCCAATATCGTCACTCTTCAACACTATGGCATCAGCACCACTGTTCATCATGCGCTTTATTATCCAGAACTCTTCGTGCATGGAATGAAATATCACCGAAACGTCAGGAATTATTTCGCGCAACCTGTCTAAAAGTTCAAAACCAGACATGTCCGGCAGTTCAACATCTATGATTATTATGTCGAAGACATGCTCCCGGGCAAGTGATATCGCCTCAACGGCAGTCGTTGCCTTGTCTATACGTCTTATGCCGTCGCATGTAGACAGTAATGTACTGAGACCAAGCAACACTATCTGATGATCTTCTATCACCAATATGTCCACCTCGCCTATCTGTTTTGTTTTATGATACACTTTTTTGTAATAAGGTTTTCCACCATATAATTTTCTTGTTCAAAATTAAACATTTCATTCCTCATTATCAAAAAAATGTATTCAATAAAACAGGATATGACTACAAAACTACGGCTATCGGTAGGTGCTTCAATACTCCAGGACATCTAAAAACAGACCTTAATGCATGTTCCGGCACAGCCCGATGTCCACTCAAATTGCGCCCCTATGCTGTTTGCCCTGTCACGCATTGAACTTATTCCTTTCCCATTAATTTCGTTCACATTGCCCCCGTTCCCATTATCGGTTACGGACAGTGATATATGCGTTCCGTCACATGTCATTGCCACCTCTGCATGAGTGCACGACGAATGGCGTATTATATTGCTCACAGCCTCCTGCATTATACGGTACAGCTGATAAGACACTTTATCCGGAATGTTCCCCCAGCTCTCACCTTTCAGGCTGTAGTCTATATTCATGTTGTCGGGTTTCACCAGATGCGTAAGATAGTCGGCGGCAATCTCGTCTATTGAAGCATAAACGAACGATGGCGGCATAAGCTCGTGTGATATGCGTCGAAGTGATGTGCGCATTGTCTGCACGCGTTTTACCAACTCATCCATACCTGTATTTCCGCTCCTCATGTCCATGCCCAAAGCCAAAAGATCGTTACAAGCCCCGTCGTGCAGTTCGCGTGCAAGCCGCGCCCGTTCCGTCTCCATGCCGTCTATATATTTGCGCGCCATGTCTATTTCCATTTGCTGTTGTCGTGCTTTTCTGCGTAATCTTGCCCATAACAGTACGATTATCAGCACAGCTGTAACCACTGTCAGCGCGGCGACAATAGCCAACATCCGCGCCCGTTCCGTGCTCTTTTCCTGTTGCAGACGGCTTATCTCCAGTTCTTTCTCCTGTGTCTTGAAACGTACCGAATATTCAGACAACTGCTTTTCCACTTCGCCGTTGCGCACGCTGTCCTGCATTGCCACGGCCTCACATTCCAGTCTGTATGCCTCTTCGTGACTGCCCAGTCCCGCATGGCACCGTGCCTTTACCATGAGCAGTTTGTATGGCGGCATGGATTGAAACTGTTTTATTGCTTCAAGCTCTTCTGCAGTGGAAAGAGCCGCACGATAGTTGCCGCGCTCCAGCAGCGTATTCATCTTCGACTCCATTATTCCCGCTACTGCTATACTTGTTGCCGGTACCTCCCGGGCTATCTGCTCTCCCTTGGCAAGATAAAAATCAACTGACGTATCGTCTCCCAATTTGCGACATGCGCTCAGCAGATAGTTTATAACCTTCAGTTTCAACGGTGTACTCTCCATACTCTCAGCCTTTCCGAACACAGCTTTCAAAAGTTCTGCAGCACGCCGGTTATCGTCTTTCTTGGCATATCCTATTCCTTCGTTTGCCATAGCCGACAAATATTCCACCTCGTCGTCTGCCTTTTTTGCGCATGTTTTCGCCTTTAACGAGTATTCCACACCCTCGTCGTAACGTTCCATTTCATAGTATAGCACCGCCAGATTATTATACAAATATGCCAGTCCTTCATCATATCCGCTTCTTTGTGCCACCTCAACTCCTTCCTTATAGCATGTAGCGGCAGAGTCGTTCATACCCAACCTCCTGTACGCAATACCGGTGTTACCACACAATATCACATACAGCTCCACATTGTCTCTACACAAAGCCATGGCTTTTCGCCCATATTTCAAAGCCTCATCCATGTCTCCACTCAGCGAACAGGCAGCAGACATCTCGGCGTTCAGCATCCCCTTGGTGCTGTCTGCGGCATTTTCGTAGCCCAATCCCCGTGCAAGCACAGTCCTCGCTGAGTCATGCTCCTCCTTCTCGTTCAACACATTAGCCTCTTCGAGACATCTATATGCCTCCATGTCATCGTTGTTGTCCGTGCGGTTATTGTTATCCGTGCATGCCACTGCCGCAAGAAGCATCATCATTAAAATAAAGTTTCTCATTCTGCAAAGATAATGTTTTGGTTTGTATATAAGCATTATAATACTGTAAAAACAGTCATAACTTCCGTCCGCTAATGTATATCAGCTTTAAAACTTTACATGTAATTTACTTAATGGATAACCAACTTTTTAGTTACAAATTTTACATTATAGAATCGGAAGAAGAACGGTGTACCTATCGCAGAGAACGCACTTATCCGTATGTGTATCTAAGGCAAAGTTTACGACTGTCTGCAGAAAACCAAGAAAAAATAGATAGTTTCGGTTATAATTCCGTCCTTTATAACGCAGAATATAAATAAAAACCCGTTGGCGGAATTAATTTAAGTTGATAAATATGAGTAAAAAGTTGTACATGTCGCTGATTTTTAGTAACTTAGTGGTGATTAAAACATTAAGTTCAAACCATCGTATGTACAACCTTTATG
>NZ_JABKKJ010000031.1 GCF_013166515.1 Xylanibacter caecicola | reverse complement strand
TAATGGGTTATTTATGAAAGAAATTATGGATACGAGCCTTGTAGAAGGCTATATCTTCCTTTTTGAAGTCCTTGATATGGTTGGAAAGGAATGTCAGCACGTCCTCCTCGCTGTAATAGGTCTTCTTCCCCAGTGTCTTGTAGGGCAATGCGCCGACACTGCGATAGCGTTGCAGTGTGCGCTTGCTTATCTGGAGCAGCATGCACAAGTCCTGATTGTCGAAAAGGCGGATGCTTTCCGTGAGTGTGGGCTGTCGTTCCTCCGTTTTCATCGCCAGTAGCAGTTCGTCCTGACGGTCGAGCCGCTCCATCAGTTTCTGCATCCAGCCCTCGAAGATGTTTCGTGTGAGCAGTTCCATAGCTATGTCCTCCTTCCTTTGGGGGAGCCTCCAGTGCGCAGCGTGTGGTTGCGTTTCAGCTCCTGCGGTGTCGCGGCGTCCTCGTTAACGGTACACTCATCAAGCAGGCGGTCAATTTCAGACAGCCGGTAGCGGCATTTGCCGCGAAGCACGACATAGCCGATGCGTTGCTCGCTGCGCATACGCTGGAGAGTGCGTGTACTCACGTTAAGCAGGTGCGCCGCCTCGCGTGTGGTGAGCAACCTGTCGGGCGATGCCGCTCTCTTGTCGCCGGAGACGGCACGGACGTGCGCCGCAATCTCCGCTATCTGTTCCGTCAATGACCGGAAGACGGAACTTTCCATCGTTATCACTTTCATATTCAGTCCTTTCTTTTTGTTTCTGCGGCAAAATTCGGCAATAAACAAAGGGGGCTTTAACAACTCACTACGTGACTCACGTAAGATTTTTACGGAAGATGGCTCCGTAACCCGGTCAAATGGCGCAACAGGCAGCCTTTCAGCGGAAAACGGCACGTGTACGGGGCTGCATCGTTACCTTTGCGGGCAAACCGGTAATTGCATGAATATGGAAATAGTATCTATTGAGAAAAAGACCTTCGAGATGATGGTGGCGGCATTCGGCGCACTTTCGGAGAAGGTCGCCGCCCTGAGGCGCAAAAGCGACACGGGGCGCATGGAAAGATGGCTCACGGGCGAGGAGGTCTGCGGGCAGTTGAGAATAAGTCCGCGCACGTTGCAGACGCTGCGCGACAGGCGGCTTATCGGCTACTCGCAGATAAACCGCAGGTTCTATTACAAGCCGGAGGAGGTGAAGCGGCTGATACCGTTTATTGGCACACTTTATCCGCACGGCAAATGATTTGGTTTATTCACCCACTGAATCCGAAGTTATGATGAATGAGAACGACAACGTTTTTACGATGGAAGACGAGCCGATAGCCTCTGTAATGCAGGATATGCGCAAAGGCTCGAAATGGCTGTCTGCATTTCTGGAGAATTACCGTCCTCCGCTGGACGGGGAACGTTACCTGACGGACGTTGAGGTGGCGGAACTGCTCCGTGTCAGCCGACGCACATTGCAGGAATACCGCAACAACCGCGTGTTGCCTTTCATACTTTTGGGAGGGAAGGTGCTTTACCCGGAAACGGGGCTGCGCGAGGTACTGGAAGCGAACTACCGCAAGCCGCTGGAGTGAGGCGGGCATGAAAAAAACGGGCGACATCTTGAATGGTGTCGCCCGTTTCCTTGTTTTAGGGGTATCTGTAATCAGCAATACCCGGCTTTTCCGTTATGTATGAACATCACGTATGTTTGCCCTTTATCTTGTGAGAGTGCCTTTCCCACCAGCCATGTACGGAACAGGTGGGTGTTGTAGGTATTCACCCGGAAAGCGACCGGAATGATGATTTCAAGGGCGTACACGTCCGCATACAGCCCGTTTTCAAGCTGCATGTAGCGGCACACCTCGTAGTCGTTCAGCACGTCCGACTTGCGGACGGCTTTGATGGCGGCGTTCACTGCCGGGACGGTCGTATGGAACAGTCCGGCTATTTCGGTGGCGGTCATCCACACTTCGTTACCGGTTACGCTGACCGCCTTGTCCTCTATGATGATTATGTCACGCTTCATGGCTTCTCTTTTTTAGATGGTACAACCTGCAAATTCCTCAATGCCGTTCAACCTTGCCGCAAGGATCTCCATGTCTTGATTGAGTTTTTCTTTGGTTATCTTCGCGTAAATCTGCGTCGTCTTTATGCTCTTGTGTCCGAGCATAGAACTGACCGTTTCGATGGGTACGCCGTTGGAGAGAAATACCGTTGTGGCCGCCGTGTGGCGGCTCTGATGCCACGTGATATGCTTGGTGATGCCGCAACGCTTGGCGACGGCACGGATACCGGCAAGGCACGTGTTGTAATGCGGGACGGGAAATATCCTGCCGTTCTCGCACAGTCCACGGTATTTGCCGATTATGCGGTTGGCGATGTCAAGCAGGCGGATGTTGGACACCACGCCCGTTTTCTGGCGGTTGATGTTTATCCACTCGTGTTCATCGAAATAGGTGCGGATATTCTCTTCCGTGAGGTTGCGCATATCCGAGAATGACAATCCGGTGAAAGCGCAGAACAGGTAGAGGTCACGGTACAGTTCCTGTTTGGCGTTTTTCAGTTTGCCCTCCATCAGCAGGCGGATTTCCTCTTTGGTAAGGAAACTGCGTGTCGTTTCCTCCTTCTTGATTTCATACTCGCGGAACGGGTCGCGCGTCAGCCACTCGTTGTTGATGGCGATGAATACCATCGTCCGTAGCGGGCAGACGTACAGCCAGACGGTATTGGTGCAACAGTGCTTGTCCGTGCGCAGGAACATCTCGAAGTCGGAGATGAAAGCCGGGGTAAGCTCTTTCAGGGCGATGTCCTTCACATGGTAGCGAATGTCGAGGAACTCTTGCAGGTGCTTGTAAACGATACGGTACTTTTCCAGTGTGCCTTTGGCTTTCATGCCTGCATCCACCTGTTTCTCATAGTCCTCGTTGTGCTGGCGGAACACCTGCATCAGCGTGTGGTAGCGGTGTTCCAGTCCGAGAAAAGCGTTTTTCACCTTTTCCGCCGTGACGAAGTTGTCACGCTCCATGATTTCCTGATAGTGCCTGTTGATACGTACCCGCATCTTGTCAAGCATACGGTTCGTTTCGAGTGCTGTCGTACTTCTGCCTGTGACACGTCCTCCTTTGGTATCCCACAGCTTCGGATCAACACTCAGCTTGCAACTGAACTGCGTCTGGCTGCCGTCCACCGTGATACGTCCCATGACGGGAACCGTCCCGTCCTTTTTCACTACCTGACGCTTGAGGTAGTAGATTACTGAAAATGTACTCTTCATCGTCCTTAATTTTTTTGATTTCAAAATTAGTTGGCGAAGAGTCCGGTGTCGGTACGCAAAACGGGGAGGAACGACGCAATCTTTTTCCGTAACCTGATTTTTCGCATGAGTTATGGATAACTCACTATTCCTTAGAGCCTTGTTTCGCTATTCGTACCCGTTTGTCGCATTTTCGGGCATGGTTACGAACAAGTAACGTAGCGGCGTCAGGATTTGGCTTCGGCAGGGATTGTAATGGCTTCACGGATTATCGCCACTTCAACCAAAACCCTTGTAACTCAATTCTATCACTATATCTTTCCGCATTTCACTTTTTTGTAGTAACTTTGCAGTGTTAAAAGTAAAAACAAACGTATATGAAGCTTATTAAAGATAAAGAGTTTGAAGGTGAAAGACCTTTATACGGTTCACATGATATCAGAATTGAGAATGTGACGGTACATGCCGGAGAGTCTGCACTGAAAGAATGCAGCAATGTTGAGGCTTGCGGATGTCGTTTTGAAGGCAAATATCCTTTCTGGCATGTCGATGGGTTCAGGATAAGCAACTGTCACTTCACGGAAGGCGCAAGGGCTGCGTTGTGGTATTCCAAGGGGCTTGAAATGAACGACTGTACGGTGGAGGCGCCCAAAATGTTCCGCGATATGGACGGGCTGAAGATAACCGGTGTCACACTTCCTAATGCCGCGGAGACGCTGTGGCACTGCCGTAACATTGAGTTGAAGGACGTGAAGGCGGACAATGCCGACTATATAATGATGCACTGCGAGAATGTGCGCATAGACAATCTTGTGCTCAACGGCAACTATTCTTTCCAGTATACAAAGAACGTGGAGATACATAACTCGGTACTGAACACTAAAGATGCCTTTTGGGAGACGGACAATGTGACGGTGTACGATTCGGTGATAAAGGGCGAATATCTGGGCTGGCACTCGCGCAACCTGCGCCTTGTAAACTGCCACATATCGGGAACGCAGCCGCTGTGCTATGCCGAGAACCTGATAATGGAGAACTGTACCATGGGTGAGGATGCAGATCTGGCGTTCGAATACAGCAGTGTGCATGCCACGATAAAGGGCAATGTGACAAGTGTGAAGAACCCGCTTACGGGGCGTATTGCCGCCACCGGATATGGCGAGATAATACTCGATGAATATAAAAAGGCACCGGGCGACTGTGAGATAGTAACCGTTTAGGGATAAAGTTTGATAGAGACTATAGCTTCTATAGTCTCTATAGCATTTATAGTCTTTTGTCTAATAAGGAGATAAAAGGAGGACTATAGCTTCTATTGGTTCTATAGCTTCTATAGTCTCTATCACAATCGACAAAAAAGCAATGTCATACTTTGATGAAATAATAGATCGCCGCGGCACCAACAGCGTGAAGTGGGACGAGGCAAACGACAGTGATGTGCTGCCCATGTGGGTGGCTGATATGGATTTTCGTACGGCTCCCGTGGTGCGCGAAGCCGTGGAGAAACGTGCACGTCACGGCATTTTCGGATATGTGCATGTGCCGGATGAGTATTATGATGCCGTTATCGAATGGTTCGGTCGCCGTCACGGTTGGCGCATGAAGCGCGACTGGATCATATATACATCGGGCGTTGTGCCGGCAATATCTGCCGTGATAAGGGCTGTGACACGCCCCGGCGACAAAGTGCTCGTACAGACGCCCGTGTACAACTGTTTCTTTTCGTCGATACGCAACAACAGCTGTATTATGGCAGAAAACAAACTTGTATATACGGGCGGTACTTATGTCATAGACTTTGACGATTTTGAGCGCAAGGCGGCAGACCCATCCGTGAAGGCTTTTCTGCTGTGCAATCCGCACAATCCTGCCGGACGCGTGTGGGCGGCAGACGAGCTGAGGCGCATGGGCGAGATATGTCTGCGTTACGGTGTGTTCGTGATTTCGGATGAGATACACTGCGAACTCGTCATGCCGGGATACAAGTATACGCCATTCGCGTCGCTTTCCGATGCTTTCCTGATGAACTCGGCAACGTGCACATCGCCGAGCAAGGCGTTCAACATTGCGGGACTTCAGATTGCCAACATTACTGTTGCAGACGCCGAAATGAGACAGAAGGTGGACAGGGCGATAAACATCAACGAGGTGTGCGATGTCAATCCGTTCGGTGTAGAGGCGCTTATCGCCGCCTACAGTGTCCGGGGAGAAGAATGGCTGAACGGGCTTATAGATTATCTGTACGGTAATTATATATACCTTAGAGATTTTATGTCTGCCGAAATGCCCATGCTCAATGTCGTAAATCTGGAGGGCACTTACCTTGTATGGGTAGATTGTTCGGATCTCGGAATGTCATCGCAACAGATAACCGACAGGCTTCTTGAAACACAGAAACTATGGCTGAACGACGGCTGCATGTACGGCGAATGTGACCGCCCGTTTGTGCGTATAAACATTGCCTGCCCGAGAAAAAGACTTGAAGAGGGGATGAGAAGAATGAAGAATTTTTTAAATAAAGAGCTATCTAATTAAGAATTAAGAGTTAAGAATTAAGAAAATATGCCTTGAAGGGTATTTATAGAACCTATATGACTTATAAGACCTATAAGACTTATATAACCCTTCAAGGCATATTTTCTTAATTCTTAACTCTTAATTCTTAATTTATTAATTTTCCGGAGCCTGCTCGATAAGTTCCATGAACTGGTCGAGCTTTGGAGTGATGATTATCTGTGTGCGGCGGTTGCGCTGCTTGCCCAGTTCGGTGTTGTTGTTTGTTATCGGGTTGTACTCGCCGCGTCCTCCTGCTGTGAGACGTTTTGGATCCACGCCGTAGTGGTTTTGCAGATACTGAACTACGCTCGATGCGCGGAGGCAGGAGAGATCCCAGTTGTTGCGAATGTTCTCGCGCGAGATGGGCACATTATCGGTATTTCCCTCTACAAGTACGTCATAATCCTTGTAGTCCATGATTATTTTCGCTATCTTGCTCAGTGTCTCAGCCGCACGGTCGTTTATCTCATAGCTTCCGCTGCGGTACAGCATGTTGTCGGCGAGCGATATGTATACAACGCCCTTGAGTACCTGTACGTCCACTTCCTTCATCTCTTCCTTGCTCAGCGAGCGTGTGAGGTTGTTGGTGAGCACCATATTGAGAGAGTCGCTCTTGGTCTTCACCTCGACGAGGTGGCGTATATACTGGTTCGATTCGTTTATCTGGTCTACCAGTTTTGATATGTTGAGGTTGTTTGCGCTTGTGTTCGACAAACTCTTGTCGAGCGAGCCTTGCAGTGCGGCGTATGCCCTTTTAGACTCTGCCAACTGTTCTTCGAGACTTGCCACACGAGCATTGCTTGCCGCGAGCTGCGCGTTACTTTCAGCCAGGCGGTCTTTCGTGTCCTGATATTTTCCTGTGAGTTCCTTGTTTTCTGTCTGACAGTTCACAAGGTCTTTCTTGCTTGCACAGCTGCTTATGAGCATACATCCGGCAACAAATGTCACCATTAAAATGTTCTTTTTCATCTTTTTATCATTGTTTTTGTTAATGTTTCGCGTTTATTGCGTATATTCCTTTGACGCTCAAAGAGTTGAAATGTAAATCTGTTTTAAGACATTTTAACCTGCGGACGATAAACTTATCGTTCTTTAACCACAATCATCATAAGAATTTTTTAAAGAAGATAAGGGGAGATAAAAGAAGATATGTGGCTGTGCCACGGGTGATAAAGGACAATAGTCTTGTATTAAACAACAAAACATTTGTCTTTTATCTTCCCTTTATCTCTTTATTTTCACACACCATCTTTATTGTCTTTTCAACCATGATACATCCATCTTATATCAGAATTGGTATATTATTTCGTTCCGTGTAATGGTGGTTGAAATCTTTATTTTCCATGAACCGTATATCTGTCTTATGTTTTGCGGCAGAAGGTTTGTGTCGCGTAGTTTTCTCAGAATTTTCCTCAGCGGTCTGCCCGGATTGGAAATTTCGTCACTTAAGATGCCTGCGCGTTCCAGTTCGCGGTTTGCTTCGATTTCGTCTATTTCTTCTTTACCTTGATTAATCATGTACTTATCAAGGCAAAGAACTGCTGTTTTTATTTTCTCAGTGTCTGTCATAATAAATAATGAGTTAGTGATAATATATTACAAATATACCATTTATTATAACAGATAATCGTCATAATATATAACATTTATTATTGTTTAACACTAAAAAGTGTCGTAAAAACATTCATTTAAAATGCCTCTGTGATTTTTGAATATTCTGTTATGATATGTGAAAGGTGCCCTTTTGACGTCTGAAAGACGGTCTTTTAGAAGCCGAAAGGTGCCCTTTCAACGTGTAAAAGGGCACCTTTCGGAAATATGTTTTATTCTGAAAAAAGTATCTGTGTAACTGTCTGACCTACAGCTTTGAGCACATTACGGTCTATGTGCTCCATGTCATCGTTTACGGTGTGCCACGTAGGACCGAAGTTGCTGCGCTCGCAGTCGGGATAATAGGCGATGATGTCTATCGTGGGTATACCCGTGTTGCGGTTTATTGGTAGGTGGTCGTCGGTCACCATGCCCCCTTCGCTGTCCGGAAACATGCTGCCGTAGCCGGCAGTCTTGGCGGCCTTCCACACCTTTTTTACAATTTCCGGTGCGAAGTGCTTCGACAATCCTTCCTGATAGAAGCGTGCCCCTTCTCCGCCGACCATGTCAAGAAGTATGCCGAAACGTGCCTCATAACCCTCCTTGTGCGGGTTCTTTGACCAATATTGTGCGCCCAGCGCCCATGTTTCTTCGCTGTCGCCGCTGTCTTCCCACTGTGGCGTACCCATGTCTTCGGCATCGAAGCACACAAAGTCTATTCCTATGTTAAGAGCAGTGTCTGCATTTTGTATCAACCGTGCCGTTTCCAACATTACGGCTATGCCGCTTGCCCCATCGTTTGCTCCGAGCACCGGTTTGCGGTGGTTTGCCTTGTCGGGGTCGTTGTCAGCCCACGGACGTGTGTCCCAGTGTGCGCACAGCAGTATGCGTGTTGTCAGTTCCGGCTTGTAGCTCGCTATGATGTTTGTGCATTTCAGCGGTGTGCCGTCATACGCGTTGAGTGTCATTTCCTGTGTGGTGACGCTCATGCCGTACTGTCTGAACTTTTCTTTTATCCACTCTCCGCATTTGTCGTGTGCCTCGCTGTTCATCGTGCGCGGTCCGAAAGCACACTGTGCCTCGCAGAATGCGTATGCGCTGTCGGCGTCGAAACTCACTGCTACGGGCTTTGCCGCCTGTGCCGTGTCTGCTGCCGCCCCTTTCTTGCTGTTGCAGGAGATGAGGCACAGGAGCATGGAGAATATGGTTACGATGTATATTTTTTTCATTGTCTTGTTGTTTTTAATATACTTTTATGATTTTGTTGTAACGGTATGATGTTTTCCGGATAATGCGTCTATATTTTTAAAAGTCTGTGAATATATTATCCGAACAGTTTTGTTTCAATCTTGTTTTTCTTTGATGTGGTTTCGTATAAGTCCATAATATCATCATAATTTATGAATGTAAATCTGTCTTTTTGTAACGAATATACATCTTGTTCAATTGTATGATTAAACTTGTCACGGTGTTTTTCCGGTGCGACAATTATAAAGTCTGTTATGAAACTCTTTAATTGCAGACTACGGTTAAAGGCTCCGTTCAGAGTGCCTATACTGTCTACAACTTCAAAAACGCGTTTAGGAAAGCGATAACCTTTCTTGTTGAACCATATTACATCTATGTGTTTAGCATCTTGTATTATGCCGTTATAAGAGAAAGAAGGAATATTGTCCATTGTCGCTATGTCTTTCAATTTGAGGTTGTCGCGGTATTTTGCAGACGGGTCGGCGGTGTATGTAAGATAATTATTGAAGTTTCCAAGCTCGATACAAATTCCTTCTATGTAAGAGTGCATCCTTATTTTATCGCTTTGTCTGGGTCTTGTTTCTTCCTCATAGCCGGATATGGCATAAATACTGAGTCCTATCTTTTTAAATCTCCTGTTGTTTCTGATCTCCCTGTATAATACTCCACGTATTCCTGCTTCCCATTCTTTTGAAGATTTTGCATCGGGATAGTACTTGCATATATTCCTGTATATAATGTCAAGACTTGCGGTTCCGCCGTTATCTTCCATTACTTTTGCAATTGCTTCGACTTTTGTCATAACATAAATATGTTTTTTATTTATAAGTGTCTTCAGTCTGTATAAAAAATTACAGGAGTATTAACAGTGTATTACATGATATGAGTCTGTTGGGCAATTATCATTCTCTTGCTTGTACAGCCTTCATCACTCTCATCCAGTTTCCGCCCCAAATTTTCTCTATGTCGCCATGACTGTAGCGGCGGCGGAGCAGTTGCATGGTGAAGTTTATCAGTTCGGAGGCGTCTGCAAGTCCGCATATGCCGCCGTCTCCGTCGAAGTCGGTGCCCAGTCCCACGTGGTCTATGCCCATTATGTCTATGGCATGTTCGAGGTGTGCGACGGCGTCGAGGATGTTTGCTTCGCCGTCATCATTGCGCAGGAAACCGTGGTATAGCGTGACGTGCATCACTCCTCCTTTGAGGGCGAGGGCGCGCATTTGGTCGTCGGTGAGGTTTCGCGGCACGTCGCACAGTGCACGACAATTGCTGTGGCTGCACACTATGGGCGCTGTGCTGATGTCGAGAGCGTCGTAAAAACTTTTTTCTCCGGCATGGCTCATGTCCACCATTATGCCGCAACGGTTCATCTCGCGTATCACATCGGCACCGAAACCGCTCACCCCGTTGTGTGTCGCCATGCTGCGTTTTGCACTGTCGCAGATGTCGTTGTCGCCGTTGTGACACAGCGTTATGTATGTAACGCCGCGCCGTGCAAAGTGTTTCACGTTGGCGATGTCGTGTTCAAGGGCTATTCCGTTCTCTATTCCCAAAAGCACGGACTTGCGTCCGGCAGCCTTGTTGGCGGCTATTTCGTCCGGAGTTCGTGCCATTCCGAGATAGAGGGGATTGGCATGAACCGTCTCTTCAATCTTGTCGAAGATTGTTCCGGCGTATGCAGCGGGGCTTTCCACGGCGTATGGCGACACATCGGCAAACGTCTGTCCCTCGGCGGGTTGTGGCAGATAGGCTGCCATTGTCACTGCATCGAGCCGTCCGTCGGTCATCTTGTGCAGGTCTACGAGTATGTCGTTGTCTCGTCTGTCGAAACGTGCCCCCTGCGGAAAGAACATCGGTGTGTCGCAGTGGGTGTCTAATGTGACAATTTGATTGTGCAGTCTTTTTGCCTCTCCGAATGTGGCAGCGTTGTCCACGAGCCACTTGAAAAGCGGCAGCCCTTCGTCTCCGAGCCATTCCGGATGCCACTGCACGCCCATTACGGGCTTGTGCTCGCTGCTCTCCATTGCTTCGGTCGTGCCGTCGGGAGCTGTTGCGGACACGTTGAAATGTCTGCCGCAGATGCCCACCGCCTGATGATGGAATGAGTTTACGTATATCTTTTCACGGTTGAACAAAGAATAGAGAACCGAGTTTTTCTCTATTCTTACGGAGTGGGTAGGTTCGCCACGGTTTTCCGCCTGCTGGCTGTGCTTGATTGCCGGCAGTGGTTTCCCGTCCTGTCTGCGTCCGCTTTCAATATCCTGTATTACCTTTCCGTCCAGTGCCATGGCAAGTGCCTGCATGCCACGGCATATTCCGAGTATCGGTATCTGCCTGTTGAAAGCCAGACGTATGATGAGAAGTTCGGCTAGGTCACGTTCCGCATTTATGCCGTGGAGCTGCGGAACGGGTTCCTCTCCCGCCCATAGCGGATTGAAGTCGGAACCTCCGGAGAGCATCAGTCCGTCTATTCTGTCGAGCGTGCTGATGATTATATCCTTGTCGGCAACCGGCGGTATTATTACCGGGGTGCCTCCGGCTGCCTCTATCTGCCTGTAATACTTGTCGCAAAGACATGTGTTTCCGTCGGCAAAGTTTCCCGTTATGCCTATTACGGGGCGGTGCGTTCCCTCCGGATATCCTGCATATATCTTGTTCAGGTGAGAGTGGATATTGAAAGATTTCATGCCTTAGTTATCCTTGCTGATATTTATTTCGGCTATAGGAATTTCCCTTTTTATGCTTTGTTCGAGCGATATCAGTGTCTCTGTCGCCACAACTCCCGGTATGCTCTGCATCTGGTTGTTGAGCAGATCCATGAGCTGCTCGTTGTCGCGAGCATACAGTTTTACGAGCATGGTGTACGGACCGGTGGTGAAGTGGCATTCCACAATTTCCGGAATGTGTTCCAAGTGTTCCACAACCTGCTTGTACATGTTTCCGCGTTCGAGTGTTATTCCGACGTAGGTGCATGTCGAGAAGCCGAGACTTTTGGGGTTCACGTCAAATCCGCTGCCTGTTATCACACCGTCTTCGGTAAGATGTTGCACGCGCTGGTGTATTGCAGCACGCGACACTCCGCATTCTGCTGCCACGTCCTTGAAAGGTATTCGTGCGTTCTTAGACAGGATGTTGAGGATTTTTTTGTCAAGTTTGTCTATTTTTTCCATTATCTGCTATTTGTTTGTGTTTACTTTTCTTTGTGTAAGTTTCTTGTTGCAAAAATAGCCATATTTGGCGTAATATGCAACATTATGATATTAAAAATGGTTATTTTCACGCATAATGGAAGAGAGGAAAATTAAGAATTAAGAGTTAAGAATTAAGAAAATATGCTTTTGGGAAATACCAATTAGTCTGATAGGTCTAATTAACCTAATAAGACTAATACACCGCCCAAGGCATATTTTCTTAATTCTTAACTCTTAATTCTTAATTAATTATTTCACTTCAATAAGTTCAACCTTGAATATCAGCGCGCTGTAAGGCTTTATGAGATTGCCTGCCGGACGTTCGCCGTAGCCGAGATTGTAGGGTATGTACAGTTCCCATGTGCTGCCTGCGGGCATCATTGTCAGTGCTTCGGTCCATCCTTTGATGACTTGGTTGGCGCGGAACGTGCTTGTCTGGGGATTGCGTTTGTAGCTGCTGTCGAATACAGTGCCGTCCACGAGGCGTCCTTCGTATTTTACGATAACCTCGTCTGTTTCTTTCGGAGTTTTTCCGGTGCCTTGTGTCAGCACCTTGTATTGCAGTCCGCTTGCCGTAGTCTTCACTCCTTCTTTCGTCTTGTTTTCTGCCAGGAATTTCTCGCCGGTCTTACGATTGCCCTCGTTCATGCGGCTGAGGTTTGCTTTCACTTCATTGTCGAAGTATGTTTTTGCCGTCGAGTCAGCCATTACGGAACTGTCTTTTTTCAGTGCGGCGATAAATCCTTTGTGGAAAAGGCTGCTGTTTATGGAGTCGTTGTTGCCTTTGAACTCGTCGCGTAAAAACGGTATCATGCGCGAGTTCACCATTATGGCTATCTGCTCTCCGGCGCTGTACGCTTTCAGTCTGTCGTCCGTGTTCTGTTTTATGGCGTCTTCATATCCGCAGATGAAGTCGGCGATATGTGTGCCGTCAACTCCGAACTGTTGTTTCAGATATTCCATAAGACCTTCCGTGCGTGCCATGCCGGCTGCATAGCTCAGAGTGTCGGAGGCATTCTTTAGTTCTACGGTTTCGATAACCTTAACGTTTTTCTTTTCCTTTTTATCTTTCTTTGCGGCGTCTGCCGTATTCAAAGAAGCACCCGCCAAGAAGGCGAGTGCTATTAATATATATCTTCTCATATAATGTGTTATTTCTCTATTCCGAGCAGTTCTATCTTGAATATAAGTGTAGAGAACGGCTTGATGTCGCCCATCTCACGCTCGTTGTATGCCTGGTCGGCAGGTATCACCACTTCCCATGTACTTCCTACGGGCATGTGTGTCAGTGCTGTTGTCCATCCCTTTATCACCTGGTTGGCACGCATTGTCATCGGCTGTTTGCGCTGGTAGCTGCTGTCGAACACCTTTCCTTCTATCGTCTTGCCTTCGTAGTTAACCTTTACGTTTGATGTATCTTTGGGCAGATCGCCTGTTCCTTCCTTTATAACACGGTATTTCACGCCGCCCTCAAGAGTCTTCCAACCGTCTTTTTCGGTAAGTTTCTTAAGATATTCGGCACCCTTTTTCTTGTTAGGTCCGTACTGCTTTTCCATTTCCTTTGCCTTGATTGCCTGCATCTTTACCTGTGCTGTCATCTGTGCCTGCTCTACGGTCATAAGTCCGTTTTTACCCGTTGTACCACTGATGAAGCCTGCCATGAAGTTCTTTAGCGAAATGGTCTTTGTAGAGTCGTTGCCAAACAGTTCGTGATTGATACCCTTCACCATTTGGTTTGAAATCTGCTGACCTATCTGTATGCCGGCATAATAAGCAGCCTTCTTCTTGTCGTCACCTGAGTTTGCGCCCTCGTTCAGACCCTTGAAGAACTCGTCCATGTAGGCGGTGTCAACTCCCATTCCTCTTACTAAATAGTCTTTCAGACCTTGTGTCTGTGCCATACCTATTGCATAGCTCAAGCTGTCAACGTCGTTTTTGAGGTCTGCCTTCGGTGTGGAGTTGCCGCACGATGTGATTGCGGCAGTTGCGATAGCCAGTGAGGCTACGATTGTAAGTTTTTTCATCTTTATGTTTTAATTGTTTGTTGTTGTCGTTTTATGTGACGTTACGTCTTCTCTTATACCTTATTATATAATGTATGTATATACTTTTTCGTAGTTTTTACACCACGGCGATCAGCTCGACGTCAAATATAAGAGCTGCGTAAGGAGGAATGGAAGCACCTGCGCCGCTTGCTCCGTAAGCCAGCATGTAAGGTATGAAGAAACGATATTTTGCACCCTCCTGCATCAGTTGCAGTCCTTCCGTCCATCCTGCAATTACCTGCTGTAGTCCGAACGTTGCCGGTTCACCGCGCTGCACGCTGCTGTCGAATACTGTTCCGTCTATCAGGAAACCCTCGTAATGACATTTGACCTTGTCGGTTGCCTTGGGCTTCTTGCCCTCACCTTCTTTCAGAACCATATACTGCAGTCCGCTCGGAAGTGTCGTAACGCCCTCTTTCTTTGCGTTGTCAGTCAGGAATTTCTCGCCTTCTTCCTTTGCCGCCTTTCCCTTTTCAGCTCTTTCAGCGTTAAGTTTCTCTTCCTGTTTCTTGAAAAAGTCCTGAACTATTGTCTGCGCTTCACGGTGTGACACCTTAAGTTCATTACCTGCGATAACGTCCTTTATGGCAGCTCCGAAATCCTCTATGTTGAGATTGTCCGCACCCATCTGTGCCAACTGTTGACCGATACCCAGTCCTAAAGCGTAACTTAGTTTATCCATTTCTTTACCTTATATATTATGATATTAATAATTAATTATAATCGTGCAAAGTTACTATTTTTATCCGATTATATCCTTTTTTGCCTTAAATTTAAGTGTTTTTCGCATAATGGAGAATATTTGTTCGTTTTAATGACTATCTTTGTCACCATTAACGTGCATGCGTGAGCGGCGGTTTAAGACAGTGCCTTATGTCTCCGTTACAGGCATAGACAAATAGAACTTTAAATGTATGAAATCATGAGACGGCTTTTTCTGTCCGCCATGATATCTGTTTTTGCATTATGTGCCGCCGCCCAAGGACATCATGAGTGGGAAGGGCTGTTGTATCAGGTGGTCGAAACGGAAGATATCGAGGCAGACGCATGGGATGCCATGACGGATGCGCTTGCCGATCTGGAACAAAATCCTATAAACATAAACACCGCTACGCGCGACGATCTGGCACAGATTCCGTTTCTTACAGACAGGGAGATTGAGGCAATATGTGCCTATATCCATGTGCACGGAGCCATGAAGACAACCGGCGAACTGGCAATGACAGGAATTATCGGAAGAGACAAATGCCGTCTTCTTCCGTTCTTTTTATATGCCGGCGAACAGGAAAAGAAACTGTTTCCGGACCTTGGCACGATACTTTCCAAAGGCAGGCACAGCGTTATCGCAACCGCCAAGGTGCCGCTCTACAGTCGCCGAGGTGACAGGGACGGATATCTCGGATACAAGTACAGGCATGATGTGAGATATTCGTTCAATTTTTCCGACCGTGTGAAAGCTGGTATCGTAGGTGCTCAGGATGCCGGCGAACCGTTCTTTGCAGGCAGAAACAGAATGGGATATGATTACTATTCGTTTTACCTTATGATAAGGAAAATGGGATGTCTCAAGGCACTTGCCGTGGGCAGATACCGCATAGGACTGGGCATGGGGCTTGTGGTCAACGGCAATTTCAGTCTTGGAAAGACATCTGCGCTTGCCTCTCTCGGCAGAATGGACAATGTCATACGTGTCCATTCGTCGCGTTCCGATGGCAATTATCTGCAGGGAGCGGCGGCAACGGTGGAGGTGGCGAATGGACTGGACCTGACGGCGTTTGTGTCGTATAGGGACATTGACGCCACGCTTAACAGCGACAAGGAAACCGTTTCCACTATTGTCAAGACCGGATATCACCGCACACAGACCGAAATGGACAAGAAGAACAACACGTCGCAGACGCTTTTCGGTGGGAACATACATTATTTCAAGAGCGGTTTTCATGCCGGTGCAACCGCTGTATATACATCGCTTGACAGGGAACTTAAGCCCAAGACATCCCAGATATACCGCCGTCATTATGCAGCAGGCAGACGTTTTTGGAACGTCAGTGCGGAATACGGATACACGGGGCACCGTCTTTCGGTGCGCGGAGAGACGGCAACGGGCGGTTGTCATGCCGTCGCCACGGCAAACACTGTTTCGTTCGGCGTGCTGCCCGAGCTTGATATCATGCTTCTTCAGCGCTTTTATTCGTTCAGATATTATTCTCTTTTCTCCCGCGGTTTCAGCGAGGGCGGTGCCGTGCAGAATGAGAGCGGCGTATATGCCGGTGCCGACTGGCGTCCTGTGTCTCGCCTGCATGTCACGGCATACGTGGACTTTGCACGTTTTGCATGGCCCAAATATCGGGCGTCGGACACTTCGCAGGCTTCAGACAATTTTGTTTCGGCAACTTACACAGCGGGCAGCTGGACTTTTTCTTCACGCTACCGGTTGAAGATAAGACAGTATGACAATGAGGAAAAGACATCCATCATTAACAAGACGGAACATCGCATGAGGGCTTCCGTCCGATATGAGGGGGCACAGTGGAGCATGAGAACTCAGGCAGACTTTGTCAGTTCGAGTTACAAGAAGTCGAGCCGCGGGTGGATGATAAGCCACGATGTAAAGTGCAGTCCTGTGCGGTGGCTTATGGTGGATGCATCTGCAAGTATCTTTGATACTGACGATTACGACAGTCGCGTGTATGCTTATGAGCACGGCATGCTGTATTCCGTATACTTTCCCGCGTTCTACGGCAGAGGCATACGCTATGCTCTTTTTGCCAATGCCGATATATCACGCTTGCTGACGGTTTCCGCCAAGTTAGGCACCACCGACTATTTCGACCGCGATCACATAGGGAGCGGAATGCAGCAGACAGACCGTTCGTCTGTAACGGACGTGGAGGTGCAGGCGAGGATAAAGTTCTGAGATTAATTAAGAATTAAGAGTTAAGAATGAAGAATTTGCTGCCGCTGTTCATCAATTAGGCTGATTGGACTAATAAGACTAATAAGTCGAATAAGATCTATAAGTCGCCCCGCGTCAGCAAATTCTTCATTCTTCATTCATCATTCTTCATTTAAAACCTTTATCTTTGCATCAAACAAAACAACATACGGCTTTGAAAACATTTATTTCAAACAGGGGTGCGCTGCTAAAAGAGGCACGTGACTATGTCATGATAACCATCGCAATGGTGTCATACTGTATTGGTTGGACTATATTCTTGCTGCCCAACAACATCACGACCGGAGGTCTTGCCGGTATAGCGTCTATCATTTTCTGGAGCACTGACATTCCGGTGCAGTATTCTTACTTTACTATAAATGCCTTGCTGATGCTCTTCGCGCTGCGCATACTCGGTCTTAAGTTCTGTATAAAGACCATTTATGGCATCGTGACGCTGACGCTTTTACTCTCGGTGGTGCGAAGTGCCACAGTGGGCATACACCTGCTTAAGGACCAGCCGTTCATGGCGGCTGTAATCGGTTCGTGCTTTTGCGGAGCCGGTGTCGGCATCGGACTGTCCTCCAACGGCAGCACGGGAGGTACCGATATCGTGGCGGCGATAATAAACAAGTATTACGAAGTGTCGTTGGGACGCATCATCCTTATATGCGACATCCTTATCATCACGTCGAGCTACTTTGTTCTTAAAGACTGGGAAATGGTCATCTACGGATATGTGGTGCTCATCATCACCGCCTATTGTATAGACCAGGTGGTTAACTCCATGCGCCGTTCGGTGCAGTTCTTCATCATCTCGGACAAGTACGAAGAGATAGGACGGCGCATAAACCACAATCCTCACCGCGGCTGTACGGTGATAGATGCCCACGGTTTCTATTCCGGAAGAGAGGTCAAGATGCTTTTCGTCCTTGCCAAGAAAAGGGAGTCACAGATAATCTTCCGCCTCATAAACGAGGTTGACCCGGCAGCGTTTGTAAGTCAAAGTGCCGTCATCGGCGTTTACGGCGAAGGCTTCGACCGTTTCAAGGTGCACGGTCCGCAGGCAAGCAGTGTGGCATCGAAACTGCGCAAGGCTGTGACCAATAAGGACAACAAGGATTGTAGGATGTAGTTACAGGAAGGAGATAGAAGAAAATATGTGGCTTGCGCCACAGGAGATAGAGGACGATATTCTTGTTATAAACAACAAAGCATACGTCCTCTATCTTCCCGATACCTCCCCAATATCTCCCCTTATCTCCTCCATCACTCACGATATAAAATATAAAACTCGATAAAAATGGAAACAAACAACAACGTGAATTTACCTGAAAACGCATTCAGGGAACTGAAAGAAGGCGAAAAGTACGAGCCGGTGATGAACCCGGGTAAGCCCTGCACCGAAGTAAACGGATGGTCGGTTACGTGGGGTGTTGTCATGACAATGCTCTTTTCTGCCGCCGCAGCCTATCTCGGGCTGAAGGTTGGTCAGGTCTTCGAGGCAGCCATACCCATTGCCATAATAGCCGTCGGGGTGTCTACGGCAGCAAAGCGCAAGAACGCTCTTGGCGAGAATGTCATCATACAGAGCATCGGCGCATGCTCGGGTGCCATCGTGGCGGGCGCCATTTTCACTTTGCCTGCCATTTACATATTGCAGGCAAAGTATGGCAGTGAGATGACGGCGTCGTTCTTCCAGATATTCATGAGTTCGGCTTTGGGCGGCATCATAGGCATATTGTTCCTCATACCGTTCCGCAAGTACTTCGTGAGTGACATGCACGGCAAGTTCCCCTTCCCCGAGGCGACGGCAACGACACAGGTGCTCGTGAGCGGTGCCAAGGGCGGCAATCAGGCAAAACCACTGCTGCTTGCCGGTCTTGTGGGTGGACTTTACGACTTCATCGTTGCCACGATGGGCTGGTGGAACGAGAACTTCACCACCCGTGTGATAGGTCTCGGCGAGACGCTTGCCGACAAGGCTAAACTCGTTTTCAAGGTGAACACCGGTGCGGCTGTACTCGGTCTCGGATATATCGTTGGACTCAAATACGCGCTTATAATATGTCTCGGCTCACTGTTCGTGTGGTGGCTCGTCGTGCCCGGCATGGCGATAATATTCTCCGGAGACGTTCTTGACATGTGGGATCCTGCTATCACCAAGGCTGTAGGCGCCATGAGCCCCGAAGAAATATTCCGTGCCTACGGCAAGAGTATAGGTATCGGTGCGATAGCTATGGCGGGTATCATCGGCATAATAAAGTCGTGGAAAATCGTGGTGCTCAGTATCAAGCGTCTTGCAGGCGGCGGTAAGGAAGGCACGGCAACCGGAACAAAAGCCGACAAGGAGACACTGCGCACCCAGCGCGACATCTCGTTCAAGATAATAGGCATAGGTTCGGTTGTCACTATACTCATCACGTTTGTGTTCTTCCTTTTCGGCGTGATGAACGGCAATCTGCTCTTTGCTGTCGTGGGCATAGTCCTCGTGGCGCTCATAGCTTTCCTTTTCACCACCGTGGCCGCCAATGCCATAGCCATAGTAGGCTCCAATCCGGTGTCGGGTATGACGCTTATGACACTGATACTTGCCTCCGTGGTAATGGTGGCTGTGGGTCTTAACGGCACGGGAGGCATGCTTGCCGCACTGATAATGGGCGGTGTGGTGTGTACGGCGCTGTCCATGGCAGGCTCGTTCATCACCGACCTTAAGATAGGATACTGGCTCGGTTCCACTCCCCGCAAGCAGGAGCAGTGGAAGTTCCTCGGCACTCTGGTGTCTGCCGTTACCGTTGGCGGTGTCATGATGCTGCTCAATGAGACATACGGATTTGCGAGCGGGCAGCTCGCCGCACCGCAGGCAAACGCCATGGCTGCCGTGATAGACCCGATGATGAACGGCGTGGAGGCTCCGTGGGTGCTCTATGCCATAGGTGCGGTGATTGCCGTTGTGCTGACGTTCTTCAACGTGCCCGCCCTTGCTTTCGCCCTCGGCATGTTCATACCCATAGAGCTTAACATACCGCTGATAGTGGGCGGAGCCATAAACTGGTATGTAACCACGCGCAGCAAGGATGCCGGCGTGAACAAGGAGCGCGGCGAGAAGGGAACCTTGATAGCCAGCGGTTTCATTGCAGGAGGTGCCCTCATGGGTGTGCTCAGCGCGCTGTTACGCTTCGGCGGACTTAACCTTGTGAGCGAAGAGTGGCTTACCAATCCTCTATCGGAGATATTGTCGCTCGTGGCATATATACTTCTTATCGCATACTTCATAAAGGCAACGGAGACTAAGAAGGCGTAAGCCTTTCGTAGATTCATGGATATTACAGGGCGTTCCGGAACACACTTACATGTTCAGGAACGCCTTTTTTCTGTTTACACGCTTGCTTGAAACCAAATCCAAATCATCGTTTTTTCTTGTCAATCGTACCAATGTTAACGTGACTTTGCAGGGTATACCGACATTTTTTTCAATATTATCCCGCCCTCCATGTAATAAATAATACAGCCGTCTGTAACATCCTGGGTTTCATGATGATACCTTTTAGATTCCGAAAGGCGGCATTTCTGCTTCTAAAAGGTGGCATTTCGCGTCGTAAAAGGCGGCATATTGCAGGGCGGTTTGTCGTCGGTGTGGAGAATAAGGCATACGTCATGGTTTTTATAATATGTGTAAGTTTCAAGGTAAAAAAGGAAAATACGGTTTATAAACGTAAATAATATACATAAAGAATTTACAGAACAAAATAATAGCGAAAGATGAAAAAACTGTTTTTATCATGTCTTATGCTTGCGGCATCGTGGTCGGCGGGCATGGCGCAGCAGGCGGAATATCTCGACCGCGGTGTTGTTGCCGTCAAGACAACGGGAGGAGTGTATGTTTCGTGGCGCAGCCTTAACACGGATAACAAGGCGCTGACGTTCGATGTGTACCGCGACGGGGTGAAGGTGAACACCGCCCCCGTGGCACAGAGCACCAACTTCAAGGATGCCGGCGGAACGGAAAGTTCAAAGTATGTAGTGAAAGCCGTGCTCGGCAGCACCGTGCAGGAGTCGTCGAAGGAGACTGCGGTGTGGGCAGGCGGATACAAGCGTCTGCACCTCGACCGTCCGGCAGGAGGAACCACGCCGGCAGGCGAGGCATATACCTATTCGCCGAATGATTGCTCGGTGGGAGACATAGACGGTGACGGCGAATATGAGATATTCGTGAAGTGGGACCCGTCCAACTCGCACGACAACTCGGAGAACGGATACACCGGCAATGTATATATCGACTGTTACAAGCTTGACGGCACAAAGATGTGGCGCATAGATCTGGGACGCAACATACGTGCCGGTGCTCACTATACGCAGTTCATGGTATACGATTTCGACGGCGACGGCAAGGCGGAAATGGCATGCAAGACAGCTCCGGGAACAATCGACGGACAAGGTAAGGCGGTGCTTATGGGCACGGACAAGGTGACCGATGATTATCGCGGTACGTCCGGTTCGCATACTACGGGTACGGTGCTTTCCGGTCCGGAATATCTCACGATGTTCAACGGACAGACAGGTGCCGAGATAACAACCGTCAGCTATGTGCCTCTGCGCAACGTGCGTACAAACTCGCAGTGGGGCGACTCATACGGAGGACGTTCCGAACGCTATCTTGCCTGCGTGGCATATCTCGACGGCATGAAACCCAGTCTTGTGATGTGTCGCGGATATTACACCGCCTCATATCTCTGTGCCTGGGACTTTGACGGAAAGGATCTCAAGCAGCGTTGGCTGCATAAGTCGGAGACAAAGGGACAGGGCGCATACGGTGAGGGAGCGCACTCGCTAACCGTAGGCGACGTTGACGGCGACGGCTGTGATGAGATAGTATACGGTGCGGCATGTATAGACCACGACGGTTCGCTGCTCTACCGCACGGGCGGAGGGCACGGCGATGCTCTTCATCTCGGCGACTTCGACCCCGACCGCGAGGGGCTGGAGGTGTTCATGGTGCACGAGGAAAAGGGCAGCGCGTACAAGTACGACTCGGAGTTCCGCGATGCCAAGACAGGCGAAATAATATGGTGCACCAAGCAGAGCGGCAATGACATAGGACGGGGACTGGTAGGCGACATAAGTCCGAATTGGCGCGGATACGAGATATGGCCCGGTTCGTATTACGTGAACGGTACAAACGTAAATGCCACATTCGACTGCAAGGGCAACCTGCTCTTGAACAAGCGTGCGTCGACAAACTTCCGTATCTATTGGGACGGAGACCTGCAGGACGAGCTGTTCGACGGGCGTTACAACAAGGACACACAGGTGTCTGCCCCCGAGATAACCAAGCGTAAGGCAGATCTTACAGATGATGCGCAGAAGTGGCTGTTTAACAAGTACGACAACGCACAGAGCTGCAACACAACCAAGGCTACTCCGAACCTCATTGCCGACATTCTCGGCGACTGGCGCGAGGAGCTGATATTGTGGGACGGCAACACATCGTCGGACCTGCTTATCTTCACCACCGACATAGAGACAAAATACAAAGTGCCCTGCCTGATGCAGGATCACAACTACCGCATGGCGATAGCATGGCAGAACGTGGCATACAACCAGCCGCCGCACCTCGGCTATTATCTTGAGGACGCATTCTCCACAGACGCGAAGATAAAGAACCTGAGCGGAGCGCAGACACAGGTGGTGGAACTGGGCGAGGCGATAGAGACAATCGTATATGAGTATGACAGGGCGACCGGTGCAACCGTAACGGGACTGCCCGAGGGTGTGACCGCAAGTGTAAACACTACGGACAAAACCGTTACCATAAGCGGAACGCCTGCCGCAACGGGCACATATAAATATAATGTGTCTACCACGGGAGGCGAGACCGTGGCAACGACGGAGGGCACGATAACCGTGCGTGACAAGATTGAATTGACGCCGCTGGCGTATTATCCTTTCGACGAGGTAGGCACGTCCACAGTGAATACGGTCTACGGACAGGCTGTGGCGACAGGTACACCCGCGCAGGCAGAAGGCAAGAAGAACGGCGGCGTGAGCCTTGACGGCGCTTCGTATTACACACAGGAGGCATATGAAAAGATACAGCTCGGCACAAAGGACTTCACTATAGAAATGTGGTTCAAGTCTACGGACGATGCCGCATACCTGTTGCACAAAGGCAGTATGGCTGCAAATGCCGGGACGGGCGCCACAGGCAAGTGGTTCGGAATAGAGTTCAAGGGCGGAAATCTTAAGTTTGCCATCGACGACAACGTTGCCAAGAGTGAGGCTTCTGCCCCTGCATCGGCATACTTTAACGGTGAGTGGAATCATCTTGTATGTGTGCGCGACGGTTATACCAAGACTCTCAAGATGTACATCAACGGCGTATTGGTGGCAGAGTCGGCAGACAATACCGGTGACATTTCCGACAACAATGAACTGTTCGTAATAGGTAACGTTAACGTAAACTTCAACAATATGTTTGCCGGTGTAATGGACGAACTGACAATCTATGAGGGTGCTATGAACGCAAAGAAGGTTGCCGAGCGTTACAACAGTCTCTCCACGGGCATAGGCAGTACGGTGACGGCACGTCCCGCCAGGCTCACGGTAGTATCCGCCACGACCGGAATGGTTGTAAGGACAGGTGTCGGTGCGACCGAGAACGTCACCGCCGGGCTTCCTGCCGGATATTATATACTGCTGAGTGACAATGGCAAGGAGAGGGAAATCAGGAAGTTGGTAATTAAGAATTAAGAGCGAGGGGAATTAAGAATTAAGAGGTAAGAATTAAGAAAATATGCCTTGGGCGGTGTATAAGCCTTATAGGTCTTATAAGTCCTATAGGTCCTATAGATATCCGCCCAAGGCATATTTTCTTAATTCTTACCTCTTAATTCTTAATTAAATTACCGTCCAGCAGCCTTATATAAGTTTTTATGGCCTCGTCTATCTCGCTTATACATATATATTCGTCGGCTGCATGAGAGCGCGACGAGTCGCCCGGTCCCAATTTGAACGACGGGAAAGACATGAGCGCCTGGTCGGACAGGGTGGGTGAACCGAACGGTTGCATACCCATTTCCACGCAGCGGCGTACAAGGGGGTGACTCTTGTCTATGTGTGATGACGACAGTCGGAAAGAGCGTGCCTTTACCTCGCTGTCCAAACAACTGCATATTATCTCGTATACTTCTTCGTTCGTATAGTGTTCGTTTGTGCGCACGTCGGCAACGGCAGTGCAAATGTCGGGCACTACGTTGTGCTGCGTTCCGGCGTTTATACATGTCACGTTGACGATTGTATCGCCGAGAAACTCGCTCTTGCGGTCGAACTGCAGGCGGCGCAGGCGGTCTATGTCGTCCGTCATCTTATATATGGCATTTATCCCTTCGCGCCGTGCGGCGTGTCCCGACTTGCCATGCGCGGTGATGTCGAGCACCATCAGTCCTTTTTCTGCCACTGCCGGCTGCATGCCCGTCGGCTCGCCCACTATCGCCACGTCGGGGCGGGGGATGAGCGGAAGGGCGCGTACTATGCCGTCCGCACCGGACACTTCCTCCTCTGCCGAGGCAAGGAACACGGTGTTGTACGCTTGTCGCCGTGACGTTATCACTCTGAAAGCCTGTAGCAACGATACCAGTCCGCCGCCGCAGTCGTTGCTGCCAAGTCCGTACAGGCGGTCGCCTTCGATTGTCGGTTGCAGCGGGTTTCTTGTCCATGATGCCACGGGTTTGACGGTGTCTATGTGGGCGTTGAGCAGAAGCGTGGGACGTTGCGGGGAGAAACCGGCTCCTATTGCCCACACGTTGTTGCCTGTACGTTGCGGCTCCAAACCGTAGTCCTCCATCTTCCTTTCAAGCAGTGTCGCCGCTTCGTCCTCGTTGCGGCTTACCGACGGTGTCTCTATGAGCGACATGAGGAGAGTTATTGCCTCGGCGGTGTATTCGTGATGTTTCATATAGTGCTAACGGTTACGTACTTATGTGTTTTATAACACTTGCAAAGTTAACGCTTTTTTAAGTAAAACTGATTATTTTATTTTGTATTTACCACCTGTTGGCGGAATTAATTTAATGCATACTTAATTCTGCCAATGGGCTTGTCGTTAATGAAGTTTACGTATTGCAGAATGGTAAGTGCACTAATTTTGCCAATGATTCTGGCAAACAAACCATTCG
>NZ_JABKKJ010000030.1 GCF_013166515.1 Xylanibacter caecicola | reverse complement strand
ATCAAATAATGAGGGTTGGGGTTGGTTTTCTTTTCTCGCTGACGGTCTGTGGCGGTTCTGCAACTTGCGGAGTTCCTCCTCTTGGTATTTGCGGACAGCGTTCTGACGTGCCTCCGCCTTTTCCTCTTCTGTGAGTTCCACAACATGGTTCACCACCACTTGGCACGCCATAGGTTTGCCCACCTCTATCTCGTTTTCCTCATAGTAGTGGATGGCTTGCCTGAATATCTCTCCGTCCGTGAAGCCGCTGCAACCGCTTTTCTGCACATGGTTCAGAATGTGGGTCACGCACTCGTCTATGTTTTTGGCAGGGTTGCGGTACTTCTTCGCAAAGAGCGTATCTTCCTCCGCCCGCTGTTCCAGATACATTTGTATCGTTCTTTTGAAATGGTCTGTTCCTTTCATATCGCTGTCGTTTTTAGATTGTCTGTTTAAGTATCTCTCTCCAATAGGTCGGCTCTACCTCGCTGAGAAGGAAGTCCATGAAGTCCCTCCGTGCGTCCTTGTTCAGTTCGTGGTACAATCTTCGGAAAGTGCTAAAATTGCCGTTGATGTACGTTTCCACCATATACACGAAGATGTTGTCCACCTCGTAATATCTGCACTGCTGCGCTACCGTCTTGCTGTTTCTCTTTGCCATGTCGGTAAGGGTTAAATGGTTAATAACCAAAGGATGAAGCCGAAGTAGGCAATGGTGGAAAGGATAGCCACGATTACACCTATCGCCACTCGGAACACTCCGTTTACAATCTCTCTGATGATGCCCCAAAGGATGCCGAACACCCGAAGGTGGTGCGCATCATCAAGCTGCATATCGCCAACCCGATGTATTGCGCCACTTGTCTGAAATTTGCCGTTGCTGTCATATCTTCGCTGTTTTTGATTTTTTTGTTTTTTATGCGGATTCAAGAGCTGAGGGAGTTGAGTTTCAAACTATCTTATCTGCCTCTTGTTTATCCGACATTTTTTTTATGCGTCTTTCTGTCGCATCGGTCGTTTTCGTTTCGGGTGCTTGAAAAGGTAGGGATTAGGGAATGCAAGGTTTTTCGGGGAAATACTACCCGAAGGGCTGGAGATTTCCGCAGAAAACAGGAGGCTTGACCTTGCTTTCCCGTCCAATCCCGGAATTACCTTTGCGCCCAGAACGGAAATGACTGCCTGATGCGGCTCACTGAAAGGCGCAAAAATGGAGGTAAACGAAAACAGAGGCAGATTGGGTAGAAAAAACTTCAGGAGAAAATCCGTAAAAAGAGGAAACCACCAAAAGAAAAAGACATCACCGGAAGCGTGAAAAGGGCAAACCCCGCCAAAGGAAGTATGCTTGTTTCCAATCCGACGGAACTTGTTCAGCCGGGTGGCAACAAAAATTCTTCCCGGATTGCCCGCTGTGTGCGGCCGCCTGTTTCATTCATGGGGCAGGCTGACGCACTCTGCATTCACTTTCCGCTTCCGGCAAAAGGAAGAACAACGAAAAAAGAAAAATCATCTGAAACCCCGTAAAAGCACCTCTTGTCATAGGCGCAAAAGAAAGGGGCATCGCATCATCTGTCTAAACATCGTTTAGGCGTGAGGCAATGCCCTTTTCTCCGGCTATGCGGTAGTCGGCACATGTTTGTTCAAAACTCGTTTTGGGCAATGGTGTTCCGACAAACAAAACCGCTTTTACGGAAATTTCTTATGAACGAGGGGGTAAAAAAACGGGAGTTTATATCAAAATCTCGGATAAAATAGCTACTTTTGCATATGAAGAGTTCTTTGAAGGTTACGCAACGCGCAGAAGGATAATGCAGTAGATAACTAACTAAATCGTAACCTATTACTATCAAGAGCAATTAACCTACGCTCATTTCCAATAAATTACACTCTTTTCGTAACTTCTATGCACAAAGATATTTGTTATAAAGTTTGTCTTTTTTAAGATATAAGTATTCGTATATTTGTGGTTTCTATTCTGAATGACCAGCTTGTTAATGAATTTATTTTAGGGTTGCAATAGATTTGTTTCTCTGTATTTCTGAATGTAGAGTATTAATGTATTTTTAGGTAAATTATTTTAAGATTTTAAGAAAATGAAAAGATTTTGTAGTAAAAAGAAAGCCCGGATTGGGCCTTTCTTTATTCTTGTATTGTCGCTTCTCTTCAGCAGTCATGACGCCTGTGCGCAGCATGTGCATGTGGATTCTGCTTATTTTAGGGGAAAAGGTGCAGATGTAAGTTCATTGTCTTTTAATGATGCGACAGGCGAATCGGCTGAATATGTGTTGATTTATAATGTAGGAAAAGACATGTTCCTTAATGCCGGAGGATATTGGGGTACACGTACAACGACCTTTACCGTAGGTTTGCCGTTGATGCTGATAAAGAACAGTAACGGGACTTATAGAATAAGGGGACCGTTTAATAACACTCAAAATGGCACAGGTAATTTTTTAGGCATGGTTGAAGATGTTAACGGTAAACGTGGTGTGTATTATGACAGAGGTACATCAAATGGAGTGGACTGGATATTTGAAAAAGATGAGGGTGCAAGTCAAGTTGATGATGTTGTATACAGGATAAAGACCAATTATACTCATAACGGTTTGAATAAAGATTATATTTTATATTCAAACGAAACGATGGATATCGGCGTCTTTACGGAAGGAAATGAAAACCTTGTACGTGCATTGAATGATACTGATCTTGAGAATAAAACAAGGGATGACATATACAGTCGTTGGAAGATTGTGACTGTAGGACAGATGATGAGTTTGTTTGATACGACTTATGATAGCCATAATCCTTCGGATGCGACGTTCTTGCTTCGTGCCCAGAACTTCAACAGGAAGAATGTTTATAATGGCACGGATGCCGAAGAACAACAATCGGGTTGGCATAAGGACGGTAACTTTTCTTATACTTGTGGTTTCAGGGGAGAACTTGAAGGATATAACAATCCTGATGACCAAAGATACGGCATGTTCTATTGTGGAGGTATAAGAGGAGGAAAAAGGAGTGAAAAGCTTTATCAGACAGTCGATATAACGCATAGCGGCTGGTATCGTGTGGATTGTGAAGGCTTGTTCTATAATGCTGATGAGAACAAGAAAGCCATTGCGCGTCTGTATGCCAAAGTCGTCGGTGATAGCGAACCTAATTCTGCCGGCAATGCTTATGTGGATTTGCTTCCCAAGTCTTATGCAGAGCCTTATAATGGTGTGATGCTTAATGAGGATAGGTTTATTAATAACGACGGTATTGTATCAAGTAAACTTGAGGCAAGTATCATGTTCTATAATAAGTGTTATTCCAATCATCTGCTTATTTATGTAAACATACCTGACGGGACAGCTAAGACGTTGGAGCTTGGTATAGAAATAACCGGTGACATGGATGACGATGACTTTGTCTTCTTTGATGACTTTCAGCTAAAATATCTTGGTGAGAGTTTTGCCTTGGATGAGGGAAATACGGACTTTCACAATGATATGGGAGATGATGATATGGAATATAAGAACAGGGTCATGATACTGAAACGTACATTAGCCACAGACCGGTGGAACAGTATCTGTCTGCCTGTAAATCTTACCAAAGAACAGTTTACTACCGCTTTCTTTCCAAATTCAATGCTTGCCAAACTGCGTGATTCGTCTCAATCAGGTATAATAGAGTTTCAGACGGTAGATTTGGGACCGTCTAAACCGAATGACCATATTGCACTACATGCAGGGCAGTGCTATTTGATAAAACCCGGATATCAAGGGCGTACCGATACTGAGGAGATAGAGATAGGAGACAAGAACAGAACGAGGATAAAGGCTCCTTATTATATAATAGACCGTGTGTCGCTCACAAAGAAAAATGTGGAGGAAGACCTTAATGTATCTAATGTTTACAGATTTGTTGATAATAAAGATCTTGAAGGCTCGGAAAAGATGGATGGTTATTATACAATATCCGGAGCTGATTATACACAATGTAAACTTAGGGTGTATGGGACGTTTCAAAAGTTGACGGGTGAAAATCGTGTTCCTTCCGCATCATATACTTTTGTAGACGGAAAACTGTATCATCTTCCGAACAATTATTCACAAAAGGGTTTCAGTTGTTGGATAGAAGACGGGCATCAAGTGGAAAATAATACTACGGACAGGCATCCCCTTAGTTTCTCTACATATATAAACGGTATACACGACAGTGCAACTTCAATAGACGGCATGACCGTCGATATGAGGGATGACACCAACGACGTGATATATAATATTTACGGGCAGGTTGTCAGTCGCGGTACAGTTCCTCTTGGGCGGATGTCCAAAGGAATATATATTGTTCGTGGTAAAAAAGTTATCATTAAGTAAATTGAGGGGCAGGTATGAAGAAAAAATATATAAAGCCGTGCATAGAGGTTATTGTCGTATGTACGGATGTAGGTATTATGAATCCTGAGTCTTATAGGATATATGATAATAACGGTAACCTGGTAGGTGGAGGTCTTATTGTTGAGAATGAGATGCCGTTTGATGCAGATGAGGAAGACCTTAGAGAACTGTCGAACAGGTCAAATAATAATCTTTGGGAGATTGATTGATCATAGCAGTATAATGCTGTGTCGTGATTAGCAATCACCTGCTTATAGGGATGTTTTCTTGTAAATGTCCGGTATACAGTCACTGATTTCAATGCTGTTGACGGCGGACATTTACAAGGAAAGTCCTGCATGGATGGCGGTTCTTGCTTTTTTGTCCGTTTATATTGAAGTCATCTAAACTTTTATGAGGTTCAATATTTGCCTTTATTTTTTTGAGGGTGTTATGTCTGTGTTTACGAATTGTCAGCTATATAGTGCTTTTATATGTCATATTGTCAATCAGAAAATGTTGCCGTAAAGTCTCATTCTACGTGAATGCAGCGGTCGGAAAATGCCGTTAAACATTGAAAAGACCTCCTTCTTGTGATGAAAAGGCGTGGTTTGAGAAGCAAAACACATACCTTTGGGCACTAAACATGCCTGCTTTGTGTGCCAAAGATGCCACCTTTAGGAGCCTAATATGCCTGCTTTCGTGTAGAAAGTAGGCAACTTTCGTTTCCGCTTCTGTGCACACTTCTGCGTGTTTTATTGTAAAGCGTTGATTTCACGTATGTTGTCTTTGCACACGATTTTATGCGATATTTTGCCCCGTCAATGCTTTTATTTCAGAATATCGCCGTATTTCGGGGTTATGGAAAATCAGAAAGTAAGCGGAATACGCCATTTTGCCATTAAATTGTCAGACATCGCATGTGCTTGACTTTAAACCATTGTTCGGAATAAGGAATATATAATATGGACGAATTGTCAGATAATGAAACCCTTGTTCGTTATCCCGAACTCATGCATAGTTATGTTTAATCCATGAGATATTGGCTGATTTTAGACATATTGTCATTGTTAAATATAGTAAATAAAACAGGCTTGAATTGTTAATAAAGATTTACCCCCCCCGAAAAAGCGTTAAAATGTAAAATTTTGTTATTATATTCATGCGTTATTAAGCATAAATAAATGTACTTTTGCATTTAAATTTTAAATAATCAAGATTTATTTTCAGACCATATTAAGGTTTGTTTTTCTGAATGTAGACTGTTAATGTATATTTGGTTGTAATTATTTTAATATATTTGAGATGATGAGAAAATTTTGTAGCAAGAAGGACGTTTTGGCTCAACCTTTTCTGTATTTGTTATTATTTCTTTTAACCGGTCATATAGTCTGTGCGCAGGTAAATGTGGATCCTGCTTATTTTCAAGGAAAAGGTATTGATATAAGTTCATTGGATTTTGATTCTGAAACAGGTGAGTCGGTACAACGCGTGTTGCTTTATAATGTAGGTAAGGACCTGTTCCTCAATGCCGGAGGATATTGGGGTACGCGTACAACAACCTTTACCGTAGGTTTGCCGTTGATGTTGATAAAGAATAAGAATGGAACTTATAAAATAAGGGGACCGTTTAATAATACTTCTGGTGCGAATGGTGTTGGAAATTTTTTAGGTGTAGTGGAGAACGCAAATAGCGATCGTGGTGTCTATTATGACAGGAATGATACCTATGGCGTGAACTGGACATTCGAGAAAGACAAGAAAGCAAGTAGTAACGGTGATATTGTATATAATGTAAAAAGTTATGAATCTTATAACTCTAACAATAACACTAACTATACCTTGTATTCAAATGAGGTAATGGATATTAAAGTGTTTAAGCACGGTAACAATAACCTTGTGCGTGCGTTAAGTGACAGCGATGTGTCGTCTAATGCCAAGGAAGCAAAATATGGTCAGTGGAAAATTGTTACTGTAGATCAGGTTGTTGAAAGTTTCAATACCACATATGAATCTGTGAATCCGTCTGATGCAACATTCCTGCTCCGTGCCCAGAGTTTCAACAGAATGAATATGTATAATGACAATAAACCCGAAGAACAGCCTTTGGGATGGCATAAAAATGGTGATTATGTTTATACTTGTGGTCTTGAAGGAGAGGTAGACGGTTATAAGAGCGATAATGATAATAGATACGGTATGTTCTATTGTGGAGGAATAAGAAATGGGAAAAAACAGGAAACACTTTATCAGACGGTTGAAATAACAGAGAGCGGATGGTACCGTGTAGACTGTGAGGGATTATTTTATAATGCCGATGAGCCAAACAGGGCTATTGCACGGTTGTACGCAAAGGTAAACGGAGAGAATGATGTCAACTCTGCCGGAAACGCTTATGTGGATTTGTTGCCTAAGTCTTATGCGGAACCTTATGATGGTTCGGATTTGGTTGATAACAATGAGTTCTTGATTTATGATAATATGGTTTCGAATAAGCTGGAAGCAAGTATTATGTTTTACAATCAGCGTTATCCTAATCATCTTCTTGTATATGTAAACATGCCTGAAGGAACGACAAAGAGGACATTGGAACTTGGTATAGAGATAACAGGCGATATGGATAAGAATGATTTTGTTTTCTTTGACGATTTCCAGCTTAAGTATCTTGGTCAGAGTTTTGCTTTAGATGAAGGCGCTTCTGATTTTCATGGCATGGGTGATGATGAAGAACCATATAAGAACAGGGTTATGATTCTTAAACGCACCTTTAACACTGATCAGTGGAACAGTATTTGTCTGCCTGTGAATCTTACAAAAGAACAGTTAAACACAGCTTTCTTCCCTAATCCTCTGCTTGCCAAATTGCGTGATTCGTCACAGCCCGGCATAATAGAGTTTGAGACAGTGGACTTCAGCTCATTGGGAAATGATGATATTGCATTGCATGCAGGCGAGTGTTATCTGATAAGACCCGGTTATGGAGGACGTACGGACTCCGGAGAGATAGAGATTGGTGATATCAATAAGACAAAGATAAAAGCACCTTATTATACTATAGACCGTGTGTCGCTTACTAAGAAAGATGTTGAGAGCAGACTGGGAATTTCTAATACAGGAAAGTTTGTTGATAAAAAAGACGTGGCAGGCAATGACAGGACACAGGACTATTATACAATATCCGGAGCGGACTATGCTCAATGCAAATTGAGGGTATACGGTACATTCCAGAAGTTGACGGGTGATAACCGTGTTCCTGCCACATCGTATACTTTTGTAAGCGGGAAACTATATCATCTTCCGAGTAATTATTCACAAAAAGGCTTTAGCAGCTGGATAGAAGATGAACATCAGGTGGATAATCCAACTGTGGCAAAACATGCCCTTAGTTTCTCTACATATATAAATGGTATACACGACAATACGACTTCCATAGACGGCATCACTGTCGATATGAGGGATGATGTTTCTGATGTGATATATAATATTCACGGGCAGGTTGTCTGCCGCGGAACAGGCTCTTTTAAAAGGTTGCCCGGTGGAGTATATATAGTTGGTGGTAAGAAGGTTGTCGTTAAATAAGTGTGGGGCAGGTATGAAGAAAGAATATGTTAAGCCGTTTATAGAGGTTATTACTGTATGTACGGAAGCAAGTATGATGAATCCGGATTCTTACAGGATATATGATAAGGACGGTAATTTGGTTGGTGGCGGTACAATTGTCGAGGATGAGATGCCGCCTGATGCAGAAGATGAAGACCTTGCAGGACTTGCCAAGAGGGCAAATTATGATCCGTGGGATTTTGATTGATAATGGTTATATATAATGATGGTGTATCAAAATTACTAATCACCTGAAGTTTTGTCTAAATACAGAGTTAAAAGAAGTCAGGGCAAGTTCTTTGGCTAAAGCTACGGAAGATAAAGGACAATAGTTTTATACAAAGCGATAAAACATTAGTCTTTTATCTTCCTTTATTTCCTCTTTATTTCCCGCTATCGCTTTTTACGCAGTTGTTTTATTGTTTTCAACTTTTCTGTGCTGGATAAACAAGATTGTCTTCTGTTATTTTATCCAGTACTTCTTCTAAATACTTTCTTGCTTCAAACCTTGCCATTGGCAAGTCGTGCAGAAGCCAGTTGCCGCAGTCCTGTGGTGCCGCACCGGGTATATTGCCTTCGAATTCGGCAATGAAACGGAAGGTACGTTTCATCAGTTCTACAATGTCGCATGACCGGTAATCGCCGCGTATCAGCAGATAGTTCCCTGTAAGACATCCCATTGGTCCCCAGTAGACTATACGTTCTTGCCATTCGGTGTCGTTGCGCAGGTATGTTGCTGCAAGATGTTCTATGGTGTGCAGTGCCCCGTTGTGCAGTGCCGGTTCACGGTTGGGCTCTTTCATGCGTATGTCGAAGGTGGTTATAGTTTCTCCACCGACATTATCCTTTCGTGACACATATATGCCTCGCAGCAGGTGGTTGTGGTCTATTGTAAAGCTCGGTATCTTTTTCATAATAAAACTAATATTACTAATAGGGCAAATAAGACTGATAAGACAAATAATACTGTCGGATCTTATGATATTTATATTGCTGTCAGAAACTTCTTCGTCACGTTGAACGAGCCTTCTGCCATGCGTGCCCAGAAGTCGAAGTATTGTGATGCGTTGTTGTCCTTAAGCGGTATGTCGCTGATAATGCGGAAACTGATGAACGGCACGCCGTATATGTGGCATGTCTGTGCAATGGAACAGCTCTCCATGTCCACCGCCATGGCATCGGGAAAATCGTTTAAAATGGAACGCATCTTCTCGCGTGAGTCCACAAACCACTCGCCGCTTACAATCATTCCGGCATGTATCCGTGTGTCGCTTTCAATGGCGAGAGCCTTTTTTATAAGCGCTTCCGGCGCATAGAACTTCTCCGGCATGCCGATTATCTGTCCACGTTGGCATTCGCTTCCGCAGTAGGCGTCATGATATGTGTAAGAAGTTCCCACTACCACGTCCGTTACGTTCAGTGTCACATCGGCGCCTCCTGCCACTCCGGTAGAGATGATGATGTCCGGATGATAGTTGTTTATCATCTCCACCGCCCCTATTGCAGAGTTGACCTTGCCAATTCCGCACTGTTGCATCACGATCACCTTGTCTCCGATGTTTCCTATTATAAAGTCCTTGCTGTTGTGGCGTTCGGTGGAAGTATCATCGAGCAGCGTACGCAGTTCGACAAGTTCTTTTTCCATGGCCACGATAATTCCTATCTTCATTTGTCGTAATGTTGTAAAACAACGCAAAATTACAACTTTTTCTATAAATAATTGGCTTTATCGCTTGTTTTAAGTAACTTTGTGGCAATATATTCAAGGAAAAACAATAAACGTTTATATACATGAGAACTTGGAAACAATATCTGCCGGATGTACTGGTAGTGATACTTTTTGCAGTTATTTCATTTGCTTATTTCTTCCCCGCCGACATCGAAGGCAAAATTCTTTTTAGGGAAGACTCGGCGGCAAGCAAGGGCGCCGGACACGAAATCTCGGAATATAAAGAGCGTACAGGAGAGGTGACACGGTGGACAAATGCCGTGTTCAGCGGTATGCCTACATATCAGACCGCACCATCTTACAGCAGCACCGACGGGTTGTCGGCAGTGATGAAGGCATATCATCTGTGGCTACCCGAAAATGTATGGTATGTCTTTGCCTATCTTTTAGGATTCTATATCTTGCTTCGTGCGTTCGACTTCAGGCAGATGCTTGCGGCACTCGGTTCGGTGATATGGGCTTTTTCAAGCTATTTCTTTATTATCATTGCTGCCGGACATATATGGAAAGTCATGGCGCTTGCCTATCTGCCGCCGCTTATAGCCGGTGTGGTTCTGGCATATCGGGGCAAATATCTGTGGGGACTTGTAGTCACGGCAATATTTGCCGCGTTCGAAGTGAATGCCAACCATGTGCAGATGACCTATTACTATCTGTTTATTATTTTCTTCATGATCATCGCATGGCTTGTCGATGCCATACGCAACAAGCAGCTTGTACACTTCGCAAAAGCCACGGGCGTATGCCTGGCAGGTGCGCTTATAGGTATAAGCATCAATATCAGCAACCTTTATCACACGTGGGAATACTCCAAAGAGTCGATGCGCGGCAAGAGCGAACTTGTCAAAGCAAACTCTGCCAACCAGACGGACAGCGGTCTGGAGCGCGACTATATAACACAATGGAGCTACGGAATAAGCGAGACATGGACACTGCTCGTGCCCAATGCCAAGGGTGGGGCGTCGGCTCCGCTGGTGTACAGCAATACGGCAATGAAGCATGCAGATAACAATTTCCTTGATATTTACCAACAGATGGGACAGTACTGGGGCAACCAGCCCGGAACAAGCGGTCCGGTATATGTCGGCGCTTTTGTGCTGATGCTGTTCATTCTCGGACTGTTCATTGTCAAAGGTCCCATCAAGTGGGCTCTTCTCGGTGCGACTATATTGTCCGTACTGTTGTCGTGGGGACATAATTTAATGCCATTGACCGACCTCTTTATCGACTACATGCCGATGTATTCAAAGTTTCGCACGGTGGCATCCATCCTTGTCATTGCCGAGTTTACCATACCCCTTCTTGCCATGTTGGCATTGAAGAAGATTGTGGACGAGCCCGAAACCCTCTCGGTTAATATAAAATATGTGTATGTCTCGTTCGGTCTTACAGGCGGATTTGCCCTTCTTTTCGCCCTTATGCCCTCGATGTTCTTCTCGGAGTTTGTGTCGGCAATGGAGATGCACCAGCTGGGCAATATGCCCGCCGAATATCTCAATCCGCTGCTCGCCAACCTCCGCGAGATGCGTATTGCCGTGTTTACTGCCGACTGTTGGCGCTCGTTCTGGATTATATCGGCAGGAACTCTGCTCCTTTTCCTCTTCAAGATGCGCAAGATAAAGGCTGAGTTCATGGTCGGTGCACTCATTGTGTTGTGTCTTGTCGACATGTGGCAGGTTAACAAACGCTATCTCAACAACGACATGTTTGTAAACAAGAGCGTGCGCGAGACACCCATACAGCTCACGCCCACAGACGAGATAATACTGCAGGACAAGGATAACTGCGGCAATCACCGCGTGCTTAACTTCTCTACAAACACCTTCAACGAGAACGAGACATCATACTATCATAAGAGCATCGGAGGCTATCATGCGGCAAAGCTCCGCCGTTATCAGGAACTGGCAGATGCTTATATCAGACCGGAGATGAGCGGTGTGATGAAAGCCGTTGCCGAAGCCGGAGGCGACATGACGCAGATTAACGGCGACTCGGTATGTCCTGTTCTTAACATGCTCAATACAAAGTACTTTATTGTTCCTCTTCAGGACAACAAGACCATACCCCTTCAGAACCCCTATACATATGGAAATGCCTGGTTTGTGGACAAGATAACATACGTGGATAATGCCAATGACGAACTGGCTGCCGTGGGAAAAATCAGCCTGAGACACGAGGCTGTGGCAGACAAGAAGTTCAAAGATGTGCTCGGCGATACCAAGGTGCAGGACAACACATCCATTGTAAACATAACACTGTGCGAGCCTAACCACCTTAAATATACAGTGAAGTCTGCCACCGGCGGCATAATAGTCTTCTCGGAAGTCTACTATCCCGGCTGGACGGCAACCATAGACGGCAAGCCGGCAGAGCTCGGACGCGTAAACTATATACTGCGTGCACTTAATGTGAGTGCCGGAACCCATGAGGTGGAGCTTGATTTCCATCCGCAGTCCATCTCCGTTACCGAGACGATTGCATACATAGCCTTTGCCCTGCTGTTGGTTGTAATTATATTTATGGTATTGTTGAACGGACGAAATAAACAGAAGAAGCAATGAAAAAACTATTGTCATTACCGCCCAATCTTGTAAATTGTTTTCACGATGTGACAGGTTACAATCGCTCGGAATGGTTCTGCACCAACGACCCTGTAGGTCATAAACTCGGCTCCGGCGGAGGTTCTGCCTGGCTGTTGCAGTCGTGTTATGAGGAGACATCGCAGGGAGAGACCTTCGACGAGTGGATGAAGAAAGACAAACGGCTGCTTCTTCATGCCGGCGGACAGAGTCGTCGCCTGCCTGCTTACGCTCCGTCTGGCAAGATACTTACTCCAATTCCGGTGTTCCGTTGGGAGCGCGGACAGCGCTTCTCGCAGGACTTGCTGTCGCTGCAAATACCGCTTTACGAGCGCATTATGGATATTGCGCCCGACAACATGCACACGATGATTGTCAGCGGCGACGTATATATCCGTGCCACTAAACCCTTGCAGACGGTGCCCGATGCCGATGTTGTGTGTTATGGGCTTTGGCTCGGATCCGAAATAGCCACTGATCATGGCGTGTTTGTGTCGCGCCGCGACACCTCGTCTGTGCTCGAGTGCATGATGCAGAAGCCGTCTATAAAGACACTCGGCGAGTTGCTTAAGTCACATTTCTATCTTACCGACATAGGTATCTGGCTTCTCAGCGACCGTGCCGTGAAGATGCTTATGGAACGTTCGGTGCGTAACGGCGAGATAATAAACTATGATTTGTATTCAGAATTCGGGTGCGCTCTCGGTTCGGATCCCACCATAAAAGACGATGAACTTAACAGTCTTAAGGTAGCTGTTCTGCCTCTTCCCGGCGGAGAGTTCTATCATTACGGCACGAGCCATGAGATAATATCGTCTACTCTTGCCGTTCAAAATCTTGTGAACGACCAGCGCGAGATTATGCACCACTCGCTCAAGCCGCATCCTGCAATGTTTGTACAGAATGCCGTTGTCAAGACCTCGATAACGGAGAAGAACCAAAATCTGTGGATAGAGAACAGTTGGGTGGGAGAGAAGTGGACGCTTGCCCATGAGAATATCATAACGGGTGTGCCACAAAACGACTGGCATGTTACGCTGCGTGCAGGCGATTGTGTGGATGTTGTGCCTGTGGACGAGTGCGAATATGTTGTGCGTCCTTATGGCTTTGATGACAAGTTCCGCGGCAGTCTGCATGATGTCACCACGCTGTTTCTTGGCAAACCGTTCGTCGAGTGGGCGTCAGAACGCGGCATAGACATAGATGAGATTGACGGAAATGCAGACTTGCAGTCGGCACGTATATTCCCCACATGCGAGAACTTTGACGATGCCGGACTGCTCTTGCGCTGGATGCTCGGCGAACCTGAGCTTGGCGATGAAGCCAAAAACTTGTGGCTTGAGGCAAGACGACTTAGTGCTGATGACATTTCCAATGAAGCGTGCCTGTCAAGACTTACGATGCAGCGCGATGAATATCGTGCCGGCAACTGGCAAGCCATAGCAGACAATTACGAGCACAGCGTGTTTTACCAGGTAGACCTGTGCCATGCTGCCAAAGAATATTCTTTATATAACATTCCGGAACCAAAGCCTATTGCCGGCAATGCCCCGCTTCTTACACGTATACACGACAGCATGTTCCGTTCGGAACTGGCACGCCTTAAGGGAGAAGAGTGCAAGGCTGCTGAGGACAAGGCGTTCAGTCTGTTGCGCGAAGGACTTACCGAACGCGTTCTGTCAGAGAGACAGTCGCCTGTGATGTCTGTATATAGCGACCAGATAGTATGGGGACGCAGTCCCGTGCGCATAGACATTGCCGGCGGTTGGACAGATACGCCGCCCTATTGCCTTATGGAAGGCGGCAGTGTGATAAATCTGGCAATAGAACTTAACGGTCAGCCGCCGTTGCAAACATACGTCCGTCCCTGCAAGGAGCATAAGATAATATTGAGGAGCATAGACCTTGGTGCCATGGAAACGATAAGTACATACGAAGAACTTTCCGATTTCCGCCACGTAGGCAGTCCGTTCTCCATACCAAAGGCAGCCCTTGCGCTTGCAGGTTTTCTGCCGGGCTTCTCAACGGAGGTATACAGCTCGCTCGAGCAACAACTTAAATCGTTTGGCTGCGGAATAGAACTTACGCTGCTTTCCGCCATTCCTGCCGGTAGCGGACTGGGCACAAGCAGCATGCTGGCTGCAACGGTGCTCGGCGCTTTGAACGATTTCTGCGGTCTTATGTGGGACAAGACGGAGATTGGATGCCGCACCCTTGTGCTCGAGCAGCTTCTTACTACCGGCGGAGGGTGGCAGGACCAGTTCGGCGGAATACTGCAAGGCGTAAAACTGTTGCAGACAGAACGTGGTTTCGACCAGGCTCCAACGGTGCGCTGGTTGCCTGCCGACATTTACACCCGTCCCGAGTATAGTGCCTGTCATCTGCTATATTATACCGGCATAACGCGCACGGCAAAGACAATACTTGCCGAGATTGTGCGCCGCATGTTCCTCAATCACAACGCGGAACTGGCTTTGCTGCGTGAAATGAAAAACCATGTGTACGATATGTATGAGGCTATACAGCGTGCCGACTTTGCACAGATGGGGCGTCTTGTACGCAAAACGTGGATGCAGAACCAGGCTATAGACAGCGGGACAAATCCCGATGCCGTGCGGCAGATAACGTCGCAGATAGACGACCTGTGTCTGGGATACAAACTCTCCGGTGCCGGTGGCGGCGGATATCTGTATATGGTTGCCAAAGATCCGGATGCTGCGGCACGTATCCGTACAATCCTCAATGCCAACCGTCCCAACGCCAATGCCCGCTTTGTGGAAATGTCGTTGAGTGACAAAGGACTGCAAGTTAGCCGGAGCTGATGTCATGGATTTTCGTACAAGAGTAAATATCGGCAGTCCCGGCTTCGCCATTCCTCCTTTTGAACAGATGCTGTTTGTCGGTTCGTGTTTTGCAGACAACATCGGAAGCCGTTTCCTTGACTATAAGTTCCAGGCAACGGTCAATCCATACGGCGTAATGTACAACCCGGCAAGCATACTGCATACGGTGCGTAAGACCGACGCCGCTCCGCATGTGGCGGTGCTGACGCTCGGCACAAACCATGTGTATATACTCAACAGTACGGGCGAGATAGTGGACAATTGTGCCAAGCGCCCGCATCATCTCTTCACCGAACGTGAGCTGACGGTGGACGAATGTTTCGATTATCTTTCCGAAGCGGTGGATATTCTTGTGTCGCGATATGCCGGTGTGAAGGTCATTGTTACGGTCAGTCCCATACGTTATGCCAAATACGGCTTTCACGGCAGTGCCCTTTCAAAGGCGGTTCTTCTGCTCGCGGCGGACAGGCTTGTGTGCCGTTATCCCGATATTGTGGTGTATTTCCCTGCATATGAGATTGTAAACGACGAGCTTCGCGATTATCGCTTCTATGCTGCCGATATGCTTCATCCGTCGGAGCAGGCGGTGGACTATATATGGGAAGTTTTTTCAGATACTTTCTTTTCCGATGAAGCCAAGCGGTTTGTTGCAGAATGGCAACCCGTAAAGAAGGCGCTGGAACACAAACCGTTTAATCCGGAGTCGGAGGAATACAGGCTATTTATGGAAAGAACACGACAGAGCATAGCGAAGCTTGAGACTAAATATCCGGATTTGGCATACAGCAGAGAATAAGGATATAAAAAACTGAATAAGGAGACAAAGATATGTGCAGATATAAGGATGTTCGTTCTGAATTAAAAAAATATATACAAAAGACATTCGCTATATTGTCACTTCTGTTTTTGTTGATGTTACACATTGTTACGGCATCGGCTATTGGCGTGAATGATTTCACCTTTATTCACCTCGGTATGGAACATGGTTTGAGAAGTCAGCGTGTCTATTCATTGTGCCAGACCGATGACGGTGCCGTGTGGTGCGTTACCAAGTGCGGTGTATCCCGATACAATGGTGTGGCAGTCAAGAATTATTCTCTTGATAAAGATGTCGTCCATCATAATCTTGCAGGCTGGAGTTCACGTTTTGTCCATACGGACGATGGTCGTATATATGTGTGTGACATCTCCGGCAGGATATTTGTATACAACGAAATGCAAGACCGTTTTGACGTAGTTGTCAATATTGCTTCACTTTTCAGTCACGATGTATTGCTCAACGATGTGTTAAAGATTGGCGACAGCTTTTGGCTTGCTATGAGAGAAGGAGTATATGTGTTTAGGGCGGGGCAACTTACAGCCGTGAAAAAGGGTGTTTTTGCAAACTGTATCATCAAGGTTCCAGACGACGGCTTTCTTTTCGGTACAAAACAGGGTGTGATGAAGCTTGGTGCCCGTCAATTGTCACAGCATCGTTATCAGTTGGAAAAATATCTTCCGTATTATGTGGAAAGCGGTTATTATGATACTGTTTACAAGCGTCTTTGGCTTGGAACTTTCGACCGTGGACTTGTATTGGTAGACAAAAAAGGAACTTCTGTTATAAGTAGCCTGCCCCATAATCCCATACGTAGTATCGTTCCCTATGACAGACATACCATGCTTGTTGGTATTGATGGCTATGGCGTATACCAGACAAGCAGGACAATGGTTGAAACTGTGCCCGGTATATTGTTTAATGCCAATGAGGGAATTAACCGGGTGCTTCATGGGAACGGTATTTATGCTTTGCTGGTTGATACCTATGGCAACATCGTTATCGGTTCGTATTCGGGCGGTATAGACATCGCGCGCCCTGTGGGAAGTACGGTGGCGGTATATCAACATCAGCGCAACAACATGCAGTCGTTGCTCAACGACCATGTCAACTGTGTCATGCAGTGGTCAAATGATCATTTGCTTATGGGTACAGACGACGGCATCAGTTCGCTTGTTCCTTCTACGGGACAGTGGATGCACAGAACTCGTGGCATGGTGGTGCTGTCTTTGTGCAGGACACCGGATAACCGCCTGTTGGCAGCCACTTATGGCAATGGTGTCTGGGAGGTGGATGCAAACGGGGCAACCAGACAGGTTTATTCTGTAAGTAACGGTACACTGAAAGATGATCATGTGTATGCTTTGTTGTATGACAGGCAGAACCATTTGTGGATGGGTTGTCTTGACGGACCTCTTACGGAAAAAAACTCCAACGGGATATAGGTATTATGATGTAGACAATGTGCAGACAATGGCGCTTATGCCGGATGGACGCATTATCGTTGGTACAATAAGAGGTCTCAAACTGGTCACACCCGGCGACCCGAAAGTTACCGAACTGGTCTATTTTTCTTCAGACAGGACAAAAGTAAACAGATATGTGCTCGATGTCTACATCCATCAGAACAGAGACATCTATATCGCTACCGACGGTGGTGGAGTTTACATATATAATATGGAAACCCGTAGCTGTCGCCAGATTACAAAAAACAACGGGTTGCCGTCAAACACGGTGACAAGCATTACCATGGACAAGACACGGCGTCTGTGGTTTGGTACCGATCAGGGACTGTCGTTTATCTATCCTTCTCGTCCGGAAGAAGTGATAAACGTGAATTACTGCTATGGACTTGAACGGGAGTATATCCGTGGAGCGGCTGTAAATCTGTCTGACGGGAACATCCTTTTCGGGAGCATCAGTGGTGCCGTGATAGTTAATCCGCATCGTGTGCAAAAACTCAACTATACAGCGAAACTCAAATTCTTAGGTGCCGGTTGTAGCGATGCCGACTCTTCTCTCTTCAATGAGCAGGTGTATAAAATGCTGCGGGAGGGGCGTTTGTGGTTAGGCTACGGGCAACGTACCTTTGAACTTTATTTCGAATGTATCAATCTCCGCAACCAATATGACATTGCCTATCAGTATAAGTTGGGACACAACGAGTGGAGTTCGTTGACCGAACAGCAATATATAAGTTTTGTAAATCTGGAACCGGGTACGCACAAATTGATGCTCCGTGCTGTAAGCAAGACCAGCCGCATTGTGCTCGATGAACGCCAGTTAGTAATCACAATCAGCCGTCCGTGGTGGAATTCATGGTGGATGTGGTGCGTATATATATCTTTGGTCTTGCTTCTGTTCTATGCCGCATGGAGATTCTATGACCTGCATACGAGATATATGCGACTTATTGTGAACAAGATAAACGAAAGTGACGGTGATGACCATAATGTCCCATTGACAGGTGAGACACGGCATGTTTCTACCGATGTTGCACCTATATGTCCAAACAGCAATATCTCGTCAGCTACATCGCATGGAGTAAATAAATCCGAGACGGATGTAGATACGGATGTGAACCTTAACTCCGCTTTTGTCGATGCCGTGACCGGAATACTTCTTGAGCACATTTCCGATGCGGACTTTACCATTGACAGTCTGTGCAGTGAGATGGCAATGAGCCGTACATCGTTTTATGTCAAGTTGAAGTCGTATACCGGAAAGTCACCGCAAGAGTTTATCCGTGTGGTGCGTCTTGAGCGTGCGGCGATGCTTTTGCGTTCAGGTCGTCAGGTCGGTGATGTGGCTGTTATGGTGGGATTTCACAATGCCAAATATTTCAGTACGGTGTTCAATAAATATTTCGGCATATCTCCATCCAAATACAAGTAGCCGTTGTGTCTTGACAAATTGTGAGGCAACTCAAGAACAATGTGTCATATTGTCAATGGAAAAACTTCGTCCGAAAGTCTCGTTCCAGGTGTCAGACGGGGCATGAAAAATGCTTTCATGCAATGAAAAAGTCATTTGTCTGTGTAAAGGCATGCACTTTCAAGCATAAAACACATACCTTTGGGTGCCAAAGAAGCCTGCTTTGGCATTCAAATATGCCACCTTTAGAGCCTTAATATGCCTCTTTTGGCGTTAAAGACATGCTGTTTTGTGCAGAATACGATGCACACTTTCTTGACTTTCCTGTATAAAGCATTGTTGTAGTGTGTTTTATTCCTGCACATAAATCCTTGCGTTTTTTAAGTCCTTTATATGTTTTTTATCAGAAAGTCGCAGTATTCAGGGCTTATGAAAAGTCAGAAAGTAAGTAAAAATATAATAAATGAAACAATATGTCGGCAGCCCGATTCTTTTTGTTCTTTTGTCCTCAGAGTATATAAAATGTTTGGTTTCTATGCTATGTGTTTGTGTTATAAAAATGAATTAAGCCATTTTGTTAAGTTATGTTCTTTATATAAAAGGTTTGAATACTGACAAAGAAAGTATGAATACTGACAAAAAATAGTATTTAAACCTTTAATGTTGGCTATCAAACCACTTTTAATTATAGTAGAATTACCTTTGCATCCGAAATCAAAAATATAATGCGTATATGAAGACACAAGTAATAGCTTCTTTAATACTGACGATGCTTTCATGCCCGTTCACTTTGTATGCACAGCAGACGGCGCAGGAATGGAACAGGGAAGTGACTGCCGGATGGAATCTTGGAAACCAGTTTGAATGTCCTGCTCCGGGACAAGACGGCGAGTCAATGGCTATAGGCAATCCCGATAATGCCGACAATGCGGAAACCGCCTGGGGCAATCCGGTGGTGACAAAGAAGATGATAAAGACAGTGCACGATGCCGGTTTCAATGCCGTGCGCATACCTGTCAGATGGCAGTGCCATATTACCAACGAGGCTGCCATGTCAATAAGCAAGACATGGATGTCGCGTATAAAAGAGGTTATAGGCTGGTGTCTTGAATATGACCTGAAGGTGATTGTCAATGTACATCACGAGAAGTGGCTTGAGAGCCGTCCTTATTATCAATACAAGGAGGAAAACTGCCGTAAACTGGCATTGCTCTGGATGAACATCGCCACGGAATTGAAGGATTATGATTATCGTGTGGCTTTTGCCGGCACCAATGAAATTCATGAGAAAGACAAGTGGGGAAAGCCTACGGCAGAGAACCTGGACGTGCAGAATGCGTATAACCAGACTTTTGTCGACATTGTGCGTGCCACGGGCGGTAACAACGAGCGTCGTCATCTCATAGTACAGACGTATGTGTGTAATCCGGACTATGGTATATATAATGGAGACTTCATCATTCCTACCGACATTGCAGGTAATGGCAGTGACTATATGAGTGTTGAGTTCCATTATTACAACCCGTGGGATTATGCAGGCAGCTGCGAATATTATTATTGGGGAGAACCTTACAAGCAGTATGGCGCTTCACCCAGTGACGAGAAGACCATGACCGACTTCTTTGACCTTGTGGTACGCGAGTGGTCGGATAAAGGACTCGGCATTGTTGTCGGTGAGTGGGGCGTTACCGACCATTTTAAGTCCTCAGAAAGCGACCGTATACATGAGAACATGAGCTATTATTGTAAGACCTTCGTTTCGGAGGCTCGCAAGCGTGGCTTTTCAACCTTTATTTGGGATAACAACTCTTTCGGCAACGGCAAAGAGAAATTCGGCATCTTTGACCGTTGGAAAAGCATGAAAATCAAAGCCGGATGGATTGTCAATGGTATAATGGACGGTGTCTCCACCGGAGTGTCTCCTGCCGTTGTGACGCTAAAAAAAAAGGATCGATAGTATGTCTTTCCGGACATGGCATCGTAGTTCGCGACAACAACAGGGAATACAATCCGGGTGGAGTGCTGTTCCATAATACCGTTAGGCATTGATTTACAAAAGTACGAAACAGCCAGTCTTTTGGCAGTGCTTATCGACAACCGTGTAAAACAATTTTGGAATACAGAAATCAAAATCACATATTAAAAAGAATAACCGTATATTATAAATAATACAAGTATCATGAAAAGAATGACTCTTATAACGCTGGTTCTGTTAGCCATGGCGTTCTTTGCACTTCCAATTAGGGCACAGCGTGCCAATAATTTTCATATCAAGCGTGGTACAAATCTCAGTCACTGGCTCTCACAAAGCACACAGCGCGGTGTGGCACGTCGGCTGCACATTCAGGAAGACGACTTTGCGCGTCTGGAAAGTCTTGGTTTCGACTTTGTACGTCTTCCCATCGATGAGGAACAGTTTTGGGATGAGCAGGGCAATAAACTGCCGGAGGCATGGCAACTGCTTGTCAACTCGCTTAATCTGGCATCAAAGCATCATCTGCGTGTAATCGTAGACCTGCATATCATACGTTCCCACTACTTTAATGCCGTCAATGAGGGACGTGCCGATGCCAATGTTCTTTTCACATCGGAAAAAGCACAACAGGATCTTATAGATATGTGGTATCAGCTATCCGATGTGTTGAAGGGCTACAGCAATGATTCTGTAGCATACGAATTCATGAACGAGCCTGTGGCAGAGGAACATGAGCAGTGGAACAAGCTCATTGCCAAGGTGCATAAGGCTTTGCGCAAGCGAGAACCGCAACGCACTCTGGTCATCGGTTCCAACAGGTGGCAGGCCACGTGGACGTTTAAGTACTTGCGGATACCGGAGGGTGACAAGAATATCATACTTTCTTTCCACTACTATGAACCTCAGGCTCTTACTCATTATGGTGCATGGTGGACACCGATTGGTAAATATAAGGGAAAACTGAACTATCCGGGAATACTTGTCTCCAAAGAAGATTATCTTGCATCGCCTGAAAACATGCGTCCCGAACTCGATAAGTTTGTTTGTCAGTGGGACAAGGATCGTATATGTCAGGATTTCCGTGACGCCGTTTCCGTAGCAAATAAGTATGGTGTACAGCTGTTTTGTGGTGAATGGGGCGTGTATGAACCTGTAGACCGTGAATTGGCTTATCGCTGGACAGAGGATATGCTTTCAGTCTTTGATGAGTTCAACATTGCATGGGCTACATGGTGCTATGATGCCGACTTCGGCTTTTGGGACCAGCAGCGGCACACTTATAAAGACCGTCCGCTTATAGAGTTGCTCATGTCACATGGTAAGTAAGATTGTCATATTGTACATTAAGGTTTATTCTACTTTATAATAATTTATATAGCATGAAACGTACATTCGGCCATTTCGATGACGAGCGCAGAGAATTTGTCATCACTTCTCCCGATACACCGTTCCCTTGGATTAATTATCTTGGTAACGAAGACTTTTTTAGTCTTATCTCGAATACAGCCGGAGGCTATTCTTTCTATAAGGATGCCAAGTTCCGCCGTATCACACGTTATCGTTACAACAGTGTGCCCATGGACAATGGCGGTCGTTATTTCTATATTAACGACGGTGGCGTGGTATGGAGTCCCGGTTGGAAACCTTGTAAGACTCTTCTTGATGCTTATGAGTGCCGTCATGGGCTTAACTATACACAAATCACGGGTTGCAAGAATGGCATTAAGGTCGATGTGCTGTTCTTCGTACCTCTTAAAACATGGGCAGAGGTTCAGAAACTGACAATCAGCAATACCACCGACAAAACCAAGACTGTCAAGCTCTTTTCAATGACCGAATGGTGCTTATGGAATGCTGTCACCGACATGGAGAATTTCCAGCGTAACTGGTCTACCGGTGAGGTTGAGATAGAAGAAACGGCATGCAGCACCGTTGTATATCATAAAACAGAGTATAAAGAACGGCGCAACCATTATTCTTATTATGCTCTTGCCAATGCCAAGGCTGATGGCTACGATACCGACCGTGAGGCATTTGTAGGTCTTTATAATGAATTTGCTTCTCCGAAATGCGTTATGGAGGGAAGTCCCTCGGGGTCTGTGGCACACGGGTGGAGTCCCATTGCATCGCATTATATAGAGGTGACTCTTGAGCCGGGTGAGCAGAAGAACTATATATTCATTCTTGGTTATGAAGAGAATACACAGGATGAGAAGTTTGCCGGTAGGGAAGCCGATACCTCACTCGTTACCTCACTCGGACAACTCGACCGTACAATTGTCAACAAGACTCGTGCCCATGCGACCATTAAGCGTCTGAGTACTGTAGAGGCTGTAGACGCAGCCTTTGATGAATTGCATGACCTTTGGGACAGTTTACTCGGTAAATTTACCGTTAGCACAGGTGATGAACGTCTCGACCGCATGGTAAATATATGGAACCAATACCAGTGTATGATTACGTTCAATTTCTCTCGTTCGGCAAGTTTCTTTGAGAGCGGAGTGGGTCGTGGCATGGGTTTCAGGGATTCCAATCAGGATTTGGTTGGCTTTGTTCATCAAGTACCTGAGCGTGCCAGACAACGTATCATAGACATTGCTTCCACACAGTTTCCCGACGGGGGATGCTATCACCAGTATCAACCGCTCACCAAGCGTGGTAACAACGATATCGGTGGCGGTTTCAACGATGATCCGATGTGGCTTATCTTCGGAACAGTCGCATATTTGAAGGAGACTGGCGACTATGACATACTTGATGAACCGGTGCCTTGGGACAATACTCCCGGTACTGAGGTGCCGCTGATGGAGCACCTTCGTGTTTCGTTCAATCATGTTATGGAAAATCTTGGTCCGCATGCTCTTCCGCTAATAGGTCGTGCCGACTGGAATGACTGTCTTAATCTGAACTGTTTCTCTTGGGATCCTAATGAATCGTTCCAGACTACGGAGAACAAGACCGAGGGTTCTAAAGCCGAATCATTGATGATAGCAGGACTTTTCGTGCTTTGCGGTCGTCAGTATGCCGAACTATGTGACACACTTGCCATGTCAGATGAAGCCGTCCGTGCCCGTGATTGCATAGACCGTATGGTGGAAGCTGTGAAACGCGATGGCTGGGATGGTGAATGGTTCCTCCGTGCTTATGATTTCTTCGGTAATAAGATTGGTTCGCACGATAATGAGGAAGGCAAGATATTTATTGAGTCACAAGGCTTTTGTACCATGGCGGGCATAGGTCTTGAAGAAGGTATGGTGGACAAGGCTCTTGATGCCTGCAAGCACTATCTCGATTCGGAGCATGGCATGGTGCTTAATCATCCTGCTTTCACCCGTTACTATGTAGAGATGGGCGAAATTTCTTCTTATCCTGCCGGCTATAAGGAAAATGCCGGGATATTCTGTCACAACAATCCATGGGTTATAATCGGTGAGACAGTGGCAGGACGCGGTAACGATGCTTGGGAGCATTATACCAAGATATGTCCGGCATGGATTGAAGACCAGACCCTACATAAGGTAGAACCATACGTCTATTGCCAGATGGTGGCAGGCAAGGATGCAGCCAAGCCGGGTGAGGGAAAGAACTCATGGCTTACGGGTACTGCCGCATGGAACTGGTATGCAGTTACACAGTATATTCTGGGAATACGTCCTACATACAATGGCATAGAGATTGACCCGTGTTTACCTGAGACAATGAAAGAGTATACGGTGCGACGTGTCTTTCGTGACAGCGAGTTTTTAATCACTGTCAAGAATCCGGACGGCAAGCAGAAGGGTGTAACCAGCATTACCGTGGACGGCAACACCATAGAGGGAAATATCATTTCTGCCGTTCCCGGCAAGCATGTTGTAGAAGTGATACTTTAATATAACGATTATGGCTAAATTGACAGAGAAGATAGGCTACGGTATGGGAGACATGGCCTCTTCCATGTTCTGGAAAATATTTTCCTATTACCTGCCGATTTTCTATAGTGACGTTTTCAATTTGTCGCTTACCCATACTGCTACGCTTATGTTCGTAACTCGTGTATGGGATACTGTTTCCGACCCGATGATGGGTGCTATCTCTGATCGTACGGAGACCCGATGGGGTAAATACCGTCCCTATCTGTTGTGGTTTTCGTTGCCGTTTGCCATTTCCGGCGTATTGCTTTTCTCCACGCCCGACTGTGGCGAGCAGGGAAGGCTTGTGTATGCCTACATCACTTACATTTTGATGATGACCGTATACACAGGAATAAACGTTCCTTATGCATCCATGCTGGGCGTGATGACAGATGATTCATACGAGAAGACCGTCTTTTCCAGTTACCGCATGTTCTTTGCTTATGGCGGATCGTTCATCGCGCTTTATTCATGGGAACCGCTCTGTAAGTTGTTCATCGATTATCAGCCGTTGTTCCCTGTTAACAGCCTGTCGGATGCCTGGCAGGGAGCAATGATAGTAATTGCATTGATGTGCTTCTTGCTATTCATCGGATGTTTCCTGCTTACCCGTGAGCACATCAAGTTTGAAAGAGGAGACAACTTGTTGAATGACTTCCGTTCGCTTATCCGCAACTTTCCATGGTGGATTATTACCGGTGCGGCTCTTTGTACCAATCTCTTCAATACTGTGCGTGGAGCTACTGTGGCTTATTATTTTAAATCACTAGTGTCCCATTAAAATTGGGACGTTGTTAAAAATCAAATAAACTTGGTCCATCAGGTTCAAATCGTTCTTTGTCATTTTGAAATTTAGTTTTGTCAAAGAGGTCTCGAAGAGGCGTTTTATCGGTCAACGAGATGCTCAATATTTGAAGAACTTCGTATGTGCTTCTATCCGGTTGCATATCGTG
>NZ_JABKKJ010000003.1 GCF_013166515.1 Xylanibacter caecicola | reverse complement strand
AATTGCTTGATGACGTACATTTATCACCTGATACCTGCCACCTAAAAACCTGAAACCTTACATATATCACCTTATAACCTGAAATTTTATAACCTAAAACCTAATACGCCTTGTAAAACGGCATAAAAATACGGGCTGTGGTGACGATACCGCAGCCCGTATTTTTATGCCGTTTTACAAGGCGTATGTAACCTCTTGAAAATCAATACGATACCTTTTGAATTCCAAAAGGTGGCGTTTTAGGCTCTAAAAGGTGCCCTTTTGCACACTGAAAGGGCACCTTTTAAAAGCCGAAAGATGCCGTATCGGAAACCGGGAAGAAAACTTTACGGTTGCAGAGAGATAACAATGACATTAATGAATGTAATTTTCATGAACTACACGAACCGTTTATAACGAAAAAAATTACACATCCGAAACTCTTATTAATAACTTAAACAAAACCACGTGTTTACATTTTAGATTGAAATAAAACCGACATTAAAACATAACAAATCATAACGCAGAGCGAAAATGTAGATAAAAAGCTTTTTATTTGACAGCACACTACAATGTCAGAAAGAAAGAAATTAATTACTTTTGCATACAATTTGAAAGATTTCAACAGGTTTTACTAATCAAAAGTAACACAATAATGGCAAAAGGATTGTACAGTGCCGAATACGAACATGACGCCTGTGGCGTGGGAATGGTAGTGAACATACACGGCAACAAGAGTCACGAGCTTGTGAACAACGCACTGAAAGTGCTCGAAAACATGCAACACCGAGGCGCGGAAGGCGCCGACAACAAGACAGGCGACGGAGCGGGAATAATGCTGCAGATACCTCATGAGTTCATATTATTACAGGGAATACCTGTCCCCGAGAAGGGAAAATACGGCACGGGCATCGTTTTCATGCCGAAAGATGCGGCAAGACAGCAGGCAATCCTCAGCATAATGATAGAAGAGACGGAACGCGAGGGGTTATCGTTGATGCATTTGCGCAATGTTCCCACAAACCCGGCGTGTCTCGGAGAGACGGCACTGCAAAGCGAACCCGACATAAAACAAGTGTTCATCACAGGCGTCACAGACGACAAGGTGCCCGTGTTCGAGCGCACATTATATATAATAAGGAAGAAGATAGAGCGCCGCGTAACAGACAGTGACTTCTATATCTGCTCACTGTCAAACAAGAACATCGTGTACAAGGGCATGCTGTCGAGCATGCAGTTGCGGCAGTACTATCCGGACTTAACCAACAACTACTTCACGAGCGGACTGGCATTGGTCCACTCACGCTTCTCAACCAACACGTTCCCCACTTGGAGTCTGGCACAGCCGTTCCGCCTTCTCGCCCACAACGGCGAGATAAACACCATACGCGGAAACAGAGGCTGGATGCAGGCACGCGAAAGTGTGCTCAACTCGGGTGCACTGGGAGACATCAGGAACATCACTCCGATAATCCAACAGGGCATGAGCGACTCGGCAAGCCTTGACAATGTATTCGAGTTTTTTGTAATGAGCGGACTGTCACTGCCCCACGCCATGTCCGTAATGGTGCCAGAGAGTTTCAATGACAAGAACCCCATTTCGGAAGATCTTAAGGCTTTTTACGAGTACCACTCCATACTCATGGAACCATGGGACGGTCCGGCGGCCCTGTTGTTCAGCGACGGACGCTTTGCCGGAGGACTGCTCGACCGCAACGGACTGCGCCCCGCGCGTTACACAATAACAAAAAGCGACACCATGGTTGTGGCAAGTGAGGTGGGCGTAATGGACTTCGAACCGTCGGAAATAGCAGAGAAAGGACGCCTGCAGCCGGGAAAGATACTTCTAATTGACACACAGGAGGGCAAAATATACTACGACGGGGACATCAAGGAGAGCCTTGCCAACGAACATCCGTACCGCCGCTGGCTGTCCACAAACTGTATACAGCTGGAGAAACTGCGGAGCGGGCGCAAGGTAAGCAACGGTGTTGACAACCTGATGCGCAACGAACTGATATTCGGCTACGGCAAGGAGGACATAGAAAACACAATAATACCCATGTGCGTAAACGGTCAAGAACCCACAGCGGCAATGGGCAACGACACTCCTCTGGCTGTTCTGAGCGACCGTCCGCAGTTGTTTTTCAATTATTTCCGCCAGCAGTTCGCCCAAGTTACCAATCCTGCCATCGACTCGATACGCGAAAATCTGGTCATGTCACTGACTGAATACATCGGCAGAGTTGGCTCCGGCATACTCAATCCGGACGAAAGCAACTGCAAAATGGTGCGCCTTCCGCATCCCGTTCTTAACAACACACAGCTCGACATACTGTGCAACATCCGCTATAAAGGCTTCAACACCGTCAAACTGCCCATGCTCTTCGAATGTGCCAAGGGAGGCAGCGGACTCCGCACGGCACTCGACAACCTCTGCAAGGAGGCGGAACGGAGCGTGGACGACGGCTACAACTACATCATTCTGTCAGACCGCGACGTCGACGAGGACCATGCCGCCATTCCGTCGCTGCTCGCCGTAAGCGCCGTACACCACTATCTCATATCTGCCGGCAAACGTGTGCAGACGGCACTCATTGTGGAAAGCGGCGAGATACGCGAGACGATGCACGCCGCACTACTGCTGGGCTACGGTGCGTCGGCACTGTGCCCGTACATGGCATTTGCCATAATGGACGACCTCGTAAGGCGCGGAAAGATACAGGAGAACTATGAGACGGCGGAGGCAAACTACATAAAGGCAGTAAAAAAAGCACTGCTCAAGATCATGGCGAAGATGGGTATCTCCACAATACGGTCGTACCGCGGAGCCAAGATATTCGAGAGCATCGGTCTTTCTGAGACCCTTCTGAACAAATATTTCGGCACACAGATATCTACCATCGGCGGTATAGGGACGGACATCATCGCTCGCGACGCCACGGCAATGCACGATGCAGGCTTCGCCGAGGACATCAACACGGACTTCCTGCCCAACCACGGACTGTTTCACTATCGCAAAGACGGCATCAGTCACGCATGGAATCCGGAGACGATAGCAGCGCTCCAGCTTGCCACACGCACCGGCAGCTATGCCAAATACAAGGAGTTCACGCGTCTGGCGGACAATAAAGAGAAGCCGATATTCATACGCGACTTCTTCAGTTTCAGGCACGGCACCCCGATAGACATCGACAAGGTGGAACCCGTCGAGAGCATCGTGAAACACTTTGTGGCAGGTGCAATGAGTTTCGGAGCGTTGAGCAAAGAGGCGCACGAGGCTATCTGCCTTGCCATGAACAAGTTGGGCACACGCTCGAACACAGGCGAAGGCGGCGAGGACAGCAGCCGTTTCTGTTCCACATACGACGGGATATCACTGTCAAGCAAGACTAAGCAGGTGGCAAGCGGACGTTTCGGGGTTACAGCCGAATATCTTGTCAATGCCGAAGAGATACAGATAAAGGTGGCACAGGGTGCAAAGCCGGGAGAGGGAGGACAGCTGCCTGGCTTCAAGGTGAACGAGGTCATCGCCCGCACGCGTCACTCCATACCGGGCATAAGCCTCATCTCTCCCCCGCCCCACCACGACATCTACTCAATAGAAGACCTCGCACAGCTCATATTCGACCTTAAGAACGTCAATCCAAAGGCTGTGATAAGCGTCAAGTTGGTGGCGGAAAGCGGTGTGGGAACAATCGCCGCAGGCGTGGCGAAAGCCAAAGCAGACCTCATCGTGATATCCGGAGCCGAGGGAGGCACGGGCGCATCGCCCGCATCGAGCATGCGTTTTGCCGGGATATCGCCGGAGATTGGACTCAGCGAGACCCAACAGACACTGATGAAAAACGGTTTGCGAGGCAAAGTGAGACTGCAAGTGGACGGGCAGCTGAAAACCGGACGCGACATAATAGCCATGGCGTTGCTCGGCGCGGAGGAGTTTGCTTTCGGCACACTGACGCTCATCGTGCTCGGCTGTGTAATGATGCGCAAATGTAATATGAACACGTGTCCGCTCGGAGTGACGACACAAGACCCAGAACTAAGGCGCCACTTCATGGGCAAATACGAATATCTGGTGAACTACTTCACCTTCCTTGCACAGGAGGTGCGCGAATATCTGGCGGAAATGGGATATTCAAAACTCGACGACATCGTGGGACATACGGAACTGATAGAGACCGTTACGGAAACCGGCAACAGCAAGCATGCCGCGCTGGATTTCAGCCGTATGCTCGCGAGAGAAGACAGTCTGTGCTCCATGCACTGCAAGGACAGACAGGAACACGACATCGCAGATGTGCTCGACAGGCGGATAATCGCAGCCGCGCAGAAAGCCATCGACTACGGCGAGGAGGTAAACCTCGACTACGCAATAAAGAACACCGACCGTGCAACGGGCACCATGCTGAGCGGACTGATAGCCGGGAAGCACGGCGAAGCTGGTCTGCCGGACTCTACCATAAACATTAAGTTCAAGGGAAGTGCCGGACAAAGCTTCGGTGCATTCCTCGTAAAGGGTGTCAATCTGAAACTGGAGGGCGAGGCAAACGACTACTTCGGCAAGGGACTGAGCGGAGGACGCATCGCCATTCTGCCACCAATAAGGAGCAACTTCAACGCCGAGGACAACATCATCGCGGGCAACACCGGACTTTACGGCGCCACCGACGGCGAACTGTATGTCAACGGCAAGGTGGGCGAACGTTTCGGCGTGCGCAACTCCGGAGCAATAGCTGTAATCGAGGGAGCCGGCGACCACTGCTGCGAATACATGACCGGCGGGCGCGTCGTTGTGCTGGGAGAGACCGGAAGGAACTTTGCGGCGGGCATGAGCGGCGGTGTTGCTTACGTATGGGACAAGCACCACAACTTCGACTACTTCTGTAACATGGACATGGTGGAGATAAATCTCGTAGAGGAAAGCAGTCACCGGAAGGAGCTGCACGAACTTATACGACAGCATTACCTGTATACCGGCTCAAAGCTTGCTCGCACAATGCTCGACGACTGGAACCGTTATGTGGAGGACTTCATACAGATTGTGCCGATAGAATACAAACGTGTGCTGCAGGAGGAGCAGGTAAAGAAACTTCAACAGAAGATTGCCGACATGCAGAGAGACTATTAAATGAAGAATTAAGAATGATGAATGAAGAATTAGGGTTTGCATCATTATATTGCAGCATCTATCCTTTCATCATCATTCTTAATGACAATATAAAACCGAAAAATGAATTATGAAACGATGCAAGAACATGTGACAAACCCTTATTCTTCATTCATCATTCCTCATTCTTCATTAAATAAAAAACAATGGGAAATCCAAAAGCATTCTTAACGATACACCGCCAGGAGGCGGGATACCGCCCGTTGCACGACCGCATACACGACTTCGGCGAGGTGGAACAGACACTCAACGAGAAAGACAGGCGCACACAGGCATCGAGATGCATGGACTGCGGCGTGGCATTCTGTCATTGGGCATGCCCGCTGGGCAATAAACCGCCGGAGTGGAACGACGCCCTTTACAAAGGCGACTGGGAACTGGCATACCGGCTGCTCAACGAGACGAACGACTTTCCGGAGTTTACCGGACGCGTATGTCCCGCCTTATGCGAGAAAGCATGCGTGCTGAACCTAACGCACCACGAGCCTACGACAAACCGGGAAGACGAGTGTGCCATAACCGAACACGCCTTTGCGGAGAACTACATACGCATACACAGTCCGAAACGGAACGGGAAGAGTGTTGCCGTGATAGGCGCGGGACCGGCAGGTCTGACGGCGGCAAACCGTCTAAACCTGAAAGGATATGCGGTGACAGTGTTCGACAGAAACGAAAACGCGGGCGGACTGCTGCGCTACGGAATACCCAACTTCAAACTGAACAAGACAATAATAGACCGCAGGATAAGCCTGCTTGAAGCCGAAGGCATCACCTTCAGATATGGCGAAGACATCGACGTGATGTCTCTGCCCGAAGGTTTCGACGCATACATCATAGCAACCGGCACGCCCACAGCACGCAACCTCGACATTCCCGGGCGCGAACTGAAAGGAGTGCACCTTGCCCTCGAGATGCTGGCACAGCAAAACAGAGTACTTGCCGGAGCTGACATAAGCAAGGACAAGTTGGTCAACGCACGTGGCAAAGACGTGCTGGTGATAGGCGGCGGCGACACGGGCAGCGACTGCATAGGAACCGCCCACCGCCAGGGATGCCGCAGCGTGACACAGATAGAGATAATGCCCAAGCCGCCGGTAGGTCACTCCGATCCTGCAAATCCATGGCCCGCATATCCCAGAACGCTGAAAACGACGTCGAGCCATGAGGAAGGCTGCACGCGGCGTTGGAACCTAAACACACTGAGATTTACCGGAAAAGACGGCAAAGTGACAGCTGCCGAGGTTCAGGAGGTGACATGGGAGTCTGTCGCAGACGGCGGACGCCCCGTAATGAAGCCGGTTGGAGAACCTGAAACGATAAAGGCAGACATGGTGCTTCTGGCAATGGGCTTTATCAAACCCGTACAGCCGCAGTTTGCAGAAAACGTCTTCGTTTGCGGCGATGCGGCAAACGGTGCCTCACTTGTAGTACGGGCAATGGCAGACGGGCGCAGGGCGGCAGCCGAGGCAGACAGGTATCTGAAAAGATAATGCCGTTGACACGGTACACACAAGCGCTCTCATTCACAAAATAAAAGAAGAATACGACACACGACAGACAGCACACTGCGCTGCAAAACATGCCGAAAATAATAAAGGCGGAACCTCGGTTCCGCCTTTCTCGTGGACTTTACGCCCTATCTTAACACTTATCCTGAATAATCATCTGCAACAACAACCACCATCAGTTGTAGCAGCTCTCACCATGCTCGTATATGTCAAGCCCCTCTTCTTCTATACGTCTGTCAACACGCAGACGGCTGATTTTGTTCATCCCGGCGAAGAGTATCACACCCATGACTGCCGCCCAGGCATCTATACACAACACTCCGAAGCACTGCGCGCCGAGAAATCCCCAGCCATGACCATACAACGCACCCGACTCAACAGACAACAATCCGGTAAGAACTGTGCCCAATATGCCGCACACACCATGCACGGAGCTTGCTCCCACCGGATCGTCTACATGCAGTTTAGCATCGATAAACTCTATCGAGAACACCAGAACGACACCGCACACCGCACCGACTGACACGGCACCCACGGGCGACACAAGGTCGCAACCAGCCGTAATACCCACAAGCCCGGCAAGAATACCGTTAAGCGTGAGTGAGAATGAAGGTTTGCCATACTTTATCCATGTAACGAACATGGTGGCGACACCGCCGGCAACAGCCGACAGGTTTGTTATAAGAAACACGTGGGATATAGCCATGCGGTTGACACTGCCCGAAGCAGCGAGCTGCGAACCCGGGTTGAAACCGAACCACCCGAACCACAGGATGAAAACACCGAGAGCCGCAACAAGCAAGTTGTGCCCCGGTATGGCATGGCTTTTCCCGTCCTTGGCATACTTGCCGAGACGCGGTCCGAGAACCATGGCACCGATGAAAGCCAGCACTCCGCCGACTGAATGTACTATTGCCGAGCCTGCAAAGTCGTGGAACACGGTTCCGAAAGTCCTCATCATGAAACTATCGGCAGCCCCGTTGCAAAGCCATCCGCCACCCCATGTCCAGTGTCCCTCCACCGGATAGATTACAAGCGATATGACAACAGAATATATTACATACATGTTGAACTTGGTGCGTTCTGCCATTGCACCCGACACTATAGTAGCCGCCGTTGCACAAAACACTGTCTCGAACACAAGAAAGCCCTCAACCGGAAGGTCGCCGGAGTAAAAAGAGAGGTCGCCGAAGTTGGGCATTCCGACAAAGCCATCACCGTTACAACCGAACATCATGCCAAAACCAGCAAACCAGAAGAGCAACGATCCGAACATGAAATCAACGAAATTCTTGAACAAGATGTTAGCTGTGTTCTTCCCACGGGTAAATCCCGCCTCGCAAAGAGCAAACCCCGGCTGCATGAAAAACACCAGCATGGCAGCCAACAACATCCATACCGTATCTAAAGATATACACAAATCTGACATAAAAAAGCTTTTTATTAAATCGTTTATAACCTACAATAAGAACTATTTTTCCTGTTCCGCGTTGTAAAGGGCAATGTCTCCACGCTCACCGGTACGTATGCGTATAGAGTCTTCCACAGGTATCACGAATATGCGCCCGTCGCCTATCTCGCCCGTATACGCCGCCAGGCGGACAGCTTCGACAACCTTCCCGACGTTCTTGTCACGCACCACGATTGACACCAATGTACGCTCTATGGAACTTGTATCGTACATCACGCCGCGGTATATGCGCGCCTGTCTCGACTTGCCCACGCCGCGCACGTCGTAGTAAGAGAACCACTCTATGTCCACAGAGAGCAACGCCTCCTTGACATCCTCAAACTTTGTCTTGCGTATTATCGCCTCAATCTTTCTCATAACAGATAACCTTTATATGCTTAAAAACATTTTTCAAAATGCCCATATTTATCGCCATATAGCGACATTATGCAATGTTTGCGATACAAAATTAGTCCTTTATAAAAACAAAACGACCGGCAAAACGACATTTTAGTACATTAAACGTGCCACGGATTACACTTTATCACAAGGTCGCAGAGCATACATTAAAACCGTAAGAACATTATTGAAAAAGATTGCAGATTGTCAGAACTACACCTATTGATGACAATTTATACAGTTATTATTAATATTCCACCCGGCAAATTACATTCTCAAATCACGCAACATGTATTTGCTTACAATATGCATGACATTTCCCTGTATATCCATAAATCCGAAAGCAAAGCGCAAAAATTAACGTTTTATGTCAGCATAAACATGACATTTCCGACTAAAATGTTGTAATTTTGCATACGTTATCAGACAAAAAGAAATATTTTAAGGTAAAAGCCAATCAATATGACACAATCGAAAACAATGTTCACAAAGATGCACGGAGCCGGCAACGACTATATATACGTGAACACCTTATTATATAATATACCCGATCCGGCTGCCACCGCCATAAAATGGAGCGACCGCCACAAAGGCATAGGCAGCGACGGACTGGTTCTGATTGGCTACCCGGACACTATCGACGCCGACTATTCAATGCGCATATTCAATGCCGACGGCTCCGAAGCGATGATGTGCGGCAACGCGTCGAGGTGCATAGGAAAATATCTCTACGAGAAAGGCATCACCGACAAGACGAGCATAAGGCTCGAGACCCTTTCGGGAATAAAGGTGTTGCAGCTGCATATAGAAGGGCGAAAGGTGACCGGTGTCACCGTGGACATGCTTGCACCAACACTTGCGGACAAGACACAAATTGCCACCCCCGACGGCAGCATGACCGAAGGGACGCTGCGGGCTGGAAACAAGGAGTTCACCGGAACATTCGTATCGATGGGCAACCCCCACTTCGTGACTTTTGTGGATGACATCTCTACGATAGACATCGCCGCATACGGAAGCATTCTCGAACGCAACGACATATTTCCCGACAGATGCAACATAGAATTTGCTCAGGTGACAGCCGACGGTGACATACGCACACGTGTGTGGGAACGCGGCAGCGGTATAACCATGGCATGTGGCACGGGAGCATGTGCCACGGCCGTGGCGGCAGCGCTGACGGGAAGAAGCGGAAGAAAAAGCCGCATACTCATGGACGGCGGAACACTCTGCATAGAGTGGCGCGAGGACAACGGACACGTATACATGACGGGACTCGCCGAATTTGTATTCGACGGCGAGGCGGAACCTTGAAAAAGGCACAAAAAGACATACAAGCGAAGCATCTCAAACAGGTCTTTCAACAACCTGATATACAATGTGTTGCAAAAGGGCACCTTTCAGGCTGCAAAAGGGCACCTTTCAGAGTCTGAAATGCCGTATTTCAGAGTCCGAAAGGGCACCTCTTGGAAAACGTCCGTTCACATGCCGGTACGAAAGAAGACATAAACGGCAGGCGCAACACATACCGGCAACGGCAAACTTAACAACAACATAAAGTAACATGGCACTCATAAACGACCACTATCTTAAGCTGACAAAGAACTATCTCTTTGCCGACATAGCAAAGAAAGTAAACGCTTTCAAGGTTTCACACCCACGCTCGGAAGTGATAAGCCTCGGCATAGGCGACGTCACCCAGCCCCTCTGTCCGGCAGTGACGGAAGCTATGCACAAGGCGGTGGACGACCTTGCCACAAAAGAAAGGTTTCACGGATACGGTCCGGAGCAAGGCTATATGTGGCTGCGCGAGGCTATTGTCAAGAACGACTTCCTGCCCAGGGGTGTGCATATAGACCCAAGCGAGGTATTCATCAACGACGGTGCCAAAAGCGACACGGGCAACATAGGCGAGCTTGTGCGCTGGGACAACAGCATAGGAGTGACCGACCCGATATATCCCGTATACATAGACTCGAACGTGATGATAGGCAGAGCGGGCGTGATGAAAGACGGGCAGTGGAGCAACGTGACATACATACCATGCTCGGAAGCCAACAACTTCGTGCCGCAGATACCCGACCGCCGCGTGGACATCATCTACCTGTGCTATCCCAACAACCCCACGGGAACGGTGATAACGAAAGAAGAGTTGAAGAAATGGGTGAACTACGCCCTTAAGAACGATACCCTGATATTCTATGATGCCGCATACGAGGCATACATACAGGACGAAAGCATCCCACACTCGATATACGAGATAAAGGGAGCGCGCAAGGTTGCCATAGAGTTCCACAGCTATTCGAAGACGGCAGGCTTTACGGGCGTGCGCTGCGGATATACCGTAGTGCCCAAGGAACTTACCGCCGCAACGATAGACGGCAGCGAGCGGCTACCGCTGAACCCGATGTGGCTACGCAGGCAGAGCACTAAATTCAACGGCACAAGCTACATAAGCCAAAGGGCTGCGGAAGCTATATACACGCCGGAGGGCAAAAGGCAGGTAAAGGCAACGATAGGATACTATATGGACAACGCGCTGATGATGCGCAACGCGCTGACGCGCCTCGGTCTGAAAGTGTACGGCGGAGAGAACGCCCCATATCTGTGGGTGAAGACACCGGGCAACACCGACAGCTGGAAGTTCTTCGAACAGATGCTCTACGGGGCACAGGTGGTATGTACGCCGGGCGTGGGTTTCGGTCCGAGTGGCGAGGGATTTGTGCGGCTGACATCGTTCGGCGAGCGCGACAACTGCGAGGAGGCGCTGCACCGCATAGGACGCTGGATGAACGAAAGATTATAACGGAAAGCGTCGGAACGTGCTATAAATGAAAAATTTACCGTATCTTTGCATAAGATAAGCTGCGTCTCGGCAATTTGAAACGAATTTCATTGCACTCGGTTTGCACTATCTTTGCATCACAGAAAAGAAGATGCCGATATCCGTTTCATAATGACGCAGACACGCATACCGCAGATATGGCGGCACGGCAGCATTACAACAATTACATAAAACAAACATATAAACACAACGAACGTTTACAAATAAAACTCATATACAATGGCTAATTTAAGATTTCAGGTTGTTGAAGAGGCTTTCAAGAAAAAGCCGACGGAGGTTATCACACCGGTAGAACGCCCGTCGGAATTCTTCGGAAAGTACGTGTTTAACCGTGCAAAAATGTACAAATATCTGCCTGCAAGCGTCTACGAGAAACTGATAGACGTTATCGACAACGGCTCGACACTCGACCGCTCGATTGCCGACGCCGTGGCAGCCGGCATGAAGCAGTGGGCTGAGGAAAACGGTGTGACACACTACACGCACTGGTTCCAGCCACTTACAGAGGGTACGGCGGAGAAACACGACGCCTTCATAGAACACGACGGCAAGGGCGGCATGATAGAGGAATTCTCGGGAAAGCTGCTCGTACAGCAGGAACCTGACGCCAGCTCATTCCCCAACGGCGGTATACGCAACACTTTCGAGGCACGCGGATACTCGGCATGGGATCCCACATCGCCCGTGTTCATCATCGATGACACGCTTTGTATTCCGACAATATTCATATCATATACCGGTGAGGCACTCGACTACAAGGCTCCGCTGCTGCGCGCCCTGCACGCCGTAAACGTGGCTGCAACGGAAGTGTGCCGCTATTTCGACCCGGCGGTGAACAAGGTTACATGCAACCTGGGCTGGGAACAGGAGTACTTCCTCGTAGACGAAGGACTGTACAGCGCACGCCCCGACCTCATGCTCACGGGTCGCACGCTTATGGGACACGACTCTGCGAAGAACCAGCAGATGGACGACCACTACTTCGGAGCAATTCCCGACCGTGTACAGGCATTCATGAAAGATCTCGAGATACAGGCTCTCGAACTGTCTATACCTTGCAAGACACGTCACAACGAGGTTGCCCCAAACCAGTTTGAGATTGCCCCGATATACGAAGAAACCAATCTGGCAGTAGACCACAACATGCTGCTCATGTCGCTGATGAAGCGCGTTGCGCGCAAGCACGGCTTCCGCGTGCTGCTGCACGAGAAACCTTTTGCCGGCATCAACGGCTCGGGCAAGCACAACAACTGGAGCCTGTCCACCGACACGGGCGTGCTGCTGCATGCACCGGGAAAGAACGCTGAGGACAACCTGCGCTTCGTAACATTCATCGTCGAGACGCTTATGGGCGTATACCGTCACAACGGACTGCTCAAGGCATCTATCATGAGCGCAACAAACGCACACCGTCTGGGAGCCAACGAGGCACCGCCCGCCATAATATCGTCATTCCTCGGAAAACAGTTGACAGAGCTTCTCGACCACATCGAGAAGAACGACAAGGAGGATCTTTTCGACATGGCAGGAAAGCAGAAGATGGCAATGGACATCCCCGAGATACCCGAACTGCTCATAGACAACACCGACCGCAACCGTACATCGCCGTTTGCCTTCACCGGCAACAGGTTCGAGTTCCGCGCCGTAGGCTCGGAAGCAAACTGCGCTTCGGCGATGATTGCGCTGAACACGGCTGTAGCGGAAGCCTTGACCGACTTCAAGAAACGTGTCGATACACTTATCGCCGCAGGAAAGGAAAAGCGCAACGCCATAATAGAGACAATACGCGAGGACATCAAGACGTGCAAGCCGATACGCTTTGACGGCAACGGATATTCGGACGAATGGGTTGAAGAGGCAAAGCGTCGCGGACTCGACTGTGAGACAAGTTGCCCGATTATCTTCGACAACTATCTGAGCGAAGGCTCCGTAAAGATGTTCGAAAGCATGAACGTTATGAACTCGAAGGAGCTTGAAGCACGCAACGAGGTGAAATGGGAGACGTATACAAAGAAAATACAGATAGAAGCACGCGTAATGGGCGACCTGTCGATGAACCACATCATACCTGTTGCCACCCACTATCAGAGCCAGCTTGCCAAGAACGTGCAGAACATGAGACAGATTTTCCCGGTGGAAAAAGCAGAGCAGCTGACGGCACGAAACCTCAAGATAATAGAGGAAATTGCAGAGCGCACGCAGGCTATAGAAACAGGAGTGGAGGAACTTGTAAACGCACGCAAGGTAGCCAACAAAATTGAAAGCGAGCGCGAGAAAGCTATAGCATACCACGACACGGTTGCTCCGAAAATGGAGAAGATACGCTACCAGATAGACAAACTGGAACTTATCGTTGCCGATGAGCTGTGGACACTGCCCAAGTATCGCGAGATGCTGTTCATCAGATAACATCCAACCTGCCACCGTACTGAACCGGAGAAACGGCAGGAGAGGAAACTCAAGCAATCCGACTGGCTGCGGTCGTCGGATTGTTTAAGTTTGCAGAGTGGAACGACAGTACATGCCGTTTCACTCTTTTGGAATTAAAGAGGGTACGACATTTTGTAAACAATAACACTTGACGACATGGACAATCCATACATCAAACAGTTTCCACATCTGATGGAGAACAAGAAAATACTGTACGTTCACGGCTTCGGCTCCTCAGGACAGTCGGGCACGGTAGACAAAATACGCGAGATGCTGCCTGCCGCCACGGTGACGGCTCCCGACCTCCCGATACATCCGGAAGAGGCAATGGAACTGCTAAGAACGACATGCGACAGTCTGAAGCCTCATCTTATTATAGGCACGTCGATGGGAGGCATGTATTCGGAAATGCTGCGCGGATATGACCGTATACTGGTGAACCCCGCCCTGCGCATGGCAGACACCATGCACGAACATGGCATGACGGGCAAGCAGGTGTTCAGCAATCCGCGGCAGGACGGCATACAGGAGTTTATCGTTACAAAAGCACTGGTAAAAGAATACCGTACCATGACCGACCGATGTTTCGACGGTGTGGACGATGACGAGCGGAGAAGAGTGTGGGGATTGTTCGGCGACATGGACACGACCGTGAACAACCGCGCCCTGTTTTTCAGCCACTATCCGCAGACAGTGGGCTTTCACGGCGGGCACCGGTTAAACGACAAGACGCTGATACACGCCGTAATGCCGGTGATACAGTGGATTGACGACAAGCAGGAACACCGCGAGCGACCCATGGTATATATCAGTATTGACAGTCTGCGCGACAGTCACGACAGACCGTTCTCAAGTGCCGTGAAAGCATTCTGCCGGCTCTTCGAGCTTTACAATGTGTACATCGTGGTGGCAGCTCCGAGTGCCGACCCGTCATATATGGCAGAAGCACAGCGTTGGATTGACGAGTTTATAAACACACCGGCACACAATCATGTGATATTCACCAACCGCAAGGACCTTATATACGGCGACTATCTGATAGACCCATCAGCAGACAACGGCGCAGAGGACTTTATGGGCACGCTGATAAAGTTCGGCGACGATACATTCAAGACGTGGGAGGAGATAATGGAGTATTTTGAAAGACTCGGAGGACAATAAGTTTTCATCCCTTACCCTCCCACTTATATTTGTTAGCCTTAATAATATAAATATGTCACACATAACAGCAGAAGAACTGTTCGACAGAGTGTACGGCATACTGACAGCCGCAAAAGACACCGCAGCAAACAGGATGATGCACGACACGCTTGTACTGGCATGCCATGCAGGCGTCAAGGATACGGAGCAGGCTTTCGGCAACCTGTTCTCGCAGGTGGACTTCCTCTGCAAACGCTGCCGCGTGTCCGCATCGGACAAATATGCCATACAGAACATGAGACGGCACTCAAACCGCAACACGCCGCTGTCACATGAGGATCTGCTATACGACGCCCGCGCACTGTGTCTGTTCATATCTGCGGTGTTCAACACACCGGTGCCGTCGCACGTCACACCGCTTATTCCCAGGGAAAACCGCCGCTCAGAAACGGGAAAGAAAATCAATGCACGATACATAAGGTGCATTGTCAGAAACTTGGAAGGGGGCATGATAACGGCGGAGACGGAACAGGACATGATGGGAGGAACCGTGACAATAGACTGCACGGGCGACGACCTGAGATACATAACCGACATTATACACGACGGGACACAGCTCAATCTGCTCGACTGTAACGTAGAAGGCGGCACGGTGACACCGCAGGTGGTGGTGCTGGAACCGGACTTTCTGACAGACATAAGCAGCATAGCGGCATGTTTCAAGGACCACGGGCATCATTCGCTGGCATACACCGTAAACCGCATGCGACCGAGGGCAAACACTTACGCCACACTGTTGGGAAACTTTGCAGGCGACGCTTTAGACGACATTGTGAGCAGACGGAACGGATATACACTTGCCGACACGCTGCGCAAGAATTTCAGGGAGAAGGCGACGGAATACTGCTCGTGCACGGATTTTAACGGGAAGAAATTCAAAGAAGACGCCGTTGTACAGACGGAAAACATAATGAAGACGGCAGACATGCTGGCAAGCGACTACGACATGGGACTGGCGGCAGTGGAACCGTCGTTCGTATGCGAGCAGCTTGGCATACAGGGGCGCATAGACCTCATGACAACGGACATGCGCCTGCTGGTGGAGCAGAAGTCGGGACGCAACATGAACATAGAGCGCGGATGTGCCAATGCCTTCGGAAGCATGCAGACGGAAAGCCACTATGTGCAGCTGCTGTTATACTATGGTGTGCTGAGATACAACTTCAAACTGAGCAGCAGCGCCACGGACATACGGTTGCTCTACTCAAAGTATCCTCCGACAGACGGGCTGCTTGCCGTTGCATTTTACCGCCGGCTGTTTCTCGAAGCAATAAAGACAAGAAACCTAATCGTTGCCAACGAGCTGAGGATTGCATCGGAAGGGTTCGCCGGCGTGATAGACAGCATCACGCCGGAAACGCTTAACACGACACACGACACATCTACATTCTACCACCGGTACATTTATCCGCAGACGGCAGCAGTGACTGAACCGCTGCATGCCATGACGGGAACCGAGCGTGAGTATTTCTGCCGTATGATGACTTTCGTTTACCGAGAGCAGCGTGTGTGCAAGTTGGGAGCGCAGGAAGGGGTGACGGGATGTGCCGCCGACTTCTGGAACATGACGCCCGAGGAGAAACAGGACAGCGGAAACATGTACACGGAACTGACACTGACGGGAAAGGAGAAAAGCGACCCCGACGGCGGGTTCGACATCATAACGCTGGGCGTGCCGCAAAGGGAGAATGACTTTCTGCCGAACTTCAGACCGGGCGACATGGTTCTGCTATACTCGTATGACAAGGAAAGAACACCGGATGTGAGGGAGAACATTCTCTACAAGGGAAGCATTGCCGAGATTGGTTCGGAAGAGATTGTCGTGGCACTTACGGACGGACAGCGCAACAGCAACTTCCTCGGCGATGTGCAGCGCACAGGATGCAAGGACGGGAAACGGGCAATTGCGGTGGAACATGCCGTATCCGACGCATCGGTGAACAGTGCCATACGCGGGCTGCACGAATTCATCACCGCACCGGCGGAACGAAAGGAACTGCTGCTTGCACACCGGGCACCGAGGAGAGACACGGGCATAAGGCTGTCGCGCAGCTACAACCCGACATACGACGACATACTGTTGCGCGCAAAACAGGCACGCGACTACTTTCTGCTCATCGGTCCTCCGGGAACGGGAAAGACATCAATGGCGCTGCGGTATATCGTGGAAGAAGAACTGGCAGACGGCGGCGCACAGCCCTCGATACTGCTGATGGCATATACCAACAGGGCGGTGGACGAGATTTGCAGCATGCTGGAAGATGCAGGAATGGAGTATCTGAGACTTGGTGGAAAGTACAGTTGTGACAAGAGATTCAGGCACCGTCTCATGGAGAATGTCGTGGAAAAGAATCCGCGCCTTGATGTGATACGTGCCAAGACAGCTGCGGTACGCATCATAACATGTACCACATCGATGCTGATGTCGAAGTCGTACTTCTTCAAAATAAAGCATTTCTCTCTCGCTGTGATAGACGAAGCGTCGCAAATACTCGAACCGAACATCATCGGACTGCTTGCCGCGCACATTAAAAATACCGACGGCAGCACGCGCTGTTGCATAGACCGGTTTATCATGATTGGCGACCACAAGCAGTTGCCGGCAGTGGTGCAACAGGACGAAAAGGCGTCGGCGGTGGACAGCGAGGCGCTGCACGCCATAGGACTATACAACTGTCGCAACTCTCTTTTCGAGAGATTGATAAACATAGAGCGTGCCAACAGTCGCGAGGATTTTACGGGAGTACTGAACAGGCATGGCAGAATGCACCCGGACATAGCGGACTTTCCCTGCCGCATGTTCTACGGCACGGAACATCTTACTCCCGTCCCGCTGCCTCATCAGCAGGAAAAAAGTCTGAACTACACCACAGACGGAGCCGACGACGGTTTGGACAGGATGCTGAAACGGCACAGAATGGTATTCATACCGTCGCCAGAATGCAAGCATCCGGACATCTCCGACAAGGTGAACACTGCCGAGGCGGAAATTGTGGCGGACGTTGTGCGCCGCATATACGGATATTACGGTGAAGGTTTTGACGCATCGCGGACTGTCGGGATAATCGTACCGTACAGAAATCAGATAGCCACCATACGACGGGAGATAGAAAAACTTGGTATACCCGACCTTGAGAGGATTTCCATTGACACCGTTGAAAGATATCAGGGCAGTCAACGTGAGGTGATAATATACTCGTTTACGATACAGAACCGTTACCAACTTGAATTCCTTACGGGCAACAGCTTCAGCGAAAACGGCTTTACAATAGACCGGAAACTGAATGTCGCCATGACGCGGGCGCGCAGACAAATGATAATGACAGGAAACATACAGACCCTTGAAAAGGATCTTGTGTTCCGAAAACTGATTGGATATATAAAGGAAAAAGGCGGCGTGGCATCTGTGCAACACAGGCAATGAGGCACTTCACATAGGGACAATAAAAAAGGAACTCCGCTGAGTTCCAATCTTTGTTAACCTTAAATCTAATACTATGAAAAACACATTGCAAAGATAATCACTTTGCCGACATCTGCAAAACATTATCCTCCGAGATAGCATAATGCACTTTCTTTTTTGATGTAAGTCAAAGAGTTACAAGGAATAAGAACTAAAACAAAGCATTTGCAAGATTGCCATACCTGCTGAATTCGTAATCCGTGAGCATACTCTCATAGCCGGAGGTCCGTTCAGTGTCGCCGCCGGAAGTTTTGTAACATGCTGCGCAATATGCGGCATAACGGTATTGATGAGTTAGGCAACACTGTTATACATCATAAGTTTTATCATGATGACGATTATTCCCGGACATTCCATTAACTATAAAGCACGAAGAATATGCCAAGAGAACTAAATCCGCTATTACACTCGCAGTTGCTATATAGCACAGATTTGTATACTATATAGTATAGATTTGCATACTATATAGCACAGATTTGTATACTATATAGTATAGATTTGCATACTATATAGTACAGACTTGCATACTATATAGTACAGACTTGCATACTATATAGTACAGACTTGCATACTATATAGTACAGACTTGCATACTATATAGTACAGACTTGCATACTATATAGTACAGATTTGTATGGGAATGATTGCTTATTTTGACAAACCCTCTTTTTGCTCTGTAACCCATAGGGTTATTGTGAGAAGCATATTGATTTATTGACACTATAAATGTCTTGACCGATATAAAAATAATATCATTTAAAAAACATGATTACTTATTAACAGCTTTAAGATTATTTTTGACACCATATTTAGAAAAGATAAGATTTGGGATGAAACAGGCTTAAATGGAATGGAGTATATTTGCAAAGTGATTATCAACTATTCATTTTATCAACTCATAAAAACTATAAACATATGAAAGGAATATACTTACTGACAGTCATAACGGCAATAGCTGTAGCGGGCTGCGATGGAAAAAGAAAAGAAAACGGCTGCAAGAAAGAAATCATTACAACGGTAACTAAAACGGGAAACAGCAAAAACAAGATTGCAGACTTCTACGGCACATACAAAGGCACACTGCCATGTGCGGACTGTGGCGGTATCAGAACCACGCTGAAGATTAACAACGACACTACCTACGAACTGATAAGCGAGTATATCGGCATGAAAGACGGAATATTTGAGGAATGCGGTGTATACCGCATAATATCGGGAAATATCATAGAACTGACAACTCCGTCATCAGGCGAAAAGACATACTACAAAATCATAGATAGTGGCGTTGCCTTGTCTGACAGTACCGGCAAAACCGCTAATGGCAAGCTTGCCAAACATTATATACTGAAAAGGCACTGACAAGACTGATACATATTATAATAAAAACATGGATATACAAAAAAGACGGCTTGCCAATAACATGACAAACCGTCTTTATTATATTTACAAACAACAAGATTTACTTTTCTTCCTCAGATGCATCCTTTGCAAAGTCAAGTACATTCTTGCGGTTTGCCTGCATGCGCTCATATTCTTCCTTAGAGCCTACAACAAGTTTTTCAAACTCACGCAGACCGGTACCGGCAGGTATAAGGTGACCGCAGATAACGTTTTCCTTCATACCCTCAAGGCGATCGACCTTTCCGCGTATGGCTGCCTCGTTAAGAACCTTTGTCGTTTCCTGGAACGAAGCGGCACTCATGAAGCTCTTTGTCTGAAGTGCGGCACGAGTAATACCCTGAAGTATCTGTGTAGATGTTGCAGGAACAGCCTCACGCACCTGAACAAGTTTAAGGTCGCGACGCTTCAGTGACGAATTCTCGTCACGCAGCTTGCGGGCTGTAACAATCTGACCCGGCTTCATGTTCTCTGAGTCTCCCGCATCGATGACAACTTTCTTGCCCCAAATGCGGTCATTCTCTTCAGCAAAGTCAAGTTTGTCTACTATCTCCTGCTCGAGGAACGTTGTATCGCCCGGATCGTTTATCTGCACCTTACGCATCATCTGACGCACGATAATCTCAAAGTGCTTGTCATTGATCTTTACACCTTGCAGACGGTACACATCCTGAACTTCGTTTACAATATATTCCTGAACTGCGGTAGGACCTTTGATCGCCAATATATCACCGGGAGTGATGACACCGTCTGACAGAGGAGTTCCAGCGCGCACTGCATCATGTTCTTGTACAAGGATCTGCTTGGACAAAGAAACCAAATATTTACGCTGTTCCCCGGTCTTGGATGTTACTACAATTTCACGATTACCACGCTTTACCTTACCCATTGTAACTTCACCGTCAATCTCGGAAACGACCGCAGGATTAGACGGGTTACGTGCTTCGAACAGTTCGGTGACACGGGGAAGACCTCCGGTGATGTCACCCGCCTTGCCGACAGTACGCGGTATCTTGACCAATGTTGTACCGGTAAGAACTTTCTGACCGTCTTCCACAACAACGTGACCGCCTACAGGGAATATATATGTGCCGACAACATCGCCGTTCTTGTCCAAGACATCGCATGTAGGCACTTTACTCTTGTCCTTAGATTCAGTGATAATCTTCTCGGTAAGACCTGTTGTCTCATCGGTTTCAGTATGGTATGTAACTCCGTCAATAACATCACGGAACTTCAGTTTACCTGCATATTCTGTAACGATAACGGCATTGAACGGATCCCAACGAGCGATAAGTTCACCTTTCTTAACGACATCACCGGCTTTGAAATAAAGTGAACTTCCGTAAGGAACATTCAACGTTGAGAGTACGATACTTGTATTGGGATCAACGAAACGGATTTCTGCCAGACGGCTTACAACCATTTCACACTCAACCTTGCCGTTCTCTCCTTCTTCAACAAAAGGAACGGTACGAAGCTCGTCAAACTCTATCTTACTGTCATTCTTTGCCACAATAGAGGCGTTGGCAGCGGCATTGGCAGCGACACCACCGGCGTGGAAAGTACGAAGAGTAAGCTGTGTTCCCGGCTCACCGATAGCCTGTGCGGCAATGACACCTACAGCCTCACCTTTCTGGACCATGCGGCGTGTAGCAAGGTTACGACCATAGCACTTCATGCAGACACCGTGCTTGCTCTCGCAAGTAAGAACCGAACGTATCTCGACACTCTCGATAGGACTTTCGTCTATAATACGTGCTATCTGTTCGGTTATTTCCTCACCGGCAGAAACAATCAGTTCGCCCGTAGCAGGATGTATTATATCATGTACCGATACACGACCAAGAATTCTTTCATACAATGTAGATATTACCTCATCGCCGTTCTTCAAAGCCGTACATACAAGTCCGCGCAATGTGCCGCAGTCCTCTTCTGTAATGATGACATCATGAGACACATCGACAAGACGACGCGTAAGATAACCGGCATCGGCTGTCTTCATGGCGGTGTCGGCAAGACCTTTACGAGCACCGTGAGTTGAAATGAAGTACTCGAGCACGCTCATACCTTCCTTGAAGTTTGAAAGGATAGGGTTCTCAATAATCTGCGCTCCCTCTGCACCCGCTTTCTGCGGTTTTGCCATAAGTCCACGCATTCCAGCCAACTGACGTATCTGATCCTTAGAACCACGGGCTCCGGAGTCGAGCATCATGTAAACCGCATTGAAACCCTGGTCTGCCTCTGTCATTTCTTTCATCAGCACATCACCAAGTTCATTGTTAACATGTGTCCAAGCATCGATAACCTGATTGTAACGCTCGGTATCAGTGATGAAGCCCATGTTGTAGTTGTCTGTAATCTGACGGATTTCCTCATTACCACGTTCTACAAGACTTGCCTTCTTCTCAGGAATGATTATATCATCGAGGTTAAACGACAGTCCGGCAAGGTATGCCATGCGGTAACCAAGGTTCTTGATACCGTCGAGGAACTCACATGCTTCTGCGAAACCTACCGACTTGATAACATCGGCAATGATGTCGCGGAGACTCTTCTTTGATATAACCTTGTTTACAAATCCTACTTCATCGGGGATGATACCGTTTACGATAACACGTCCCACGGATGTTTCAACCATTCTGTTTACAAAACATCCGTTTTCATCCACATCCTTGACAACCACTTTAACCTGTGCATGGAGGTCGCACTTGCCTTCATTGTGGGCAATTATTGCTTCTTCCGGACCGTAGAAAGTCTGTCCCTCACCCTTTGCTCCCGGACGTATCTTAGTAATATAATATAGTCCGAGAACCATATCCTGAGACGGCACAGTGATAGGAGCACCATTGGCAGGATTAAGAATGTTATGGCTCTGGAGCATCAATATCTGTGCTTCAAGCACTGCCTCGTTGCTCAACGGGAGGTGAACAGCCATCTGGTCACCGTCGAAGTCGGCATTGAACGCCGTACATGCCAACGGATGCAACTGAATAGCCTTACCCTCTATAAGTTTAGGTTGAAATGCCTGAATACCAAGACGGTGAAGTGTCGGTGCACGGTTAAGGAGTACGGGATGACCCTTCATCACATTCTCAAGGATATCCCAAATAACCGGTTCGCGGCGATCTACAATCTTTTTTGCGCTCTTTACAGTCTTCACAATACCACGCTCAATGAGCTTACGGATGATAAACGGCTTGTAAAGTTCTGCTGCCATAAGTTTAGGAAGACCGCACTCGCCCATCTTAAGTTCAGGACCAACAACGATAACCGAACGTGCAGAATAGTCAACACGCTTACCGAGAAGGTTCTGACGGAAACGTCCTTGCTTACCTTTAAGTGAATCTGACAAAGACTTTAGCGGACGGTTGGAGTCACTCTTTACGGCACTGCTCTTGCGAGAATTGTCAAAAAGACTGTCTACCGCCTCCTGCAACATACGCTTCTCGTTACGAAGAATAACCTCGGGAGCCTTAATTTCCATAAGTCTCTTCAGACGGTTGTTACGTATGATGACACGACGATAAAGGTCGTTAAGGTCGGATGTAGCGAAACGTCCTCCATCCAGCGGTACCAACGGGCGAAGTTCGGGCGGAGTAACAGGAATTATCTTCATTATCATCCACTCCGGCTTGTTTATGTTCTTGCTTCCGCGGAATGCCTCTACAACTTGCAAACGCTTCAAAGCTTCAGTCTTACGCTGCTGTGAAGAGTCACTGTTAGCACGGTCGCGCAATTCATAAGAGAGAGCATCAAGGTCTATGTTTACAAGCAGGTCGTATATAGCCTCTGCTCCCATCTTTGCTATGAACTTGTTCGGATCGCTGTCGTCAAGATATTCATTTCCGTCGGGAAGATTGTCCATAATGTTGAGATACTCGTCTTCCGACAGCATATCCATCTTATGCGAACCGTTTACTTCCTCGTCATTCTCATTCTTGCGTCCTGCCATTACACCCGGCTGTATCACGATATATCTCTCGTAATAAACAACAGCATCGAGCTTCTTTGTAGGAATACCAAGAAGATAACCAATCTTATTTGGCAACGAACGGAAATACCAGATGTGTGCAACAGGAACAACAAGTTCTATATGTCCGGTACGCTCACGGCGAACCTTCTTCTCCGTAACCTCCACACCACAACGGTCGCAGACAATACCTTTATATCTTATGCGCTTATATTTTCCACAGGCACACTCATAGTCCTTTGTCGGACCGAATATGCGCTCACAGAAAAGACCGTCACGCTCCGGCTTATATGTTCGATAGTTTATGGTCTCTGGTTTGGTAACCTCACCATAAGAACTTTCGAGTATTTCCTCCGGTGAAGCCAGTCCGATGGTAATCTTCGTAAAATTACTCTTTATCTTTGAATCTTTCTTGAAAGCCATAATTCTTATTTATATTTGTTATGTAAAGAGTTTCATTATTAATCAAGCGTGACACTCAAACCGAGTCCGCGGAGTTCGTGCAACAATACATTCAGCGACTCCGGTATACCAGGATTAGGCATCGGCTCACCTTTGACAATTGCCTCGTATGCCTTTGAACGTCCGACAACATCGTCAGACTTGATTGTCAAAATCTCCTGAAGTACATGGCTTGCACCAAATGCTTCGAGAGCCCAGACCTCCATCTCTCCGAAACGCTGACCACCAAACTGAGCCTTACCGCCAAGGGGCTGCTGTGTAATCAGAGAGTACGGACCTATGCTGCGGGCGTGCATCTTATCCTCAACCATGTGACCAAGTTTAAGGAAGTATGTTATACCAACAGTTGCCGGCTGGTCAAAACGCTCACCTGTCTCACCGTCAAACAAACGTGTTGAACAAAGACGAGGCAGTCCTGCTTTGTCTGTCCACTCCTGAAGGTCTTCCAATTTGGCACCATCGAAGATAGGAGTAGCAAACTTTACACCCAACCGTTTACCGGCTGCACCGAGGATTGCCTCAAATATCTGACCAAGGTTCATACGCGAAGGCACACCCAAAGGGTTCAACACCAAATCCACAGGACGTCCGTCCTCAAGGAACGGCATATCCTCTTGGCGTACTATCTTAGATACGATACCCTTGTTACCATGACGTCCGGCAAGTTTGTCACCGACACCGATCTTACGCTTCTTTGCTATATAGACCTTTGCCATCTGAAGTATTCCTGACGGCAGTTCGTCACCGATTGTAATAGCAAACTTGCGGCGTTTCATCTCGGCATCAAGCAACTTATATTTCTTAAGGAAGTTCATGATGAGCCTCTGTATCAGCTCATTGGTATGCTCGTCGTTAGTCCAATTATTAGACTGAATGCCGTCATACTCAAGATTTTTAAGCTGCGCGGTAGTAAACTTGCTGCCTCTTGTTATAATCTCAGCTCCGGTATAATCTTTCACTCCCATTGAGGTTTTGTCCTCTGTAAGGGTAAGCAACTTATCAACAAGAATATCTTTCAGATCGTCGATCTTTGCTTCATATTCCTCATCAATCTTTGCAAGTACGACCTTATCCTGCTGCTTAGAAGCACGTGTCTTTATTGCACGAGAGAACAACTTCTTGTCTATGACAACACCGGTAAGAGAAGGATTGGCTTTCAAAGAAGAATCCTTTACGTCACCGGCCTTGTCACCGAATATGGCACGAAGCAGTTTCTCTTCCGGTGACGGATCGCTTTCACCTTTAGGAGAAATCTTACCTATAAGAATATCACCCGGCTCCACTCGCGCACCAATACGTATTATACCATTATCATCAAGGTCTTTTGTTGCCTCCTCGCTCACGTTTGGAATGTCACTTGTAAACTCTTCCATTCCGCGCTTTGTCTCACGTACATCGAGAGAATACTCATCCACATGTACAGAAGTGAGCACATCCTCACGTACAATACGCTCGTTAAGGACAATGGCATCCTCATAGTTATATCCCTTCCATGGCATATAAGCAACAAGGAGGTTGCGACCAAGGGCAAGCTCACCGTTTTCAGTAGCATAACCTTCAGTCAATATATCTCCGGCTTTAACCCTCTGTCCCTTGTTACATATAGGACGCAGGTCAACCGTCATGTTTTGGTTTGTACGACGGAACTTCGGTATACGATACTCCTTCAATGCCGGTTCAAAGCTTACAAACTCCTCATCGTCTGTACGATCATACAGTATGCGTATCGTAGTAGCATCAACATATTCTATAATACCATCGGCTTCGGCAGTTATCATTGTACGAGAGTCAACGCAAACCTGTTTTTCTATACCGGTACCGACGATAGGTGCCTCATTGTGAAGCAATGGAACTGCCTGGCGCATCATGTTACTTCCCATCAATGCGCGGTGAGCGTCGTCATGCTCAAGGAATGGGATAAGACCGGCAGCAATAGATGCAATCTGCTGCGGAGAAACGTCCATGAGATCCACCTGTGACGGATCTACAACCGGGAAATCCGCATCTTGACGACATTTCACATAAGAACGTATAAATGTTCCGTCATCGTTCAGTGGAGCATTTCCCTGACCTATAATATGATCTTCTTCCTCTTCTGCAGTAAGATATACAATATCTTCATTTGCAAGATTTACCTTTCCGTCATGAACCTTGCGGTACGGAGTTTCAATGAAACCGAGCTCATTTATCTTCGCATACACACACAGAGAAGAGATAAGTCCGATGTTAGGACCTTCAGGACTCTCGATAGGACACAAACGACCGTAGTGTGTATAATGCACGTCACGTACCTCAAATCCGGCACGCTCGCGTGACAATCCGCCGGGACCGAGGGCACTGAGACGGCGCTTGTGCGTAACCTCTGCCAACGGGTTCGTCTGATCCATAAACTGCGACAACGGATTTGTTCCGAAGAAAGAGTTTATAACACTCGATATAGTTTTCGCATTGATAAGGTCTGTCGGTGTAAACACTTCGTTGTCACGTACATTCATACGCTCGCGGATTGTGCGGCTCATACGTGCCAGACCTATGGAGAACTGATTGCTCAACTGCTCGCCTACCGTACGTACACGGCGGTTGCTCAAGTGGTCGATATCATCTACCGTGGCATTTGAGTTAACCAGCTGTATAAGATATTTTATAATCTCAATTATATCTTCCTTTGTAAGAATGCGCACGTCCATATCCGTATCAAGCCCAAGCTTCTTATTGATACGATAACGTCCCACATCTCCCAAATCATAACGCTTGTCCGAGAAGAACAAGTTCTGTATCACCTCGCGTGCGCTGGCATCGTCTGCCGGGTCAGCATTACGCAACTGGTGGTATATATAAAGTATAGCTTCTTTCTCCGAGTTACTCGGATCCTTCTGCAAGGTATTGAAGATGATAGAGTACTTGTTGGCAGAGTCCACATCCTTATGAAGCAAAATTGTAGATGCTCCGCTTTCAAGGATGTCATCCATATTTTCCTTGGTAATCTCAGTCTCGCGCTCCATGATAACCTCATTACGCTCGATTGAAACCACCTCACCGGTATCCTCATCAACAAAGTCTTCGTTCCAGCTCTTCAAGACTCTTGCCGCCAACTTACGTCCGACAGCCTCTTTCATATTCTTCCTATTAACCTTTATCTCCTCCGCAAGGTCGAAAATCTGAAGAATATCCTTATCAGCCTCAAAGCCTATTGCACGCAACAATGTTGTCACCGGCAACTTCTTCTTACGGTCGATATAAGCATACATCACATTGTTGATATCCGTTGCAAACTCAATCCATGAACCTTTAAACGGAATGATGCGGGCAGAATAGAGTACTGTACCGTTTGCATGCACTCCCTGTCCGAAAAATACGCCGGGCGAACGGTGCAACTGAGACACGACAACACGCTCCGCACCGTTGATGATAAACGTTCCGTTGCTTGTCATATATGGGATTGTTCCCAAGAAAACATCCTGAATAAATGTGCCGAAGTCTTCATGGTCAGGGTCTGTACAATACAGCTTCATCTTAGCCTTAAAGGGTACACTATAAGTCAGTCCGCGCTCCAGGCATTCGTCTATGGTATAGCGCGGCGGATCTATATAGTAATCCAAGAACTCAAGAACAAAATTATTACGCGTGTCGGTAATAGGAAAGTTCTCGGCAAACACCTTATACAAGCCGTCATTCTTGCGTTCTTCAGGCGGTGTGTCCAACTGTAGGAAGTCTCTGAAAGACTTTAACTGCACATCAAGAAAATCCGGATATGGCATCGGATTCTTTATGCTGGCAAAATTTACTCTGTTATCAACAATTTTTGAAGCCATTATTTATCGTATAAAATATTAGTTGTCCTAACCGGACCAAATCAGTCTGACCGATTTAAAATAAGACTAAAAACCAAATGTGATGTACCCACCACTATTCCGGCAGAAGCCGAAAGACACAAAAAGGTTAAGAATCTCCTACCGGGAGACTCTTAACCCTAAAACATCGTAGTCAGCCTATTATTTGAGCTCTACCTTAGCACCAGCTTCTTCGATAGCCTTCTTCAGGTTCTCTGCTTCGTCCTTAGACAAGCCTTCCTTCAGTGTAGAAGGAGCGCCGTCTACAAGCTCTTTAGCCTCTTTCAGACCAAGACCGCAAGCTTCCTTAACTGCCTTTACAACCTGCAGTTTAGCAGCGCCAACCTCAGCGAGGACTACATCGAATGAAGTCTTCTCTTCAGCTGCAGCAGCACCAGCAGCAGCAGGACCAGCAGCAACAGCAACAGCTGCAGCAGCAGGCTCAATTCCATACTCGTCCTTAAGGACTGTTGCCAACTCGTTTACTTCCTTAACTGTCAAATTTACCAATTCTTCAGCAATAGCTTTAATATCTGCCATTTTATTCTAAATTTTAATGTTTTTAAATGTTAATGTTAATGAGACTTTATATTTATTCAGGACGCTCGCCTAAAGTCTTCAGCACACCATGGATAGTGTTTGCGCCTGACTGAAGAGCCGAAACAACGTTCTTTGCCGGAGACTGCAGCAATGCAACGATCTCTGCAATAACCTCGTTCTTGCTCTTGAGAGAAGCAAGTTCTTCCAACTTGTCAGCACCTACATAGAGACCTTCCTCTGCATAAGCCGCCTTCAGTGCAGGAATGCCTTCCTTGCTGTATTCCTTCAACAGTCTTGCCGGAACATTTGCCGTATTGCAGAACATTACAGCCGTAGTTCCCTTCAAGCAACCGTATAAAGGTTCAAAATCAATTTCCGAAGCCTCGAAAGCCTTGTGAAGAAGAGTGTTCTTTACAACAGTCATCTTTATTTCATTCTTGAAGCACTTGCGGCGAAGAGCACTCGTCGCTGCTGCATCAAGACCGGTAACGTCTACCAGATAGAAATGAGGATAAGCCTTTATCTTCTCACCAAGCTCTACTATAATAGTATCTTTTACTTCCTTTTTCATCTTTCAAACTTTTAGAGTTATTCAACTGATTTAGGATCAATCTTGATACCCTTACTCATTGTGCTGGAAATAAAGATACTCTTGATGTATGTACCTTTTGCAGCAGCAGGTTTCAGTTTTATCACTGTAGCAATAAATTCCTTTGCGTTTTGATAAATCTGTTCCGGAGTAAAAGTAACCTTACCGATTGAAGCATGTATGATACCTGCCTTGTCAACCTTAAAGTCTATCTTACCTTGCTTAACCTCTTTCACTGCTTTAGCAACATCCATAGTTACAGTACCGCTCTTAGGGTTCGGCATAAGTCCGCGAGGACCGAGTACACGACCCAAAGGACCTAATTTACCCATACAAGACGGCATCGTGATAATCACATCAATGTCTGTCCATCCACCTTTGATCTTTTCGATATACTCATCAAGACCAACGTAGTCAGCACCTGCCTCTTTCGCAGCGGCTTCAGCATCAGGAGTACAAAGGCAGAGAACACGCGTAACCTTACCTGTACCGTTAGGAAGAGTAACAACGCCTCTCACCATCTGGTTTGCCTTACGCGGATCTACACCCAAGCGCACATCAATATCCAAAGAAGCCTCAAACTTGGTAGTGGTAATTTCCTTTACCAGCTCTGATGCCTCTTTCAAAGAGTATGCTTTCCCTGCTTCAACCTTATCAGCTACTGATTTCTGGTTTTTTGTCAGTTTACTCATTTTCTTAATTGAAGTTTATTCGGATCTCACAACAACATCACCATTTTCTCTGAAAACAGCCGTCACCGCTCAATCCATTTGTTACTAAACAGGGAAGTCCCCTTTTACAGTAATACCCATACTTCTTGCCGTACCTGCCACAAGCTTCATTGCAGACTCTACCGTAAAACAGTTGAGATCTGCCATTTTATCTTCTGCGATAGCCTTTACCTGCTCCCAAGTTACCGAAGCAACCTTTTTACGGTTAGGTTCGGCTGAACCGCTCTTGATTTTGGCAGCCTCCATCAACTGAACTGCTGCAGGAGGAGTCTTGATTTCGAAGCTGTATGACTTATCGGTGTAGTAAGTGATAACAACAGGAAGTATCTTTCCTGCCTTATCCTGGGTCCTGGCGTTGAACTCTTTGCAAAATCCCATAATGTTGATACCCTTAGAACCCAATGCAGGTCCTACTGGTGGTGAAGGATTCGCTGCGCCACCTTTAATCTGTAATTTGATTAATCCAGCAACTTCTTTAGCCATTTTTCTTTATTTAAAATTGATTATTATAAAAGAACAACACATCCGTAACAATGTACTATTCTTTTGCCACTTGCATAAAACCAAGTTCAAGCGGAGTTTTACGTCCGAAGATCTTAACCATAACTTTCAGCTTGTGCTTCTCGGCATTTACCTCTTCGATAATACCGCTGAAGCCACTGAACGGACCGTCCGTAACTTTCACTGTCTCATCAACACTGTATGGAATGTTAATATCATCCACCAATTCTGTTTCTTCGGCAGTTCCGAGTATACGGTTCACGTCGGATTGCTTTACAGGAGTAGGCTTGTCCAATCCGCCGAGGAATCCCAAAACATTCGGTACAAAACGCAACGTATGCGCAACATCGCCCTTCAACTCTGCCTCGACAAGAACATAGCCCGGAAGAGAAATCTTTTCCTTAACCACTCTCTTGCCGTTACGCAAAGAAGCATGCTTCTCCATAGGTATAAGTACCTGAGAAACATACGTGGAAAGCAACGCGTTGTGTTTCAATTCAGCCTCGATATATTCCTTTACCTTAGCTTCCTTGCCACTTACAGCACGGAGCACATACCATTTTTTTCCAGTTTCAGCCATTTTTCCTCTAAACGATTAATTGGGATAAACCGAACTCATAACAAACCTAAACGCCGAGTCCATAACGAACACAACAAGAGCAATGATCAAGGAAGCAGATAATACAACCATTGCACTATGAGTAAGTTCGGCACGTGTAGGCCAAGTAGTTTTATGCGCAAGTTCGTCAAAACAAGTCTTGCAATAATTTACTATCTTCTTAAACATATTATCTTTAATTTGGCACGGGAAGAGAGGCTCGAACTCCCGACACCTGGTTTTGGAGACCAGTGCTCTACCAACTGAGCTATTCCCGTAAAATAGGTTTCCGTCCTACATGTAATAAAATAAGAACGGAAACCTTATTTCATAAGTCTGCCAACAATGCTGTCAAAACGATTCGCGGTTTGTCAGCATCCGCAAGACTCGCTATATTAATCCTCGATGATTTCTGTAATCTGACCTGCACCTACCGTACGACCACCTTCGCGGATAGCGAAACGGAGACCAACGTTAAGAGCGACAGCGTAGATAAGCTCAACAGTGATAGTTACGTTATCACCAGGCATTACCATTTCTACGCCTTCCGGCAGAGTGATTTCACCTGTACAGTCCATTGTACGGAGATAGAACTGAGGACGATACTTGTTTCCGAACGGAGTATGACGTCCACCCTCTTCCTTCTTCAATACATAGATCTGAGCCTTGAACTTCTTGAACGGCTTAATCTGACCCGGGTGGCAAAGAACCATACCACGCTTGATTTCAGCCTTGTCGATACCACGAAGCAACAAACCTACGTTGTCACCAGCCTGACCTTCATCAAGAAGTTTGCGGAACATCTCAACACCTGTTACAACAGACTTTTTATCCTCACCAAGACCGAGAAGCTCAACTTCGTCACCAACATGGATAACACCAGTCTCGATACGTCCTGTAGCAACAGTACCACGACCTGTGATTGAGAACACATCCTCAACAGGCATCAAGAAAGGTTTGTCCGTATCACGCGGAGGCAGAGGTATCCACTCGTCAACTGCAGCCATAAGCTCCATAACTTTCTCTTCCCACTTAGCAACACCGTTCAGGGCGCCAAGAGCAGAACCGCGGATAATAGGAGTATTGTCGCCATCATACTCATACTGATCAAGAAGTTCACGCATTTCCATCTCAACGAGTTCAAGCATTTCCTCATCCTCAACCATATCACACTTGTTCAGGAATACAACCAAACGGGGAACGTTTACCTGACGAGCGAGCAGAACGTGCTCACGTGTCTGAGGCATAGGACCGTCAGTTGCAGCAACAACGATAATAGCACCGTCCATCTGAGCAGCACCAGTAACCATGTTCTTCACATAGTCGGCGTGTCCCGGACAGTCAACGTGAGCATAGTGACGGTTAGCTGTCTCATACTCTACGTGTGCAGTGTTAATAGTGATACCGCGCTCTTTTTCCTCAGGAGCATTGTCAATCTGATCGAAAGACTTAACTTCAGAAAGGCCAGCCTTTGCCAAAACGGTTGTAATGGCAGCAGTCAGAGTAGTCTTACCGTGGTCAACATGACCGATAGTTCCGATATTTACGTGCGGTTTGGTGCGCACAAATGTCTCTTTAGCCATAGCTTTATTGTTATTTATTAATGAATAATCGTGTATTTCCCAACTTTTATTTAAAAAGTCCGTAGAGCTGTAACCGAGAGTTGAACTCGGGACCTCTTCCTTACCAAGGAAGTGCTCTACCACTGAGCTATTACAGCAGTTAGAGCGGAAAACGGGGCTCAAACCCGCGACCCCCAGCTTGGAAGGCTAGTGCTCTATCAACTGAGCTATTTCCGCAAAAACTATACTGAGTGGGTGGTGATGGATTCGAACCACCGAAGTCGAAAGACAGCAGATTTACAGTCTGCCCCATTTGGCCACTCTGGTAACCACCCATATTTATTAAAATATGTCTTATACAAAAGCAAAACCCCTGTTCCTCTTTGAGCCTCTTGTCGGATTCGAACCAACGACCCCGAGATTACAAATCACGTGCTCTGGCCAACTGAGCTAAAGAGGCAGACCTTGCAGCCATTGTCACAAGTATAAGTACTTGTTCTAAGACGGCTGCAAAGGTATACATTATTTTTTAATCACCAAAACTTTTCAAACTTTTTTTTACATTCCGCGTTGTTTTTCCTTAAATTTCGAAAGCTGAACTTTCATCGCATCGACGCAAAGATCTATTCCTTCTTCAAAGGTATCACACACCTTCTCGACAAAAAGCTGCGTCCCGGGAACCGCCACAGAGATACTTGTTTCCTTATTCAAAGAAGTCGCAGGCTTAACCACCTTAAACTGAACATCCACACTATGTATATCTTCAAATGTCTTGCTCAACTTGGATACTTTTTTGTCCACAAACTCCTTAAGCTGTTCCGTAGCATCAAAATTGATCGATTTAATTCTAATTTCCATAATAACCTCCTATTTTAAATAATGTTACGACCGCGGATGAGCGGTCTCATAAACTTCTTTCAATTTTTCAAACGTCACATGGGTATATATCTCCGTAGTAGCCACACTACTGTGCCCGAGCAGTTTCTTTACACTTTCTATCCCCGCTCCGTTGTTCAACATGGCAGTGGCATACGAGTGACGAAGCACGTGCGGAGTCTTTTTGCCCAAGGTACAGACCTTGGAAAGATGCTCATCGACAAGTTTTCTCACCCTATAATACCCCATGCGCTTACCCTTGTCGGTTACAAACAGCGCGTTGTCCATCCTCTCTACACACGCATCACGCACGGCAATATATTCGTTGAGACAACGTTTCAACTCGCCGCCGAAAGGAACCAGACGATGTTTGTTGCCTTTTCCCACGACCTTAACATTGCAAGAAATAATATCCACACTGCTGTCGTCAAGACTTATCAGTTCGGACACACGCATACCCGTCCAATAGAACATAAGCAATATCGCACGTGCGCACATATTATTATATGTATGATCTTCTTCGGAAAAAGAATCAATAATGGAATTTATCTCGTTGTCCTTCACAAAGCGAGGAAGGGCAAGACTCTTTTTAGGTCCCGTTATACCATGCGCAGGATCAGAACCGACAAGATTACGTGAAAGGGCAAAACGATAAAAGGAACGCAATGCACTCAATCTTCTGTTAATTGAAGTGGCATTGTTTCCTCTATCCATCATACTCTCCATCCAGTCACGGATAATATCGGAATCTACAGATTCCCAAGAGAGACGAGCGTCCAATTTTTTGAAATACGACTCAAACAATCTCAAATCCAAGCCGTAGTTGCGTACTGTCTGTTCAGAATTGTTCTTCTCAAGCAGCAGGTAGTTCAAAAATTGTTCAATCATCATAAACGTGCCTTCACATCATATATACGGCAACGAATTTACGAAATTAAAACCGAACCACCAAATTTTGCAAGGATTTTTAATCCTCTTTTGCTCTCAGTTTCTGAACATAGATAGCGCGTTCCATCTTGAGTCTTTTCAAAACAGAAGGCTTATCGAACTGCTGACGTGCGCGTAGTTCCTTGATAACACCTGTCTTTTCAAATTTTCTCTTGAATTTCTTCAACGCTCTCTCGATGTTTTCACCATCTTTAACCGGTACAATAATCATGTTTGATCCTTGAATTTTATGTTAAACTTAATATTATATTTCTTGTCCTGCTATTATAAGCGGGTGCAAAATTACATTTTATTTGCCGAACCACCAAATATTTAGCGCGTTTTTTGCACTGTCTCATCATTTGTGCAGTCCTTGCAGATAGTATCAGCCACCGGCACGTCTCGCAACCGTGAACAAAGCGACCGCCACACGGACATCAGTCCCGCAAAATTACAATACGCGGCAAACGGCGTTACAAAAGGTGCCCTTTCAGAGGCAGAAATGCCGTCTTTCAGAATCTGAAAGGGCACCTTTTGCAACGCCGGAGGTATCATCTTGGTTTTCAAGGAGATACAGGGGGGGTGTCCGCTACTTCTTTTTCTTTATTATTTTATCAAGCATTTTGTCCTTAAAGGACTTTTTCTTTTGTTTCACGACAAGCACAACTTCCGTATCCTCACACTTCACTGTAACATGTCCGAAACGGTCGTCGGATGTGTCATTGTCCTTTACTTCAACCGTAAACTTGTCTTTTGCCGTGTAAACCGTCGCCCAGTCGGGACAAGAAGCGATAGCCCAGTCGTCATAGTTGCAGAACACATCGACGCTTTGGGTAGCCCCGTCACCCGGAATGGCTTTAAATTCCAGACCATCTTCAGACAGGCGCAATTTTACATCCGTGCGTTTTTTCACTTCCACAACCGGTTTCTCAGCCGGTTTCTCCACCACTGCTTCTTCTTTGGACTTACGACTGCTCTTCTTTGGTTTCTTGACAGACAGCGACCTTATATTACTGCGGCATACGGCTATCTGATTATCGCACATTTTCTTCTTGTCGGCAGTCATATATACTACTTTTGCCGCTGTGAACTTCTTTATAGCCGCATTCTGTGAGCCAACCGTAAGCACTTTTTGCAGATTCTGCCCTTCAAGAAAGAGTTTGTCTCCACTCGACTGCGCGCCTGCCGCCACACATACGGCAAAAAATATCAGTACACACAGATTTCTCAACATAAATATTTTCATTTCTCTACACTACTTTTTAAAGTTCTCAATGTTCTTTGCACGTTCACGATATATTTCTGCCGTCGCCGTTTCTCCTGCCGTTTCAAGGGCTTCTGCCTGCGAGAGAAGAGTAGTACGGGCTGTCTCGAGCGCGGCAATCACCTGCTTCTGCTTGCCGGCTACATCGGGAGCGGCAATATTATACGTCTTTCCTTTCTTGGCAATCTCCAACACCTCATTATAGGCATTGTAGGCTTGCATCAGAGCCTGTTCGTAGTTGTCGTTCTCCGCATCCATACCTGTCTTCATTGCATTGTCTGCTTCCTCCAGCTTCAGATTTATCTGAGCCGTCAGTTCCGACTTCTGTTTTTCAAGCGTTACTTGGGCTGCCTTTGCCTCTGCCGCATCGTGCTTTGACTTGACAACAACACCTGCAATGCAAAGTACCACCACGCATGCCGCCACTATTCCGGTTATAATCTTTTTCTTTGCCGGAGACAGTCCGGGACCGTTTGCGCTCATCGTTTCAAGAGCCACACGCATCTGTGCCGATGTTGCAAAGCGCGCTTCCTGCTTCTTGTCACATGCCCGCTCGATAATGGCACGCATCGCCTTGTTCTTCACCTCGCCGAGAGGCATCTTCGCATGTATCTGTTTTTCAAGTATTTCATGGCGGGCTCCTTCGAACGGCGTATGTCCTACAATGCACAGATACAACAACACACCTATGGCATAAATGTCGGTTGTCTGGTTCTGATGGGCAATGTCGCCGAGCGCAAGTTCGGGTGCGGCATATTCGGGTTTGCCCATGAACTTGCCTGCAACGGTGAGCGATCTGTCGCTCGTCGTCAGCGTATTCATCTGTTTGGCAATGCCGAAGTCTATCAACTTGATATGTCCGTCGGTCGTAACCATTATGTTCGACGGGTCTATGTCGCGATGTATATAGCCGGCATCGTGCAGCGCCATAAGACCTGAAAGCACGTTTACGGCTATGGTCTTGGCAAACCGTTCAGGATCTTTCTGATAGTCCTGCAACAGTTTCACGGCGTATGCCACATCCTGCCCGTTACGGTCTTTCGTCTTGCCATTCATAAGGTCGGCAAGCGACACGCCGGTTAGCAGTTCGCTAACCACATGATAATGTTTCACCACTTCGCCCGACTGTGTGCGGCTTTCCGTTTCTATAAATCCTAACATTTCCACAAGATTGTCGTTGCGGAGCTGTATCGACGCCTCGCGACGGGCGCGCTCTATCGAAGCCGGCGGCAGGTCGTCGTACATGAACTTTATAGCCACCGGACGTGACGAGTTCGTATTTGTGTCCACACAGATACCTTTATAGACCTGTCCCATTCCGCCTATTCCGATTGGCTCGTCTGATGAATCAAGTTGATAATAAACGCCTCTGCGGGCTTCGGTTTCACCTTGTAATCGTATAATTGACATAATGTTGATATTTTATTTATTTGATTTTCGATTTCAGTTTTTTCGCATCCTGTATCAACTTGTCCAGCTCCTGCGATGCTGTTGTCGTTGACACAAAGTTCTTGTTGTTGTCCATGACAACATATAAAAGTCTTTGTTTTTTACCTATCAGTCTCCTTGACAAGGATGATATATCACTGCCATACCTGCCTTTTGTCTGCTTTTGAAGCTCGTTCAGGAACTCCATGGCTTTTTCCAAAGCAGCTTTCTTCTTTTCTACTGAAATTCTCTGTTCCTTATTTTTAAAGTTTTTTGTCTCTTCAAGCCTTGCTATCACATTATTTATAATCGCCGCATTTGACATAGAAAGACCCTTTACTGGTTTCTCCATCCTGTTTTTATGAACGTCCTCTTTGTCTTTCTTTTGTTCAGGCTGTTCCATAAGGGCAGCAACTCTCATCTCTTCTATCACGGAATAGAGCGAATCTACCGTTTTCTGAAGGCGGAAGTTCTCGTCTATGCTTTCCTGCCTGTCTTGCCCGACAAGCTTTTGCAGTGCCTCATACTTCATCTGATATTCTGACAAACGGACATTTTCCTCCCTCATCTTATCTATCAGTCCGTTGTCGGATGCACCGCCAAGCTTTGACAGGCAGACAATGTTCACTATCAGACTGACCAGCAGCATTGCCGCTCCGGCAGCTATCAATGTTTTAAGTTTATTGCTCATCTCATCCTGTAAAATTGAATCCGACATCATCTCAACAATCGCAACCGTATGGTTGTCATGACATCCGCCATGCGAAAATCCGATGCGGTCTATCTCTTGAGACAGCATCCCTGCAAGCTTTTCTGTATCCATCGGCGACGACAGATGGTGCATAAGATCGGCATGGGACATTATTCCCCATACGCCGTCGGTGCACAACACAAAGCGGTCACCTCTTTTATAAGGCACAATGTCTATCTGCGGCTCGTGATTATTGGTGCTGCCAAGGGCACGCGTTATGACATTCGACTGGCGCGACGTGCGTGCTTCCTCCTCCGTCATGGTCTTGTTCTCAACCAATTCGGACACGAGAGAGTGGTCGGCAGTCCTGAAGAGCATTTTGTTTCCGCGTATTTTATAACATCTGCTGTCTCCAAGATGTGCCACCAAAGCAGAGCTTTTGTCCACAAGAATTGCCACCAATGTTGACCCCATGCCCGCCAACTGCGGATTTTCCTTTACTTTTTTCTTCAGTATATCCTCGGCTCCGGCTATGGCATTGCGCATTACTGCTTCACGCGGGGCAGACATATCGGCAGCCATGACATATCTCATGACATACTGCCCTACAAGCGACGATGCGGTCTTTCCTCCCGGACCGCCACCCATCCCGTCGCATACAACAAGCAAAAAGCCAAGAGGCGTATCGGTAAAACCAATATTGTCCTGGTTTTCCTTACGCCCTCCCTGCTTGCTCTCTGCAGCTCCGCGGAGCCTGCTTTTTTGTGAATATATCTGAAACATTATATATATACCGCTTTATGCTTAAACGCTCCGGTTTGCCAGAGTTCCTGCCTCAATATGCCGAAACGTTCATTCGTCATTTTATTTCAAACAGCAGTGCCTTACGTGCCACCGCGTCATAAAGCAAGAACAATCCCGTTCCGCCAACTGTATACTCGGCTCTTGTGGTGTTGTTTACGCTCGTTTCCACCTTATGCGGGCGTATAGAAGACATTGCAAGGTCTTTGTAGCTGAAGACATACTTTGTCTCACGCTTTTTCTGAACCGGCTTCAGCCTCACTACCTGAAACCTGTCCGCACCCGTTCTGTTTCCACCGTTATACTCAACGGCAACAGTTGCTGCCGGCTTACCGCCTTTTTCAACAAGCACCTTGTTGTTTATGCTGTCCGGATATAACATGTCATTTTCCTCGACAACATTTACATACGTTGCCGGAGTACGGTTTATCATAACCTCGTTTTCACCTAGTATGATGTCCTCTTTGGGAGCATATCCGGCGTTCTCATCCCTGTATATCTCGGAAATGTCCGATATCTTCACGCTTTGGATGCCGCCCGAGCGTTGCTGTATAAGGACATAGTTGTCACTGTTCTTCTTGCCGGAATAGTTCTGTTCTATCATAACACCGCATATATTCGCACCTGCCTTTGTCCTTACACAGTCAATCAGCCGGCTCTGTTCAAAAATGTCCTGCATCGGGTTGACCGGGCGGAAAGCATACTTGATGACATCTCCCTTATCGAAAGTCTCCACGACATCACCATTGACAAACAGGCTCAGGGTGGTGTTGGTCTCACCTGCATACTGCCCTTCAACCTCACGTCCGTTCTTCATCGTGTACACACGGTTTATTCCGGACAGCAATGCCTTGCCCCGTCTTTCACCCTTTATCGCTTCAATGTCCGTACGCTTTATGTTATATATATTAGGTATAAGCTCCAGATACTTCACCTTCTTGCCCCGCTCAAGCACGCGTACTTTATAGGCATTGTGCATCACGGCACCGTCATCCAGTTTGTCCGGTTTGGCAGCAGAGTCTGCAACAGCTACAAGATTGTCTGCTATTCCGGACTTCACAATAATATCACACAGAGTCAAAGAAGCATTCTTGTCCGACTGAGCGACAACATTGTTCTGCCGTGCCCAGTCTTCCCATTTCGTATTAAGGTCTTTAAGCTTATACGACCTTTCGTTTGTTATGCTCTCAACGTTATCCCCGTCCAACACAACAACAGCCTTTTCAGTACAGAACACTATGTTTCCCTTCATGTCCTGCTTCTGCGTATAGCCGTAAAGAACAGTCCCGTTTTTCAGCACAACCTGCTGTGTTATCACGGCATTTGCCGTCAGTGCGGCAAAAAAGACTGCCGCTATAGATAATAATATCTTTTTCATCGTCTTGTCGTTTACATTATTTTCTATGCGGATTGTCAATCAAATCTTTTACATGCTTTGCCTTAATAGCAAAATTAAAGCCCTGCGACTGAGACACACCGGAGTTTACCACGCCCATCAAAAAGCCTTTTTCGTCAAACACGGGAGAACCGCTTGCACCGCCATACGAGGGTGCGTTAAAGCCAAAGCTGAACTCCGTGTCTGCCTGAGTTATGCTTCCGCCATGTGCAAGCGCCTGAATACCTTTTTCTGACTTATCATTCTGCAATCCGTCACCAAACGGGAAACCAAGGGTAAACATGTGTGTACCAACCTTATAATTATCGTTCGTAAGAACAATAGAGTCGGTAACATTTACATATCTCGCCTTTGAAGGCAGCTCTCCTTTCTCCGACTGTATCAATGCCAAATCATTATCTGTGTCCTCACCGGCTGAAAGGACACGGCATGTTATCGCGTTTTCCTGTGAGAAATATCGTCCTTGGGGAACGAACTGCAATCCGTCCAAGATTCCTTCAACCTTTACCATTGATATATAAGCAGAATAACTTGAAGCGCTCTGAGTAAAAAGTGTTTTGTACACATCATGTGTTGCCACTTTCTGTGCAATGATTTTCTTTATTTCCTCCTCAAGTTTTGCTCTTGCATTATCAAACAACCATGGTTTGACAACATGAAGATTGGTTATTAACTTACCGTCTTCCGAAACAAAAAAGCCCGTGGCATTATATGTTCCGTACATAACTATCTGCTGCGGAGTAAGTGCATCAAACGCAACGTATTTATCACCTATCTTAAGAAATTCTTTGGGTATTCCGAAAACAGAAAGATCCAAGTCGCCAGCCGTAACCTTATAATGATACAATCCGCGTATCATCACCACCGAGTTATTATACATCGAATACAACTTGTCATCGGTATACTTCTTATCACCGCCGTCTATAATTTTCCATGCGCCGAAGCCCACACCGAACAGCACAAGGATAGATGCCGCAACGGCAAGGATGACCTTCCATGCCTGCGTAGGCATCTGTACGCGCGACTTCCATTCGAGCGGAACGCCGCCACAGACAACAACGCTGCTGCTCTTAAGCCTGTGAGGAACATCCGACTGTATGCGTATACCGTCCACAGTAGTACCGTTCTTGCTGTGGTCTATTATGAACACGCGGTTCTTACGGTCCTTTACGATTGTTGCATGGAAACGGCTCACCGTGGCACCGCTGAGCTGTATGTCATTGTTAAAGTTCGAACCAATCTCGTAAATGGCACTGTACATGCTTGTATCCGGCTGCGGCGGCACCTGAGACCACTGCAGTTCGACATTTCCGAAGGTAATCTTGTCACCGCGCTTTACGTTGCACGGGGTGTTAGGAACCAGCTTGTTGCCGTTTACAAACGTACCGTTGTGACTGTTCTTGTCTTCCAACAGAATGTCACCGCTGTTCATAAGCGTCATTTCCGCATGTATACCACTTACCACCTGACTGTTTATCACAATGTTACACTGTGCATCACGACCTATCTTCAATAATCTCATAACGTTGTTGCGATTTAATTAAACGATTAAATAATACGGTCCGGCTGTTCCTCCGTCTTCTTCTCCTTTGTTTCTTTTTTAGGCTGTTTATCCGCCGGTTTCTTGTCCTCCGGCTTCTTTGTCTTTACCTTGCCCTGCTTTGCATTAGCCTTTTTAAGAGAGTCCTTTACATGATTCTTTATAGAGTCCTGCTTGCGCTGCTCTTCCTCCTGTATTGCTTTCTTACGCGCTTCACTGCCTATGCTGTCCGTAACAACCGTTGCCGGCTTCTCAGGCTCCTTGTCTCCGCCAATTGCCTTTATGCCGTATACTCCGCCAAAGACCACAAGCAAGGCTATAACTCCCAGCGCGGCAAAGCGCAGAATCTTAGCTTGCGTGTTCGGAACACAGTTCCAGTCGAGGCGTGCGATGTGTGCAAACGATATGTTGTCTTTTCTTGTTACCGGCACCGGCACATTGGGCGAAATCTTGATTCCGTTCACATACGTGCCGTTCTGGCTCATGTCGATAATCGTCATCTTACCCGTAGGGTAGACATTAAGTGTTGCGTGACGGCGGCTTATCACATCCGTGCTGTCATTGATGACAATGTCGCAGCCCATTTCACGTCCTATTGAATACGCTTTCATATCTTTATCCGGTGTTATATTATTTGTGTTTTGTTATTCTCTCTATCATTTCAAGTTTCACGTTCTGCTTTACAAGCGAGTCTTTCAGGTTCTTGATGGTATCGCTTTTCAGCGAGTCTTTTTTCAGCATTACAGCCATGCGGTCACTTTCTTCGGCAGCGCCGGAACGGCTATTGCATACAAGGAAGACATTCAACAATATGCTCACTGCGCATACGCCGGCAAGCACCTGAAAAACGATTTTTGCTGTTTTAGACATTTTGGGTTTTATTTTTGAGTTTATCTTTGGTTCCGCCACAACTATGGTAAGGTTGTCATGATGACCTCCGTTTCTTCTTCCGAGATTGTCCACAAGCGTGGCAACGTCGTCCGTCACGGCTCCGAGCGATTTCGTTCTGTCGGAAATGACCTTTATGAATTCTTTTTCCGACATTGCCCCGTGTATGCCGTCCGAGCACAATACGAACCTGTCGCCCTTCTCATAGGGAAGTTCCTCCACCTCGGGTTCCACGTCATCGCCCACGCCCAAGGCGCGCGTAATGATATTGGACTGGTCGGAGAGCCTTGCCTGCTCCTCTGTTATGACGCCCTGACGCACAAGATTGAAAACCACCGAATGATCGAACGTGCGGAAAACCTTCTTATGCCCCCTTATCTGATATATGCGGCTGTCGCCCACATGTGCCGCTATTGCCGATTTTTCGGACATCAGGACAACCGTTGCCGTCGACCCCATGCCACGCAACTGCGGATTTTCAGAAGCCACCTCGAGTATCTTGCTGTTGGCATGCTTTATCGCATCTGCAATCACCTGTGCAGCATCAGCATCCTTGTCCGCCTCGTCCACGGCGTCAAGAATAGCTTTTACGGCTATCATGGAGGCAGTTTTTCCTCCGGGACCTCCGCCCATACCGTCGCACACCGTCACGACATAGCCCAATGCTGTCTGTCTTGCGCCCATCGTATCCTGGTTCTCCGGTCTGCCGCCGATACGCGACTCACCATGCACGAGATAGTCCTTATTATCGTTTATAAGTTTGTCTCCGTTGCCCGAGTGCAGTTGTATTAGATCCATTTTAAGTATGTTTTATGATAACGGACACAGGCAATCATCATCGTCTGTCCCTAAATCACCATTATTATAAACACTATGACAGCTATGAGCAGCAGTATGCTCATGACCGTCAGAAAGTCGAACGAGAACCCGCCGGACACATTCTCCCACCAGTGCGGTTTCGGAGCCATTGCCTCCATCACCGCCTGTTTGAACTCAGTTGCTTTACTGTAACGCTGTGCCGGGTCCTTTTCCGTTGCCTTGCGGATAACCCTCATCAGTCTCTTCGGTATTCCGGGATGATTGGGCAAAGACTCCTTAGCCTGTTTCCGCAGACATTCCGCCTCGCTCTCGCTTGCCATGGGATTGGCACCCGTCAGCAATTCGTAGAATGTTATGCCGAGCGAATAGATGTCGGTGGCGGCCGTTATCTTGCTCCCAGTTCCCGCTTCGTCGCCTTGCTTTATCTGTTCCGGAGCCGCATAGTCGGGCGTGCCTATGAAACCTGCCACCGTGTGCTTGCCGGGAAGGTTCATGCGTGCGATGCCCAAGTCCATAAGGCGCACGTTGTTGTCGTTCTCCACCATTATGTTTGACGGTTTTATGTCGCGATGGACTACTCCCTTCGAATGTATATAGTCGAGGGCGTCGAGAACCGAATATATCACACAGCATGCCTTTTCCACACGCAACGGACTGTTTTCAAAATACTTTATGTATTCATCCACATTCTTTCCGTTGACAAAGTTGCTGAGAATGAAAACAGGACCTCTGTCCGGAGCATACTCACAACAGCCCAGCATCTCGACAAGATTGGGATGCCTGTATGACAAAGACGCTTCCTGACGGGCACGCTCCCGTATCATCGGGTTGTTGGCAAAGGCGTCTTTCACCCGCTTCACGGCTATGGGTCTGCGCGTCGTACAACTGTATCCTCTGTACACATCGCCCATCGCCCCGCTGCCGATAGGTTTGTCTGCGGGATTGTAAAAATACCATTGCCCCTGCGCGAACAGATATACAAGCGGGTCGCCCTGACGCTTTACTACTGTCTGCATCGCCATTTTAAATTCCTACCGTTCCGCCTGTATTGTATTGGGGATTTGCGCCGTCCGCCCCTACCGTGCCGCCCGGTACGAACGGTGAGGGAATGTCGGGCATGCCCGGCATAATATCTTCCGGAGCCTCATCCACATGTACAAAATTCTCCGAAACCTTAAGTCCCAGTTCCGCAACATCCACAAGCACGATATAAAGCTCGTAGTTGTCGCCGATGGTGATGATGTCTCCGTTCTTGCACTCTTCTGCCTGAAATCCGAGACTCATGCCGTTTATCATCGTGCCGTTGGTAGAACGGGCGTCGCTAACCGAAGCAATGACTTTCTCGGGGTTCTTCATCTTCCTCACGACAAGCACGGCATGCTCTGCACTTACCGTTCCCTCGTTGAGCACAATGTCGCAGCTGGGGTCCTTACCTATGGTGTTCTGCCCCACATGGAGCGGCCAAAACTCTCCCACCGGCGAGCGTGATATGGAATAGGCGAAGCCTACTACCGGCTTGCCTGATACTATATATTTTGGTGCAGCCGCTTTTCCACCGGGCATGCCGGCACCTGCCGCAGGAGTGTCTTGCGACATATCGGACACAACAGTGCCACGACCTGATACACGACCGTTACGTGAATAAAAATCCGGAGCAGGTCCAAAACCGCCTGCATCTCCTCCCACATTACCTGATACACCTGGAATTACTGTCTTGTTCTGTGACATGGCTGAATATTTTAGATATTAATTGAAGTTACAATAAATCACATCCTCCAATGCGGAGAATACCATATATGCTACCGATATTACATCGTTTTCACGACTTTTAGCTTATTTTTGCAAAATTAATCGTATTACGATTATTAAACAATTCGGGGGGTAATTTAAGAATGTTTAATTTTACAATACGCAAATTAAATATAATTTAACATCGATTTACAGGCGGTTAATTGTCAACACACACCTCTCGGGCTGCCGGCAACGGCTTTTTCAAAAGCCGACAGTCCGACGTCGCTTTCTTTTGCAGGATGTTATGATATAAAAAGTAGATAAATGGAAACAGGAAAAGGTATGTGGCTCGCGCCACAGGAGATAAAGGGCAATAGTCTGAAATCAAGCAACACGGCATTTGTTTTTTATCTTCTATCGTCTCCCTTTATCTCCCATTATCTTCTTTCCACACGTTTTCTTATCAAGGAACAAAAACATACAACATTACAAGATGTGGCAAACGGCGTTGCAAAAGGTGCCCTTTCAGGGGCTGAAATGCCGTCTTTCAGCCTTCAAAAGGGCACCTTTTGCAACGCCGGAGGTATCATTCTGATTTTCAAGAGGTTATGAACAGCGTTTTCAAGAGATATAAATCATGGTTCCAGATGTGTTTTAAATCGCTGCGGTGGCGTCTTTCAGCCATGCGCGCTCGTTGTCATCGAGAAGCGGGGAAAGCTTGTCGTACACAGTCTTGTGGTATCCGTTGAGCCATGCTCGCTCGTCGGCGGAGAGCATCTCCGTCACCACCGGCGCCGTGTCTATGGGACAGAGGGTAAGAGTTTCGAACCGGAGGAAACTGCCGAACTCGGTCTGAACGTACGGCACGGCGAGCAGCATGTTCTCTATGCGGACACCGAAACGACCGGCAAGATACATTCCCGGCTCGTCCGTGACAGTCATTCCCTCGACTATCGGAGCCGGTTTCCACTCCATACGTATCTGATGCGGACCTTCGTGAACACACAGATACGAACCTACACCGTGCCCCGTGCCGTGCATGAAATTCATGCCCTCGCTCCACAAGGCGCAACGGGCGACGGCATCGAGCTGCGTGCCGCTTGCCCCACGGGGAAACTTTAGCATCTGCAACCGTATGTGACCTTTCAGCACGAGGGTATACACGCGGCGCTCCTCATCCGTCACATCGCCCAGCGCAACGGTACGTGTTATGTCGGTGGTGCCGTCGGCATACTGTGCTCCGCTGTCTATCAGGAGCAGTCCTTCGGGGCGTAGCGGCAGGTCGGTGTCGGGCGTCGGTTCGTAATGAACCACCGCCCCGTGTTCGCCGTAGGCGGATATGGTGTCGAACGATATGCCGCGAAAATCGTCTTGCTCCGACCTGAGCGTCTCCAGACTGCGGCTGACGGACAGTTCGGTCTGCCCTCCTTCACGCACAGAAGGCAGCAGACGGCTGAGAAACCTTACCATCGCCACACCGTCGCGCACCATTGCCCGGCGGAAGCCTTCTATCTCGGCAGCGTTCTTCACGGCTTTCATATAGGGTACGGGCGACGGCACATTTGCCTTTACACAGCGCACGGCACTGTAAAGGGCGTGGCTCGTGGCGTTCTCATCTATCAGAATGTTGTATCCCTCATATCGCCGCAGCCCCTCGGACACCATGTCGTAGTCTTCGACATCTATCCCCTGTTCCGAGAGATAAGCCTCCACATCGGCTGTCAGCTTCACCTTATTTATATATATGGTGGCGCGCTCACGTTCTATAAGCAGATACGACACGAACACCGGATTGCAGTGCACGTCATTGCCGCGGAGGTTCAGCGTCCACGCTATATCGTCGAGTGCCGACACCAGCATGCCGCCCACGTGCATCTCCGACAGGCGGGCGCGTATCCTGCCGAGTTTGCTCATACAAGTATCTCCGGCATATTCCACGGGGTGTATCCACACCTTGCCCTGCGGCACCTGCGGACGGTCGCGCCATATACGTTCAAAGGGGTCGATATTAGTGCGCAGTGTTATGCCTCCCTCGGCACGCAGTCTGTCGGCAATGGTCTTCACGGTGGCTGCGGTGTTGACCGCGCCGTCCAGTCCCACAGCGGGATTGCGCAATACGGAGAGCTTCATTCCAAGCCATTTGCAGATGTCCGGTGTGTCGGGCATGCCGTCTTTCATAAGCACAATTCCGGTTCCCTCCAACTGTTCGGCTGCAGCAAGGAAATAGCGCGAGTCGGTCCATAGCGCAGCCTCGTCAGCCGTCACCACGGCGGTGCCGGCCGAACCGTCAAAGCCCGTAAGCCACTTGCGCGCCTCCCACCGCGGAGGCACATATTCGCCGTTGTGCGGGTCGGTACTCGGAATTATGAATGCGTCGAGATTTTCGCGGCGCATCACCTCGCGCAGTGCGGCGAGGCGTTCGGTTGTAAATCGGTTCATATATCAAATTGTAAGTTCTGCTTTACAAAGATATGCCTTTTCATATTTAATAACAAATAAAAGCTGCATTCAAACAACAAATATACTGTTTTTTTGCTATCTTTGCATATGAAAAGAGTGTACACCGACAATTTAATGCAGACGTGATTGTATTCGGTCTGCATGGTCATCCATACAACAGACAGCATGTAATTTATGTCATCACAGACGCTCCGGTAGTTCCGGACACCGTCATCGGACACAGTTTCCGGATAAAAAGATTGCATTAATAATAAAAGAATAAACTCATGAAATTTCTAACAAACGAAAAACTGACAATCGTCGGCGCTGCCGGAATGATTGGTTCAAACATGGTTCAGACTGCTCTCATGATGGGTCTGACAAGTGAAATCTGCCTCTACGACGTGTTCTTGCCCGAGGGCGTGGCAGAGGAGATGCGCCAATGTGGTTTCGGAGATGTGAAGATAACCGCCACAACCGACGTGAAAGAGGCTTTCACAAACGCAAAATATATCATCTCATCTGGCGGTGCACCGCGTAAAGAGGGAATGACACGCGAGGACCTGCTGGCAGGCAACTGCAAGATAGCCGAGGAGCTTGGAAAGAACATCAAGGCTTATTGCCCGGACGTTAAGCACGTTGTAATCATCTTCAACCCTGCCGATCTGACGGGTCTGGTGACACTGCTGTACTCCGGACTGAAACCCGGACAGGTAACAACACTTGCAGCTCTCGACACCACTCGTTTGCAGAGCGCGCTGGCAAAGAAATTCGGCGTGATGCAGACAGAAATCACCGGCTGCGCAACATACGGCGGACACGGCGAGCAGATGGCTGTATTCGGAAGCCATGTGAAGGTGGCAGGTCGTAACCTCACGGACATCATCGGTACCGATGAGTTCACAACAGAAGAGTGGGAGCAGATGAAGAAGGACGTGACACAGGGCGGAGCTGCCATCATAAAGCTGCGCGGACGTTCTTCATTCCAAAGTCCGTCATATCTTTCAGTAGAGATGATACGTTCGGCAATGGGCGGCGATACTTTCCGTTTCCCCGCAGGAACATACGTAAACACCGACAAGTACAAGAACATTATGATGGCTATGGATACCACCATCGACACCGACGGCTGCCACTACAACGTGCCGCAGGGAACAACAGAGGAGAACACCAAGCTTGACGCAAGCTACGAGCACCTTTGCAAGATGCGCGACGAGCTGGTGACGTTGAACATCGTTCCGGCTGTCAGCGAGTGGAACAAAATCAACCCGAACCTGTGATATTAGTCTTGCATTGGCAAGATGAATAAGGTTTGAAAAGAAGATAAAAGGAGATAGAAGAAGATAAGGGAAGATAAAGGACATTGGTTTTATTACTGTAACAAAACATGTGTCTTTTATCTTCCCTTATCTTCTTCTATCTCCGTTTGTATATCCTCTTGCTCTACCCTATCGGCTTTTACATCCTCTTATATCCTTTCCACCCAGAAAAAAGCATTTGTCTTTTATCTCCTTTTATCTTCTCCTATCTCCTTTTATCTCCTTTCGCCCGTATTATAAACGTTGCCTCCTCCCCGGTAGGGCTGTACCCCGGTGCAGCCGAAATTATTACGCTTGATATATGCCATGCGGTTTCGGATGTTCCATGGAACATCCCTACAGGTAAACAGGCACGTCCTTTTCTCGTTTTACCGCCCCAATTATAAATTATAAATTATTAATTATCAATTAATAAGCATTCGTCTTTTATCTCCCTCTATCTTCCCTTATCTCCTTCTATCTCCTCATTATCAATTAAGAACCCTTTATCTTTTACCATCCCTGTACTGTCTTCTTGCCCTCGACATTTCCTCCTTTGCGCCTCCCTCGGTCAGGAAATGATGCTTCGACTCTTCGATAAGTTTCACTATAAGTACATCATATTGATGGAGAAGAGTCAGCACAATGTTTGCCGTGGTCTCGTCGGTACGTTTCTTGACAGCCTCGATATAGTCCTCCGCCCTATTATGTTCACGACAGTAACGGCGTGCCTGCATGGCGCGCGCATCGTCCCTGTTCCACCTGCACAGCCCTCTGCATAGCAGATAGTCCTCATAGTCCGCCTTCAGTTCGTGCATGCTTCCGCGTGCCACATTGAACAGTTTTATTTCCATTTCGCGCGATGTAGACCCGTCTACACTGCCCTCTGCGATGTTCTGCTTACCGCTGCGGGCAGCCTGTATCATTTGGTCGCGCGTGCGGTCTCCCTTTTCAAGATAGGTATTAGCAAAATAGTAAGTTATCGCATATATGCAACGGGCTATCTTGTAGACAACAAGATTCTCATAGTCTCCTTGCAGGGGAAGAAATGAATTGGGGTTGTTTTTCATGTTTTTTGCTTTTTAGGGATTTCCCGGAGTACTCCGAGCTCTCGGAGTACTCGGAGTTCTCTGAGAGCTCCGAGAAACCATTTATTTTGCAAAAATAGCAAAACGAAACCGTTAATGCAAATAAAACCAGTATCTTTGCAGCATCGGAAAAAATTAAAACGAATACATTATGGCTCTTATAAAATCAGTAAACGGTCTCACCCCGAAGTGGGGCAAGGACTGCTATTTCAGCGAAAACGCCACTATCGTGGGCGAAGTGACAATGGGAGACGAGTGCTCTATATGGTTCAATGCCGTGCTGCGTGGCGACGTGGCACCTATAACCATCGGCAACAGGGTCAACGTTCAGGACGGTTCGTGCGTGCATGTGACCAACACGACGGGTCCTGTGGTCATAGAAGATGACGTCACCATAGGGCACAACGCAACGGTCCACGCATGCACAATACGCCGAGGGGCACTGATAGGCATGGGAGCGACCGTGCTCGACCACGCCGACATAGGAGAAGGAGCGGTAGTGGCTGCCGGTGCACTGGTGCTTCAGGGTACAAAGATAGGCGAACATGAGATATGGGGAGGAGTGCCTGCCAAATTCATAAAGAAAACAAAGCCGCATCAGGCGGAGGACTTCGCAAAGCACTACGTGGAGTATTCCAAGTGGTATCTGTAGGCACGCGACAGTCACATTCCTACAGTCTTATTCTGTAAAAAAGGTTATTTGTTCCGTAATAAATATACATTATATATTACGGAACATTATTATTTTTGCACCGTGAACAAACATCTAAACATATAAGACATGAAAAATTTTATTTTATCGGCACTGCTCGTCATTGCTGCAACAACATTAAAGGCACAGCCTAAAGTCTATTTTACAAAGGACATCAGTCCCGAAGCTCTTGTCAAAATATACAAAGCATTGGGTAAAGAAGCCACCGGTCGTGTGGCGGTAAAGATAAGCACAGGCGAGGCCGGAGGGCACAACTATCTCAAACCTACGCTTATACGCAGTCTTGTAGATGAAGTGAACGGCACCATTGTGGAGTGCAACACTGCTTATCCGGGCAAGCGCAACACCACGGAAGCCCACTGGCAGACGATACACGAGCACGGTTTCGACAGCATTGCGGCTGTGGACATAATGGACGAGTACGGTGACATACGCATACCGATAAGGGACAAGAAGCACATGAAATACAACATCGTGGGCGGTCATCTCGCCAACTACGACTTTATGGTGAACCTCGCCCACTTCAAGGGACATGCCATGGGAGGCTTCGGCGGAGTGCTTAAGAATCAGTCAATAGGAGTGGCTTCGAGCAAAGGAAAGGCGTATATACACACTGCCGGAGCGACGAGAAGCCCCGAGGAGTTGTGGAACAACCTGCCGGCACAGGACCATTTCCTTGAAAGCATGGCAGCATCGGCACAGGCTGTTGCCGACTATTTCGGGGGAAACATCATATATATAAACGTGATGAACAACATGAGCGTGGACTGCGACTGCGACAGTCACCCTGCCGACCCGCAGCTGAAGGACATGGGTATATTGGCGTCGCTCGACCCCGTGGCACTCGACCAGGCTTGTCTGGACAAGGTTTTCAATCATAAAGGTACGCTGGGCGACGACGAGAAACCGCTCATCGAGCGCATCAACCGTCAGCACGGCACGTACATAACGGAGTATGCCGAGAAGATAGGACTGGGCAGCAGAAAGTATATAATAGTGGATATCGACAAGTAAAAGGATTGCTCTGCAACATGAAGAGATTTCTTATTACAGTATCTCTGGCGGCTACGGGACTGCCATGTGCTGCCTCGCCGGCGGACAGCACGGCACACGGCATTGACGAGGTGGTGGTTACCGGAACGCGCAACAGCACCGACATACGTCATCTGCCCATGACGGTTTCGGTGATAGGACGCGACAAACTCACCGAGAAACAACGCAACAATGTGCTGCCGACACTGTCGGAACAGGTGCCGGGACTGTTCGTAACGGCACGCTCCATGGCAGGATATGCCGTGAGCGACGGGGCGGCGGGCAATATAAGCATGCGCGGATTGGGCAGCAGCGCGGGGCGGCTGCTGGTGCTTATAGACGGTCATCCGCAGTATCAGGGGATATTCGGGCACTCCATAAGCGACTCTTATCAGACGCTGATGACCGAACAGGTGGAGGTTCTGCGCGGACCGGCATCGGTGCTGTACGGCTCGAATGCCATGGGCGGAGTCGTGAACATAGTGACGCGCAAGATGACCGCCGACGGCACAAAGACCGACATCAACGTGGGCGCCGGCTCTTACGGGACGTTTCAGAGCGAACTGACAAACCGCATAAGGAAAGGCAAATTCTACAGCATACTTGCCGGGCAATACAGTCGCACGGACAATCACAGACGCCGGATGGACTTCGAGCAATACGGCGGATATATGAAGCTGGGCTACGACATGTCCGCCAACTGGACGGCATATGCCGACGCTGACATAACACACTTCAACGCATCGTACCCCGGGTCGGTACAGACGCCCATGTACGATGCCCGACAGTGGGTGACGAGGGGCGTGGTGTCGGCAGCCGTCGAGAACAGATACGACCGCACTTCGGGAGCGATAAGCGCATACTACAACTTCGGACGGCACAAGATAAACGACGGACACAAAATCGACGAGGAGCCAAAGAAGAACTACTTCCGCTCGGACGACGCCATGATGGGCATCTCGCTGTATCAGAGCGTGCGCCTCTTCCACGGCAACCGCATAACGGTGGGCGCCGACATGCAGCACATCTACGGCAAGGCATGGAACAAAGTGATTGCCACGGGAGAAGACCTTGCGCCCATAGGCGACGAGAGCGAGAACGACATAGCCGCGTATGCCGACTTCCGTCAGGACATCACGACGTGGCTGACGGTGGATGCCGGCATACGCGCGGACCATCACTCGCAGGCAGGAACGGAATGGATACCGCAGGGCGGACTGGTGTTCCGCACAACGCGCAACGGCGAACTGAAAGCCATGGCGGGCAAGGGATACCGCAACCCGACGATACGCGAGATGTACTTCTGGCGCCCGGCAAACAGCGACCTGCGTCCCGAACGAATGATGAACTATGAGGTTTCGTGGAAACAAAGACTCATGGACGGCGCCTTGAGGTATGGTGTGAACGTGTTCTACATCAACGGCGACAACCTGATACAGAACGTGATGACCGACAACGGACCGAAATTCATCAACACGGGAACGATAGAAAACAGCGGCATAGAGGCAGAACTGTCGTGGAACATAGACAGCCATTGGACGCTGAACAACAACTACAGCCTGCTGCACATGCACAACAAGGTGATTGCCTCGCCGGAATTCAAGAGTTTCATCGGCGGCGGATACACAGGCGGAAGGTGGAAGGCAAACGCCGGACTGCAGTATATCCGCGGTCTGTACACCGAAACGGGGACAGCAGAAACAAAGGAAGACTTCTGTCTGCTCGACCTTACCGTAAGCTACGAGGCATGCCGCAGCATCACGCTTTGGGCACGGGGAGAGAATCTTCTGGCACAGAAATACGAGATAAACAGGGGATATCCCATGCCGAGAGCCACATTCATGGGTGGCTTGCACGTACGGTTGTGAGAATGAGGAGATAGAGGCTATATAACAAGGAGATAGAGGGAGATAAAAGGAGATATGTGGCTGGCGCCACGGGAGATAGGGGACGATAGTCTTGGAACAAGCAACCGGACTGTTGTCCTCTATCTTCTTTTATTTTCTTTCCTGACATGATATACGAGTTTCTCCGGCATATGAGATGCAAATCTATCGCATATGAGATACAAATCTATCGCATATGAGATAGAAATCTGTAACACATGTTTAAGGATACCATGCAATGTCTTTACATATCGGATACAAGTACGGCGGTAATAAAAAAACGCCTGAATCATGTTAACTTAACGTGGTTTGTAGTATAATAGGGAATATGAATTCGCCCGGCTCACGTTAAAAAAGAAGCTTTTTCTTGGTTTTTCAGTAAAAACAGCGTACCTTTGCACCTGCAAAAGCAAAGCGTCGGGCGCCTGTGGCGAAATTGGTAGACGCGCCAGACTTAGGATCTGGTGTTTTGCGACGTGTAGGTTCGAGTCCTATCAGGCGCACCAAAAAGGGGCGGAAAATCACATTTGGTTTTCCGCCCCTTTTACTTTTATAGTCTTTCCCATGAACTTTTGACGGCAGATAAGTGGCACACGACAATCTATAATACAGGTATGAGAGCCTAAAACATGCTATACCGGTTTCTCCGGCATATAGTATGGAAAGCTGTAGCATATAGTAGAGAAAGCTGTACTATATAGTAGAGAAAGCTGTAGCATATAGTAGAGAAAGCTGTACTATATAGTAGAGAAAGCTGTACTATATAGTAGAGAAAGCTGTACTATATAGTAGAGAAAACTGTAGCATATAGTAGAGAAAGCTGTACTATATAGTAGAGAAAGCTGTAGCATATAGTAGAGAAAGCTGTAGCATATAGTAGAGAAAGCTGTACTATATAGTAGAGAAAACTGTAGCATATAGTATGGAAAGCTGTAACGCCCGTTTAAGGATGCCATGCAATGTCCTTACATATCGGATACAAGCACGGCGGTAATAAAAAACGCCTTACACATGCCGTCTTCCATACGGTTTCGGCTGCACCAGGGTACAGCCCTACGGGTAAACAGGCACGTTCTTTTCCCTTTTTATCTCCCCATTTATAAATTACCAATTATAATTTAATAAGCATTCGTCTTTTATCTCCTTCTATCTCCCCAATATCTCCTTCTATCTTCCAATTATAAATTATAAATTACCAATTATAATTTAATAAGCATTCGTCTTTTATCTCCTTCTATCTCCCCCTATCTCCTTCTATCTTCCCCCTTATCTCCTTCTATCTCCCAATTATAAATTATAAATTATGAATTATAAATTATTCTATCGTTTTCCCGTAGCACCTGTGCCTTCTGTGCTGCTCCGCCTCGAGATACTGCCACTGGCTTCTGACATGCTCGTTGCTTTCCATCTGCGGCATCGCCTCCGCCCATTTGAAACCGTGGTGGCGGAAACGCGGAATGAGATCGTTGAAGATAAGAGCATTGGCACCTTTCGGACGATACTCGGGAAGAACGCCTATAAGGAGCAGATCCACCGTGTCAGTGTGGTGCCACCTCAGTGCCCTGAGCACGTGCCACCACCCTAACGGCAGCAAACGACCGTCGCGGGTGTGCTGCATGGCACGCGAGATAGAGGGGAAAGTGACGCCGAAGCCCACCAGCCGCCCGCCATCGTTCATGTCCACAACACCTGTTATAAGGTCGAGGTCGGCTTTCTTTATATATCCGTCGATAAGACTGTCTATCTGCCGCATGCTGAGATGCGAGTATCCGTAGAGGTCGTTGTACGTTGCGTTCACAAGCTCGAAGATACGCTCACCGTATCCTCCGCTTACCAGTTCGCGGCGCGTGAACTTGCGCACCTGCAGGTTGTAGCGCCGCCCCACCATTTCGGCAACCTTGCGGAACTTGTCCGGCACGACGTCGGGAATAGCCACACGATACTCCACATAGTCGTTGTCCTTCACCCAACCGCTCATGCTCTCGATGTGCTGCGGATAGTAAGGATAGTTGTAATTAACATAATGCGTGGACAGCCGGTCAAAGCCCTCGACGAGCATTCCCTCGCGATCCATATCGGTAAAGCCCATCGGTCCCACAATCTTATCCATGCCCTTGGAGCGTCCCCATTGTTCCACGGCATGCAACAACGCTGCCGACACCTCGCTGTCGTCGATGAAATCGAACCATCCGAAACGTACCGTGCTACAGTTCCAACGCTCATTGGCACGGTGGTTGATGATTGCAGCGACGCGCCCCACAGGCTTTCCGCCGCGGTATGCCATGAAATATGCAGCCTCACAACACTCGAACGAGGCGTTGCGCCGGGGGTCGAGCGTTGCCAGTTCGTCTGCCCTGAGATATGGCACGGCATGCTCGCAGCCGCGATACAGGTCATAATAAAAACCGACAAACGCGTCCATGCCGCGTTTATCGGTTATCTGTCTTATCTCTATTCCATTCATGGATTTATCCGTAAATCACCTTTCCGTTCTCATCCTCATACGGCGCAAGGTCCTTTGCGTATTGGTTCATGGCACGCAGACTCATACCCATCGACGAGAAACCGCCGTCGTGGAAGAGGTTCTGCATCGTCACCTTGCGGGTGAAGTCGGAGAACATCATCACGCAGTACTCCGCACACTCCTCTGCCGTAGCATTTCCAAGAGGCGACATCTTGCTTGCAAAGTCCATCAGGTTGTCCATGTCCTTGATACCCTTACCTGCCGTTGTGGGCGTGGGCGACTGGGATATGGTGTTTACACGCACGTGCTTCTCGCGACCGTAAATGTATCCGAAACTACGCGCGATGCTCTCCAGCATGCTCTTTGCGTCAGCCATGTCGTTATAGCCGAAGAACGTGCGCTGCGACGCCACGTATGTCAGTGCCACCACCGAACCATACTCTGCAATGGCATCCTGCTTCTTGGCAACCTGTAACATCTTGTGGAACGATATGGCAGAGATATCCAAAGTCTTCTGCAAATAGTTATAGTCGAGGTCGTCATAAGTACGACGCTTGCGAACATTCGGACTCATACCGATGGAGTGCAACACGAAGTCTATCTTTCCGCCGAGCAACCTTACAGACTCCGAGAAAACTTTCTCGAGATCCTCAACGCTTGTTGCGTCTGCCGGAATAACAGGTGCGTTGAGCTGCTTGCTCAACCCGTCCAGTTCGCCCATGCGCAGAGCCATGGGTGTGTTGCTGAGCGTTATCACAGCGCCCTCTTCAACTGCTTTCACCGCAACTTTCCATGCAATGGATTCTTCATTAAGCGCGCCGAAGATGATGCCGCGCTTGCCTTTCAATAAATTGTGAGTCATTATATAAAACTACATTTGGTTTACAGTGCGCAAAATTACAACTTTTGTGCAACACGGACAAATTATGTTGAACAAAAAGAGGTTTGAGGTTATAAGGTATCAGGTGAGATATCTATTGCATATAGGGACTTTCTTGTAAATATCCGTTGTTAACAACTTTAAAATCAAGAACTTAGCGTCGGACATTTACACGTTCTACATGCAATGAATACATAGTATGGACATCAAAAATTCCCTCGGTAGGATATTTTCGCACGAACATGCACGCCAAAAGTGTGTTCGGAGCAACGGCACGGGGCATTTTTTCAACACACAAACACACGGTTTACAACACGCAGAGCGCATCGCAGTCGACATTTGGAGCGTCCGGACGGGAAGACGGCGCATCCATAGGAAATTTTGGATCGATCCGGAAGAAATTTTGGAACGTTCCAAAAATTTTTTTGGATCGATTCAGAAAAAATTTTGGATCGATCCAAAATTTTCTGTCGAACGTTCAATTTTTTTCTGTCGAACGTTCCAAAATAACGGATAGACGGTCAATGGGTAAAAAAAGACCGTCGAGGGACAAAGGAGGAATGACCGTTGTAATAAATGGAGACGGTAGAAAGAGAAGAAAAGAGCATCGAGGAGACAAAGAAATAATAATCTTATAATAAGAAAAGACCGTCGAGGAGTCAAGGAAAGATGCGTTTGGTAGAAAAGAAAGACAGGAGAAGATAACTGGAATACAGGGGACACGTGCTTTATCGCATGCCACAAGACAATTGTCCCCTATCTCCCGGGCGCAAGCCACATATCTTCTCCTATCTTCCTCTATCTTCTTATTCCATTAACCTTTACAAGATATTCGGCTATCTGCACCGCGTTGAGAGCCGCGCCCTTGCGTATCTGGTCGCCGCTGAGCCAGAACGTGAGTCCGTTCTCGTCGGCAAGGTCCTTGCGTACACGACCCACGTAGATGTCGTCGGTGCCCGCCGTTTCGAGCGGCATGGGGTAGACAAGGTTTGAAGGGTCGTCGCGGAGCGTCACGCCGGGGGCTGCGGCAAGTGCCGCCTGCGCCTCCTCAACGGTTACGGGGCGCTCGGTCTCTATCCATACGCTCTCGGAATGGGCGCGGAGCGAGGACACGCGTACGCACATGGCAGAGCACTTCACGTCGCTGTGCATTATCTTGCGCGTCTCGTTGAACATCTTCATCTCTTCCTTGGTATATCCGTTGGGCTGGAACACGTCTATCTGCGGTATCACGTTGTAAGCCAGCTGGTGGGGGAACTTCTTCACCGTTACGGGCTTGTCTTCCATTATCTCGGCATACTGCTGCTGCAACTCGTCCATTGCCGCGGCACCCGCACCGCTGGCACTCTGATAGCTTGCGATGTGTATACGCTTGATATGGCTGAGGTTTTCGAGGGGTTGCAGCGCCACAACCATCATTATCGTGGTGCAGTTTGGATTGGCAATGATGCCGCGGGGACGGTCGAGAGCGTCGGCTGCGTTGCACTCGGGCACCACAAGGGGCACGTCATCGTCCATACGGAACGCGCTCGAGTTGTCTATCATCACGGCGCCATGGCGCGTGATGTCTTCCGCAAACTCCTTGGACACGCCTGCCCCAGCCGAGGTGAAGGCTATGTCCACGTCCTTAAAGTCATCGTTGTGCTGCAACAGTTTCACCTCATACTCCTTGCCCTTAAATGTGTACTTGTTGCCCGCAGAACGCTGCGAACCGAACAACACCAACTCGTCAAGGGGAAAATCTCTTTCTTCGAGAACGCGCAGGAACTCCTGCCCTACAGCGCCGCTGGCACCGACAATGGCTACTTTCATAATCCGTATGTATTTATTCGTTAAACGTTATTGCAGTGCAAAAATACAACTTTTCGAATGATTTATCACAAGTCTGATATTTTTTTTGCACCTTTGCATACGAAACCGGAAGCATCAGGGCTGCATGGCACACCTTATTAAATATATAATGTATATCCATGCAGATTTGTGCAAGCCATTAAGAAATAACAATTATCAAAGCATCATGCCCGACATATCGCACTGTTTTCCGATTACCGACCCGACACTGATATTCTTTGTCGTGCTCTGCATCATACTGCTCGCACCGATAATAATGGGCAGGCTGCGCATTCCGCACATCGTTGGAATGGTGCTGGCAGGCGTTGCCGTGGGCGAATATGGATTGAACATACTCGAGAGGGACAGTTCGTTCGAGTTGTTCGGCAAGGTGGGACTTTACTATATAATGTTTCTCGCCGGACTGGAAATGGACTTCAACGGGCTTAAGAACAACAGCAGGACGATACTGTCGTTCGGTCTGCTGAACTTTTTCGTGCCGTTTCTGCTTACGTGGTTTGCCGGAATATACATCATGGGCTACTCTTCCGTGGCTGCTCTGCTGTTGAGCAGCATCATGGCTTCGAACACGCTCATTGCCTACCCCATCGTGTGCAAGTACGGTCTGCAACGCCACCGCAGCGTGACTCTGTGTGTTGGAGCTTCGATGATATCGCTCACGCTGGCATTAGTGGTGCTGGCGGCAATAGTAGGTTCGTTCGGCACCGGTACGGGTGCTGGGTTCTGGGGACTGTTCACGCTCAAGGCGGCGGCGTTTCTTGCCGGAAGCATCTATCTGCTGCCACGGCTCACGAGGTGGTTCCTGCACCGCTACTCCGACGCCGTGACGCAGTATATCTTCGTGCTCGGCATAATGTCGATGTGTGCCGCCGTGTCGGGACTGATAGGTCTGGAAGGTGTCTTCGGGGCTTTCTTTGCCGGACTGATACTCAACCGCTACATCCCGCACGTGTCTCCGCTGATGAACCGCATAGAGTTTATCGGAAACGCCTTGTTCATACCCTATTTCCTGATTGGCGTGGGAATGCTCATCAACGTGCGCATGGTGTTCAGCGGCTGGCACGCGGCATTCATAATATTCTGCATTATCTTCTTCGGAACGCTGGGCAAGGCTGTCGCCTCGTATGCGGTGGCATTCATGAACAAAATGCCGGTGTCCAACGGTAACATGATGTTCGGACTGACGTCGGCGCATGCCGCCGGCTCCATAGCCATTGCCACGGTGGGAATGAAGCTGCAGGTGGCGCCGGGGCAGATGCTCGTAGACTCGGACATGCTGAACGGCGTGGTGATAATGATATTGGTGACGTGTATCATCGGCTCGATGATGACCGACCGCGCATCGCGCACAATTGTGTTGTCTGAAAGCGCCAAACCTACGGACAGCATAAAGAGCAACGACGAGAAGATACTGATACCGCTGAAATACAAGGGGAGCACGGAAAATCTGGTAAATTTAGCCATGCTTACGCGCAACCCGGCGCTGAACAGGGGCATAATAGGGCTTAACCTGGTGTTTGACGACGAACGGGCGGCACACAACCAGGCTTTAGGCAAGAGACTGCTGGAGCAGGCTGCCAAGCAGGCAAGCGCCGCCGATGTGCGCATGCTGACGCAGATAAGGCTGACGACAAATCTGGCAAACGGCATAATGCACGCCTTCAAGGAGTATGACGCATCGGAAATAATAATGGGAATACACCGCATGAAAGATGTGGGCGACAGATTCTGGGGCGAATTCGCGCCGAGTCTTATATCGGGACTGAACCGTCAGATAATAATGTGCCGCTGCACACGACCACTCGGTACGGTGAGACGCATACATGTGGCGGTGCCGTCGCGCGTGGAGTTCGAGCCGGGTTTCTATCGCTGGACGGAACGGCTGGCACAGCTGGCGGACAACCTGTGCTGCCGTATAGTGTTCTACGGACGTGAGGAGACCACATCGCTCATCGCGGCATACATGGAAGACCGGCACCGGAACGTAAGGGCGGAATATGTGCTGATGCAGCACTGGAAAGAGCTGACAAGCCTGTCCGACAGGATTAAGGAAGACCACATGCTGGTAATAATCACGGCGCGCAAGGGCACAGTGTCATACAAGCCGGTATTCGAACGGCTGCCGGAAGAGATAATGAAGTATTTCGCGTCATGCGGACTGATGATTATCTTCCCCGACCAAAACGGTCAGTCGCCCGAGAGCATGACGTTCACGGCACCGCAGACGCACAACGATGAGAGTGCATACTCTACGATATCCAAGTGGATATACGGCAGGATACAGAGAAGAAAAAGACACGGCGGCACCGACAGTGCCGGAAAATAAAAACCAGAAAGTAATATGATAGACATAAAAGGAATAACGAAGAGTTTCGGAAAACTACAGGTGCTCAAAGGCATCGACCTGCACATAGGCAAAGGCGAGGTGGTGAGCATCGTGGGACCGAGCGGTGCGGGCAAGACAACGCTGCTGCAGATAATAGGCACGCTGGACAGTGCCGACACGGGAGAGGTGACGGTAGACGGGGTGGACGTGCGTTCGCTGAGCAGACGCCGGCTTGCCGAGTTCCGCAACAGGCACATCGGTTTCGTGTTTCAGTTTCACCAGTTGCTGCCTGAGTTTACGGCTCTCGAAAACGTGATGATACCCGCTTTGATTGCCGGTTTCTCGCACAAAGAGGCTAAAGAGAAGGCTATGGAACTGCTCGAGTTCATGGGACTCACCGACAGGGCAAAGCACAAGCCCGCCGAACTGTCGGGCGGAGAGAAACAGCGGGTGGCGGTGGCGCGTGCACTGGTAAACGATCCTGCCGTGATTTTGGCAGACGAACCGTCGGGAAGTCTCGACTCTAAGAACAAGGAAGAGCTGCACCGGCTGTTCTTCGACCTGCGCGACAGGTTCGGACAGACATTCGTCATCGTGACGCACGACGAGAGTCTGGCGCAGATAACAGACCGCACGATAGCTATGAAAGACGGTATGTTGGTGAGCGAATGACACAACGGACTCAATCTCCCACCCCATTATAAATTATCAATTATAAATTATTAATTCTTCTCAGATGAACGGAATAAAACTGGGTGAGTACAATCATCTTACAGTAATAAAGCAGGTGGACTTCGGAATGTATCTCGACGGCGGCGACGAAGGCGAGATATTATTGCCGGCGAGATATGTGCCGGAGGGCTGCAAGCCTGGCGACGAGCTTGACGTATTCATATATCTTGACAACGAGGAACGCCCTGTTGCCACCACGCTCACACCTAAAGCCAAGGTGGGCGACTTCGCTTTCCTTAAAGTGGCATGGATAAACCAATATGGCGCATTTCTCGACTGGGGGCTGATGAAAGACCTTTTCTGCCCTTTCCGCGAGCAGAAGATGAAAATGGAAATGGGCAAAAGCTATATCGTACATGTGCATACCGACGAAGAGAGCTACCGCATAATGGCATCGGCAAAGGTGGAGCACTATCTCAATGACACCTTCCCCGAATATAAAAAGGGCGAGGAGGTGGATCTGTTGATATGGCAAAAGACCGACTTGGGATTCAAGGTGATAATCAACAACAGGCACGGCGGACTGGTATATCGCGACCAGGTGTTCAAGGACATACATACCGGAGACCGCATGAAGGGGTATATAGACAACGTGCGTGCCGACGGCAAGATAGACGTAACGTTGCAACCTACGGGCAAGAGGCAGACAAAGGAGTTCAGCGAGACGCTCTTCCGCTATCTTAAAGACCACGACGGGGTGTGTGACCTCGGCGACAAGAGCGCGGCGGAGGACATATACAGCCGTTTCGCCGTGAGCAAGAAGACATTCAAGAAGGCGGTAGGCGACCTTTACAAACAGAGGCTTATAACCATCGGCGAAGATGGGATAAGGCTCGTGGAGAGGACGACGGAATAAGGAGATAAGAGGGATAGAAGAAGGAGATAAGGGGAGATAGAAGGAGATATGTGGCTTGCGCCACAGGAGATAGAGGACAATAGTCTCGTAACAAGCAATCGGACATTTGTCCTCTATCTTCTTTTATCTTCCCTTATCTTCTTTTATCTCCTTCCAATCAATCAACAAAACATTTGTCCCCTATCTCCCTTTATCTCCTAATATCTTCTCTTATCTCCTTAAACCAACCTCCCCTTTCCTTCCCAAAATCACCCAATAAAAAATCCGGCAGCTACATATTGAAATGTAACTGCCGGCATATTTTTTACCGTTTCATGTCGGACTGTCGCCCGACACAACTTAAAACTCTGCGTTCTTCGGCGTTCTCGGGAACGGAATAACGTCACGTATATTCTGCATTCCGGTAACGAAAAGGATGAGACGCTCGAAGCCCAAGCCGAAACCGCTGTGCGGACAAGAGCCCCACTTGCGTGTTTCGAGATACCACCACATATCCTTCATCGGGATGTTAAGTTCCTCTATACGTCCCATGAGCTTGTCGTAATCAGCCTCACGCTCCGATCCTCCGATTATCTCACCTATCTGTGGGAAGAGCACGTCCATGGCTCTTACGGTCTTGTTGTCATCGTTCATCTTCATGTAGAACGCCTTTATCTCCTTCGGATAGTCGGTAAGTATCACCGGACGCTTGAAGTGCTGCTCCACAAGATAACGCTCGTGCTCGCTTGCGAGGTCGGCACCCCAGTATACAGGGAACTCGAACTTGTGACCGTTCTGCACCGCCTCTTCAAGGATTTTGATGCCTTCGGTATATGCAAGACGCACGAAGTCGTGCTCAAGAACAAAGTGCAGGCGCTCTATGAGCTGCTTGTCCACAAACTGGTTGAGGAACTCCAGGTCGTCGGCACAGTTGTCCAAAGCCCACCGTATGCAGTATTTTATGAAGTCCTCGGCAAGGTTCATGTTGTCGGTAATATCGTTGAAAGCCACTTCCGGCTCAATCATCCAGAACTCGGCGAGATGTCTCGGCGTGTTGGAGTTCTCCGCACGGAACGTAGGACCAAACGTATAGATTGCTCCCAGTGCCGTTGCGCCCAGCTCACCTTCAAGCTGTCCGCTCACGGTGAGCGAAGCCTGCTTGCCGAAGAAGTCGTCGCTATAGTCTATTTTTCCGTCTTCGTCCTTCTTCAGATCATACAGGTTCTTTGTCGTAACCTGAAACATCTGCCCCGCACCTTCGCAGTCGCTCGCCGTGATTATCGGCGTATTGAGGTAGAAGAAGCCGTGTTCGTGGAAGTAACAGTGTATCGCCATTGCCATGTTGTGACGTATGCGGAACACCGCTCCGAATGTGTTTGTACGCATACGGAGGTTCGCATGCTCGCGCAGGAACTCCATTGTGTGCCCTTTCTTCTGCAAAGGATAGTCGGCACCGCAGACTCCCAGTATCTCGATATTACGACACTGCAGTTCCACACTCTGCCCTTTGCCCTGGCTCTGAACCAACTCTCCGTCTACGCTTATGCACGCTCCGGTGGTTATATCCTTTATTATGGCGTCGTCAAACTTCTCCACATCGACGACAATCTGTATATTCTTGATAGTAGAACCATCGTTCAGGGCGATGAAATTAACAGCCTTACTACCACGGCGGGTCCTTACCCAGCCTTTCACATTGACAACAGTACCATAATCGGTACGCTGCAATACATCTACGATTTTAGTTCTTTCCATCTATATTTAAATAATGAACGGAGGCTTACACCTCATTTATGTTATTCTTGTTTCCTGTTTTTTACTCGAATGCCCCCATGCGCAGCATCTCCACTTCCTTCTCGGTGAGGAAACGCCAGTCGCCACGGCGGACGTTCTTCTTTGTCAATCCGGCAAACTGAACACGGTCGAGCTTCACCACACGGTAGCCGAGACTCTCGAAGATACGACGCACAATGCGGTTACGTCCGCTGTGTATCTCTATGCCAACCTGGCTGCGATCGGTCTCGTGAGCATACTCCACTGCATCCGCATGAATGTCCCCGTCGTCGAGAGTTATGCCCTGTGCAATCTGTTGCATGTCGTGGGCGGTGACGTTCTTGTCAAGGTATACATGGTAAACTTTCTTCTTCAGAAACTTCGGATGAGTAAGCTTGCTTGCCATGTCGCCGTCGTTGGTGAGCAAGAGAACACCCGTTGTGTTACGGTCAAGACGTCCCACCGGATATATGCGTTCCGGACATGCGTCGCGAACGAGGTCCATCACCGTCTTACGCTGCTGCGGATCGTCGCTTGTGGTGACACAGTCTTTCGGCTTGTTGAGCAGCACATATACTTTCTTCTCAAGTGTTACGGGCTGGTCGTGAAACCTTACCTCGTCCGTGCGAAGCACTTTCGTACCCAGTTCCGTTACCACTGCGCCGTTCACCGAAACCACTCCTGCCTGTATGAACTCGTCCGCCTCACGACGGCTGCAAACTCCCGCATTGGCAAGGAACTTGTTAAGACGCACCGGTTCGTTGGGGTCTATATGCTGTTCCTTATATTCTATGCGCTTCTTAAGATTGTATTTTGCATTAGGATCATAATCCGCCGTGCGCGGACGGTAACCCTGTCGCGGCTGATAATTGCCGCCCTGACGGTTGTATCCGCCACGTTGCTGATAACCGCCCCGGGGCTGATAGCCACCCTGACGCTGATAGTTGCGATGCGGCTGATAGTTTCCCGTATGCTGCGGTGCACCCTCTTCGCCGTTATTATCATTGTAGCGGGGACGGTAACCGTTGTTGTAACGCGGTTGATAACCCTCCTGTCGCGGCTGATAGCCCTCCTCCTGATTGTTATTGTAACGCGGACGATAGCCGGTGTTGCGCTGTTGTCCGTAGCCGTTGCGCTGCTGATAGCCCTGTCGTGGCTGATAGCCGCCCTCCTGATTGTTGTTGTAACGCGGACGGTAGCTGCGCTGCTGTCCTCCATCATGCTGCAAACCGGCTCCGAACCCTTCGGGACGGAAACCTCCGGAATTGTTGTCATAGCTTCTGTTTGCGTTGTACGGACGCCTTTGATTTATGCGCGGACGCATCTGACGACCTACCGGTCTGTAGCCTTGATAGTCAGGTTTTCTGTAGCCCTCGCGGCCGTTCTCGTTCTGCTGTGCAGACTCTTCGTTCTGCATGTTGTTGAATTCTTCTGTCATTTCTTTTCTCTGTTATAGCCTCACGGCTTGGTTAATACTTTATTATATTTTTTCTTTTTATAGGTCTTATAAGACCTATATGACCTATAAGACCCATAATTTATATGATAGCAGGCTTATACTCCCGTATAGTTCGACGGCGTTATCGCCATAAGTTCTGCCTTCACCTCATCGCTGACATCCAGTCCGCGCACAAACTCGTGTATCGTCTCTTCTGTCATTTTCTTGTTTGTGCGTGTCAAAGCCTTCAGTGCTTCATACGGATGCGGATATGCCTCGCGACGCAATATGGTCTGTATAGCCTCCGCCACAACAGCCCACGTATTGTCAAGATCAGCCCTTATCGCCTCCTCGTTGAGGATGAGCTTGCGCAATCCTTTCAGCGTGCTCTGCACCGCTATGATGCCGTGACCGAGCGGAACGCCGATGTTTCTAAGCACCGTAGAGTCTGTCAGGTCGCGCTGCAGACGGCTTACGGGCAGCTTTGAGGCAAGGAAACGGAGCACGGCGTTCGCCATTCCGAGGTTGCCCTCACTGTTCTCGAAGTCTATAGGGTTGACTTTGTGCGGCATGGCACTCGACCCCACCTCACCGGCTTTTATCTTCTGCTTGAAATACTCCATGGAGATATACATCCAGAAGTCGCGGTCAAGGTCTATGATAATGGTGTTTATACGGCTTATGGCATCGAACACGGCAGCAAGACAGTCGTAGTTGCTTATCTGCGTGGTATACTGTTCACGCTCCAGACCCAGCTTCTCGCTCACGAACCTGTTGCCGAACTCTTTCCAGTCGTACTGCGGATATGCCACGTTATGGGCATTGTAGTTACCCGTCGCACCACCGAACTTTGCCGTCATGGGACATGCCGTGAGCATCTCCAGCTGCTTTTCGAGACGATATACATATACCATTATCTCCTTGCCCAGTCTTGTGGGCGATGCCGGCTGTCCGTGAGTCTTTGCAAGCATCGACACGTCTTTCCACTCGTCGGCGTATGTGCGGAGCTGCTCCACCAGTTCTTTCACCTGCGGCACATATACGTCCGCAAGCGCCTCCTTCACCGAGAGAGGCACCGAAGTGTTGTTGATGTCCTGCGAAGTCAGTCCGAAATGGATGAACTCCTTGTATTTGTCAAGCCCTCCGATTGCATCGAACTGCTCCTTGATGTAATACTCCACCGCCTTCACGTCGTGGTTCGTCGTCTTCTCTATTTCCTTCACACGGGCGGCGCCCTGCTCGTCGAGCAGACGGTAAATATCCCTCAGACGTCCGAAAAGCGATGTGTCGAAGTCTGCCAACTGGGGCAACGGCAACTCGCACAGCGTGATGAAATATTCAATCTCCACACGCACACGGTAGCGTATAAGTGCATATTCCGAAAAATACTCTGCCAAAGGTTCCGCCTTACCCCGATAGCGACCGTCTACCGGAGAGATTGCAGTCAATAAGTCAAGTGTCATAAGCTAATACGTATTAATGGCTGCAAATTTAGTAATTTAAATCCATTTGAAGAAAATAAATATATAATAAAATAAGGTGTGACAAGTTAAAAGCCACACTTGTACAACAAAATTCGCCCCGGCACATGCGGCATGTCCCACAGAGAGACACACACCGCAAATGTCGGGGCGAACCGGTCTTTCAACGCTTCTACTTCACAACCACCTTGTCTGAATGTCCGTCTGTCACGCGTACATATACGCCGGGAACAAGGCGTCCGGCAGGAACGCGCACACCCTGTAGGTTATAGTATACGGCAACAGAACCTGCGCCGCCCTCTGTAATCTCGTCGATGGCAGTGCTTACAACAGACACGGTAACCTCGTTGCTCTTTGGAGCGGTACCGTAGTTGTATACCGGAACAACCACATAGCTGTATGTATATTCGCCGTCGGCAGCACCAGCCTCAACAGGCGAGTCGGTATACGTCGTCTCCGTCACAGGCACCTCGTTTATCCTTTCGCCGTCGCGGAATATGTAATAACCCGTCAGTGCAATGTCCGTGGGAACATCCGGGGCGCTCTCATACGTCACGTCGTCAACCAAGAGCGCCACCGTATCGTAAGTCTTGTGGCGTATCGCAAAGTGCTTTGCACCCTTTGGCAGGGCTACCTTGAACTCCGTCCAATCCTCCGGTACGACGCCGTCGGCAGGATAGTTCTCCACCTCCACGGTCTGCGTGAAGTCCTCAGGACTGTTACCGGTTGTGGAGTAAAGCACTTCAAATGATTCTCCCCAAACCAACGTAAAGCTCTTTGCCCAGAACGAAACGGTCTGCTCATTACCCGAAAGCTCCGGCGAAATAAGCCAGTTGTCGTTGTTTCCCTCCTGGCTACTCGGTGCCATCATAAACGTCTCACCGCTGTGCGGAGCCGCATCAGCCCAATATTTTTCGGGCACTTCCGCCACCGTGCGGTTAAACAACTGGAAGCCGATTGGCTGTGTCTGGTAAGGATTGTAAAGTTCGCGGAAGATGTTATATGTCTTCAACTTGTCGCCGTCATACACCGTCCAGCCGCCGGCACCGGTGATGGACATCGGCGTGTAGTCCTCGCTTTCAAAGTCTTCTGCCACCGTCTTGCAGTCGGTCAGTCCTTCAAGCGACGGAGCCGTCCATGTAAGAGTAACCTTCGCGCCACTGTCCGCAGCACTTCCTGCAAGGTCTGTAACAGTAGGATAGTTGTTCAGTTTCACCTTGACAGAAGCCTCCGCCGCATTGTTGACGGCGCAGCCGTCGCCCTCCAGCGTCGCCTCCGCCTTGATCTCAAGCAGAGCGTCCGTATCGAAAGGAACGGTATATTCAAACTCCGCATCGGCAAAACCGTTTGCCGTAATTACCGGCAGAGCCGATGTTCCGACATTCTTTCCGTTCACCGTCCATGCTACAACGGCACCGTCAGCCTCCTTGCCGAGGTTCTCTATATGAGCCTTTAATGTCAGTTTATCGCCTACCTTGACATTTGCCGGCGCCCCGAGAGACACCATGCGCAGATCCTTGTCCACAACGTCGCGCACACGAATGTTGTCGAGCGGCACGCTCCATGTATGGTCGGCATCGTTGTGCGCGGCTCTCAGACGCAGTTCAAACTGTATCGCCTTCGCGTCCTTATAGTCTGTCAGCGGAATGCTTGCAAGCGTCCAGCCTCCTGTCGTAGGATCTGCCTGCATGTCGATGGTCTTCACCACGTCAAACGGAGCATCGTCCTTGGACACCATCACGTCGATGTCGCTGCCCTGTCCCTGATACCAGAACTCGAGCGCGGGGTTGGCTGCGCCACTGATATCGACGCGCGGAGAAATCATTCCATACATCACGTCCTTCTCGTACGGCAGCCAGTAGAAGAAGCCGTTGTCGCCATCCTGCGATACGAGAGGTGCGGGAGCATCCGGATCCTCAGGGTCTATGAGCGACGGGAAATACTCGTCATCCACCGTTCCCTGCATCTGGTTACTGCTGTTCGACTTCGGGTCTACAAGCCATATATCATCATAACGCCCGTCTCTGAAAGATTCTGCAAACGGCATCTTGTACGGTTCGCCTATTGTCAGTATGTCCGACGCCGTGTCCGTAGAATAGTTCTCGCCATATCCCGCCGTCACCTGATATGCCACGAAGTCCTGTCCTTCAAGGTCGGGATACTCTATTTTCAGTGATGTTTCCTTTGTAGTGGCAATTGCCGGGTCGTAATATGACCCGAAAGCATCGAAGATGTAATATGTAACATCATTGGGATCTACGTATCCGCCATGCTCGCCTGTCTCGCCGACAGGGTCCCACGACAGCACCGCCGACTTGAAGTCTTCCGATGCCACGAGCTTTACATTCTCAGGAGCGAGCGGCGTGTCCGGACCGCACCAGATGTTTTTGTGCTCGACCTTGTCGCCGGCTGTCTCGCCAACGTATGCCACCGCCGTGAAGCGGTTGTTTATCCCGGCATACATTTCCACATCTTTCAGTTCTATTGTCTGACCCGGTTTCACATCCGTATACTCGAATTTGTCCACCTCCCAGCGAGAGGTTATTATCACCTTGCTTATCTCCGTAAGGTCGGCACCCGACTTTGTCTTTGTCGGAGCAACATATGTGACGTCTGCCTTAAGCTCGCCTTTAGGCGCAAGCACCCACGTCAGAGTACCTGCCGCAGGCGGGTCTACGGGGACAACAGGCTCTACACTGCCGCTCCTTACACCCACGTTGGTAAGCTTAAGCGTACCTTTCATCGCCTTTTCGGTGGTACAGTGGAAACCTACATAATAGTAACCCTCTTGAGGAATATTGAGATTATACTCATACTTCGTCATGGCTTTTTCCGTATATACCGTAGGCGGAACAATCTGTGTGGTCATGCCCTCTACCGTCGGAGAAGTCCCGAGTTTCACGTCCATACGGACACCTGTGGCACCGGACCCCATCATTCCCAACTCGAACGAAACGACATAATCTCCTGCCGGCATGTGAACAGGTACGGTGATAAGCCAGTCGTCGTTCTCATTTATATCCTCCGCATTGGGCACCATGCACGCACCATATCCGCTTACCGTACCGAACTGCCACTTTCGGTTGTCGTTGTTGGCGTTTATGGCAGTGTATTTTGTCTTTAGATCGGGGAAATTACTGTCTTTTCCAAGACCGTGTGTAAAGGGCACCTCTATGGCATCCGGATTTACATCATCAATACCCGCGACCACCACTTTAGGAGCTTTTGCAACCGCACGGGTGGACTCGTGTCCCTTGTTGTTAATCTGTTTTGCCTTAACCGAAGTGGGGGGGGTAGAAATGCGCTGATAAGGCACTTGCGCCTGAAGCGTCACCAGCCCCACAAGGGCAAGCAGTAAAAGTAACGTTTTCTTCATTTTTAAAATATTTAAATGTTTATATTAAGTTCGTTTATGTATCAATTGGACAACAAAAACACGATTTTAAATATCATTGTGAAATACAAAAGTACTGTTTAATAAACATTAACTGTTATCTTGCAGGTTAATTAACGTTAATCGCACACAAATAAACCGTAATGCCTCCGAAAACATTCCATATTTTAAAACACGACCTCCCGGTTTCCAAAAGGTGGCATTTCGCAGGCTGAAAGGTGGCATTTTAGAAGCCCAAAAGCCACCTTTTAGATGCCAAAAGGTATCATCTTGATATCCAATGAGTTAGAAAGACATTTCAAAAACGTGGCAAATCGGCAGTTTTCGTGGTGTCGAAACAGTTACAATAAGATTGAAATCAATGATATGATTCATGACTTTTTACAAGGAATAATTATTCTTATTTTTTGTCATTATCCTAAAATTGTTTTTCGAATATTCTTTATATAGAAATTTCAGACGTATCTTTGTAAACTTAATCGACTACTATACGACAACAAGTAAAAGCGTTAACAGATTGAAAATTCTCCTTGCAGACAAACAATGGACAAACAAGTGACTGGCAGAGTTGTTTGGCTAAGACCAAACAATCATATCTAAGCGGTGTACCAATGCAAGCCAACCATACCTAAATAATCTGATACATATTATTAAAATATTAAATGTTGAGCAGACCAAATTAGTAAGATCCAACAAATTTAAGCACAAAACAAAATGAAAAAAGAAGAAATACAAATCCTGTTCTTTCAGTTTGAAGAAGCATCATGTTTTCTCAACGATGTTGAATGTTGGAGCGCAAGAGAATTGTGTTCACTATTAGGATATACCGAATGGCGAAATTTCGGGAAAGTCATCGACAAAGCTAAGAATGCTTGTGAAAATGTAGGACATAGTATTACCGACCATTTTGTTGACGTCAACAAAATGGTTGAATTGGGTTCAGGTGCCGAACGTCAGATAGATGACATCATGCTTACACGCTATGCCTGCTATCTTGTAGCCCAAAACGGCGACCCTCGTAAACCACAGATTGCATTTGCACAAACTTATTTTGCCGTACAGACTCGTCGTGCCGAGCTTATAGAACAACGGCTTATTGAAGTCGAGAGAGTCAAAGCACGTACAAAGCTGCAGGAAACAGAACGTAAACTTTCCGGCATACTTTATGAACGTGGTGTGAATGACAAAAGTTTTGCTGTGATACGTTCTAAGGGAGACCAAGCCCTTTTCCGCTTGAACACGGCAACATTGAAACGACGCATGGGAATACCCGAAAAACGCCCTTTGGCAGATTTTCTGCCAACTATCACTATCAAAGCAAAAGACTTTGCTGCTGAAATGACAAGCATGAACGTACAAACAAAAGACTTGAAAGGTGAAAGCAGTATCAGTAAAGAGCATATTGCTAATAATGTAGCAGTTCGGGATATGCTTGTGCAACGCGGCATCGTTCCGGAGAATCTTCCTGCTGCAGAGGATGTAAAAAAGGTAGAACGCAGATTAACAAGCGAGCAGAAGAAGGCATTGGAAAACAAGAAAAAGAAAAAGTAAACGGAATATAACAAGAAAGAGAACAGTCATTTTCGACAGAAATGAATTATCAAAAACCGTCGAAAGCCACGCTATTGTTAAACAATCATAAATCATCGGGCGGCACAATACATCGTAGGAGGTTATGTTATATCTTTGTGATATCAAAATAATATCATACAAACAAACATTTATCAAATGGAAAACAAGGAAATAACATTTAGCGGAACAGTCCTCAACGGACTTGCAATGCTGGTATTGAGCCTCATTGCCCTATTGGGCAGTATCGGTCTTATAATATTTGCATGTGTCACAGACAACGGCTCGTGTGCGGCGGCATATGCCACGACAGGCATCGTGATGCTGATTGTCGACATTATAATAATGTGTGGTTTTGTACTTATAGAACCGGGAGAGGCACGCGTGATGATGTTCTTCGGCAAATACCGCGGTACGTTCACCAAACCCGGCTATCATTGGGTAAACCCGTTCATCTCCGTAAAGAAACTGTCGCTGCGCGCACGCAACCTTGACGCAGAACCCATAAAGGTTAACGACAAGGCGGGAAACCCTGTGATGATAGGCATGGTGCTGGTATGGAAACTTAAGGACACGTACAAGGCTATGTTCGACATCGACTCACAGACCATGGCACAGAGCAAGCCGGGCGAAGTGACGATAGGCACCACGGCAGCCGGAATAATGAACTCGTTGGAGCAGTTTGTGAAGATACAGGCAGACGCCGCGCTGCGCCAAGTGGCAGGACAATATGCCTACGATGACGGCGAGGAGAACGGCAGTGCCATGACGCTGCGCGACGGAAGCGACGAGATAAACAAGGAACTGGAAGAGAAAATAGACGAGCGTCTTGCCATGGCGGGCATCGAGGTGGTAGAGGCACGCATCAACTATCTGGCATACGCTCCGGAGATAGCAGCCGTGATGTTGCGCCGCCAGCAGGCAACGGCAATAATAGCAGCGAGAGAGAAGATTGTGGAGGGTGCCGTGTCTATGGTGAAACTGGCACTTGACAAGCTGAGCACCGACGGCGTGGTTGAGCTCGACGAGGACAAGAAGGCAGCCATGGTGAGCAACATGCTCGTGGTGCTTTGCAGCGACGAAAACGCACAGCCGGTGGTAAACGCAGGCACACTGAACCATTAAACAGTCTCAAACCGTATGTTCAAGATCAAAGAAAAAGAAGGCACAGCGAGGAATGTGGCGATAAGTCCGGTCACGATAGGTTATCTCAACCTCTGCTATGCTTTGTTTGTGGCGATAGTGGCGACACCATTGACATTTATAGACGGATACAATCCGATACCCCTTCTCATCACCGGCGGACTCACACTGTACTTCGTCGGTCGCGGCATATACATACTGAGGCTGCGCAGAAAACCCGTGATGAAGGAGGTTTATCCCGACAGCATCATAAGCCGTTTCATAGCAGGCAGGGGTTTGAAGTTCGCAATCGTGTTAGCCGTAATAGGCACGGTGCTGCTTGTGGCGGTTTTCATAGGAGTGTCGTATCTCTTCGATGACGCCGAAGAACGCAGCGATATTTTTAGCCACCTGTCGTTCCTCATACCGTTAATATTAATCAAGGAGACCGACAATTATCTTATGGAATATTTTGCCTTGTGCAATTATTACAACGGGAAAGACACGGACAGGATATAGAAATGTAAAATATTCTCTGTCGGGAGAACCGATAATGTATCGGAAAATGGAATGTATGTGCATAGAAAGAGGGAACATTAAATTGTAGGGACAATTCCTTGTAAATGTCCATCTGTATAATATTGATAATCAATGGTTATCAGACAAACATCTGCAAGGAAAACATCCAATTGTAGGGACATATTCTTGTATTTGTCCGCACAATAAAAATTAATTATCAGCAGAATACAGGCGGACAAATACAAGAATATGTCCCTACTCTAAAAGAACACCCATTTTTTGACACATCGTTACATACAATCTCCGCAAAAGAGAAAGAGAGAATTGTCAACAAGAACAACAAATGCCGAAAAAAGACAATAATACAAAGAGTTTCGTGCTGCGTGTGGATGCCGACATGATGAATGCCATTGAAGCATGGGCGGCGGACGAGTTCCGCTCTACCAACGGACAGCTTCAGTGGATAATTACCGAGGCACTGAGGAAAAGCGGCAGACTGAAACGCATAAAAAGGGACAGTGAGGAGGGCACGCCATGACCTACTATGATGTATGGAAACGGCTGGAACCCGTCTACGGCGCCGGAGAAGCCAAGGCGTTGGCACGGTTTGTGCTCGAAGCAAGGTTCGGACTGTCTATGACAGATATATGTTGCGGTGCAACGGAGCGGATGGACGACGAAAGGCAGGCGGAGCTGGAGACAATCGTGCGGAGATTGGAGGACAGCGAGCCAGTGCAGTACCTCCTGGGCACGGCATGTTTCTGCGAGAGAGATTTCCGAGTGGAGCCGGGAATTCTCATTCCGCGTCCCGAAACGGAGGAACTGTGCAACTGGATAACGGACAGCCACGGGCATGCAGACAACGGATTGTCGGTACTCGACGTGGGAACCGGCTCGGGGTGCATAGCCGTAACACTGGCTCTCGGCATGCCAAAGGCAAGCGTAGCGGCATGGGACATATCACCCGTTGCCGTAAGAGTGGCACGCGATAATGCCACGCGCTTAGGTGCGGAAATAAGTATCGTAATACAAAATGCCCTAAATCCGCCCGAGACGGGAAAATGGGACATCATTGTGAGCAATCCACCTTATATATATAATAGAGAACGCAAGGAAATGGAACGCAACGTGCTGGAACACGAGCCACACACGGCGCTGTTCGTGCCGGACGACAATCCACTGCTGTTCTACGACGCCATATCCCGATATGCCATGCGGACGCTGCGTCCGGGAGGCATGGTATACTTCGAGATAAACCCGCTGTGCGCGGAAGCAATGGCACGAATGCTCGCCGAAAATGGCTTCTGCGATGTGGAATGCCGCAAGGACATGTTCGGCAAGGAAAGAATGATGAGGGCAAGAAAGGAATGACGATATGAAAAAAATGACGGAGAATGAGGCATTACTGCGCCTCTCGGCGATGTGCGCCTCAGCAGAGCACTGCTCATACGAGATGACTGAGAAGATGAGGAAGTGGGAACTGCCGGACGATGCCGCGGCACGTGTCATGGAGCGGTTGGTGAACGACAAATACATAGACGACGAACGATACAGCCGCTTTTTTGTAAAAGACAAGCTGCGTTACAACAAATGGGGAAGGCGGAAAATAGACCAGGCTCTATTCATGAAGCGCATACCCGAAGACATCAGGCAGGCAGTACTAAGCGAGATAACCGACGAGGAGTATGCCGGAATACTGCGCCCGTTGCTGAAAAGCAAGCGGAAATCGACAAAAGCCGCAAGCGAATACGAGATGAACGGCAAACTGATACGGTTTGCCATGAGCCGCGGCTTTGACATGGACGTCATACGAATGTGTATGGACTGCGACGAGGAATAGCCAAATTATTGGCACATAGCGGTATATTAGTCATTTTTTTGGCGTATCTTTGCAGTTGGAATTAGGCTAATCAGACTAATTAATCTGATTGAATTAATAATGAAATAAACAATAAAAACATCATATCATGGACATCTTGAAGAAAGCATTCGCATCAAAACTGTTAAAAGTAAAGGCTATAAAACTGCAGCCGAAAAATCCTTTCACATGGGCTTCGGGCTGGAAGTCACCGTTCTACTGTGACAACCGCAAGACACTCTCGTTCCCGGAACTTCGCAATTTCGTGAAGTTGGAACTTGTTCATGCCGTACTGGAAAACTTTCCCGAGGCTGATGCCGTGGCGGGAGTGGCTACGGGAGCGATAGCTCAGGGAGCGCTGGTTGCCGACGAACTTAACCTACCTTTCGTGTATGTACGCAGCAAACCGAAAGATCATGGAATGGAAAACCTTATCGAAGGCGAGTTGAAACCGGAGATGAAAGTGGTTGTCATAGAAGACCTCATATCTACGGGAGGCAGCAGTCTGAAAGCCGTCGAGGCTATACGCAAAACAGGAAACGAAGTGGTTGGCATGGTGGCATCGTACACATACGGTTTCCCTGTGGCAAAAAAGGCGTTTGAGGATGCCGGCGTAAAACTCATCACACTGACCGACTACGAGCATGTTGTGGCAGAGGCTGCCGCCACGGGATATATATCGGAGAGCGACGCGGAAGTGCTGAACGAATGGCGCAAGGACCCCGCAAACTGGAGAAAATAAAAAGAAAAGGAGACAGAAAATCATGAGCAGCAAATTTGAAAGCAGCATAAAACAGATACCATACGCACAGCAGAAAGTGTACGACATGCTAAGTGACCTGAGCAACATAGAGAGGGTGAAGGACCGTCTGCCGCAGGACAAGGTGAAAGATCTCAGCTTCGACAGCGACAGAGTGAGCATCAGTGTGGCTCCTGTGGGACAAGTGGCGCTGCACATTGTGGAGCGCGAGGAACCGAAGTGTATAAAGTTCGAGACGGAGAAGTCGCCCGTGGCAGCAAATCTGTGGATACAGCTGCTGCCTGTAACGGAAACATCGTGCAAGATAAAACTGACCATAAAAGCCGACATACCGTTCATGATAAAGGGAATGGTATCGAAGCCGCTGACTGACGGCATCGAGAAAATTGCCGATATATTGGCAATGATACCGTACGAATAGCATTACAGACATACGGTCCGGACGCTGCATTATGTCTTTACGGCACGATGCAGCGTCCGTGTCGTATTATTAAAACGTCACTTTATTGATAAATATCAATACAGAATAACATAAATTAGATATTTATTGCTATAAAATGTAAGTTTTCCAAGCATTTATTTGGAAATGTGAAAAAACATTTATAGTTTTGCCGCATGTTTCATTTCTCACAGTTATATCAACACAACTGCAAGACCGGAGACATACAATAAAAGAAGAGAAAGGAAAAGGCAATTCGAAATTTTATTACATATTTTATTTAATTTAATCATTTAATTTTATGGTGAAAAGATTTGCTATGATTTTGACCGGGCTCATTGTTTCCATAGGAACGGCTCTGGCTCAAAGTGAAATCTCCGGAACCGTAATCTCCGAAGACACAGGAGAGCCCGTTGTAGGCGCTACGGTGAGCGTAGTCGGCACCAAAACGGGGGGGGTAACGGATCTCTACGGACAGTTTAAAATCTTCGTTCCTGAAGGAAAGAAACAACTTCACGTGCAGTTTATCGGCATGCAGCCTCAGACAGTAACCGCACGTCAGGGAATAAAGATTGTACTGAAAAACGATACGCATGCCATAGACGAGGTAATCGTAACCGGCTATGGTAATTTTAAGAAATCATCGTTCACCGGTGCGGCAAGCACCGCCGACCTGAGCAAACTGGAAGATGTGCCGATGATTTCGCTCGAAGACAAACTGGCGGGAAGCGTGCCCGGTCTTCAGATAACCAACACATCAGGAGCTCCCGGCTCGGTATCGAGCGTACGTGTGAGAGGTATGGGATCCATCAACGCCGGAAATAACCCATTGTATGTTATCGACGGAACACCGGTATCAAGCGGCAACATCAACGCATTCAGCGGTCCGGGCGACGGATACAACGACTCCGGAACGAGTCTTCTTTCCACAATCAACTCCAACGACATCGAGTCGATAACAGTAATCAAGGACGCTGCGGCAGCATCGCTCTACGGTTCGCGCGCGGCAAACGGTGTGATTGTGATAACAACAAAAAGCGGTTCGCGTGGCAAGACACACGTAGACTTCCGTAGCGACTGGGGGTTCTCCAAGTCGGCAGTGAACTACCGTCCGACACTTAACGGCGACGACTGGCGCGAACTGCTGTACACAGGACTTAAGAACTACGGTCTGTATCAGGGCGGTATGAGCGAGGAAAACGCACTCGCCTTTGCAGACAGGAACATCGACCAGTTCGCCGCAAAGCCTGCAAACGGCTGGACAAACTGGAAAGACCTGCTTTATCAGACGGGACATCACAGCAACTATCAGGTTGCCGTGAACGGCGGATCGGAGAACACCAAGTTCTATTCATCGCTTTCATACACAAATCAGGACGGTATACTACTCGGCCAGGGACTGGAGCGTTTCACTGGCAACGCCAACATTACACACACCTTCGGAAAGTTTACACTTAACCTTACAACCCAGTTCTCGAAGATGAACCAGAGACTGGCAAACGAGGGTGCAAGTTTTGACGGCTCCGTTGCAAACGCCGCATGGATGCAGACACCGGCATCGGTAGCCTTCAACGAGGACGGAACGCTTACCGGCAACACCGGTTCGGCTTTGAACAGGGGCGTTAACCCACTGTATGAAACCCTGCATGCTTATGACAAGAGCGACATCATACGCACGTTCAATACAATAAAGTTGTCGTACAACATATGGGACAACCTCATATTGAGCGAGAAAATCGCATACGAATATACATCCAATGAGGAAGATGTGCTTTGGGACAAATACTCAAACAACGGCTCAGGCTTCAACGGTTTGCTGCAGCGTCAGGCTGTTACCAACAAGCAGTTGAACACACAGACACAGCTGTCGTACATCAAATCGTTCGGCAAACATAATGTGGACGCACTCGTAGGTTTTGAGACGGAACAGAACAACAGCGCATATAATTATCTGAGCGGATACGACTATCCGGGCGACCTGTACGAACTGACAAACGCCGGAACCACATCCGCAGAATCCAACAAAGAAGAATACAAACTCGTATCGCTGCTGGGACGCGTGAACTACAACTATGCCAACAGATATTACGCAGGACTGAGCTACCGCACGGACGGCTCGTCACGCCTTGCACACGATAACCGTTGGGGTTCGTTCTGGTCCATATCGGGAGCATGGCGCTTCAGTGACGAGAAGTTCTTCGAGCCTGTAAAGAGCATCGTCACAGACGGTAAGTTGCGCCTTTCGTTCGGTGTCAACGGTACACAACCGTCGAGCCTCTACGGATACATGAACCTCTATAAATACGGCGAGGCATACAACGGTTCATCGGGAATGGGTATCGTAGGTATCGGTAACCCGGAACTGAGATGGGAAAAGAACCGTGCACTGAACATCGGTCTTGACCTTACGTTCATCGACCGCATAAACCTTACGCTCGACTACTATGTGCGCAAGACAACCGACCTGATATACAACATGCCCGTATCGGCAATCCCCGGATACTACGAAGGCAGCGAGGGATATGTCACGACACCTATGAACATCGGTTCGCTGAAAAACAGCGGTATAGAGGTTACAATCACATCGAACAACATCACCACAAAGGACTTCACATGGACAACATCGCTCAACATGGCACACAACAGCAACAAGCTGTCCAAACTGAACGGTGAGGACAATGAAGTTATCAGCGGTCTGCTGATACACCGTGTGGGCGAGCCGTACTACTCATACTATGCCTACGAGTATGCAGGCGTTGACCCGGCAACCGGAAAAGAGCAGTATTTCATAAACGACGGAACGGAAAACGCACGCAAGACAACAACAAACGTTGCAGAAGCAAACAAGGTGATTGTAGGCAAGCACCAGCCCGTGATAGAAGGCGGTCTGACAAACACGTTGAGATACAAGTTCGTCGACCTCGGCTTTACCTTCACATACTCGTTCGGTGGCGATGCTTATGACTATGCGACATGGTTGCACCAGAACGGTGGTTCATACAACTACAACGGTGCGATACCTTCATACTACAAACTCGGTGACATGTGGACAGGTCCCGGCGACACGACGGCAAAACTGCCTAAGTTTGAATACGGAAGCACGGGCGCGCTTTCATCACGTTGGATAATGCCGGCAGACTACGTACGTCTGAAGAGCCTTACGCTGGGTATCACCGCACCGCGCAAGTATACCGACAGAATAGGACTGAGCAAGGCACGTGTGTTCTTCTCTGCATCGAACCTCTTCACAATCAAGTCGAAAGACCTCTTCGTGGATCCGGAAATGCCTATAGACGGACTATGCACGTTCGAGACACCGCAGCTGAAGACATTTACATTCGGTATAGAATTGGGATTTTAAGTAAATAAACAAGTTTACAGAAAACGGGACGGCAGGAGAACGGAGCGACATGCGACGCATGGGCGACACATCCTGCACCCCGTAAGATAAAAACAACCAAGCAATGAAAATAAAAAGAATATTATATCGCTCGGCATTTGTAGCGGCAGCGGCAGTACTGACATCATGCGGCACAAACTGGCTTGACGAGAGTCCTAACAACGCCGTAGACGCCGAAGGAGCAATAAAGAACGTCAGCGACCTGATAAACGCACGCATCGGTATGTACAAGGCTTTTAAAGGAACATCCGACCTGACGGACTATTATTCGCAGCAGATGTTCGTATACGGAGACGTACACGGTGACGACATGCAGTACAACAACGAGTTTGGCAGCAACCGCGCCGGAACATACTATTATATGGAGTACACCACGGCATCAAGTTTCGGACGTACAACAACGCCATGGCAGTCGCCATACATCACAATAGGACGTGCATGCCGTATAATAGAAGCGGCAGAGGCTGGAACAATGACCGACGCTGAAGAGTCGGCTGCCGACATAGCACAAATAGAGGCAGAGGCAAAAGTGCTGCGCGCATACTGCCTGTTCGACCTCACACGTATATACGGCAAGCCTTACACCATGGACGGCGGAGAATCGCTGGGCGCATCGGTAGTGACAACATCGCTCGAGAGCACGGAGAAACCGGTACGCAGCAGTGTAAAAGACTGCTACACGCAGATACTGAAAGACCTGAACGATGCGATATCGTCGAACGCTCTCTACGAAGGCACCGACGACACGGGATATATCAACGTGTGGGCGGCAAAGGCACTGCTTGTGCGCGTATACCTTACAATGGGAGGAACGGAGAACCTGAACAATGCACTGATCACGGCACAGGACATCATAACAAACTCTCCGTATACGCTCTGGACACCGTCGCAATATGCCACGGCATGGGACAAGCGCAGTGCGGCACACGGCAACGAGATGATTTTCGAGATTGCAATATCGGGAACCAACGACTGGACCGACCGTAACGGTATTTCATATCTTTGCGACCCGGACGGATACGGTGATGTAATCGTAACAAAGTCGTTTTACGACATGATGCAGTCTGACCCGCAGGACGCACGTAACGGAATACTTATCGAAGGAGCTGACAACACAAAGGCAAAATTCGGAGACGCACGCCCCTACATCAACAAATTCCAGGATGCAGCGGACACACGTCTTGCCAATTTGCCGATGCTACGTCTGTCTGAAGTATATCTGTCGGCAGCAGAGGCGGCTCTTGCCCTCAACAAGAAGGATATCGCCGTGCCACTGCTGAACGCCATAATCTCCAACCGCACAACAGACGCAACAAAGCTGGTGACTGAAGGAAACATTACCGACGAGCGTATTGCAACAGAGCGCCGCAAGGAACTTGTCGGCGAAGGACAGCGTTATTTCGACCTGTTGCGCAGAGGAGAACAGATTGTAAGATATACGGATGTGAACAACCGCGGCTGGCATGACATCCTTGCCGAGGACGCACGCGCGTTCGACCGCAACTCATACAAGGCTTATCCGGCTATTCCGCAGTATGAAATAAACGCAAACAAGAACATACAACAGAACGACGGATACGGTAAATAATATTTTTTCATAAAATACTCTATGTAAAGAACAGCAGGACGACGGCCGCGAAGGTCATACGTCCTGCTTTTTTAATGAATAATTTATAATTAATAATTTATAATTCGTTGCGCGGTGGGATACGACATCTACGACATATACCTGCCTCTTTATGAATTATGGATTGGAACGAGCCGGGGATAATACATATTGTTCAAGAAACCCATTCCTTGCTTACACTTTAAAAAAACCGCACCTCCTGTATTTGCGATATTTCAAAATAAAATCCTTTCGGACGTAAATATCGAGAAAAATACGCGTGCAACCGTAAAGTATTATCATGCTGCGTATTACACAGACTTACACTGAAGTGTGCAATAATGAATGATCTCCGAAATGAGAAAGTTGCCTGATTTCGGGTGGAAATCAGGCAACTTTCTATTACAAAGTAAGGCATTTTCGTGTGCAATATGCCTTGTTTTGGAGTGTAAAATGCCTTGTTTCGCATCGTAAAATGCGGCATCTTTTATATTTTTTGCATGTCTGTCAGGCAATCCGGAGCATCCGCATGCTATCGTAAAACGTAGTTTGAAAAAAATCTCTGCACTTTTTTGAAATCACAATGATACACGAACGGCAATATATGTTTCATTATGTCAGATGTCAACAGACGGTTTAATACAAGTATTTTTAAGCAAACACTATATCTTATTAGTATATTTGACTTCGTATTTTACTTCGTCTTATATACTCACGCTCGGCAAAAAACAAATAAATTTGTTGTTTTGCTCTCGACTTATTCGTATATTTGTTACTTTTGCAAAGACATATACAATATTTCATGAAAGCCTGTCTGCTTTTGTTTTTCATCTGTAACACGGACGGGAAATATCATTACACGGACTATATATAATAAGGTATGGCAAACAAACTGTGGGAAAAGAATTTTGAGGTAAACAAGGAAATAGAACGTTTCACGGTGGGACGCGACCGCGAAATGGACATGTATCTGGCAAAGTATGACGTGCTGGGATCGATGGCACACATAACCATGCTCGAGTCGATAGGTCTGCTCGGCAAGGACGAACTGGGGCAGTTGCTGGCTGAACTGAAGAATATCTACAAGACATGCGAGCGCGGCGAGTTTGTCATAGAAGACGATGTGGAAGACGTGCACTCGCAGGTGGAGATGCTCCTGACACGCAAATTGGGCGACATGGGCAAAAAAATACACAGCGGGCGCTCACGTAACGACCAGGTTCTGGTAGACCTGAAACTGTTTACAAGACATGAGTTGAAAGACATTGTGGAGAATGTCAAGGTGCTCTTCGACGAACTTATAGACAAGAGCAACAAATACAGGAACGTGCTGATGCCGGGATATACGCACCTGCAAGTGGCAATGCCGAGTTCTTTCGGACTATGGTTCGGAGCATACGCCGAGAGCCTTGCGGACGACATGCAGTTCCTGTTGGCTGCCTACAGAATTACAAACCGCAATCCGCTCGGCAGCGCGGCGGGATACGGATCGTCATTCCCGCTGAACCGAACTATGACAACTGAACTCCTCGGGTTCGACACGATGAACTATAATGTGGTATATGCACAGATGGGACGGGGCAAGATGGAACGCAACGTTGCATTCGCTTTGGCAACAGTGGCGGGAACAGTGGCAAAGCTGGCTTTCGATGCCTGCATGTTCAACAGTCAGAATTTCTCGTTCGTCAAGTTGCCAAAAGAATGTACGACCGGCAGCAGCATAATGCCTCACAAGAAAAATCCGGATGTATTCGAGCTTATCAGGGCTAAGAGCAACAAGCTGCAGGGACTGCCGCAACAGATAATGCTGATGATGAACAACCTGCCGTCAGGATATTTCCGCGACCTGCAAATGATAAAGGAAGTATTTCTGCCGGCATTCGAGGAACTGAAAGACTGTCTGCAAATGGCCGCCTACATCATCAACAGAATGGAAGTGAACGAACGGATATTGGAAAACAGCATGTACGACGCAATGTTCTCCGTAGAGGAAGTGAACCGTCTGGCTGCAAACGGTATGCCGTTCCGCGATGCATACAAGAAAGTGGGGTTGGATATCGAAGAGGGGAATTTCGTTCCCGACAAGAACATTCATCACACACATGAGGGAAGCATCGGAAATCTGTGCAACGACAGGATACAGGCACTTATGGAACATACCATAAGCGAATTTGATTTTGAAAAAATAACAAACGCAGAAAAAACACTTATAGAATGAGACATATTGCAATCATACTGTTGTGCCTCACGGCATTTCTCACATCGTGCGGCGATACGGAAAACGAGTTCAGCAGCTACCGCTGTTATCTGGTATTTCAGAACGACAGGCACCAGGATATGACACTGGCAAGCTCGCTCAATCCCAATGCACCGGGCATATTCTGCCGCGTATCATTCGGGGCGAAGAACGGGGCACAGTGTTATTTCTTCGAAAGCAACCAAGGATTGTCATCTTATAAGACAGCAATGGCGACAGATCTGCAACGCTCGAACATCGTAGGGGTGTACAACGAAAGCGGCGTGATAGTGGGATATGGCAACATCAATTTCCCTGCAACGCTGTACGCATACGACAGCCAGTGTCCCAACTGTTACAAGGACACGGGAAAACCGGCTTACCGGCTGGCAATGAACAGTGCCGGAACGGCATCGTGCAAAAGGTGCAAAAGGGAGTATGACATGAATAACGGGGGTATAATATCGTCGGGTGACAAGGGCGACAAGATGATAAGATACCGCGCCGCTGCCGCCGGTCCGCTCGGGACACTGACCGTGACAAACTGAGCACGACGGCAGACAAAAAGCAATTATACCGAAACAGGCGGACAGAAAGCCTGTATATACCGTAACCGCAGGCGTTGAAGGGTCTAACAAAAAATGCGGAAATATTTTGCGGGTTAGAATAAATAATCTTATCTTTGCACAACGAAAAACGCGGTAAACTCCACAATTTATTGTGCAGGGCTTTTCCTGAAAGGAGTTTCTACGTTACATTTTACGTTGCAACGCGGAAATAGCTCAGTTGGTAGAGCACAACCTTGCCAAGGTTGGGGTCGCGGGTTCGAGTCCCGTTTTCCGCTCTTCGGCAGCCGCAATGGTGGAATTGGTAGACACGAGGGACTTAAAATCCCTTGGCCAGTAATGGCTGTGCGGGTTCGAGTCCCGCTCGCGGCACCTTTTTTAAATAAACCTACTAACATGCGTAAAAATCTGATTTTATCGTTATCAGCAGTTTCTTTACTAACTCTTACATCATGCTCTTCAAAATTAGGAGCATTGTCTGCTGACAATTTCAATGTTGTTCCAAACCCGTTAGAAACACGTGGAGGAGAGGTTACATTCACCGTTAACGGCAACTTCCCCGAAAAATATATGAAGAAGAAAGCCGTGGTGACGGTTACACCACAACTTCGTTACAACGGAGAGACATTGAACCTGACAAGTGAGACATTCCAAGGAGAGAAAGTAAAGGACAACAATCCTACCATATATTATAAGGTGGGCGGCAACTATTCGATGAAATCTACAACGGCATACAAGCCGGATATGCAGAAAAGCGAACTCTATCTGACATTCGATGCACAGGTAGGCAAAAAGAAAGTGGAAGTTCCTGCCGTTAAAGTTGCAGACGGAATAATTGCCACATCCGAGCTTTATAAATACACACTGGCAGGAAGCGGTGCGTGCATCGCACCCGATACATTCCAGCGTGTGAGGGCACAGAAACAGGAAGCACAGATAAAGTTCCTCATAAATCAGGCAAATCTGCGCAAGAGCGAGTTGAAGAACAACTCGGTAAAAGAGTTCATTGAAATGTTGAAACAAATCAACCGCGAGCAGGAAAGCCTCAAGATAAAGGATGTAGAGGTTCTGGCTTACGCATCACCCGACGGCGGAGTGTCTTTCAATGACAGGTTGGCGACAAAACGTCGTAATACATCCGAGGATTACGTAAAGAAGCAACTGAAAGCCACAAATGTAGATACCGACATCAACGCAGGCTACACTGCACAGGACTGGGACGGTTTCCAGCGTCTTGTACAGGCATCGAACATACAGGACAAGAACGTAATACTGCGCGTATTGTCAATGTATCAGGATCCGCAGGAGCGCGAACAGCAGATCCGTAACATGTCTGCCGGATTCCAGGAACTGGCAAACGGCATTCTTCCCGAACTCCGCCGCTCACGCCTCATCATCAATTATGAGACAATAGGACGCAGCGACGAGCAGATAAAAGAGCAGTACAAAAATGATGCGACAAAACTAAGCGTAGACGAACTGCTGTATGCCGCAACGTTAGAGAACAGCCTCGAAACAAAGGAAAGCATCTACAAGAAAACCACAGAGGTATATCCTAATGACTATCGCGCCTTTAACAATGTTGCAGCAATAGAATTTGAAAAAGGCAACAACGCTGAAGCCATGAACTATCTGAACAGGGCTTTGAGCATAAACAACAACGCGGCAGAAGCAAACGCAAACGCAGGTTTGGTGGCTTTGCTTGCAGACAAGCACGACGAGGCACAGAACTACATTGCAAAGGCTACGGGTGCCAACGACCTGAGCAAGGCTCTCGGCGCACTGCAACTTGCCAAAGGAAACTACGCACAGGCTGAAGCGGATTTCAAAGGAGTGAACAGCAATACGGCTGCACTTGCACAGATAATGAACAAGAACTATGCAGGGGCAACGGCAACACTTAACGACATTAAGAACAAAGACGGCATGACAGACTATCTCATGGCAATTGTCAATGCACGTCAGGGCAACAACAATGCTGCCGCTTCTTATCTTAAGAGCGCCATACAGAAAGATCCGAAACTTGCAAAATATGCAGCTAACGACCTTGAACTTACGAACATAGCAAAATAAACATCGCTGAACATGAAGCGATTTGCATTCTTCATAACGCTCACCTTGGTTTTGGTTTCATGCGAAACGAAATCCGGATATTTCAAGATAGACGGACGGTTCCTCAACCTTAACCAAGGTGAGTTTTACGTTTACAGTCCCGACGGAATCATAAGCGGCATAGACACCATAAAGGTAGACGGCGGACGGTTCACTTACGAGATACCATGCGGAAACAAAGGAACGCTGATGCTGATTTTCCCAAACTACTCGGAACAGCCCGTTTTTGCAGAACCCGGGAAAACAGCAGACGTAAAAGCCGATGCCTCTCACCTGAAGGAAATGGAAGTGAAAGGAACAAAGGCTAACGAACTGATGACAGATTTTCGTAAACAAACAGCCAACGCGTCGCCGCCGGAGGCTGTGAAATATGCGGAACAGTTTATAAAGGACAACCCGAAATCGCTCGTTTCAATATATATTCTACGACGTTACTTCGTGCAGGGGAGCAACTTTAATCCGACAGAAGCATCTGCCTTGGCAGACATTTTGGTCAAAGCACAACCCGACAACATACGTCTGACAAAATTGAGAAGCGACATAAACAGACTGAAAGTCAGTACTAAAGGTAACAATCTCCCGTTTTTTGCAGGAACTGACCTCAACGGCAAGCTTGTAAGAAACAAGGATTTGCATGGCAAAGTGGCTGTAATATACACATGGGCTACATGGAACTATGACAGCCAGAACATGATGCGACAACTGAAAAGCATAAAAAAAGAAGCAGGAGATAGACTTGCCTTAATAGGAATAAGCATCGATGCAAATGCGGAAGAATGCAAACGGTTCATCCAACGCGACTCGCTTACATGGTCTAATATATGCGAAGAACAACTGTTTGAAAGTCCGATAATAAGGAAACTCGGCATGCAGACCGTACCGGACAATATCGTTATAGACATGCAGGGCAGGATTGTGGCACACGGACTGTCTACGGAAGACCTTAAAAAACAAATCAAAGACCTACTTAAATAACACACCGGATGCTGGTAAAAACATTTTGTGCAGCAGTCAACGGACTTGAAGTTACAACCGTGACGATTGAAGTAAGCATGTCAAGAGGTGTGCTTTATCATCTCACCGGACTCGCCGACACAGCCGTAAGGGAAAGTCACGACCGCATTGTTGCGGCTCTGCAGAATGTAGGATACAGGTTTCCGGTGGCAGACATCACAATAAACATGGCTCCGGCTGACTTGCGCAAAGAGGGCAGCGGATACGACCTGCCCCTTGCAATAGGCATCCTCGCCGCAAACGGAAAAATCGAAAGCGAGAGTCTTGATCAATACATGATAATGGGAGAACTGGGACTTGACGGACGCTTGCAGCCCATACGCGGCGCTCTGCCCATAGCTATAAGGGCGAGAAAAGAGAAGTTCAAGGGTCTTATCGTTCCAAAACAGAATATCCGCGAAGCCGCAGTTGTAAACAATCTCGATGTCTACGGCATGGAAAACATCACCGACGTAATAAGGTTCTTTAACGGTGTTGAAACGTTTCAGCCCACAATAATCAACACAAGACAAGAGTTTTACGAACAACAAAGCAAATTTGAACTTGACTTTGCCGATGTCCGCGGACAGGAAAACGTCAAACGGGCAATGGAAGTGGCAGCAGCCGGCGGACACAATCTGATAATGATAGGTCCTCCGGGAAGCGGCAAGTCGATGATGGCAAAACGACTCCCCTCCATCCTTCCTCCACTGTCATTAGCCGAAAGTCTCGAGACAACACAGATACATTCCGTGGCAGGCAAGCTCGGCAAAGAAATGTCACTGATATCCCAACGACCGTTCCGCGCACCTCATCACACAATCTCCCAGGTAGGACTATGCGGCGGTTCGTTGAACGCCCAGCCCGGCGAAATATCCCTTGCACACAACGGCGTACTCTTCCTTGACGAGCTTACAGAGTTCAACAAGTCGACCTTAGAAGTGTTAAGACAACCCTTGGAAGACCGCAAGATAACCATAGCAAGGGCAAAATATACCGTAGAATTCCCAAGCTCTTTCATGTTTGTCGCCTCGATGAACCCATGTCCATGCGGTTATTACGGTGACCCAACGCACCACTGCGTGTGCACTCCGGGACAGATACATCGTTACATGAGCAAGATAAGCGGTCCGCTGCTTGACCGCATCGACATACAGATAGAGATAACCCCGGTACCTTTCAAAGACATATCAAAGACGAAAGAAGGCGAAAGCAGTGCATCTATCCGCGAGCGTGTGATAAAGGCAAGGCACATACAGGAAGAACGGTTCAAGGACTTCAAGGAAATTCACTGCAACGCACAGATGACCGAGAGGATGATACACCAATATGCCGAACCCGATGGCAAAAGCGTCGAACTTCTCCGTACCGCCATGGAACGTCTCTCATTATCTGCCCGTGCATACAACCGCATACTAAAGGTGGCACGCACCATTGCCGACCTTGACAACTCCGAAAACGTTCTCTCACGCCATATCGCAGAAGCAATAGGATATCGGAATCTCGACCGCGGCGACTGGGCGGAGAGGGGATTATAAGTCACCACCAACTCACACCGTGAGTGTTACAAGATAATAATTTAACGTAAGTCCGACGAATTATACAAACCACCTTTGAGGGTATTAGAAGTGTGTACCCTTATTCAAAGTATGTATCCTTGTTTTTCAACCCTACACACATGCAATGTACATACAGTCAAAGAGTTACACTCCTAAAGGACAAATCGGTGTAGGGTGTAACCTTTTTTCTAAACTTTTTTATATATAAATGCAAAAAAAACGCTCTCTCCTTCCCCCACACCATAAATATACAGATTTTCTCGCGTAAGTTTATAAAGAAAAAGGGTTCACACCCTTCACACATACTGTTTTGACACATACATGCACTTCGTAAACCTTTGTAACACAACGTATTGCAATGTCCATCCTCTTGAGTGTACCCTTAGTGTACCCTTGGTGTACCCTTTATAAAACGTTGCAACCCTACACACCCCGTGCAATATGTCAAAATGCACGTCATTACGACTTAAATTATTGGCTTGCAAGTCGTTAATTGTCATAACCCATAGCTTTATGATACGTAACCCATAGCTTTATGATACGTAACCCATAGCTTTATGATACGTAAAACAGTGGGATCCACACACTAACAATCAGTATGACTATTTCAAAAAAACAACGACACTTTCTTGTCACGATAAAGGCAATGTGCAGAAACGCCCTTTTTATTGTTAAACGATGTTTATTCAACAAAGGCATAAATTTAAATATTCTTAAATTACCTTCTTGAATTACAAAATAGGCATCAATCGTTTTACTTTTGCAAAAAGTCATTAAATCCTCACAAAAAGTGACATAAGACTGAAATAAAACTATATTCATACACACTTTGAAATCATAAGACAACAATCACAAAACAAATAATTATGAGAAAATCATTACTTACATTGATGGCATTCGTAATAATGGCGAGCACGGCGAATGCCCAGAAAACATTCATGGCGGATGTTCTGAAAACAGAAAAGGTCATGGTGCAAAATCACCAAGATTTAAAGACGGGTGAAATAAAGAAACCAATGAAAGCCCGCAAGAAGATACAGCTGGCAGACAACGAGAAGATAATGGGAATGTACGACACAGACGAAGTTGCTACGGCATCCATGGGTATCGGACTTCCAAGCTACCCCGGCAATCTGAAAATAGCAACACTCATCCCCGTATCGGCAGGCAGTAAGTTCGACGGCGGCAAAATCAAGTCAATACGTTTCGGTCTCTGTCAGCCTGTGGGAGCATCCAGGGTGTTCGTCATAACATTGACGGCAAGTGGGAACATCGGCAACGAAGTGATATCACAGGATGTGGAAACCACCACAGCAGGCTGGAACACGGTAGAATTGACGACACCATATACTATAGACGCAAGCAACATCAGCGGCTATCTTATAGGTTTTGACTATACACAGACAAATACCGCAAATGCTTATCCCCTTTCGTTTGTCAATGCAGGTATGAGCGTATCACCGACTTATGTATACGGCAATCTTGGACAGGGTTTGGGATGGTATAACATCAATGCAGAAAGCCTTGGAAACCTCAGCGTACAGTGTATCGTGGAAAAAGAAGGCGGCTATCCGCAGTACGACCTGATAATTGGTAACACCATAACGGTGCCCTTTGTAAAAGGCGGAAGCAAACTTCAGTACGGCAATGCCGTATGGAACGACGGCAAGGCGATTCCTACAAGCTTTACCGTCGGTATCGGAATAGACGGCAAAGAAGTGGATGTCATAACCAAAGATGCACCTGAATTCACGGACGAAGGTGTGGAGATAAGCGGTCTTTTGGATATTCATACCGACATGGAAGTGGGAGAACACACTCTGTCAATGTATATAAAGACAATCAACGGAACCGTTCCGACAGAGGCAACCGACAATGACATGTCTTCAGCAACTTTCAACGTATACAAAGAAAGCATGCCGCGCCAGAAACAACTCGTAGAACATTTTACATCACAATATTGCACCTACTGTCCTATCGGTATAAGCGTGCTTGAAGGTTTGATAAAGAAACGCAATGACATAGCATGGGTGTCGATACACGGAGACATGCAGAGCGGAACCGATCAGTATACAATCGACGCGGGAAGATACATCACAGAATTCCAGACAACAGGATTTCCAAGTGCCTCATTCAACCGCACTTTCTTCCCAAATCAGGAAAACGTAGCAATAGGTCTTGGTTTCAATGAAAGTATGATAGACATGGCGGTGGCATATATAGGCAACCTTATAGACTACAGTAATGAAATTCCGGCTCTGGCATCTGTCGCAATCAATACAACATACGATGACGCGACAAAAAAACTTGACATAACAGTATCGGGACAAACATTGGACGATTTCACAAAATTTGTCGGCTCCGATGCAGCCCTGACTGTATACCTCACCGAGGATGGACTGGTGTCAAAGCAGCTCAACCAAGGCAAATGGATAACTTCGTTCACACATGACAACGTGCTGCGTAAGGTTGTTACACACCCCTACGGCGATGCAATGAAGATGAGCGGCAACACTTACGAAAACTCATACAGCGTTACTCTCGACGAGACTTGGAACAAGGATAACATGCACATTGTGGCATTTGTAAGCCGCAAACCGTCGAGCGCAAACCGTTACGACAAGCTGTGGGTGACCAACGCAGAAACAGTTGCAGTGAAAGATGCCGCCACCGGCATAGACACCGCTATCAGCAATGGCGCAGACATTAAGGAAGTGGCACGCTACAATGCCAACGGCGTACGCCTGTCGGCACCGCAAAAAGGCATCAATATCGTGAAACTATCAGACGGAAGCATAAAGAAAACGATTGTAGAATAACAAACGGCAGCAAGACAATAAACAAGGCGCCCGGCAGCAACACGTTGCCGGGCGCTTTTTGCATAGTGCCATGCCGTATTGGAGCATACAAGCCAATTAAGCACCGTATACAATATCTAATATCAATAATATTTATTAATTTTGCACCGAATATATTATCAATCACAAGATTATGGAACAGAAGAACTATAAGCGCACAACCGTTACGGCAGCCCTGCCGTATGCCAACGGAGGTGTACACATCGGTCATCTCGCCGGTGTCTATGTACCCGCCGACATCTATGTACGCTATCTCCGACTCAAAGGACAGGACGTGAAGTTTATCTGCGGAAGCGACGAGCACGGCGTGCCGATAACTATCCGCGCCAAGAAAGAGGGCATAACGCCGCAGGACGTTGTGGACCGGTATCACAAGATGATAAAGGACAGCTTCGCAGAGTTCGGCATATCGTTCGACATCTACAGCCGCACGACATCCGACATGCACACCCGCACGGCGTCGGACTTTTTCAAGAAACTGTACGAAGACGGCAAGCTGATTGAAAAGACAAGCAAGCAATATTACGACGAGGAGGCACACCAGTTCCTCGCCGACAGGTATATAACAGGCGAATGCCCCCATTGCCACAACCCGAAAGCTTACGGCGATCAGTGCGAGAAGTGCGGAAGCGACCTCGATCCTACAGAACTTATCAACCCTAAAAGCGCCATAAGCGGCTCGCAGCCTGTGCTGAAAGACACCAAGAACTGGTATCTGCCGCTCAACGAATATCAGGAGTGGCTCAAGGAATGGATACTCGAAGGGCACAAGGAGTGGCGTCCCAATGTGTACGGACAGTGCAAGAGCTGGCTCGACCTCGACCTTCAGCCGCGCGCAATGACACGCGACCTCGACTGGGGTATCCCCGTTCCGGTGGACGGAGCCGACGGCAAGGTGCTCTATGTATGGTTCGACGCACCTATAGGATACATCTCAAACACCAAGGAACTGCTTCCCGATGACTGGGAAAAATGGTGGAAAGGCCCCGAGACAAAACTCGTCCACTTCATTGGAAAGGACAATATCGTGTTCCACTGCATCGTGTTCCCCGCCATGCTTAAAGCCCACGGAGGATACATACTGCCCGAGAATGTGCCGGCAAACGAATTCCTCAATCTCGAGAACGACAAGATTTCCACATCGCGCAACTGGGCGGTATGGCTGCACGAATACCTCACAGACATGCCCGGCAAGCAGGATGTGCTGCGCTATGTGCTCACTGCCAACGCTCCGGAGACCAAGGACAACAACTTCACGTGGAAAGATTTTCAGGAACGCAACAACAACGAGCTGGTTGCCGTCTATGGCAACTTCGTAAACCGTGCGCTGCAACTGACAAAGAAATACTTCGACGGCGTGGTGCCCGAATGCGGAACGCTGACCGACACCGAACGTCAGGCGTTGGACGAGTTCAAGGGAGTAAAAGACAAGGTTGAAAGCCTGTTGAACATATACAAGTTCCGCGATGCACAGAAAGAAGTTATGAACCTCGCCCGCATAGGCAACAAATACATCACCGACTGCGAACCGTGGAAGGTGGCAAAAGGCTTCAAAAGCGACGACGAATCCGTGCGCAAGGAGGCAGAGGAGCGCGTTGCGACGATACTGTACGTATCGCTGCAACTTGTGGCAAACCTCGCCATAGCTTTCGAACCGTTCCTGCCTTTCAGCAGCAAGCGTCTGAGAGACATGCTCAACATTAGCGACTGCAAGTGGGACAGCATTGGTTCTACCGACATCCTGGCGTCCGGACATCAGCTGGCAGAGCCAGAGTTGCTGTTCGAAAAGATTGAAGACGAGACCATAAACCTGCAGCTCAACAAACTTGAAGAGACAAAAAAAGCCAACGAAGCGGCTAACTATAAGGCAGCACCGATAAAAGAAACAATCGCATTTGAAGACTTCGAGAAACTCGACATACGTGTGGGACACGTCAAGAACTGCGAAAAGGTGAAGAAGGCAAACAAGCTGTTGAAATTCACCATAGACGACGGCAGCGGCACAGACCGTACCATCGTCTCCGGAATAGCAAAGTTCTACGCTCCCGAAGAACTTATCGGCAAAGACGTTCTCTTCATCGCCAATCTCGCACCACGCAAACTCATGGGCATAGAAAGCTGCGGAATGATACTCTCGGCAGAAAACTTCGACGGTTCGCTGAGCGTCACATCACTGCTGCGCGAGGTAAAACCGGGAAGCTGCGTGGGGTAATCTTATTTAATTAAGAATTAAGAGCTGGGAAATTAAGAATTAAGAGTTAAGAATTAAGAAAATATGTCTTGGGCGGGCAGCCATAGGACCTATAGGACTTATAAGACCTATAAAGCTTATACAACCACCAAAGCATATTTTCTTAATTCTTAACTCTTAATTCTTAATTTCCCAGCTCTTAATTCTTAATTCTTACTTCTTAACTCTTAATTAGCTTGCCTTTTTTATGCAAAAATCCGTATTTTTGCATTATGATTAGTATACGTATCACTATTATATTAATATTATGTCTTAAGGCATGCGTTGCCCTGCATGCACAAGAAGACAAGAAACATGTCAATCCGGAAGATACAAAGGTCGACATGAACAACCCCACATTCGCTCCTATGGTGAAAGTGGGCAAGGTTCTTGTAGACGGAGACAGCATACAATATGTGGAGCTGAACAACGTATATGTGTATCCTCCGGCAGTATTCAAAAGTGCAAAGAAAAGGAAAGCATATAACCGCATGGTATACAATGTGAAGAAAGTGCTGCCCATCGCAAAGGAAGTAAACCATATAATAATAGAGACATACGAGTATCTGCAGACACTTCCCAACAAGCGGGCAAAGGACAAACACATGAAACTGGTTGAGGAAAGCATCAAGAAGGAATATACTCCGCGAATGAAGAAGCTCACCTTCACACAAGGAAAACTGCTTATAAAACTTGTCTATCGCGAATGCAACTCTTCTTCATACGAACTTATAAGGGCGTTCCTCGGTCCTATACGTGCCGGTTTCTATCAGGCCTTTGCATGGGCGTTCGGCGCAAGTCTTACGAAAAAATACGACCCGGAAGGAGACGATAAACAACTGGAACAGATTGTCCGGCAGGTTGAATCGGGACAACTTTGATTTAAATGAAGAATGATGAATGAAGAATGAAAAATTAAAGTTTCCGATATTGTATTCACACGGGTGAATGACAACCCTGTGAAGAAAGGTAATTGAAGAATTAAAGTTACAGATATTTACCGCATCATTTTTTCTTGTTCAACTTACCTATCATCTTCACCGGATACCACACGGATATCCAACCAACAGCTATCACCGTTACAAATATTATGGCAATGTCCTCGGGGTGAACACTGACAGGGTAAGCCTCGACTATAAACGAGCCGCTGCTCTGCCCAAGCGCCACAAGCCCGTAAGTCTGTTGCAGCCAGCACAACAGCAGTCCGACGGCAATGCCTGCCACTGCCCCGACAAGCGAAATCAGACGCCCTTCCATCAGGAATATGCGCGAAATGGTTCTGTCGTCGGCTCCCAGATTGCGCAGTGTATTCACATCGTCCTTCTTGTCTATGATAAGCATCGACAGCGAACCGATGATGTTGAAACACGCCACCACGAGGATAAAAGTAAGGAATATATAGGCTATAAGCTTCTCGATCTTCATTATCTTGAACGTATCCTCCTGCTGTTCAAAGCGGTCGAGCACTATGTATTTCCCGCCTGCCACCTTCTTCATCTCTGCCTTCACGGCATCAAGGTCACTACCCGCCTTAAGCCTGATTTCAAGCGACGACAGCATGCCCTGCTGACCGAATAGGTTACGGGCAAAGGCGATAGGAGCTATTACATGCCCCTTGTCATATTTCGCCTGCTTGACCATGAACACCACACCGGGCGAGATCAGCGAGTCTTCGACAAAGCCGTCCATAGGGTTTCCCATATCCAACTGCCCCTCGCGCTTGGGCGCATATATCTTCAGAAACCCGTCCCAGTCGGCACTCATACCCAGAGTCTCGGCAAGACGTATGCCCACCGTGCCGTACTGAAGATTTGCGGCATGCAGCGAGAAGTCACCGTTGCCATACAGGATATCCGTTATATTAGTCAGTTCCCTGAAGTTATCATCAACGCCTTTCAGCGTTATCATCGCCTGCCTTCCGTTGTACATGGCAAGCGCCCTGTCCTCCACACACTCCGTTGCCACGTCCACCTGCGGCATACGGCGTATGCTGTCCAGCACCGGGTCGTCGGCAGGCGCCGTCTTTCCCTTTGCCGGTACAATCTGTATCTGCGGGTCGAACCTCGTAAAGAGATTTGCCACAAGGTCGTGAAAGCCGTTGAATACGCTGAGCGTCACCACAAGAGCCATGGTCGCCACCGCCACTCCTACAACGCTTATCCCGCTGATTATGTTTATGACATTGGTGCTCTTTTTCGAGAAAAGATAACGCCGTGCTATGTAAAAGGCAAACCGCATTCTACCCTACCCTTTTTTCAGAAGTTCGTCTATGCGGTCGATATAGTCTAAAGAGTCGTCCACGAAGAAGCGCAACTCCGGTATTATCCGCAACTGATGGCGCACTCTCGTGCCCAACTCGTAGCGCACGGTCTTTTCGTTTGCCGTGATATTATTCAAAATTTCCTCTGCCCTTTCCGACGGGAACACGCTGAGATATGCCGTACAGATGCTCAAGTCAGGACTTACGCGACAACGTGTCACGCTTATCATTACGCCGTGCATCATGCGTGTCTGCGACTGGAATATGATGCTCAACTCCTTTTGCAGAAGCCGTGCTATTTTGTTTTGTCTTGTTTCCTGCATAATTCTTGTTTCCTTTTTTCAACTGCAAATATACGCAGAATATTCGATAAAACAAAATAGCGAAAGTCGGGCTTTAGCCCGGTTCGCGGTGGCGAAGCCAATTTTGTGAGTCAAATATACGCATAAGTCGAGAGCAAAACAACAAATTCATTTGTTTTTTGCCGAGCAGGAGGGGGTTAAGGAGGAGATAAGAGGAGATATGGGGAAGATAAAGGGGAGATAAAGGACGTATGCTTTGTTGTGGGTAAAGAGGAGATAGTGCCTACTCGGTGGAGAAACGTTTAATGTAAAAAGGAGATAAAAAAGATATAAGAAGATAAAGGGAGATAAAAGACAATAGCCTTGTTGCTTTTTACAAGACTATTGTCCCCTATCTCCTGTGGCGCAAGCCACATATCTCCTTTTATCTTCCCTTATCTCCTTATCAATATTCCCCTATCTTCTCTTCAAAAATCTCAAGTATAATCCGTACCTTTGCCTGCATGAAAACATTCAGCGACATACTCACTACGGCAGACGAGGTGGCAGCCACAATGGAAGCACTCGGCGACGAAAGCCAAAGAAACATACTGAAACGCTTTTTCAAGACAGGCAAAGGCGAATATGGAGAAGGCGACGATTTTCTCGGAATAAAGGTTCCGGTGACACGAAGCGTGGCTCTTGCCGCGGCAGGACTGCCGCACGGCGAGACAGCAAAGCTGCTGGCATCGCCAAAACACGAGATAAGACTGTGCGGATTTCTCATCCTCGTGGAACAGTTCCGCAAGATTTCGGGCAAAAAAGCGGCTTCCGACCCGGATTGCATGAAGGCAAGAGAGGAAGCCGTAAACTTTTATCTTCAACATGCCCGATGCGCAAACAACTGGGACCTTGTAGACCTCAGTGCACCAAAGATTATCGGGCAATGGCTCGTGATGCCCTCCACGAGCAGCGAGGATCACAAACGTGAGACTCTCGACCGTCTTGCCGCAAGCAGCAATCTGTGGGAACAGCGCATAGCCATAGTATCCACGCTGACACCCATACGCAACGGCGACTTTTGCCATGTGCTGCGTTATGCCGAACGGCTGCTCACACACAGACACGACCTGATACACAAGGCGGTGGGCTGGATGCTGCGTGAAGCTGGAAAGAAAGACATCGGCATGCTGCGCGCCTTCCTCAAACAGCACCACAAATACATGCCGCGCACCACCCTGCGCTACGCCATCGAGCGCATGGACGATGGGGAGCGAAAACACTGGATGAAACCCACTGATAATCAGAACGATACCTTTTAGGTTCCAAGAGGTGCCCTTTCAGACTCTAAAAGGTGGCATATTGGAACGCAAAAGGGCATCTCTTGCAAGCCGGAAGGTCGTCACCCACACACCGACAGCACCATACACACTCTGTGCACGATGTCACTCACCGGTGAAGTTTAAGTTAAAAAGCCCGCTTTTATTTTGCAGTTAGAGCTATTTGACTTAACTTTGCAACCTTGATTTATTTATAAGGTATAAAGACATGGCATATCTATTTTCATCAGAATCGGTATCGGAAGGACACCCCGACAAGGTTGCCGACCAGATATCAGACTCGATACTCGACCAGTTTCTTGCATACGACGACAAGGCACGCGTGGCGGTAGAGACACTCGTAACAACCGGACAGGTGGTAATAGCCGGAGAGGTGCACAGCGATGTGTACATCGACCTGCAGACGATAGCACGCAACGCGATAAAGCGCATAGGATATACGAAATCCGAATATCAGTTCGACGGCGACTCGTGCGGCATTCTGAATGCCATACACGAGCAGAGCGACGACATAAACAGAGGCGTGGACAACGGCACCGAGACCGAACAGGGCGCCGGAGACCAAGGCATGATGTTCGGATATGCGACAAACGAGACGGAAAGCTATATGCCCGTGTCGCTCGACCTTGCACACCTTATAATGAGAACGCTCGCCGACATAAGGAAAGAAGGAAAGACGATGACATATCTCCGTCCCGACTCCAAAAGCCAGGTGACCGTTGAATACGACGACAATGGCACGCCGCAACGTATAGATACGATTGTGGTGTCTACGCAGCACGACGAGTTTGACACCGACGACGAGAGAATGCTCGCGAAAATCAAGGACGACGTGACAAACATCCTCATACCCCGCGTAAAAGCGCAGATAAACAGCAGCAAGGTGCTCGCACTGTTCAACGACGACATCAAATATTTCGTCAACCCCACGGGCAAGTTCGTAATCGGAGGTCCGCACGGAGACACCGGACTTACGGGCAGAAAGATAATCGTGGACACCTACGGCGGCAAAGGCGCACACGGCGGAGGCGCCTTCAGCGGCAAAGACTCGAGCAAGGTAGACCGCTCGGCTGCATACGCAGCCCGCCACATAGCCAAGAACATGGTGGCGGCAGGAGTGGCAGACGAGATGCTCGTACAGATAAGCTATGCCATAGGCGTGGCACGCCCGGTAAGCATCTGTGTAGACACATACGGCAAGAGCCATGTGGACATGACCGACGGCGAGATAGCCAAGAAAATAGCAGACATGTTCGATCTGCGCCCCAAAGCTATAGAGAAAAATCTGAAATTGCGCCAGCCAATATTCACCGAAACGGCAGCCTACGGGCACATGGGACGGAAACCGGAAGTGAAGACAAAAACGTTCACAAGCCGGTATCACGAAACAAAGGTTGTGGAAGTGGAACTGTTCACATGGGAAAAGCTTGACAGGGTGGACGAGATAAAGGAGAAATTCGGACTGAAATAAGCAATTCTGAACATCTACTTATATGTATTCGGCAGACTCTACGTCGACACAAGGAGCAACGGCGGTGCAACAGGCGGTACAGGATACTGCACACGCCAATGTGTCGCTGCATCCGTCGCAGGTGCTGAAAAAACTGCCGCGCGACGCCACGCCGTGGCAGCAGGACTCTGCCATACAGGCATCCATACATATAGAAAACACCCACCTCAGTACACGTCCGGACACGCTGCACCTGCCGGGACAAGACAAGGGCAAGAGCTACAAGGACATTTCCATACCCCTATACTATAAGGAAAGTTTCTTCTCCAAAGACTCGCTGTATCATCCGGAGATAATTGCAGGACGGTATGGCGTGGCAGGCGACCCCGTGCCATATACCATCAAAGGCGACAACATCATAACAGCCATGCTCCTCGGCGGGTTCATCCTCGCGCTGATAGCATTTGCCAACTCGCGCCGCTTCATCTTCATGCAGGCACGCAACTTCTTCTTAGAGTCGTGCGAAAGCCGGAACGAAATGACCGAAACAACCAGCGAATACCGTTTTCAGTTTTTCTTCCTCCTGCAAGCATGCCTGCTGCTGTCCGTGATAGCATTCATCTACACACAAGACCGCATAGCCGACACATTCGTGCTCGAGTCGCAATATCACCTCATAGCAATATTCTTCGGCTCGTTTTCGGCATATTTCATAATAAAGATGATGCTCCAAACGTTTGTCAACTGGGTGTTTTTCGACAGTCGCAGCAGTAGCCGCTGGTTCAATTCTTCACTGTTCATCACATCGACGGAAAGCATCGCGATATTCCCGCTCGTAATGCTCATGTCATACTTCGACCTGTCCACGCAAAACGCAATCACCTACATGGCAATTGTCATTATATCTGTTAAAATATTGTCATTTTATAAGTGCCTGATAATCTTTTTCAAACGGAACGCCGTTTTTTCGCAAATATTTTTGTACTTTTGTGCCCTTGAAATAATGCCTTTGCTGCTGTTATACGGCACTTTGGCTACGATAATAGATTACTTGAAAATCAATTTTTAGGACATCGATGATAAAAAAGATTTTAATATCGCAACCCAAGCCGTCAAGTGAGAAATCTCCTTATTTCGATATCGCCAAAAACTATGGCGTGGAATTGGTTTTCCGCCCGTTCATAAAGGTGGAAGGACTTACGTCAAAAGAATTCCGCCAGCAGAAAATCAGCATTCTGAACTACACTGCAATTGTGTTTACATCGCGGCATGCCATAGACAATTTCTTCAATCTTGCCAACGAAATGAGACTGGCAATACCCGAAGACATGAAGTACTTCTGTGTAACCGAGACCATAGCACTTTATATACAGAAGTACGTGCAATACCGCAAGCGTAAGGTGTTCTACGGAAACACGGGCAAGATTCACGACCTGATACCTGTCATGGTCAAGCACAAGAACGAGAAATATCTTGTGCCCATGAGCGATGTCAACGACGGAAGCATGAAAGAAATGCTCGATTCCAAAAAGTTGAACCACACCGAATGTGTAATGTACCGCACTGTGAGCAACGACTTTACGGAAGAAGAAGTAAAGACATTCGACTATGATATGTGCATATTCTTCAGCCCGTCGGGCATAAGCGCATTCAAAAGCACTTTCGGAGACAGCAAGAACGACAGTGTGAAAGTGGCGACATTCGGTCCGGCTACGGCAAAGGCCGCACACGACGCGGGGCTGGAGGTATCCATCGAAGCACCGTCCAAGGAGTGCCCGTCCATGACAGGAGCACTGAAAAATTATCTCGAAAAGCACAATAAATAAACATCCGAGTGAAATCCGCCACACTGACACTGGCAAAAACGGAGCGCATATCCGGCAGGACACTGCCGGAAGAACTCTTTAACGGAGGGAAGAGCCGGTCTATGTCAGCATTTCCTATAAGGATGATATACATGCGGACCGAGAACGGCGAAGACAACACACCGGGCGCAAAAATACTGGTAAGCGTACCGAAAAGACGTTTCAAGCATGCCGTAAAACGCAACAGAGTAAAACGTCAGATACGTGAGGCTTACAGAAAAAACAAAAGCATAATACTCGGAAAACTGCACGACTGCGAACGGCAAAGCATAGCGATAGCTTTCATCTGGCAGGACAACAGCCTGCACAAGAGTCCGGAAGTGGAAGACAAGATAATAAAACTTCTAACCAGATTGAGGGAAAAGCTATGAAAGCCATAAAGAAAGCCATAAGCTTGGTATCGTCGGCACTGGTCAGAATACTATGCCTGCCAATCATATTTTACCAAAGGTTTATATCGCCTTACACGCCTCCCGTATGCCGGTTCACACCCTCATGCTCGGAATATGCACGACAAGCACTGATAAAGCACGGACCTGTAAAGGGTATGGCACTGGCAATACGACGGCTGTTACGCTGTCACCCGTGGGGAGGAAGCGGATACGACCCCGTACCGTAAGAAAAAGAATTTTAACAACAGCGGTCTATGGCTGAACGACATCCATAACACCGCAATAAACAATATATCAACTACGACTTTACGATAACTGTCCGTAAAGATGTATTTATACATTAAAGTAAAATGAAAAAGAATTTTGTTGAAGAACTGAAATGGCGCGGAATGCTGGCACAGATGATGCCGGGAACAGAGGAACTGTTACAGAAAGAAACCGTCACGGCATATCTTGGCACTGACCCTACGGCAGACTCACTTCATATAGGACACCTCTGCGGGGTGATGATGCTGCGCCACCTGCAGCGCTGCGGACACAAACCGATAATCCTTGTCGGCGGAGCCACAGGAATGATAGGCGACCCGTCGGGTAAAAGTCAGGAGCGTAACCTGCTTGACCAGGAAACATTATACCACAACCAAGAGTGTATAAAGAAACAGGTATCGAAGTTCCTTGACTTTGAAGCCACCGGTCCCAACAGTGCCGAAATGGTGAACAACTACGACTGGATGAAGGATTTCACATTCCTCGACTTTGCTCGCGAGGTAGGAAAGCACATAACAGTGAACTACATGATGGCTAAAGACAGCGTACAGAAACGCCTCAACGGCGAGGCTCGCGACGGTCTGTCATTTACCGAGTTTACATATCAGCTGCTTCAGGGATACGACTTCCTTTATCTGTACAAGAATAAGGGATGCAAGATGCAGCTCGGAGGCAACGACCAATGGGGAAACATGACCACCGGAACGGAACTGATACGCCGCACTCTGGGCAACGATGTCGAGACATACGCGCTGACATGTCCGCTCATAACAAAAGCGGACGGAAAGAAGTTCGGAAAGACCGAAAGTGGCAACATCTGGCTCGATCCGAAACGCACATCTCCCTACAAGTTCTACCAGTTCTGGCTGAACGTGAGCGATGACGACGCCGAGAAGTACATAAAGATATTCACAAGTCTCGACAAGGAGACCATCGACACACTGGTGGCAGAGCACAGACAGGATCCGGGACAGCGCATATTGCAGAAGCGTCTGGCACAGGAAGTGACCGTAATGGTGCATTCCGAGGAAGACTATAACATGGCGGTAGAGGCCTCGGGCATACTTTTCGGCAAGTCGACAAAAGAAAGTCTGCAGAAACTCGACGAACAGACACTGCTCGACATATTCGAAGGCGTACCGCATTTCGAACTGCCGAAAGAGATGCTCGGACAGCCAGCCATCGAATGTTTCACATGCGACGACGCAAAGATATTCGCAAGCAAGGGCGAGATGCGCAAGCTGACACAGGGTGGCGGAGTGTCGCTGAACAAGGAAAAGCTTGCTGCCACCGACCGTGTGGTGACAAGCGAAGACCTCATAGGCGGCAAATATCTGCTTGTTCAGCGTGGAAAGAAGAACTATTTCCTGGTTACGGTGAAATAAATACACCGGTCTCTATTATCCATTGTATAAGCTGATTACCGCAAAAAACAAATAAAAAAATTTGGTAGTGGCATAAAAAACCACTACCTTTGCACAACTTTTCAACCATTGATTGTCCAATGGTGTAATGGTAGCACAACAGGTTTTGGTTCTGTTTGTGGTGGTTCGAATCCGCCTTGGACAACATTCGTGAAACAAGAAAGACCGGCACAACCGGTCTTTTTTCGTTACATGTAAAATCCATAACTCCAACACACAGAAACAAATAAGGGGCATTTTCCTTTGAATGATTGCTTTTTTCGTATCTTTGACATCGTATTCCACTCCGTCCAATATACTTACGCTCGACAAAAAACAAATGAATTTGTTATTTTGTTCTCGACTTATTCGTATCTTTGACTACGTCTTCGACTGCGTCCAATATACTCTCGCTCGACAAAAAACAAATGAATTTGTTGTTTTGTTCTCGACTTATTCGTATCTTTGTCATGCCTAAACAATATATAAAGCATATCACATATTTACTTGACAGTATACTCTGCATTTTCCAACTGCAAATGGCAGATAAACTTAAATAAATAAAGACTTTTTATGAAAACAAATTATGAAATTCGCTATGCAGCCCATCCTGAGGATGCAAAAAGCTATGACACCAAAAGAATACGCCGCGACTTCCTTATTGAAAAAGTGTTTGCGGCAGACGAAGTAAACATGGTATACTCCATGTATGACCGTATGGTTGTGGGCGGTGCAATGCCTGTTGCCGAAGAACTGAAGCTCGAAGCCATCGACCCGCTTAAGGCGCCATACTTCACTACACGCCGCGAAATCGGTCTGTTTAATGTTGGCGGTGCCGGCACAGTGAAAGTGGGAGACGAGACTTTCGAACTGGGCTATAAAGAAGCGCTCTACATCGGACGCGGCGACCGTGATGTCACATTCAGTAGCAAAGACGCAGCAGCTCCTGCCAAGTTCTATTTCAACAGCGTAACGGCTCATAAGGAATATCCTTGCAAGAAAGTAACGAAGGCTGAAGCAGTTGTCGCTCACATGGGAGCACTTGAGACAAGCAACGAACGCGACATAAACAAAATGCTCGTATCGCAGGTGGTTCCTACCTGCCAACTGCAAATGGGAATGACGGAACTGGCACCGGGAAGCGTATGGAACACCATGCCTGCACACGTGCACAGCCGCCGCATGGAAGCATATTTCTATTTTGAAGTTCCCGAGGATCAGGCAGTTTGCCACTTCATGGGCGAGATAGACGAGACCCGCCACATATGGATGAAGGGCGACCAGGCGGTGCTTTCTCCCGAATGGAGCATCCACTCTGCCGCAGCAACCCACAACTACACGTTTATCTGGGGCATGGGTGGCGAGAACCTTGACTACGGAGACCAAGACTTCTCGTTGATTACGGACTTGAAATAAGCAGAGCATATAAAAGTCCTATATGTCCTATAAGACTTATAATCCGTATAAGGAATAATGTCAAAGAACAATATATATACATTACAAAAACATCAAAAATCATGACAAATCTTTTTTCACTTGAAGGGAAAAACGCCTGGATAACAGGTGCCTCCTACGGCATCGGCTTCAACATTGCAAAGGCTTTCGTTGCTGCCGGAATAAAGAACATTATCTTCAACGACATCAATGAAGCAGCTCTCGAAAAAGGACTCGCAAACTATAAGGAAGCCGGAATAGAAAACGTACACGGCTATGTGTGCGATGTCACAAAAGAAGATGACGTAAAGGCACTCGTAGAAAAGATACATGCCGAAGTAGGTAATATAGACATACTCGTAAACAATGCCGGCATAATCAAGCGCATCCCGATGCACGAGATGAAGCGTGCCGAGTTCCAGCAGGTGATAGACATCGACCTTGTAGGTCCGTTCATCGTAGCTTCTGCAGTACTTCCTGAAATGATGGAACGCCGCGAAGGTAAGATCATCAACATCTGTTCGATGATGTCCGAGCTTGGACGTGAGACGGTGTCTGCATACGCTGCCGCCAAGGGCGGACTGAAGATGCTTACACGTAACATCTGCTCCGAGTACGGCGAATACAACATACAGTGTAACGGCATTGGTCCGGGCTACATCGCAACACCTCAGACCGCACCTCTGCGCGAGCGTCAGGCAGACGGCAGCCGCCACCCATTCGACAGTTTCATCTGCGCAAAGACACCGGCAGGACGTTGGCTCGACCCCGAAGAACTGGGCGGACCGGCAGTATTCCTCGCATCACATGCGTCTGACGCAGTTAACGGACACGTGCTCTACGTGGACGGAGGTATACTGGCATACATCGGCAAACAGCCTTGATGCATATAATTCCCGAAATAAAAAAAAGATGTGCCACTTTTTACAATGGCACATCTTTTTTTATTACATCGTTTACTCTCAATCGTCCTCTACAGGCGAGAAGTCGTCTTTTCCAACACCGCACAACGGGCATACCCAATCTTCCGGAATATCCTCAAATGCTGTTCCGGGGGCGATGTTGTTATCCGGATCACCTTTTTCAGGGTCATAAATATAACCACATGTGTCGCATACAAACTTTTTCATAATACCTCCTTTTTTAAAAATTAATAATAAGTTAATGTAAGAAATCTATCTCTTGTTGTTCATAACGAACTCCGTACGTTCCACTATCTGTTCGGGGGATATGTTCTTCAGACAGAAGTAGTCACCCCTCATACACGGTTTGTTACCATATATGCTGCACGGTCTGCACGGCAGGTCTATCTGCACCGCGTTGCCGACACTCTGCCCCCACCCCATGAATCCTGCGTATGGATGAGTGGCGCCCCACACGCTTACGACCTGCGTCCCTGCCAATGAAGCAAGGTGCATGTTGGCGCTGTCCATGGAAATCATCACGTCCAAACGGCTCATCAGTGCCAGTTCTCCTTTTATACCGCGCATCAGCCCCGAAGCATCGGTACAGCGGTCGTACTTTCCGCACCATTCGCCGAAGACCTCCGTCTCTCTTGCACCGCCTCCAAAGAAGAATATACGGCTGTCAGGATGTCTCTCCAAAAGCTGCTGTACGACCTTCTCCATGAGCCGCACGGGATATATCTTACCCTCATGAGCTGCAAACGGTGCTATGCCTATCCACTTTTCCGAAGGCTGCTTGACGCCAATCTCTTCCGGAAAAACCTGTTCCGTGCATTCACCCGATGCAAAGAGAGACTTGAACTCTATTTTCACCGGATAACCGAGAGCGGCAAGAACATCGGCATAATTTTGGAATGACGACTGCAACTGCACCATCCGCTTAACGCCTGCAGCCGTAAGCCGCCTTTTATCGGCACGATGCTTGTCTATATGAGCAACCTTATATCCGTCCATACAGAAACGCATGCGCAAATAGTCCGAGCGCAGAACGCCATGTAAGTCGGCAATGGCTGTGAATTTCTTTGCCGCCAGCCTCCGGTAAAGAGCATTCAATCCCTTTATTCCCCGGTATTCACTCTTGATGTCAGCCTCCATAAAACTGACATTGGGTGCAAGATTTTCAAAGAACGGACGTGCAAACCCACGGCTCAGCATTGTTATCCGAAGGTCGGGATACTGTTTCGCCAGAGAATACACCACCGGCACAGTCATAGCGACGTCGCCCATGGCAGAAAAGCGAATTATCAGTATATGCTCGGTCTTCATCACTTCTTGTTATTGTACAGGACAGGATTTGTAGCAGGGTCGTTATACATTTTCATCTGCATATACACCTTCATATATTTTCGTCCTGCCTCGATGTCCTCCAACAGTTGATCTATTGCAGTACTAAGATCTGTCTGCTGTTCGAGCAGCACATCTAATTTGGAACGACATTTGTCACAATGTTCGGGTGTGGCATCGGTACGTTCCGCCTGCTCTTTCATGTGATAAATCTTCAAAGCAAGTATCGACAGACGGTCGACAGCCCACGCCGGACTCTCGGTATTTATACGGGCATCCGGCAGCACTTTCACCTCGCTGTACTTTGTGCGGAAGTAACTGTCAATCTGTTCTACGAGGTCTGTACGGTCCTGATTGCTCCTGTCTATGCGGCGTTTCAGGTTCAGAGCCTCAACCGGATCGATGTGCGGGTCGCGTATGATGTCCTCAAAATGCCACTGCACCGTGTCTATCCAGCACTTCAGATAGAGACGGTTCTCTATCGAGTCACGGTCGTATGGATTGTTTATCGGCGTATCTATGTTGTCTTTTACATGATAGTCGGCTATTGCCTGGTTGAACACCCGATTACAAAGTTGTGTGAATGTCATTTCTTAAATGTTTATTGGTTATATATGCAAAACTAATAATTAATTCCCGAAAAACCAACTAAAAACACAATATTTAAGCACTTACGAGGTTTTAGTTAAAAGATTTGTAAGCCAGGGAAGAGGAGGAAAATAAGGAGATAAAGAGAAGACAGGAGAAGATAAAAGGAGATAAAAGACGTATGCCCTATTGATGAAACCTGTAGGGATGCTCCCCGGAGCATCCGAAACCGCATGGCTTGTGTTATTCATAATCACTTCGGCTGCACCAGGGTACAGCCCTACTCGGAGGGTGAAAAGCGAATATAAAGAGGAGATAAAAGATACACGGAATATCCATTGGCGATATCAATCAAACCTCTCGGCAAAATCATGGATTGCAAACAGCGATGGTTACAGTTTCAAAAGGTGTCCTTTCAGCATGCAAGACATGACCTTTTACCTTCTAAAAGGTCACCTTTAGCACGCCAAAAGGTCGGCTATTGCAAAGCAGCCGGAAGCCGATGAAAACTGTAAGCAAAACCCTTTCGAATGTAACAAACCGTAAGCATTTGACTTGAAGTTTCATATCCGGACACTGACTTGAACATACATAACTTGAAACAATATACATACGGATGAAAATAGTAATAGACGATAAGATACCATACATACATGATGCTGTCAGCAGACTCGGAGTAGAGGCTGTATATATGCAGGGCAGCAAGATAGGACCTGCCGACGTGCGCGATGCCGATGCCCTGATAGTGCGCACACGCACAAGATGTGACGAGAGCCTGCTCGGAAACAGCCGGGTTAGTTTTGTGGCTACTGCGACAATAGGATACGACCATATTGACACGGAATATATGAAAAAGGCAGGCATAGAGTGGATGAACTGTCCGGGCTGCAACTCATCATCCGTGGCGCAATATCTTAAATCGGTATTGCTGTTACTATGGCGCGACAAAGGCATGTCACCGACACACACCACCATAGGCATTGTAGGACAAGGACATGTAGGCACAAAAGTGGCGGCAGTGGCAGAAAGCATGGGAATGCAAGTACTTGTCTGCGACCCACCGAAAGCAGAGGAAGGAGCAGAATGCAGATACGGCAAATTCGTGACATTGGAAGACATTGCACGCGAGTGTGACATAATAACATTCCATGTTCCTCTGACACGCTGTGGCAAACATGCCACGTATCATCTTGCAGGACAGGACTTTTTCGACAGTCTGCAACAGTGTCCCGTTATAATAAACACCAGCCGTGGTGCCGTGGCAGACGGCAACGCCCTGATTGACGCCCTATATAATAATAAGGTGAAAGATGCCGTGATAGACACATGGGAAAACGAACCCGACATAGACCTGCGCCTTCTTGACAAGGCTTACATAGCTACTCCGCATATAGCAGGATACAGCGCAGACGGCAAGGTAAATGCCGACAATATGGTGATAGAGGGGCTTTGTAATCACTTCGGTCTGGACAACCCCGGAAAGATAATGCCCCCGGAACTTCCCTACAACGTGACGGCACATCTGAAAGAGCTGCTCGAATGCCGTAACCCCAATAACGAGGAGTGTGTTAACAGAGACATCGCCCTTACACTTTATAATCCGCTGAATGATAGTACAAACCTTAAAAAAGCTCCTGATCGTTTCGAAGAGTTTCGTGGAAATTATCCTTTAAGACGCGAAAAATGGTAAAATAACAAGCAAAATGTTGCACAAAAGCATATGACATGTGCAATAATGCATGCTTTTTTGTAAGAAATATTTGCATAGGTAAATAAAAATTCGTTCCTTTGCAACCGATTTTTAAAGAATAAATCATTTTATAAACATTTTTAAAACAATACAACTATGTCAGAAATCGAATCTAAAGTAAAAGCCATCATCGTTGACAAACTGGGTGTAGACGAGGCAGAAGTAAAGGCAGAAGCAAGCTTCACAAACGATCTTGGCGCAGACTCTCTCGATACAGTAGAGCTTATCATGGAATTTGAGAAAGAATTCAACATCTCTATCCCTGACGATAAGGCTGAAACAATAGCAACTGTCGGCGATGCTATCAGCTACATCGAGGCTAATGCTAAATAATTAATGATGTATTGATTAGTGATTAGCAGTTTATAATATCAGCGATTAGTGATTAGCTTAATACTAATCATTAATCGCTGATGTTCTAATTGCCGATTGCTGTTCTTAAATATTTAATCATATAAGGAAATGGAATTAAAAAGAGTGGTGGTGACAGGTCTCGGAGCCGTGACACCTGTAGGAAACAATCCGGAAGACACATGGAAGAACCTTGTTGCCGGAGTGAGCGGTGCCGCACCTATCACATTGTTTGACAGTTCCCTGTTCAAGACACAGTTTGCATGCGAGGTTAAGGACCTCAACGTCACAGACTATATCGACCGTAAGGAAATGCGCAAGATGGACCGCTACACACAGCTTGCCATGATTTCTGCCATGCAGGCGGTAAAGGACAGCGGAATGGATCTTGAGACGGTGAACAAAAACCGCATCGGCGTAGTGTTCGGTGTAGGCATCGGCGGTATCAAGACTTTCGAGGACGAGGTTTCATATTATGGCAAGAACAAGGAGAACGGTCCCAAGTTCAATCCGTTCTTCATTCCTAAGATGATTGCCGACATTGCAGCAGGTCAGATTTCAATACAATACGGCTTCCACGGACCAAACTATACGACAACGTCCGCATGCGCCTCATCTACCAATGCAATAGCCGACGCATTCAACCTTATCCGTCTTGGCAAGGCAGACGCTATTGTCAGCGGCGGTGCAGAGGCAGCAGTCTGCGCCTGCGGCGTGGGCGGCTTCAATGCAATGCACGCCCTCTCTACACGCAATGACGACCCGCAGCATGCGTCACGCCCGTTCAGCGCAAGCCGCGACGGATTTATAATGGGCGAAGGTGCAGGATGCCTCATACTCGAAGAGCTGGAGCATGCAAAGGCACGCGGAGCAAAGATATACGCAGAAATGGTTGGCGAGGGCATGAGTGCCGACGCACATCACATAACGGCATCCCATCCGGAAGGACTCGGAGCGAAGCTCGTTATGCAGGCTGCGCTTGAGGATGCCGGCATGAAACCCGAGGACATTGACTACATCAACGTTCACGGAACATCAACACACGTGGGTGACATTTCAGAGGCAAAGGCAATAAAGGACGTGTTCGGCGATGCAGCATACAAGCTGAACATCAGCTCTACAAAGTCAATGACAGGCCACCTGCTCGGTGCTGCCGGAGCCGTTGAGTCCATGGTTGCCGTACTCGCCGTGAAGAACGACATTATTCCTCCTACAATCAACCATGAGGAAGATGACAAGGACGAGGAGATTGACTACAACCTTAACTTTACGTTCAACACCGCACAGAAACGCACCGTACGTGCCGCAATGAGCAACACATTCGGATTCGGCGGTCATAACGCATGTGTTATATTCAAGAAATATGACGATTAACAACATTATAGACCGAATAAGGCTCCCTTTCCGCAAGGAGAAGGAGCTTTATTCGTCTTTATACACGGTAATAGGATTTTATCCGCACAACATCAGCTTCTACAAGCAGGCGCTAATGCACAAGAGCATAAAGCAGCGCAACAGCAAAGGGCGCCCTGTAAACAACGAACGTCTTGAATTTCTTGGCGACGCAGTTCTCGATGCAATCGTGGGCGACATCGTCTACAACCACTTTCAGGGCAAGCGTGAGGGCTTCCTCACCAACACGCGGAGCAAGATAGTACAGCGCGACACACTTAACCGACTGGCGCAGGAAATAGGTATCAGCCAGCTTATCATGTCCAACAGACACACTTCCTCTCATAACAGCTATATGGAAGGAAATGCGTTCGAGGCCCTCGTGGGGGCAATATACCTGGACCGGGGATACAATGCCTGCATGCAGTTTATGCAAAAGCGCATATTGTCACAGCTCATCAACATCGACAAAGTGGCGTACAAGGAGGTCAACTTCAAAAGCAAGCTCATAGAATGGTGCCAGAAGAACAAGGTAAAGATAGACTTCAAGCTAATCGACGAGAAGAAAGACGAGAACTGCAGTCCGGTCTTCAAATACCAGGCTGTGGTTGAGGGCATCGAAGGCGGCACAGGCGAAGGCTACTCCAAGAAAGAAAGCCAGCAGCTGGCAAGCAAGAAGACACTGAACATGCTGAAAAGAGACTCCCAATATCTCGATGCTGTCTTTGCAGCCAAGACGGACCGTACAAAGATGGAAGAAGAGCCGGTCATGACCGTTCCTGAGACCGACGTAAAGACCGACTTTATAGTGTCGCAGAAAACTGAAGAGGATGCACCTGTTACGATAGAGCGTGAAAAGAAACAGAAGAAGGCGTCTGCCGTAAAAGAGCAGGAAGGCGAAGACGAGTTCGACCTGTCCGACATCACCGCACAGCCGAAAGCCATGGACAAGGAGGACATCATCGCCGCGGCAGAGGCGGCAGCATTCTCGGAGAACAGCTAAACAACAAGACATAATGAAGAGACTCTTTATAGAAACCTACGGATGCCAGATGAACGTGGCAGACAGTGAGGTCGTTGCATCGGTAATGAAAATGGCAGGCTATGACACCTGCGACGACATAAAGGATGCCGATGCCATATTTCTGAATACATGTTCGGTGAGAGACAACGCCGAACAGAAAATATACAACCGGCTGGACACGCTCAACGCAGAGCGCAAGAAAGGGCGCAGGCTGATACTGGGTGTACTCGGCTGCATGGCTGAGCGCGTAAAGAATGACCTTATAGACAACCACCATGCCGACCTCGTTGCCGGTCCCGATGCCTATCTTTCATTGCCCGACCTCATCGCACAGTGTGAGATGGGGCTGAAGGCGATGAACATCGAGCTGTCTACATCCGAGACCTACCGTGACATCGTTCCGCAGCGCATAGCCGGAAACCGCATCGGAGGATTTGTAAGCATCATGCGCGGATGCAACAACTTCTGCCATTACTGCATAGTGCCGTACACACGCGGGCGTGAAAGGTCGCGCGACGTGGAGAGCATACTGCGCGAGTGCCGCGACCTGCGGGAACGCGGATACAAGGAGGTGACACTGCTTGGGCAGAACGTAAACTCATATCATTATGTCTCCGGCGGCATGTCCGAAGGCAAGGAGAATGAAGAAGTGGTGGACTTCCCCAGACTTCTCCGCCTTGTTGCCGACACCGTGCCGGAGATGCGCGTGCGTTTCACGACAAGCAACCCCAAGGACATGAGCGACGAGACGCTGCATGTAATAGCAGAAAAGCCAAACGTATGCAAACACATACACCTGCCCGTACAGAGCGGCAGCGACCGCATACTCAAGCTCATGAACCGCAAATATACACGCCAGTGGTATATGGAGCGCGTGGAGGCAATAAGGCGCATCATTCCCGGCTGCGGCATTTCAACAGACATCTTTGTGGGCTATCATGACGAGACGGAAGAAGACCACCGTCTTTCGCTGTCGCTCATGGAAGAAGTGGGCTACGACTCTGCCTTCATGTTCAAATACAGCGAGCGTCCCGGTACGTATGCCTCTAAACATCTTCCCGACAACGTAAGCGAGGAGGTGAAGCTGCGCCGCCTTGCGGAGATGATAGACCTCCAGACACGCCTGTCGGCAAAATCAAACGCGAAGGATGTCGGAAAGGAGTTCGACGTGCTTGTCGAAGGCTTCAGCAAACGCAGCCGTGAACAGTTGTGCGGCCGCACGGAACAGAACAAGATGGTGGTGTTCGACAAGGGTTGCCACCACATCGGGGAGATTGTACGTGTAAGAATAACCGGCAGTTCGAGTGCAACGCTGAAGGGAGACGCGGTGTGACAACTCCGTAAAAATATACGCATACCATTGGTGTTCTTGTTTATTTAGCTTATATTTGCAGATATAAACGGTGCCGGACACGCCCTTTTGCACAATAGGCACGGTCCGGTCCGCAAATAATTAATTTCTTTTATATGAAAGAATTCCTGCATGTCTTATACCGCTTTGTACCTCCATATAAGAAATATCTGGTACTTACGGTGGTTTTCAACATATTGTCGGCGGTGCTGAACATTTTCTCGTTCGCAGCCATCATCCCTATCCTGCAAATTCTTTTCCGCACCGAGCGTGCAACGGAAAACGTTGTCTGGCTCGAATGGGACAGCGGAGACTTTAAGGAAATACTTGCAAACAACGCCAACTATTATGTCCACCAGCTTGTAGGGGAAATGGGGGCGACGACCACCCTGCTTGTCATCGGACTGTTCCTTGCGTTTATGACATTCCTCAAGACGGGCGCATATTTTCTTTCTTCGGCAACAATCATCCCCATACGCACAGGTGTCGTCCGCGACATACGCAACCAGCTTTACCGCAAGATAACATCATTGCCGCTCGGCTTCTTCTCGGAAGAGCGTAAGGGAGACATCATTGCCCGCATGAGCGGTGACGTGCAGGAAATTGAAAGCTCGATAATGAACTCGCTCGACATGCTTTTCAAGAACCCGATACTCATAATAGCATATTTTGCAACGCTGCTCGTCATAAGCTGGCAGCTGACGCTCTTCACACTTCTCATTGTCCCCCTCATGGGCTGGTTCATGGGATTTGTGGGAAGAAAGCTCAAGCAGAAATCCATAAAGGCACAGGCTCTGTGGAGCGACACGATGAGTCAGGTGGAAGAGACGCTCGGCGGACTGCGCATCATCAAGGCTTTCTGTGCCGAAGAGAAGATGAACACACGCTTCGACAAGATAAACAGCGAATACCGCGACAATATCCTGAAGGTGAACACCCGCCAGCAAATGGCGCACCCGATGAGCGAGTTCCTCGGCACAGTGCTCATCGTCATAGTGCTTTGGTTCGGCGGCGTGCTGGTGCTGAACAACATGACATTGAGCGGACCTACATTTATCTACTACCTTATTATATTATACAGCATCATCAACCCGCTCAAAGAGTTCTCAAAGGCTGGCTACAACATACCCAAGGGACTGGCGTCCATGGAGCGCGTGGACAAAATCCTCATGGCGGAGAACGACATCAAGGAGCCTGCCGTACCTGCCGCATCCACAGGCTTCAACAGCAAGATAGAATTCCGCAACGTGTCCTTCCGCTATGCGGAGAAATGGATACTCCGCAACATCAACCTTACTGTGGAGAAAGGTAAGACCGTTGCACTTGTAGGGCAGAGCGGAGGAGGAAAGTCCACGCTGGTGGACCTTATCCCGCGCTATTACGACGTGCAGGAGGGCGAGGTGCTCATCGACGGTGTCAACGTAAAGGACATGGGCATACACGACTTGCGGTCGCTCATCGGCAATGTCAACCAGGAGGCGATACTGTTCAACGACACGTTCTTCAACAACATATCATTCGGCGTGGACAGCGCAACCCGTGAGGAGGTGGAGGCAGCTGCGAAAATAGCCAATGCCCACGAATTCATCATGGCGTCTGAAAACGGCTACGACACGAACATCGGCGACCGCGGCGGGCGTCTGTCGGGCGGACAGAGGCAGAGAATAAGCATTGCACGGGCGATACTGAAGAACCCGCCGATACTTATTCTCGACGAGGCAACGTCGGCACTCGACACCGAGAGCGAGCGCCTTGTTCAGGATGCTCTCGAGAAACTGATGAAGACGCGCACCACCGTTGCCATAGCCCACAGGCTTTCAACAATAAAGAATGCCGACGAGATATGCGTGCTCCACGAGGGACAGATTGTCGAGCGCGGCTCACACGACGAGCTGCTTGCACGCAACGGATATTATCACAAGCTGCACGACATGCAGCAGGTTTAAACGGAACACGGAACCGCCCCGCATCCCGGAATGCTCCGTAAACTTGAATAAATATATAACAGGGAATGAAGAAAGTACTGAACAATATTCTTTACGGCGTGACATACATCATGTTCTACGCGCTGTCACTGCTGCCTTTCCGTGCCTTGTATATCATCTCCGATTTTATGTATATCCTTATATACATGCTCGTAGGCTACCGCAAGAAGGTTGTCAGGAAGAATATTGCAACGTCGTTTCCGGAAAAAAGCAGCAAAGAGCTTGCCTGTATAGAGCGCCGCTTCTACCACTGGTTCTGCGACTATTTCGTAGAGACGATAAAACTTCTCTCCATTTCGCCTCAGCAGATGAGCCGCCACATAGAGTTCCGCAACGTGGAGGAACTGGAACAATGCTTCGACAAAGGGCAGTCGTGCGCGGCAATCCTCGGACACTACTGCAACTGGGAGTGGCTCTCCGGCGTAGGCATTGCCTACACACGGCACAAGGATGCCGTTTCCGGACTTATATATCATCCTCTTTACAGCGATGTCTTCAACCGTCTCTTCATCTCGCTCCGCAGCCATCTTGGCGGAGTATGTATCCCCAAGAACGAAATTCTACGCTATCTTCTAAGATACAGGCAGGAACAGCGCCACTCTCTTTTCGGATACATATCCGACCAGGTGCCGAAGTGGGAGAACATACACCTGTGGCTCGACTTCCTCAACCACGACACGCCGGTGTTCACAGGGGGAGAGCGGATAATGAAGAAAATGAACGACGCCGTGTTCTATGTGGATATGGAGCGCACACGCCGCGGTCATTACGTCTGCACGTTCAGACTTATCACCAAGGAACCTGACAGTCTTTCGAAATACGAAATAACAAGAACCTTTTTCAGAATGCTCGAACAGTCGGTACGCCGCGACCCGTCGTGCTACCTCTGGACACACAACCGCTGGAAGCGTACTCACGAAGAGTACGACAGCCGTGTGGCACGGGGCGAGATAAAGATAAGAACATAAGTCACTGCCACTACACCCGCGGCAAAGGGCATCATGAGACATTACGGTAAAGAAAAGCTATGAAACATTACGATTACGTTATAGTCGGCAGCGGACTGTTCGGCGCCACGTTCGCCCATTTCGCCCACAAGAACGGCAAGAGCTGCATTGTCATCGACAAGCGCCACCACCTTGGCGGAAACGTCTACTGCGAAGAGATAGAGGGCATCAACGTCCACAAATACGGCGCGCACATCTTCCATACCAACAACAAGGAGGTGTGGCAGTTTGTCAACTCGCTCGCCGAGTTCAACCGCTACACAAACTCTCCCGTGGCAAACTACAAGGGAGAGCTATACAACCTGCCTTTCAACATGAACACGTTCTACCGCATGTGGGGCGTCACAACTCCCGTAGAGGCACGCCGCAAGATAGAGGAACAGCGCCGGGAGATATCCCTCGAGCTGGGTCTCTCCGCCGGTTGTCCGCCGCGCAACCTCGAAGAGCAGGCTCTCATGCTCGTGGGGCGCGACATATACGAACGTCTCATCAAGGGATATACCGAGAAGCAGTGGGGACGGAAATGCACCGAACTTCCGGCACAGATAATAAGGCGCCTGCCCGTATGCTTTGTCTTTGACAACAACTACTTCAACGATTCGTATCAGGGAATACCCATAGGTGGATACAACCGGCTTATTTCCAAACTTCTATGGGGTGCCGACACCATTACGCGCATGGACTTTTTCAACAGGACATCACCCGGTCCCAACATAGAAAACTGGCGTAATCTTGCCGACAAGCTGGTCTTCACGGGCAAGATTGACCAGTATTTCAACTATTGCTACGGCAACCTCGAATACCGCACGGTGCGCTTTGAACATGAAACGCTGGACGTTCCCAACTATCAGGGGAACGCCGTCGTAAACTACACCGAGCGCGAGGTGCCCTATACAAGAATCATAGAACACAAGCACTTCGAGATGTTCGGCGAAGCCGTATACCAGCTTCCCAAGACCGTCATAAGCCGCGAATACAGCACGGAATGGACGGAGGGAATGGAACCTTTCTATCCGGTGAACAACGAGCGCAACAACTCACTGTATCTGCAATACAAGGCACTGGCGGACAACGAGCCTGACGTGATATTCGGCGGAAGGCTTGCCGAATACAAGTACTACGACATGGCACCCGTAGTGGAAAGGGTAATGGACATCTGGCGTAATCTCCTGTGATGCAATACAAACCTTTTATTAAAGAAAAGACGATTATGACAAACATAAAAGAGCGTAAGAACTGGATAGACTGGATGAAAGCCGTCGGAATGCTTATGATTGTATGGGGGCATTGCTTTCCCGACGGCGGGGTAAGCGAGTTTCTGTATGCCTTCAACGTACCGCTGTTCTTCATCATCTCCGGCTATCTCACACGCCGTGAGACTTCCATGGCTGTATGCTGGGACAAGTGCCTGCACAATCTCGTCATCCCGTATTTCATCCTGAGCCTTATAAAGGTTGCCGGATTTATCCTCAAACACCTCGACGACGGACTTTGGGCATGGTCGCTGTTCGGCGTTACCTTCGGTTTCCACTCCATCAACGGGGCGTCTGGCTGCGGCAACCTGTGGTTTGTCTATGCCCTCATTGTCATAAAGCTTATATTCCAGGTCTTTGTACGCGGGAACAGGAGCATGCTTGCCGTGTGCGTACTGTCGCTCTGCGGTGCCGTTGCCTACAATTATTTTCATGTTGAGATGGCATGGGGCGTTGCCGATGCAATGCTCGCCCTGCCGTTCTTCATGCTCGGCAACCTCGGTTCGTCGGTGCTTAAAGAGCCGTTCAACACCTTCGTCGGCAACATGCGGCGCACCTCTACGGCAACACGCTGGTGCATGGTTGCAGCTCTTGCGGCGGCAACATATATTATAGGAATATACAACGGAGAGGCTTCCATGTTCATGGGGCAATACGGCAACAGCCTCGCTGTCTTTATCACGGGTGCCGTCACGGGCAGTCTTGCCATACTGATATTATCGGTTCTTCTCGATAAGGTCAGGCTTTCCGTTGTCTCCGTCATATCTGCCGGCTCCATTGTCATACTCGAGTTCCACCGCGAATTTCTTCATCCGGTGATGAAGCTCATAAGCAAGCTCGCCCCCCCTACTTGGCAGGAAGTGATTCTTACGTTCGCCCTTTCCTTGGCGGCAACGCTTGCCTTCGTGCCAATAATAATGATACTGAAACGATATTTCCCCATTGTCTTTGGCAGGAGGGCGCAAAACATTAGGCTATGAGAACAACCGTCAGTCCCGATTACGAACACATACGCGGCTTCATAGCCTCCGTTCCCCTGCTCTTTGACCGCGGCGAGGGCACGCTGCTCTTTTCCGGCCGCAACGAGGTGCGCCTTTTCCGCCACGGCGATGTCTGCCTTGTGGCAAAGCGTTTCAAGCGGCACGACATCGTCAAGCAGGCGATATATACGTTCTTCCGCAAGGACAAGGCGCGGCGGGCTTTCGAGAATGCTGCCGCCATACGTGCCCGGGGCTTCGACACTCCTGCACCGATAGCGTATATCGAGGATATAAGGGGCGGTATGATAAGGCAGGTTTACTATATATGTGAGTATACCGACATGAGACCGGTACGCGACGAGCTTATCGAAAAGGAGCCGTACAATGCACGTCTTGCTGCAGAATATGCCCGCTTTGTGGCATCGCTTCACCAAAGCGGCATACTGCACCGCGACCTCAACTCCACAAACACGCTCTACCGCCGCGACGGCAACGGCTACAGGTTTCAGCTCATAGACATCAACCGCATGACCTTCTACGACGGCAAGCCGGTGCCCAAGGCGGAACGCATGGAGAACCTCACGCTGCTGTGGCGTCCCGACGACATGTACATGGACGTATTGGAAAAATATGCCGCGGCATGCGGCTGGACACCAGAGGACATCGACCGCGCCGTATACGTAAAGCTGAGGCACGACCGCCGGTGGACACGGCGCAAGAAGTTCACGGGGAGATTGAAGGGGATTGGAAGATTATTTAGAAGATTATTTGGAAGTTAAAGAAGTTATGAGGGAAGTTATCGCTCCCTTCGGTCGCTGGGAAGTTAAAGGACAATACCGTGACAAGCAAAACCAAAGGCATAAGCATTTGTCTTTTAACTTCATTAACTTCCCATAACTTCTTTAACTTCCAAAATAATCTCCTAAACAATAATAATAACATGAGATACAATGACAAGCAAAACCAAAGACATAAGCATTTGTCCTTTAACTTCATTAACTTCCCATAACTTCTTTAACTTCCAAAATAATCTTCCAAACAATAATAACAACATGAGATACAATGACAAGCAAAACCAAAGACATAAGCATTTGTCTTTTAACTTCTTTAACTTCCCATAACTTCTTTAACTTCCAAAAAAATAATAACAATATGAAATACTTTATCGAAATAGGAACCATCAACAAGGCGAAGCGCGATATTGAGATTATCGCCGGCAGCCTCGGGTATAAAAACCTTACACGCATCAACTTCGGCAACGGGGGCGTTGCACGTTTCTTGACAAAGCTGGTAAGCGTCAGCTCCATCTTCTTCCGCCTGCACCGCGGCGACATGCTCTTTTTGCAATATCCCATGAAGAAGTTCTTCAGGATAGCATCGCTGCTCGCACATCTCAAGGGTGCCGCCGTCGTCACCGTCATACACGACCTCGGTGCGTTCCGCCGCCACAAGCTCACGCCGGAGAAGGAGAACCGCCGGCTTTCTGCCGTCGACGTGCTTATCGTGCACAACCCCACGATGAAACAATATCTTATCGAGAACGGATTTAAGGGCAGGATACAGTGTCTCGAAATATTCGACTTCCTGTCCGACAACACTCCGGCACAGGCAACACTACCGGCAGCGCACCCGTGGCGCATAGCATACGCAGGCAACCTCGGACGCCGCCGCAACGACTTCCTGTATAAGCTCGACGACGTCACGCGCGAGTGGACCCTCGACCTCTACGGCAAGGGCTTTGCACCGGAAGAGTGTTCCAACCCCAACCTGCACTATCACGGCTTCATGCCCTCGGAAGATTTCATCACAAAGGTACAGGCTCACTTCGGAATAGTGTGGGACGGCGACTCCACCGACGAGTGCACCGGGGCATGGGGAGAATATCTCAAGATAAACGACCCGCATAAGACATCGTTCTACCTCCGCGCCGGCATACCCGTCATTGTATGGAGCAAGGCGGCAATGGCGCCGTTCATCACGAAAGAGAATGTCGGCATCGCCGTAAACAGCCTGAAAGACATTGCAGGCATGCTTGCATCGCTCACCGGCGAACGCTATGACGCAATGCGCCGTGCGGCGGCAGAGATGAGCGTAAGGCTCGGCAACGGTCATTACATAACGTCCATGCTCAGCGAGGCTGAGGAATATCTCGGACTATCCGACAAGCATTAAGACAGCTTATGAAAACAATACTGATAATAACACGCGACCCGCTGGTGCACTTCCGCCAGATGAGAAACACCGGCGGCATCACCGACGACGGCGAGTTCCGCTTCGTCATCAACGACACGTCGTGCCGTCCGGACTTTGTTGTGATAAAGGAAAAGGGACTGCGCGTCCCCACTCTGTTCGACGTGCCGCGCAGCCATACCATACTGCTCACCGGCGAGCCTTACAGCATATTGTGCTATCCCCGTAAGTTCTGCGCACAGTTCGGCACCGTCCTTGCGTGCCAGCCGCAGATTAAGCCCATACCGGGAACCAACGTCATACACACACAGGCAATACTGACATGGTTCGTCGGTGCCACGTTCGAACAGGACGGAACAAACCGCTTCCCGATGAACTATGAGGACATACGCCGCGCAAATCCCGAAAAGACAAAGCTTATATCGGTGATATCGAGCAACAAGGCGTTCTCGCGCGGACATGTCGACCGCCTGCGTTTCATGGAGAAGCTCAAGGAACGTTACGGTGACAAGATAGACATTTACGGACGCGGCAACCGCGGCTTTGCAGACAAGTGGGAGGTGCTGGCGCCATATAAGTATCATATAGTAATAGAAAACTCCACCGGCGACTACTACTGGACGGAGAAGCTTGCCGACTGCTATCTTGCCGGCACATTCCCCATATACCACGGCTGCACCAACATCAGCGACTTCTTCCCCGACAGGGCTTTCGTGCCCGTCGACATCCGCAACTTCGACCGCACCGCCGAGATTATAGACGCCACGCTTGCCGCCGACCTCTACACCGGACGTCAGCAGGAGCTTGCCGTCAGCAAGCAGCTCGTCCTCGACAAGTACAACATGTTCAACTTCATTGCAGAGATATGCCGCGGCATCGGCGATACGAAAGAGGCAGGACCGACTCTCATCAACCCCGCCTCAAAATACTTCTCATGGCACAACTGGTATCTTTACACCATAGGCCGCAACTATTATAAAATGTGCAACTGGGTGAGGAAATGAAGAATGATGAATGAAGAATGAAGAATTTGCTGCCGCCGATGGGTGGCTGATAGGGCTTAAGACTAATAGGACCAATAGGACGAACGGCGGCAGCAAATTCTTCATTCTTCATTCATCATTCTTCATTTCCTCAGTTCCTCAGTTCCTCAGCCCCTTCATATTTGTAAGAAAAGCCTTGGCACTGCCGAAGCGCAGGAACATGTCGAGGCGCACGGGCACATGGTTGGCATCGTCAGTAACATAGAAGCGCACAATCTCCTTCCATTTTCCCTTCTCCTTCTCTATGTACGACAGCTCTATGCAGCGGTATTTTATGCCGTTGTCCGCCTTAACGGTCTTCTTCCCGCGATATTTCAGCATTGCCGGTGCCGTGCCGTTACCGTCGGCAATGGGAAAGCTCACCGTATGCCCGGGCTTCCAACCGTCTATGCTGAAGCTGCGGGCACGCAGGAAGATGTTCATCATGTCGTAGACACACTCCGGCGACTTATGGTTGCGCACGTCCTTGCGCCCGTCGGAATGCAGCCGCTGCTGACGCAGGTTACACTGCCCTCCCTTGTACGTATACCATATCTCGTCCACGGTATATCGCTTTCCCTCGCGTGCCCCCTTACGGTAGTACAGCGGCACGAGGTCCTGTCCCGAGTAGCACAGCAGCGTGTCACGCAGCACAAACATGTTATCCACCTTGCCGTTGCCGCGCGTTGTAAGGCTGGCGCGGTATGCAGGCTGTCCCTTGTAGCGGCTCGCCACGGTGGACATGGATGCCGTCCCCGCCTTAACCCACACAAACTTCCAGTTATAATACAGGTTATAAGAAAGAAACTCACCCGACTTAAACGCGGTATTCTTATACGAGCACTGTGCCTCCACCATTACAGGAAGACAAAAAAGAAACAGTGCAGCCATGTTCATTATTCTTTTTCCCATATTCTTTTGTTTAGTATTTTTTATTAGGAGTTAAAGAAGATTTTTTGGAAGTTAAAGAAGTTAAGAAGTTACCGCTCCCTTCGGTCGCTGAGAAGTTAAGACGATACCATGACAAGCATAGGCATAAGCATTTGTCCTTTAACTTCCTTAACTTCCCATAACTTCTTTAACTTCCAAAAAATCTCCTTTACTCCATAATCATTCTTAATTCTTAACTCTTAATTCCTTTCCTCGTTCCTCCTCTTTATCGTCTTCTCCTTGTCAGGCTTCTGCTTCGTTATCGCCATCGGTTTCTGGCGGTCTCCCGCCCTTTCCAAAGGGTTCCACGAAAGAGAGATGTCCCATTTCGCCTTACACTCTATCCTCTCAGGATAGTAGCACATCTCCTCCGGCTGCCGTCCGGCGGCATAGTCGCCCGTGTCCCATTTGCCGTTGCCGTTGCTGTCTACGAACATGCGCATGTAATACGTCGCAGGCTTGATATAGAAAAACTCCGCCGTGCCGTCGCTCGTCCTCACGCTCTTCACCACACGGTCCTGCGTGTCGAGCAGCTCCACCACTATCGCGGTGTCCGCCATGCCCTCAACGGTCATTATCAGCGAGCCGAAACTGTCGAGCGTACGCACACGGAAGCCCTTTTTCATCCCGCCGGACACCCTGCCGTATATGTCGGTGAACGCCGCCGAGTCTATCTCCAGGCTATACTCCGTGCCCGGACGCCACTCTCCCAGCAGCTCGTAAGTACGCGGCTTCCCCTCACGCTCCCTGAATACCATTGGCGAACGGTACCACAACGTGTCGTGGCGCGAATAAAGATGTATGGCGGCAGTGTCTATGCGCGCCAGCGGCGACGGCATCACCACCGTTATGTTGCGGTCGGGCGCAGGCTCCGACTCTATGTCATATTCGGGCTCGAGAGCCTCTGCGGGCATCTCCGTGAGATACACGTCACCCCTTTTCCTTGCCTTCTCCTGCTTCTTCTGCCACTCCTCGCGCTCACGCTCCATGCGCTTCATGCGCTTCTCGTAAGACTCGCGCGGAAGTATCTCCAAGGTGTCCGTATTGCTCACGAGTGCCCCCAGCGTGTCCGTGCCCATATACCTCACCTCCATGCGCAGCGTGTCGGTGTTTACAAGCGCAGTGTCGCGCAGCCAGTATGTCACCGTGTCGTTCTTCTCACTTGCCTCCACCACGAAGGCACCCCTGTCGTCGAAGTTCAGCCCGCGCACCTCCGGCAGCCGGCTGTCGCCGTTGCTGAAGAACAGCGTGAAGGCTTCGGGCTTCTGTCTCTCGCTCTTCAGGAAGTAGCGGTCCGTCTGCACCTCGGTGAAAGCCTTCAGCACGATGTCGTCCGGCAGGAAGTGGGTATATCTCACCGGCACTATCGAGTCTATGTGCAACGAGTCGCGCCACAGCGTGTCCTGCCTCACGTCGGGTTTGCACGCGGGCACTATTATGTCGCGCGAGAATGCCAGCATCTCGCTTTTCTGACTGAAAAAATAGTTGTTGTCCATATCCTGCAGGGCATATATGCGATACTGTCCCGGAGCCACGCCCTTCACGATGAAGCGTCCGCGGCTGTCCGTACGCGACACCCTCAGAAATGGCGTTGTGGTAAATGCCGTGTCGGCAGCCGTGAAAGCCATATCGGGCGTTGTAGGATAAAGCCCCACGAGGATGCCCTTCACCGGTTCAAGGTTCGACGCATCCACAACGCTGCCCGCCACCTCCAACGTATCTATATGGTCGCCCGTAGAGAAGCTGTACGTATAGTTGCCGAGCGGGTTTCCCTCGTTGTTGTCCGATATGGCGTCAGAGAAGTCTATGGTGTACGTCGTCGCCGGCTTCAGCGAGTCTCTCAGCTCCACCACAATCTTCTTCCCTGCCCCCTTTATCTCCGGCATCTCTATCTGCGGCGGCGACACCACCACCTTCTCCGTAGGATTGTCCACGGTGATGTATTCGTCGAAATATATCGTCACCTTCTTCGGGCTAACGCCCACCGCCTTGTCGGCAGGCGTGGCACCCACTATGCGTGGCGGTGTCTCGTCATACAGTCCCCCGTCCGGCTGTCCCATCTTGGCACACCCCGCAACGGCAAGGACAAATGCAATTACTATCGAAAACCTATAACTCATAATTTAAGAATTAAGAATTAAGAATTAAGAATTAAGAATTAAGAATTTGCTGCCGCCCATGAAGCTCAAGCCCTATTTTTCTATTGGTTCTAAAGCCTCTATTGTCTCTATAGCCCCTATTTTCTCTATAGCTTCTATTGCCTCTATAGCCTCCATCACCCCCTCCCAAGGCGCCAGCAAATTCTTAATTCTTAATTCTTACTTCTTAATTTAAAAAGTTCCTCTATATACTCCCTGCTGTTGCTCAGCCTCGGCACCTTGTGCTGCCCGCCCAGCTTGCCCTTCATTTTCAGCCAGTCGTTGAAAAGGTTCTTGCGGGCGGGTATTATCTCCAAGTGCTGCAAGGTGATGTCCTTGTAACGCTTCGCCTCATAGTCGCTGTTTATGCGCTGAAGCTCGCTGTCAAGCACCCCGGCAAACTTCGCGAGGTCCTCCGGCGGGCGCGAGAACTCTATCAGCCACTGGTGGCGGCACTTCGCATTCTCGTTCATGAACACCGGCGCGGCAGTATACTCCAGCACCTCCGCACCCGTGGCTGCACACGCCGCGGCAAGCCCTTTCTCGGCATTGTCCACTATCAGCTCCTCGCCAAAGGCATTTATGAAGTGCTTCGTGCGCCCCGTTATCACAAACTTATACGGGTTGCGCGACGTAAAGCGCACCGTGTCCCCTATCACATACCGCCACAGTCCGCACGACGTCGATATCAGCATGGCATAGTTCTTGCCCGTCTCCACGCCCCACAGCGGCACCACCGTGGGATTGGGACTTCCGAACTCGTCCATCGGTATGAACTCATAGAACACGCCGTAGTCGAGCATCAGCATCATCGCCGGGTCGCCCAGGTCGTTCTGCAGCCCGAAGAAGCCCTCGCTGGCATTATACGTCTCCATGTAGTGCATCGACGGCGACGTTATGAGCTGGCGGTACTGCCCGCGGTAGGGCGTGAACGCCACGCCGCCGTGGAAGAACACCTCAAGGTTGGGCCACACCTCCTCCAAGTGCGTCTTGCCCGTAAGCTCCATCACGCGCGTCAATACGGAAAGCATCCACGAGGGCACGCCGCTGATGTTCGTCACGTTCTTGCCTAATGTCTCGCGTGCTATGCGGTCGCGCTTCACCTCGAAGTCCGACAGCAGCGCCGTTTCCTTACAAGGTACGCGCACGAGGTTGGCAAGCGGGTTGATGTTTTCTATCAGTATGGCACTGAGGTCGCCCACCAGGCTGTCCGCCGCCCCGTAGTTTGCCGCGTGGCTGCCGCCCAGTATCAGGCTGCGCCCGTCGAATATGCGGCTCCGGGGATTGGACATAAGGTACATGGCAACGGCATCCCTGCCCCCCGCATAGTGAATGTTGCGCAGACCCTCCGCGCTCACGGGTATGAACTTGCTCTTGTCGTTCGTCGTGCCCGACGACTTTGCGAACCACCTTACGCGCCCCTTCCACAGCACGTCACTCTCGCCGTGGCGCATGCGGTCGATGTCACCCTTCAGCTCCTCGTATGTGTTTACGGGCACGTTTGCGGCAAAGCCGTCATAGTCTTTTATCTTGCTGAAGAAATGCTCCTTTCCGTACTTGGTTTCCATGGCTTGCGCCACGAGATAACGCAGCACCCTTGCCTGAAGCTCTTCCGCCTCATTGAAGTGCCGTTTCAGTTCCCTCTGCCTCGGCAGGAAGAACATACTTGCTATGCTTGTCAGACTCATATATATAAACGTCTTTTTTACCTGCAAAAATAACCCAAACTTTTGTAAACGGGAAAAAAACGTATACTAATTTATAATTTATAATTGATAATTGACAATCCGTATGATAATTTACATTTTATAATTTATAATGTGAGGGGAAGACAATTTGTAATTTATCGACATTCACATTAATATATAATTTTCCCCGTAGGGATATTCCCCGGAACATCCGAACCCGTATGGCGATTATCATGTATATGCCGGCGGATGCTCCGGGGAACATCCCTACTGTGATTTATATATTCACTCCCAATTATAAATTATAAATTGTCAATTATCAATTATTCCGCCCTTTCCACTTACTTTTTGATTTTTCACAACCCCGAAATACGGCGATATTCTGAAATAAAAAACTTATCGGGCGAAATATCGCCTTAATTTGTGTGCAGGAATAACATACTACCTACCAGCATGTTACACCGAAATACAAGGATATGTGCATCATACGGAATACAAAAGTTGCCTGATTTCACCGCAAAAGCAGGCAGATTATGTCCTAAAGGTGGCATCTTTGACTGCCAAAGCAGGCATATACGGTGCCTAAAGTTACGTGTTTTACCATCTAAAGCATGCTTTTTCACCGCTAAAAGAGAATATTTTCACGGTTTAACGGTATCTTTCGCACACTCCGCTCACGTAGAACAAGATTTTCGGACGACATTTTCAAATTGACGATATGACACACAAAACGGCTTATAAGCTACAATTTGAAACTCGCAACAAAGGGAGAAAGAAGAGACATTGAGGGGAAATACAAGAAAGAACCGCCACGCATCAGTTCCGCGTGACGGTCCTTATTATTTATAATGAAGAAGTTTTTTTAATAGCCGGGGTTCTGATATTCCTCCGGATTGTCTATGAGAAGTATCTCCGCATTAGGTATCGGGCGCAGATAGTGTATGTTCTTGTCGAAACGTGTTATCTGCGGATTAGCCTTTGCAATGCGGCTCTCGAAAGCACGGAAACGCTTAAGTGTCATCCAGCGGTTCCACTCTCCAATCATCTCGCGTGCATTCTCGTCAAGCAGGAAGTCGGCTTTTATCTCCGATGTGCTCACGTCCATGCTGTGGTCGTGACCCTCGCATGAGCGGTTGCGCAGGTCGTCAAGCCGGCTCTTTGCAGCAGGCAGATTGCCCAGACGCCATTCTATTTCTGCCGACAGAAGGTAGGTCTCGCCCAAACGGTATACTATACAGTCGGCTGCCGAATAGGGTTTGTTGGCGTTGGAACCGGCGTATAGCGACGGAGTGTCCGCCTTCTTGAGGCTCGGGAAGAACTTCAAGGGTTTGGCGGGGTTGGCATAGTTCATGTCTACGGTGAACGTAGCATAGCGCTTTGCATCGCGTTCAGCCTGTGTCATGGGCTTGCGCGAGATGTATACGGCGGTGTCGCCCAGCGTGATGTCAAAAGCATGATTGCCCACGCGCGCTGCATCCAGTCTGTAGCGTGTGGCGTCTGCCTGGCTCCAGGTGTATTTTGTGCCTGTCGCATCGTTGGCCTTGTTCACATAGTATGTGTCCTTGAAGAAAGCCTTATAGCGCTTGTCTTTCTCTCCGTAGAGGTCGAGCATGTACTTGCTCGGCTCCATATAGCAGTTGCCCTTTGCCAGCTTCGGCACGGCAAAGCCGTTCACTTCCGTGGCATAGCTTGCCACCATGCCGTCGAGGAATATTCCCGATGTGTTGGCGTTGAATGCCTCGGCATGCTTCCATACGCGGTTGAAATAGTTTCCGCGCGGGTTGTATGCCGTTATCGTAGAGTGGCATACGATGAACAGCGACTCATCGTTGTTCTTGTTGTTGCGCTCGTCGAACACCTTGTCCACGTCGTCATAGAGCTTCACTCCCAGTGCGGCAGCATTGGTTATAAGGTAGTCTGCAGCAGTCTTGGCATCTTCCAGCAGCTTGCGGCTTTCCGCCTCGGTCAGTGCCGTGACGTTGCCCAGTCCGTCGGTATAGGTCGAATAGGTCAGACATGCCTTTGCATATAGATGGTATGCGGCGGCACGCGTCACGTGTCCTTTCACTTCCTGTGTCACAGGAAGGTTCTTCATGGCAAAGTCGAGGTCATCGAGTATCACCTTGTAGAATTCGTTCACCGTGCTGCACTTGGGTGCCGACACAGGACTGGTGGTGGGAACGAGGGGCAGATACTTGCCTCCCCACTGCTCTACGATGTTGAACAGGGCATGAGCACGTATGAAGTGTGCCTCGGCAACGAGGGCGTTTATCGCCTCGGGAGTCATGTCTCTCACCTTGTCGGCATATTGTATTGCGGCGTTGCACGAGTTAAGTATGGCATAGAAACCGGCATATCCCTCGTTCAGCATACCGTTCGACGAGCCGAAGTCTTCATATCTCATCAGCTTGCTCCAGTTGCCGTTGGTGCCTTCGGGGTTGGCATCCTGCCATATGTCGGTTCCGCCTTCGGCAACCATAAGGTATGTGTCTTCCGCCTGACCGTATACAATGCGTATAAGGTCGAAGTAACAGTCGTTCACTTTCTTCTCAAATCCGCTCGGCGTGCTCCACTCCTGGTCGGTGGACACTCCCGACGGGTTATATTCGTCAAGGCTGCATCCTGTGGTGAACATCACTGTGGATGCAAGTGCTATGGACAGCAATTTATGTCTTTTCATTGGTATTTCTTTTTAGAATGAAACGTTTACACCGAATACGAACTGTTTTGACAAGGGGGCTTCATCGTCATTGCCGCCCTTCTCGGGGTCGTAGTCTTTAAGATAGTCGCACTTTGTATATATGAACGGGTTGCTTGCCGTGAAGTAGAAGCGCAAGCGCTCTATGTTTGCTTTCTTGAGCAGCTTCTTGGGTACGGTATAGCCAAGGGTGATGTTCTTTACTTTCAGGTAAGAGCCGTCGAAATAGTTCGCCCACTGTTGGTAGGGGTCCTGACCGTTGGATATGCTTGCGTCCGGGCGCGGATAGCGTGCGCTCTGATTCTCCGGTGTCCAATAGTCGCAGATTACGGGCGACGGAGAAAGTCCGTCGGTGCGGTACCAGCCGGTGAGTCCGTAGTTGATTGTCCACTTCCAGCGTGCTATGACGAGGATGCTCAGGTCGAAGTTCTTGTATGTAAAATTGTTCAGCAAGCTGCCCTGCCACTTCGGGTCGGCGTTGCCCAGTACATAGTAGTCGTCGGCATTGAGTTTGTAGTTTGCCTCGCCTTTCTCGGCAATATGCACCTGTCCCGGTTTCTGGCTGTACTTTGCAGCTTCGTCGGCTTGTGCCGTACCCCATATTCCGGCATACTTGTAACCGTAATATGTATGCACAGCCTCGCCCGGTATAAGATAGTATTCGTTGAACTGCAACGGACCTTCGCTCGTGGTCTTTACCACCTTGTTCTTGTTTGTGGCAAAGGTGAGCGTTGTGTTCCATGTAAACTTGGGACCGGTGAAGTTGCGGCTTGTGATGCTCAGTTCGAGACCGGTGTTGCGTGTCTCGCCCACGTTAGACCAGATGTTGAACGGCGACGAGCCGTATCCTCCGGCAGAATAGGGAAGGTTCTTCTTAAACAGAAGGTTCTTGGTGTCGGTGCGATACCAGTCGAGTGCCATGCTTATGCGCTCGTTGAAGAGACCGAGATCAAGACCTATGTCAAAGTTATATGACTTCTCCCATCCCAGATCCTTGTTGGCAATGGACAGCTGGTAGCCGCTGTATGGCACGGCGATGTCCTGGAAACCGAATATGCCGTTGCGGCTATAGTCGAGCGTTGCATATTCCTTGGCGCCGGCGTTGCCGGTAACACCGTATTCCGCACGTATCTTAAGATTGGAGATGAAGTCGAACTTCTGCATGAAAGCCTCGTCGCTGATGCGCCATGCAAGGGCTGCGGCGGGGAACACATCCCACTTGTTGCCTTCGGCAAGTATCGACGAACCGTCCCAACGGCTGCTCACACTTGCAAGATAGCGACCCTTATAGCTGTAGTTTATACGGGCTGCGTATGACATCTTCTGGCTCTGTACATACTCTGACGATACGGTGGGTGTGCCGGTGGCTGCACCGAGGTTGTGGTATGCATACGAGTCTGTGTCGAAGCCGTTGGCAATGGCTGTCACTTTCTCGCGACGGTCCTTGCTCCATTCCGTCACGCCCGTTACGGTGAACTCGTGGTCGTCCTTTATCTTGAAGTTATATGTCAGGATGTTCTGCCACTTGTAATTATAGGTGAATGTGTTGGGAACCTCTGCTGTCACCTTGCCGCTCTCAAGTCCTTGATACGACTTTGTTCCGGTGTATATTCCCTGCTTCACGTTGCGGAAATATCCGCCGAGCACGCTCTTGAACGACAAGCCTTTCAGCGGTGTCAGTTCCACGTATGCCTGCGGCATCACACTCAGGGTCTTCACGTTGTTTACATACTGCTGTGAGCCTGTGTCGGCAAGAGGGTTCATGTTGCCGTCGCCGAGCGGATAGTCTACAAGTTTGCCGTTCTCGTCGTAAGGCGTTCCGAGCGGAGGCATGCAGAGCACGCGGTTCCAGATGCGGCTGTAGCGGCGGTCGTTGTCCGAGTACATGGCGTACAGGTTCAGACCGTATTTCACCATTTCGTTTGCCTTGAAGTCGAATTTGGCACGTGCGGAATAGCGTTGCAGTTCATCACCCTTGAGCAGACCCTCGAGGTCGTAGTAGCCCAATGAGAAGTAAGATGTCATGCGGTCGTTGGAGTACGATGTGTTGATGTTGTAGCTCTGTGTCTTACCCGTCTGCGATGCAAGTTCCGCCCAGTCTACCCATTGTCCCTTGTCTATGTAGTCCTGCATGTAGTTGGGGAACAACTTGCCGTCGTCTTCCGGACCGTTCCATACACCTGCCGCACGCTGTGCCTCGCGACGGAAGTTGATATAATCCTGTCCTGTGTTTACTTTCGGGAAACTGGTAATGGTGTTCCAGCCGTAGTAAGCATCAAGGTCGATGGAAAACTTATCCTTTTTGGGTGTCTTGGTGGTGATGATAATGACACCGTTTGCACCTGCGGCACCGTATATAGCCGTGCTCGACGCACCTTTGAGGACTTCTATCGACGCAATGTCATTGGGATTGAGTTCCTCGTATGAGCCTTCCATGCCGTCGATAATGAACAGCGGATTGTTGTCACCGTTTATCGAGCGGACGCCACGGAGGTTCATGTTCACGCCGGAACCCGCCTCACCGTTGGACCTTGTAATGTCGAGACCGGCAACCTGTCCCTGTATTGCCTCGATGACATTGCTTGTAGGCATGCGCACAATGTCTTCTGCCTTTACGGACGAAACGGCACCCGTAAGGTCTCGTTTCTTCATCGTACCGTAACCGATGGCAACAACTTCGTCGAGTTCCTGTGCGTCGGATTTCATCGTAATGTTGAGGTTTGATTGTCCTTCAGCCTTCACTGTGACCGTGGCATAGCCCACGTAAGAAAAAACGAGTGTTGCGTTTGAAGGAACGGGAAGTGAGAAGTTACCGTCTACGTCGGTAACACAGCCGGTACCCGACTGACCCTTTACGGCAACAGTAACGCCGATTAGCGGGTCGCCGTTGTCATCTACGACTTTGCCCTTGACTGTTTTCGATTGGTTAACTTGTTGTGTCTCAGTGGATTTTACCCCCCGAAAACACTGCCGGCTACTATTGGAACGGGCATTGACAATGTGCCAACGGCAAGTCCGCAAATAACCAACGCGCGTCCGTGTCCATGACTTAGTACATCAAATAGATGACGCATGTTTTTCTGATACTTCATCGGTAATTTTTAAATTGGTTAGTAATAATATATAAAAAAATAATCGTAAACTTGTTATTAGATTTAATTCAAGGTGAGCGTCTTGAGCTGCTTTAATTCATCATAGGTTGTTGCAAAGATAGTTTTTATTTATTAAAAACAAATAAATTGACAGCTTTTTTTGTGCCGGAGGTGTCATTTTACAATAAATACAATAAAGAAGATAGAGGGAGATAAAAGAAGATATGTGGCTTGCGCCACGGGAGATAAAGGACAATGGTCCTTGGATTAAGCAACAAGGCATTTGTCCTTTATCTCCCTTTTTATCTTCCCTTATCTCCCTCTATCTCCTTTTTACATTTGGTTCTCACCCGCCGGGAATATGGATATGCTTGTATTTGTCCTTATTGGGACGGATGTTCGTTATTCCGAACTTACGCATAATCTATAATTAGGAGGGAATTTTATATATTAGTGAGTTTACGAATTACAAATTACATTCCCCTCACATTATAAATTATCAATTGTCAATTATTACGCTGATTTATACTTTACAACTCCATGCAGGAACTTTAAAGAATGGAAAGAATAATCTTTACATTCCCCTTTCTTATATGTAATGGAAACTATCAGTTTCTTTTCATCCTTATAATAGCCGGATGCAAAAGAATACTTTTTCCATAAATGCTCCACACAACTATCCACTTCTTCTATATCCGGATCGGAAGAAAGTATATTGGACATCTTCTCTTTGAAATCTTCTTCTTTCATCTTGCAGTCCAATATGGTTACAGCCTTACGGGCTTTATACCCATCCACCGGATTTGTTATCTCAGGATGTTCCTTTGCCAAACGTTTATTGTCATACCTGAATATGACAAAACGGTTGCATATGGAATATATATCCTCGTCACCCAATGGAAGAGTGTATACAAACGCCCCATCGGGCAATCCGACCTTCTCCAAAGAACGACCTGAGATATGAAACTTTTCATATCCCGATAAATCGACAACAGTCTCACCCTCGGTATAAATGGTTTTGTTCCGATCTTTGGGAACGGATATAACCGTGTCGCTGCCATCGTATGCTCCGGCAAACGCACATTTCACATTCTCCACACGTTTGGAGGTAACGACCTTTATCACGAAATAGATAAAAAACGCTGATATTGCTATATATAGTATCATACTGTTCATATCATAAACTAAACTGATGCGACTTTCTGGCGCGGACAAACAGCATATAGCGAAGATGTCTTCAGCCCCATCATACATAAATATAGCATAACCACACAGAAGATACGCCAAGGATTGCCTTCAACGTTAATGCTTAGAAGCAATATCACAAAAAGGCTTTCCACCAATATGTATGATACTTTTGTCCATCTCTCATCCAATATTTGGGTATCCTTTTTCAATGAGAACACACTGTACAGATAATCACCAAAGAAAGCAATAATCCATATAAAGACAGGATTTAAGACATCCTTAAGCAAATTTTGGGACACAACCTGTCTGCAGTCCAAATCCAATATACCTGTAAAAGATGAAATAAAAGAGATTACACCCCAGAATATCACATATATGAGATTAATCCAATTCAAATCCACTACATTCTTCATAACTGAGATACAAAGATACTACAAATTCTACTATTTTCAAAGAAAGCACTGTAGAAAGTGCTAAAATTGCATTAAATAATGATAATTTACAATAAATACAATAAAGAAGATAGAGGGAGATAAAAGAAGATATGTGGCTTGCGCCACGGGAGATAAAGGACAATGGTCCTTGGATTAAGCAACAAGGCATTTGTCCTCTATCTACCTTTTATCTTCCCTTATCTCACTCTATCTACTTTCCACATTTAGTCTTCATCCGCTCGGTAGGGACATATGCTTGTATTTGTCCGCACGCATCGAAGAGGCGTTCAGATAAGAAGTTAAGGTTTTCAATACAAATGCTCTGTTGCTTCATACCTTTTATGTATGTGCATGCCCCAAAGAACGCCTCCGTGAGGCGTGCGGACATTTACAAGAAAAAGTCCCTACCAAGGGGAAAACGGATAAAGATATTGTCCGTTATCCCGAACTCGCATAAATAATGATAATCTTTGTTGTAATATGACTTCCTAAAAACTATTGTATAACAAAAAGTCCGGCGCGTCTGCAACCGCAGTGCGCGCCGGACTTCTTAATAGTAAGGATATGCAACAAATTGCTTTTACCCTTATATCATCATGATAATATTACCATTCGTCATCGTCCCAAAGGTCAGGATTGTTGGGTTTTGTACATATGATATCTTCGCTATCACCATCCTTGTCATTTATATCCAAGTTTACTTCATCAGTAATATCTTTTTTATCCCAAGTGGATACACCTGTTTTTGACAGACCGGCTAAAAGCGATTCTGTTTCTATATTCACAAGTTCGATACTTGGTTTTATATATATTCTTTTCATGGTTTTCTGCATTAAATGATTACTTAACAATGATTTTCTTCCCGTTCGTTACATATATACCCTTTGCCAGACCCTCTATGCCGTTACGGCTTACAATCTGCCCGTTCAGGTTATATACGTTGCCATTCATGACATTTGCATTTTCTGCATCCGTGAGAATAGAACCAATGTCCGTAGTCGTTCCGTCTTCAACACCGTTAATGCTCAAACCTGTAAGTTTGGAGAAAGTACCTTCTCCTATATATTCAAACCATGCACGTGTTCCGTTCATCCTCCTGACTTTTGTAGACAAGTATATGTTGTTACCTGTGCCGTCTGCCTTGTAGCCAATATAATAACTGTTTGCAGGCATGTCCTTCGGAATATAAGAACCGGTAATCTTCCAGTTACCGCCTGTCATCTCCTTGATTGGCACATAACCCGTATATGTTATATTCTCAAACTTAGGATTCTCTTTTTTACTAACGGGTTTTATCAGCACAGGTGTACCTGCTACTATCATCTGATGGAAATGCTTTACAAGGTTCAGTTTGGAACCATCCACCTTGCCGAAGTGAAGAATCTGTGTGCCTTGTCCGAAAGCATCTTCCAGAGTGGACGGGCTTACGCTGAATGGTAGGACAAGAGAGGTCCATACGCCTGCATCGAATGTTCGATTAAGCGTTACGTTGCATCCGGATATACCTGTTTTGTGAGCTTCAATCGAAGCAGGAAGTCCTTCTACAAGTTCCTCACCGGTTCCGTCTTCATTAATTGTAATATTCCTATTGTTTACAATTTCTGCCCACTTTGTATCATCCTTGATAAGTCTCTTGAACGAATATCCGCAGGCACCAACCTTTGTAACATGCCCCATGATGAAGTATGTCTTTCCCGGCTTAACATCGAAAGAATATCTCACGTATGCCTTAGAAAGGGTTATCCAGCCGTTGCCGTCTTTATAAAGAATGTTGTGGTCAACCTCTGTTTTAGCATCACCTCTCCAATATGCCTTAGTGTCATCATCACTTACGGTATTGCCACTGGCATCCGTCAAAGTTAAACCGTCGTCACTAAGCGTGCAATCCATGTGACCTGCCCTATATACCAGATTACGATACAGTTTGAAATTCCTTTCCGATTGTTCTACAGTCTGAGGGTTTTCACCGGTATCCTCTGTAAAAGAATTATCTGTAGCACCAAACTTGAATATCTCAACGTTCATATCGCTGTTGGCATTAATAAATGCCCTCACGTTCTCGACAACCCTACCTTCTTCATCACAAACATAAATCGGGCGTGTCCTCATAACCGCATGATTGGGATTATCTGCATTAGCAATGATACCGTTCTGTCTCAAGATAACATTGATGGTACCGCCCATCTTAGGCTCAAACTTGATATAAGCACCGGATACAGGAATCTTGAATGTTCCGTTGTCTGTAGACGCTTCTGTATAATATCCATTCGTGACTTCTGTATACGGGACATACTGTGTGCTTCCGTCAAACTGTTTCTTTGATTCACCCTTAGCATCCTGTTGTCCTCTCGCCACGTATTTAAAGCCTGATATTTCAGAACTGCCCATCGTCCCGTCAACAGATGTCTTCTCCCAAACATTTGCCTCTCCTTTACTTCCGTACGTCGCTATGACATATTTACGGCTACCATCCTCTGTTGCAATAATACGCTGGTCACCGCCATTAAGCTGTACTCCTTCCTTTAGGTCATTTATAAGGGTGAAATTAAAACGTATAGTCTTGGTAATACGTTCACCGACTTCTTTTTTTGTCTTCGTATTATAAACAACAGCAGTGACAAAAGTTGTAGACGTCAGCAATATATATCCGCCTTTATATTCAGTAGTAGGCGTTGAGGTTCCTGAATTATTCTCATCATTAACCATTGTATATCTTACCACACAGTTAGTTGCATCTACCAGTCCCTCCGGCAATTTGAAATATAAACGCAACCTTTCACCTTCGTATGCCTTATCTTTTAAGGCATCGATATCAATATCTACCTCTGCCTCACTTCCGGCATCTTCCTTCACTTCCTTTAAAATGAATATCGGCTCTGCAACTACCGGTGCAGCCGTAACAGCAACCCGTAATGTTGTCGTTGCGCCATTGTACGTTTCATTTCCGGCAAAGCTCACCGTGATTGTAGCTTCACCTACAGCCACCGGTGTGACATTACCGCTTTCATCTACTGTGGCAACACCCGTATTATCACTTTCATAAGTATATGCAAGACCATTAATAACCTCCTCACCGTCTTTAGCTGTCACCTCAATAGGTTTTGTTGCATCGCCTATTGACATATTCATATCGCTGGAAGAAAGGGTTATGTCGTTCTTGACAACAATAACGGTTGCAGTTTCTGATTTTACAACATTGTCATTTTCTTCTCCTGTATTATTTTTAGCTATACAATAATAAGTATATGTTCCTGTTGAAGACTTGCTTGTTGTATAAGAAGAATTTGTCTCATCAGGTATCTCGGTATCATTCTCATACCATTGATATGTAGGAGTAGGATTTCCATTTGCCACAGCGGTCAATGTAAAGTCTTTATTTACACCCACATTTGTTTCTGATAGAGATATTTTGCATTCTGTGACAGGTATAGGTGTAGTATTGCTATAAACAATAATTTTAGTAATTTGAACCTTCCCATTCGCTGTAACTGTAATATCATTAGATGTAAAATTAGTTGCTTCCAAAATTACTTTACCTGCCGTCAGTTGTTTTGTTGAAGAATTAAAACTTCCTATAGAACTATAACTACTCCTACCTATAAATATCTCAACACCTGTAATACTTTTATTTTCACTTGTAATTTTAAGTGTTCCTGTTTCTAGTACATGATAGCCATTATCTCCTTGGCTTTCAGAGAATAATACAGTGATACCATCAATTGTTTTAGTATCAAATCTATCTTTTTTATCATTTACCACAAAATCAAAAGTAACTGATTGTGCCCAACCCACAACAGTCATCAGACACATTAATAATAATGTAAGAAATCGCTTCTGTCCTCTGTGATTTCTCTGTTTCTCACCCTTTATGCAGGGTGAACCTAAGTAAAAAGTTTTCATTTTAAAAGGATTTTAGTTGTTTATTTTATTACTTGTTATACTTCATGTTGTCCGCAGACTTGATATTGTATCTTTTCTGTTGCCGTATACTTGCGGTTTTAATATACCATCATTGCTTTTGCAAGTAGAGTGAGGTGTATTTTGTTAGTAGTGTTTAAGGTGCGGGGTTTTACTCGCCCCGCACCATGCCCTGCCTTTTTATACGCGACAAAGTCTCGACTGTTTCAGTTTTAGGTACAATTAACTTTAGTGTTTGTCTTTTTTAATGGTATTATTGTTATATATATTTTAGTTGTTTTTACGAAATAATCACATGTTATACGTAGTTCTTGATTGTAAATGTACATCTTTTTCAACTTTTATGTCAAAAAGTAATGTTCTTTTTTACATAAAATAACGAAAACGATTACGGAAGAAATAAGTTTGACAGATAATGGGAAATGATTGATTGTGTCGGTTGCCTGCTATTTAACGTTAATTTAACGAATTAAACAAACCACCCTCCGAGGGTGTTCATAATTCAATATTTGTTGCATGTATGGATATTTTTTTCACTTCGTTCAACAACACGTCTTGTAAATGTCCGCCTAAACAGTCTGAAAATCAATGGCTATATGCCGGGCATTTACAAGACGTGTTGTTGAACGAAGTGAAAAAAGTGCCGTCTGAAGGATATAAGATTACATTACAGGCTTGACAATATCAAATTTAAGTCCAAGTGCGTTAATAATGCGCAGGAACAATCCTACACCGGGTTCGATAAGCCCATTCTCAATCTTTGATATGTAAGACTTGTTCGTACCTACTTTCTCGGCAAGTTCGCTTTGGGTCATTTTCGCTTCTTTTCTTGCTTCAACAAGAACCTGACTCGTATAAAAAGTATATGCCTCTTCGTCAAACCGAGCACGCTCACTTGTACCTTTTTTTCCATATTTGCGCTCAAGAACGGCACTGTAATCATTTATTTGATGATTGTTTGTCTCCATAATATGCTTCCTTTATTTTTAATGCCTTTTCAATTTCTACTGACGGTGTCTTTTGTGTTTTCTTATGAAAACCGTTGAACAATACGACAATTTTCCCGTCATCGAAGATAAAGAACACACGGTAAATATTTCCTCCGTATTCCATACGTAACTCATACAATCCGTCACGTATGAATCTTATAAATTTGGCAGGCAGTCTGTCTTCTATTTCCAACAGTGAGATGATGTAATCAAGTTTACGCAGTTCTTTTTCAGAAAGCGTTTCGATGAATGCCTCAAAATAACCTCCATATGTTATTATCTTACGCTTCATAATGCAAAGATAATAAAAGTTTACATATATAACAACAAACGATAGTATATAATTGATAATTTATAATGAGATAAGCGAATTTATGTACTGCGCGTAGGGATGTTCCTTGGAACATCCGAAACACCAAGACAATTACCATATACATGCCGGTGAATGTCACACTTAAGTGATAACGCCATGCGGCTTCGGATGTTCCGGAGAACATCCTTACAACAAAAATTGAATTGTGACACACCCTCATCTTTATATCCACCTTATGTAGGGACTTTTTATTGTAAATGTCCGCACGCATCGAAGAGGCTTAATATCAACAGTAAAAGTTTTCAATATTTTTTATCCGCGTGAAAGTAACAACGAACGCCTCCATGAGGCGTGCGGACAAATACAAGACGTGTTGTTGAACGAAGTGAAAAATATATCACTACTCGCGCGGAGAAAACCAATTAGCTTTATTTTCGATTGCCGAGCGTTGCTTCTTCATTCTTCATTTCAAATTTTGCTCTTTTCCAAAAAAGCACTTTGATATGCCGAGCCGGTCCATTATTGCGGCAATGAAGAAACATCCTGCTACGGCAAATGCCAACGAGACGGCAAGGAAAAGCATTCCCGTGGGTTCCACGCGCAGGAGAACGGGCTGATAAATCTTGGCAAGCACGGTGAAAACGGGAGAGAAAAGAAGCAGCACAAGCGTGTTCCTGCCGATGAAGAGCATAAGGCGAAGCACGGTGCCGCGACAATATCCGAACAGCACAAGGCAAAGGCTCATGGCAAGATATACCATGGCAATGCCACCGGGAGTGCTCTTGTCGAGACACGCAGGCATACAGGCGATAAGGACAAACGGAACGGCGGAAAGCAACGACGGACGGAAGAACGAGAGAAAAGGCGTGCCGCTGTGGCGCAGAACAACGCCTGCCATGAAATAAAACGCGCACGGCAGGGACACAACATGCAGGCAGCGTGACAGAAAGGCATAGCACAGCGCGAGGATGACAAGACGGGGAAGAAGCGTAATACGTGGCAAACGGAACACAAAGAAACATATAAGTCCGCAGAGCATCAGTGTGTGCAGATACCAGTATGGTCCCAGCGGATGCAGCAAAATCTTCTCGACAAGAAGTCCCACAGTGAGATTGTCCACGTGCTCGCGTATGGGAAGGAGTGACGCCATGAACGTGTATCCGCTCTCCATGACGGTGTATGGTATGAATATCCACAGCAGGGTGAGAAGATAGCTGCGCACGCTTCTGCCGGTATTAAGCATATATCCGGAAATAATAAGAAACGCAGGCATATGAAAAGTGTACACTATCTTCTTGGCATAAGGGTACGTGTCGCCGATAAAGACAATGTGGAAAGCAATCATGAGGAGTATCATGATTGCTTTAATAAAATCTATCTCGACGATACGCCGGCGGGAATCGCCGGGTGCCGTGGCTGCGTTATGCTGTTCCGTCATGGTTTGTTCTTACTGCTCGTCGCCGTTGTAGTTAATCTGGCTGTCCTGCATGTTATTCTCGTCGTGGTTCATCTTCGGGCGCTTTGCACGCATGTTGCCGAAGTTGTATGTCAGCGTGAAGTTCACGTTGCGGCTGTGACGCTTGTTTATCTGATGACGCGAGAATGTCTCGTTAGACGTGAATGTCTCCCACTTACGGCTATTGAACACGTCGCGGCAGTTAACCGAGAGGGTCAGAGCCTTGCTGAAGAACGACTTGCGCAGACCAAGGTCGAGTCCGTAGTTTGCCTTGCGGTATCCCTGTGTGATGACCTGACGCGAGCGGTAACGCCCCGTTGCCTGTATGGATATGTCATACGGCAGTATGATGCTTGCCTGCATGCGTGCGTTCCATGTGAAGTTGCTGTTGCCCTCACCCGTTACCGTCTGTCCGTCGATGTCGTAGCTGAAACCGTTCAGCTTGTAGTAGTAGGCATTGGCGGTTGTCGTGAGGTCGAGAATGCGGAACAGTTTGTTTTTCAATACCATTTCAAGTCCTGTGCTCAGGCTCCGCGCCACATTCATATTTGTCTGGTACATAATGCCGTCCGTGGCGCCCTGATAGTTGATGCGCTGTATCACGTCCGTGGTGGGACGATAGTATGCACTAAGCATCAGAGAGTGTTCCGTCCATGTCTTTAGATAGTTGAGTGAGAACGAGTGGCTGTATTCCGGCGTAAGCTCGGGATTGCCATACGACACTATCGAGGCGTCGCGGGTGTTTCTGAAACTGTTGAGCTGTCCGCCCCACGGACGGCGCAGACGGCGTGTATAGTTGAGCTGCAACTGCTGTGTCTCCGTAAGCTGATATGACATGAATACGCTGGGGAAGAGCTGGAAATAGTCCTTCTTGAACGCCGGTTCGCGTTTCGTGGCATCGTGTTCCTGTTCCCACGTATAGCTCTCGGTGTTTACCTTCCAGTATTCTCCGCGCAGACCTGCCATAATGCCGAACTTGCCGAAGTTGAGCGTTGTCGTTGCGTAAAGGGCATGCAGATCCATGTCGTATATGAAGCGGTTGAAGTATTCCTTGTCTTCCGTGCTGTTTGTTCCCTCCCACGTATCGTCGACATACGACTCCTGCGGAGAGTTCTCGTGACTGAAGTTTCCCTGATATCCCGCCTGCAGCTTTATGTTCTCCGTTATGGGATTTTCATAGTCTATCTTCACCTCCCAGCGCTTGTTGCGCATGTACATGGGGCGGTGCTGATAACTGTACTCGCGCCCGCGGTCGGGCATGTCAATATATTCCGTGCTGTCCTGATACAGTTGATCGTTGTCCATGTTCCAACTGTGATAGTCGGCAACGAAGTCGATGAAGTGAGTATCCGTAAAGTTATGCCTGTAGTTAAATTCCCCGTAGAGCATGCGCATGTCTGAGTCGCCCGTGTTATGACGCGTCATTATATGGCTGTCCGTGGCACTTCCTATCGCTCCGTAGTGATATGGGTAGGAATATCCGTCGTTGTGTCCGCCCTTCATCATCATACCGCTAAGCGAGAAATCGTCCTTTTTCGTTGCGTGCCATGTGATGCCGGCGCGCGAGAAAAGGTTGTTGCCACGGTGTTCGGAGTCGCTGTTATAATACTGATACTGGTTGTTGGCGAACGATTCCTGATAGCTTGAAGTGTTGCCCTTGTGCACTCTGTGACGGTATCCGATGTTGAGATAGGCATCGAACAACGAACTGTTGTAGTTGATGTTACCGCTTGTGTTTGCTCCGCCGTTGGTGTTACCGCCTGCCTGCAGCGAGCCGTAGTAGCCCGCCTTGCGGTCTTTTTTCAGCACGATGTTTATTATTCCGGCACTGCCTTCGGCGCTGAACTTGGCAGACGGATTGTCTATCACCTCGATGCGCTCGATGCTTTCCGCCGGCAACTGCTGCAATATTTCAGCACGATTGTCGGTTGTAAGACCGCTCGACTTGCCGTTTATCCACACCTCCACACTGGTGTTGCCGCGCAGGGAGATATTACCGTCGTTGTCTACCTCTACAGACGGGATGTTCTCAAGCACGTCTGCCGCGGCTCCGCCGACATTTATTATCTGCTGCGACACGTCGAACGACTTGCGGTCTACTTCCAGTTTCATCGACGACCGCTGCCCGGTTACGGTAACTTCGTTAAGCATCCGTGTGTCTTCCGACATATACAAACGACCGTAGCTCACCATTTTCTTTTCATCGGAGATGGTGAAATTGCGTTTCAAAGTCTTGTATCCCATAAACGACAGGGTGAGGGTGTAACTTCCGTTTTCAAGCCCCGAGACCCTGAAAGCGCCTCTCTCATCGGTAATACCGCCTTTCAGCGTCTTGGTGTCTCCCTGCCGCGACACGGCTACATTTACAAACTGGAGTGCTTCGTCTACCCTCTTATCCAACACGTTACCCTTAACCGTTCCTTGCGAAAATGCGCATGCCGTGCCCAATATGAACAGGCTGAACAACAATAATAATCTACTCATAACTATATTGTGACAGACAAATAATGTGAAAGTTTAATCAATTACATGCAATTTCAGCACATTACCATGCCGGAAGTCCTTTTTAAGGAGGTGCAAAGTTAACAGGTTTTATTCTAACAGCCAAGAAATAACATGCTTGTATATATGAAAATAGAAATAAAATTCTTACCTTTGCATGCGTAAATGCCGTTGATATACTTCATCAACAAAAGTTTTTTATCTTTGCAACGGCATTTGCCCGTATAGCATACGGACGCAACAAAGAGTGGGGTCTCATAGTTCAATGGATAGAACAAGTCTCTCCTAAAGATTAGATCCGAGTTCGATTCTCGGTGAGACCACTTCTTTTTAATTAAGAATTAAGAATTAAAAATGAAGAATTAGAGGAACTATAGAAAACTATAGAACCTATAAAAATCTATTGATACGATAGAATCTATAGGTCATGCACTTGATAAAACAGCAAAAGCAAACACTCGCTATCGATTGTCAATATAAAAAGATGTGGAACCGTAACCGGTTCCACATCTTTTTATATATAGCCTTATGATACTCTGTTTATGCCGCAGCAGCAGTCTTATTGCCGGCTTTCTTGCCGAGCGTGATGTATGCCACAGGAGCTGCAACAAATATTGACGACAGTGTACCTGCCACAACACCGATAATCATTGCAAACGAGAAGCTGCGGATGCTGTCACCTCCGAGGAAGAAGATGCAGAGCAATACCAGCAACGTAGACAGTGAAGTGTTTATGGTACGTGCCAATGTCTCGTTCAGAGAGTTGTTGAACGTCTCGCTAAGTTCACGTTTCTTGTACAGTCCGAGGTTCTCGCGTATACGGTCGAACACAACCACCTTGTCGTTTATAGAGTAACCGATAACCGTCAGGATGGCACCGATGAAAGTCTGATCTATCTCGAGCGAGAAAGGAACTATTCCCCACAGTGCCGAGTAAATACCGAGCACAACCAGCGTGTCGAGAGCCAGAGCCACTACAGAACCCAACGAGAACGCTACGTTATGGAAGCGGACGAGGATGTAGAGGAATATGGCAACGAGAGCCAATATAACGCTTATGATAGCGCCGTGAGTGATATCCTTTGCCACAGAAGGACCAACCTTGGCAGAACTGATAATGGAACCGCCTGCACGCACATCGGGATTTTTGAATGCGTCGACACTCTTCTGTGTTACAAGATTTGCCTTTGACAACGATGTGAAAAGGATGTTCTCTACCTCATCGTCGATGTTCGGGTCGTTGGACTCTATCTTGTAGTTGGTGGAGATACGTATTGTCTTTCCGTCGGTACCTATTGCAAGAGCTGTAACATGGCTGTCGCCGAACGACTTCTGCAAAGCCGCGGTCACCTGCTCGGGCTCTACCGGTTTTTCAAGTTTTATGATATAGTTGCGTCCTCCGGTAAAGTCGATACTGCGACTCAGACCCTTTGTAAAGAGACATGCAATGAACAGAACTGCTATTACGCCTGCTATAGTGAATGTGCGACGACGCATTCCCATGAACTGTATCTTTGTATTCTGAAGCAGATTACGCGATACGCGTGTTGTAAAGTTCAGGTTCAGCCACTTGTCTTTCTTCATGCGGTTTTCGTAAACAAGGCGTGTAAGGAACACTGCAGAGAAGAACGAGCAGCATATACCGATGATAAGCGTCGTTGCGAAGCCACGGATAGGACCGGTACCGAATACGTACAGGATTACACCCGTGATGATAGACGTAAGGTTAGAGTCGAAGATTGCCGAGAAAGCGTTGCTGTATCCCAGTGAGAGAGCCTGCTTTACGCCAAGTCCCTTACGCAGTTCTTCCTTGGTGCGCTCGTATATCAGCACGTTTGCATCCACCGCCATACCGAGCGACAGCACCATACCGGCGATACCGGGCATTGTCAGTGCAGCCTGGAACGATGTCAGAATGCCGAGCGTGAAGAACAGGTTGATGAGCAGAGCGCAGTTGGCTATCATACCGGGTATCAGGTCGTACATCACCACCATGTATATCATAAGGATGATAAATGCCACGATGAACGACATTATACCCTGCTGTATCGACTGTGCACCCAATGTAGGACCAACCACGTCTGCCTGTACGATACGTGCAGGTGCCGGCATACGACCGGAGATAAGGGTGTTTGCAAGGTCCTTGGTGTCTTCGATTGTAAAGTTACCGGATATCGTCGAGTTTCCTCCCGAGATTTCTCCGTTAACGCGTGGAGCGCTGTATACCACATCGTCAAGCACAATGGCGATGGCCTTGCCGACGTTTGCCTTTGTCAGAGCTGCCCAGCGGCGTGCTCCGTCAGAGTTCATGGACATGCTTACGCTGGGACGTCCCGTCATCTGGTCGAACTCGTCCTTGGCACTTGTCACCACATCGCCCTCAAGCGGAGCGCGACCGTTGCTCTGTGTCACCTTGAGCGCATAGAGTTCGAACACGTTCTTTGCCGATATGCCGTCGGCGGGCTTTGCACCCCACAACAGTTTCACGTCTGAAGGCAATATCTGCTTTGCCGTCTCCGAATAGATAATCTTGTTTATTTCGGCTGTATCGCGCACGCTTGCATATCCGACGATACTGAGCGAGCCTTGCGGAACAACCTGAAGCATGGCAAGCAACGGATTTTGTTTCTTTGCCTGTGCCAACTGTGAGCTTTCGTTGGCTGCAGCCTTTTCCGCAGCAGACGAAGCACCCTTGTTTATCTTCAATTTCATATCGGCGGGTGCTGCTTCTGCCACCTTGTTTGCGGTCGTATCGGCAGTTGCAGTCGAGTCTTCTGTCTCAACGCCTGCAAGGCGCTGGTCTATCTGACGCAGATAAGGCACAACCTCCTCGCTGTTGAATGTCTCCCAGAACTCGAGGTTTGCGCTGCTCTGGAGCAACTTACGTATGCGCTCCGGCTCGCGTATACCGGGCATTTCTACCATAATACGTCCGTCCTGACCTTCCAGTTTCTGGATATTGGGCTGAACAACGCCGAACTTGTCGATACGGTTGCGCACAACATTGTAAGAGTTGTCTATAGCCGACTGAACCTCTGCACGCAGTGCCTTCTCCACCTCGCTGTCGCTGCTCTGTGTCGTAACCTTGCCTTTCAGCTGCTGTGTGGCAAAGATTTCCGCCAGGCGGTGTCCGGGCGCATTCTGCTGATAATACTTGATGAAGAGAGAGATAAAGTCGCTTTGGCTTTTCTCTTCTTCCTTCTTTGCCTGTTCCATTGATTTAACGAAGGCAGCATCTGTCTTGTGATCTGCCAGTGTCTCGATAACGTCCGGAACGGAGATTTCGAGAATCACGTTCATACCTCCCTTAAGATCCAGTCCCAAGCCTATCTGTGTTTCCAGACACTTCTGATAAGAGTACACGCCCAGATATTTCACCGAGTCTTTGTAATCCTGCTGTGCAATGGAGTCCTTTATGCCGGCAGCCTGCTTGTCATAGTAGGCGGTGGCAAAGGAGAAAGACAAATAGAAGATGCTTGCAAGAGTCAATAAGGCGGCTGTTACAATTACAATTCCTTTGTTTTGCATTTTTTGTTATTATTAAATTATTGTATTCGTAATTTGATATATAGCGTGCAAAGATAATTATTTTTTTTTAAACTTTGGAATATTTAAGTTGCTTTATTACTGTTTTTTTGCTTGTTTCGAAGCTTTTTCCAGCCAGCCGTATATGGGATAGTGGTCTGACGCGTCTATGCTTCTGTCTACTTTGAAGTTGTAGGGTTGCCACTGCCCGGAACACATTATGTTGTCTATCCTTACGAAAATGGCGTTGTGATTGTATGATATACCCGGTCCGTTGGCAGTCGCCACGTAACAGTCGGTAAGCTCGTCGGCAAGTATACGACGGGTATATGATATCGGGTTGTCGTTGAAGTCGCCGCACAATATAATGCTTTTGCCCTTATGCCGGCGCACATATTCCGCCACGGCTTCTGCCTGCGGCGCCCTCCTGCGGTTGGCGTCACCGAGCTTGGTTATCAGTTTTTTCGACTCTTCCTTTATGGTGTCGTTTCCGGCATTGCCTTTTACTATATTCCTGAACTCGGCACGTTCTTCAAGCGACAGCCCCGTAGACTCGAAATGGTTGTTGATTATAATCACAGTGTCGCCGTCCATTACGACTTTGAACGCCGCACTGGCATTGCTTTTAGAGGAATATTCTATCTGCTCCTTGCCCACTATCGGGTGTTTGCTCAGCAGCACGAGCGACGTGCCCGAAGGGGCTTTCAATACCGAATCGCGATACGGATAGGCATCGCCGGTATATGTGACAAGCGGTTCGGACATTGTCCCTTCCTGTATACAGACTATGTCCGCACCGCTATCGCGTATGTAGCGGAATATGGGGTTAAGGCTGTCGACCATGATGTCGGGCGAGCCATAGTTGGCAACATTATACGACATGACCTTCACCGCGCCCTCGGGCGTGTCGCCCGTGATGTTGAGCGGCGAATATGTGCGTATGGGGAAATAACACAGTATAAATCCGATTAAGGGAATGAGCGTGCCCCTCTTATAGAACATTAGCCAGAAAACGAGAAAGGCAAAATTACATATTATGAAAAACGGGAACGTCAACCCCACGACAGACAGCAACGGGTGGTCTGCCGGACTGAGTCTGTCGCTCATTCCTACCAGTGCCATCACCGCCACCGTGGCAATGTTGGCACCCGACATAAGCTGTATCGTCAGCCTTTTCAGTTGTCTGAACATTACTTCAAGAAAAGATTTCGTGCATAACGACTGTTGTCATTTCCTGCCGTTTTCAAAAAGTTTCTGTTTCTCTTCCTTCGTCAGGCTGTCGTATCCGCTGCGGCGTATCTTGTCGAGAATGCGGTCCGTCTCCTCCTGTTCCTTTCTCTTCCTGGCGTTATACTCGTGGTCGCTCTCTCTGCGGTTACCATACATGTCGTCTGCCTTGCGGTGGGAGTGCTTCTCCCACGAGTTTCTCATTCTGTCGAAGAACTGATGCCCACGGTTGCGCCCGAAATTGCCGTTGCCACCGTTGCCGCGCCAGTATCTTATCATGATATATCCGAAGAGCATGCCGCCGAGGTGGGCGAAATGTGCCACGTTGTCGCCTTTTGTGCCGAGCGCGAAGAACAGTTCAATCGCTGCATAAAACATCACGAACCATTTTGCCTTTATCGGTATCGGAAGCGGAAATATGAAAATGCGCTCTTCGGGGAATATCATGCCGAAAGCAAGCAGTATGCCGTATACCGAGCCTGATGCCCCCACGGTGGTCCATGAGTTGAGAGCAACGGAGTTCACTCTGCCTGCTTCGATGAGGTCTGCTACCCCGAACGACGGCACCTGGTCGCTCATCATTATATAAAACGAACCGAGTTGTGTAAGTTCCTGTATCAGTCCGGCTCCTACACCGCATGCCAGGTAATAGAACAGGAATCTCTTCGGACCCCACACATTTTCCACCACACACCCGAACATCCAAAGAGCGAACATGTTGAAGAATATATGTTCCAGACCGGCGTGCATGAACAAATATGTGAACAACTGGTAAAGATGAAAATCGGATGCCAGCAGAAAATGAAGTCCCAGTATGTCTTTGAGGTCTACTCCCACCCTTCCGAACACGAAAGTGGCGGCAAACATCAACACATTAATAATCAGAAGATTCTTTGTTATGACAGGGATATTGCGCATGTAGTAAATCTTTATGTTTATGTTTTACAGACGGCAAAAATACTAAAAATATCCGTTATAAGGCATAAAAACACGCTGTTACGCGGTTTTTTTCAATAAATTACTCACTTTTTCGCCTTTTTTGTTTGGTTTATAAAAGGTTTCAATTATATTTGCGAAACAATTAACGGATTATATTTCCTAACATATTAATAATTAATAACTAAAAGATTATGAACAAGACAGAACTTATTGAGAAGATCGCAGCCGGTTCAGGTTTGAGTAAGGCTGATTCTAAGAAGGCTCTTGATGCTACACTTGCAGCAGTAAAAGAAGCTCTCGTTGCCGGCGATAAGATAGCATTGGTTGGTTTCGGTACATTCAGTGTAAACGAGCGTCCCGCTCGCGAAGGCATCAATCCGCTTACAAAGCAGAAGATACAGATTGCCGCCAAGAAAGTGGCTAAGTTCAAGGCAGGTGCCGAGTTGGCAGATGCGTTGAACTGATTCTATATCTGAGAGTAGTAGATCTATCGGGGCATGTCCGTCAAGGGCATGCCTTTTTTACAGGATTGTATCTCGTTGTAAATCAGAACGATACACGAGTTAGGGAGGGTAAAACATATTGCTCAGGAAGCTTGTTTCATGCTTACATTTTAATAAAACCGCACCTCCTGTATTTGCGATATTTCAAAATAAATTTCTTTTGTGTGTAAATAATCGCGAAAATGCGCGTGCAACTGTAAGTTGTTGTTATATTGTGCGTTACTTTTGATTACACCAAAGTGTGCAATAAAGAGCAGTGTCCGGAATGAGAAAGTGCGTAACATCACACCGTAAACCTACGCACTTTACGACGTGAAGTGGCGCAGTTTACAGCCTTAAGTGGCGCAGTTTCACAAGTGTCAAAAGTGCACGGCAAGATGTTCATATATAGATCCGTTTCTTTATTAATTTCTGCCAAATAATGCCAAATCCTGACAATAGCTGCCAATTCCCGCCAACGGACATGCCGGAAGCATTATCTTTGCACTGAAACAGTAGCAGCCCGCTACTTTACGTGAAGTTCGATGTAATATCGAACTTCGTTTTTAAACGTTTATTTGAAGATGCTTGTTAAAGAATGCTTCCAATTTGTCGAACGGAATGACGGTAGAATTGTCATAAAGGTCCGTATGACTTGCACCCGGAATAATCATCAGTTACGCGAGTTCGGGATAAGTTTCTTCAAAAAAAGTGTTAGTTGTTTGGACGTTATCCCAGTACAACGTTCTCTACGTCTACCGACTCATGAAGGAACATCTGCGCCGATTCCTTGAAACGTTCGGTGTTCTCTGTCGTCAGATAACGGCAGGTGCCGCCTTTGGAACAGCGCCGCTCCATTTCCGGATGGCGTGTCAGATAGTCGGCAAGGCTATTCGCCACATATTCTCCCTGGGGCACAATGCGTACCCCCTCGGGCACGTACTTCTTTATCTTCGGCATAAGCAGCGGATAGTGGGTACAGCCCAATATTATGGCATCGATGTCAGGGTCGAGATTCATCAGTTGGTCTATACGTTTTTTTACGAAATAGTCGGCTCCCGGACTATCTGCCTCGTTGTATTCCACGAGCGGCACCCAAAAAGGGCAAGCGACGCCCGACACTTTTATATCGGGATAGAGTTTGGATATTTCAAGATTGTAGCTTTCGCTCTTTATGGTACCTTCGGTAGCAAGAATACCCACATGGCGCTTTCGTGTAAGCAGCCCTATGATTTCTGCTGTGGGGCGTATTATTCCGAGAACACGGCGGTTTGGGTCTATCCGGGGTAGATCGTTCTGCTGTATGGAGCGCAGTGCCTTTGCCGATGCGGTGTTGCATCCGAGGATTACCAATTGGCAACCCATGTCGAAAAGTTTCATCACCGCCTGGCGCGTAAACATATAGACGACGTCGAACGAGCGTGTGCCGTAAGGTGTACGGGCATTGTCGCCGAGATACATATAGTCGTATTGGGGCAGCAACTGCCTCATTCCGTGGAGTATGGTCAGACCGCCGTAACCGGAGTCGAACACCCCTATGGGACCGGGAGTACCGGACAATGCCATATACGCGAACCTTTCTTTTTTATTTCAGCAGTTCTTTCAGCTCTGCCGTGATGTCCGTTCCCTGCGCCGGATCTATGTAGGGGCAGGCATCATTGTCGGTGTTAAGGATAAAAGCATATCCTCTTTCCATGCCTATACGCTTGAGCACGGCGCTCAGTTTTGATTTCAGCGGCATATTCATGTCGGCTTCCGCCTGCTTGAGCAAACGGCGAGCCTCTTCCTTGAAGGTAATGTTCTTCTCCATTATCTCTTGCAGCTCTGCCTGACGTTTGTTGAGTATGGCAGGTGCAAAGTTGCGCTGACCTTCAAGAAACTCTTCATATTTAACATTAAACTCCTCTTCGGCACGCTTTGTCTCAGCCTCATACTGCGACGCCAGCTTCTTCATATTTTCCTGTACTATGGCATGTTCGGGCATGGAACCGAACACTTCGCCGTAACTGAAATATGCAAATCTGACCTGTGCTCCGGCAACCACCGGCAACACAAGAGCCATGATAAAGAGTATCGTTTTTTTCATATCGGTGTTAAATATAAATGATGACATGGTTCTAATACGGATAGGGCATGGCGTGCCGCGATGTACGACAAGAACATATATGCCGCCGCTTGTTCCCGACGGCACGCCATGCTCCGTACCGTTTTATTTCATCTTTGCAATCTCCGCCTTGACATCGGCAGTAACATCCTTGCTCAGTGTGTCGCTGATATAGGGTATGCCGCTGGCGTTGTCCATGATGTATACATAGCCACCGGCTTTGCCTACGTTCTTTATGGCAGTCATCACTTTCGTCATTATAGGCTGCATCTTCTCCTGTTGTGCCTTCTGGAAAGCCTGCTGGTTGTCTTGCTGTGCCTGCTGGAACTTCTGAAGCAAATCCTGTATAGTCTTCTCTTCTTCCTGCTGTTTTGTGGCGTTCATCGTGCTCTTTGACTTCTCGTAGTTGTCAACTTTCTTCTGGATTTCGTCCTGCATCAGCTTCAGGTCGTTGTCATACTGTTTTGCCTGAGCTTCAAGCTCGCCTCTTACCTTCATGAATTCAGGTAGGTTTTGCATTACCGACTGTGCGTCTACATGTCCGAACTTCTGTGCCGACATTGCCATAGGAACGCAAAGCATCAGCATTAAAATAAGTTTTTTCATTTCCTTTTTGTTTTTATTATTAATTATTCAAGTTCTATTTCAATACCGCCGTGACAACAGTTGTCGCCATTGCCGAGGTTGTGTCGTCAGTTGGAATATCCCAGTTTGCGCAGCACCTCGTTGCTTATGTCTATCTTGGGCGAGCCGAAGACAATGCCGGTATCCGACGCCCTGTCTATCACAAGAGAATATCCGCGCATGTCGGCGATGTCCTTTACGGCGTTGTAAATCTCCTTCTGTATCGGTGTCATAAGACTGGTGCGCTTCTTGAAAAGCTCGCCTTCCGGACCGAAATACTTCTTTTTCAGTTCACTGGCTTCCTTTTCTTTCTCCATTATAGCCTCCTGGCGCTGTTTCTTCTGCTCCTGCGAGAGAAACACCACCTCGTTCTGGTAGTTCTTGTAGAGTGTCTGTGCCACCGTATTGATAGCCTCCACCTCTGCCTGCCATTTCTTGGCTACCTGAGAAAGCTGTTCGTTGGCACGCTCATAGGCAGGAACGTTTTTCAGGATATACTCCATATCCACCAATGCGAACTTCTGTGCATTTGCCGTCACAGCCATGAGAGCCATGACAAACATTGTCATTATTTTCTTTTTCATGTTACCTCCTTTGTTTTTATTTTTCTCTTTTTAATTTTCTATAAGACATATAAGACCTATAAGTCCCATAAGATCTATATGGCATCAAAGCCCCCCAATAATTATTAATTATAAATTATCAATTATAAATTAACTAAAACTCTTGTCCCAGTATGAAGTGGAACTGGCTGCCGCTCTTCTGTCCAAACACCTTGTCAAAGCCGTAAGCCCAGTCTATACCCATAAGTCCAACCATGGGAAGGAATATGCGCACGCCTATTCCGGCAGAGCGCTTCATGTCGAACGGATTGAACTTCTTCGTCTCGTTCCATGCGTTTCCGGCTTCGGCGAATGTCAGTCCGTATATCGTGGTGTTACCAAGCAGGAACGGATAACGTAGCTCAAGCGTGAAGCGATCGTATGCATAGCCCTCATATCCGTAAGGAGTCAGCGAGCCGTTTTCATATCCACGCAGTCCTATAGTCTCCTCGGCATATCCCGACGAATATCCGCTCATGCCGTCGCCACCCATGTAGTATGTCTCGAAAGGCGACTTTTTGTGCTTGTTATACGACCCGAGCAGTCCCATTTCCACACGTGTCATCAGCACAAAGCATTTCTGTCCGCTTGTAAGAGCCGTATATGTCTTTGCCTTGAATTTCCATTTGTGATACTCAATCCAGCGATATTTCTCCTGTTGCTCGTCCGTATATGTCGGCGAGTTGCGGTCTACGGCAAGGTTGGCATAGTCTTTTTTCTGGAATTTAGACCATGGTGGAGTTACAGTGACGGAAGCTGAGAACTCCGAACCGCGTCGCGGGAACAGTTGGTTGTCCGTAGACACACGCGAGAGAGTTATGCCGAGATTAAGGTTGTTGCAGTTTCCGTTGGTCACGAGGAAGTACTGCCAGTTCTTCAACATGTATCGCTGATAAGCCAATTCCACCGAAAGCTGAAAGTAATCGTCGGGCCATCGCAGGCGTTTTCCCCATCCCACGGATACGCCGAGCAGCTGAACGTACTTGTCGGGGTCGTAATAATTCTCGTACCAGTTATTGCTATTGCCGTAACCATACAAGTAATTATAGTAGTTGTTCATGTATCCGCTGTTGTAATAGTTGCTCGATACGTCGGTCTGCTTTGAATAGTAGGCACCCACACTGAACTGTATCGGGCGCTTGCCGCCGAACCAACTGGTGGAATAAGAGGCGTTGTACGATTGATAGTAGGTACCGTTTGTCTGCGCACCCACCGACAGAACCTCGCCGTCGCCCACCGGAAGAATACCTCTGTGCTCCTTATTCTTGTTGAAAAGATTGCGCATGGAGAAATTGTTCAGCTTCAGACCGACACGCCCGATGACTCCAGTCTGTCCCCAACCGAGCGAGAATTCCACCTGGTCGTTAGACTTCTGTACAAGATCCCAGTTAATATCTACTGTACCGTCTTCGTAATTCGGCTTCACGTCCGGGTTTATCTGTTCCGCATCGAAGTGTCCCATCGATGCCATTTCACGTGCCGAACGCTGCAGTGCCTCTTTCGAGAAGAGATCGCCCGGTTTTGTTCTCAGCTCGCGGCGGATGACGTTTTCATACAGTCGGTCGTTGCCGTTGATGCGCACGCGACTGATATGCGCCTGCTGTCCCTCCATTATACGCATCTCCAAGTCGATAGAGTCGCCAACGATATTCACCTCCGTCGGCTGCAGGTTATAGAACAGATAACCGTTGTTCCAGTAGTTGTTTCCCACGGCATCGTCGTCTTCCGAGAGGCGCTTGTTCATGAGTTTCTGATTGTAGACATCGCCTTTCTTCATGCCGAGCACGCTGTTCAGATAGTCTGTGGAGTAGATGGTATTACCAACCCAGTTGATGTTTCGGATGTAATATTTCTTTCCCTCGTCCACTTTTACGTACACGTTCACATGCTTATCGTCCACGTTCCACACGCTGTCCTCAATGATTGTAGCGTCGCGGTAGCCAAGCTCGTTATACTTGTCGATAAGGTTCTGTTTGTCCGTCTTGTATCTTTCGGGGGTGAACTTCTTTGCTTTCAGGAACGAAGACAACTTTCCCGCCTCGTGTATTTTTGCGAAAGCGCCTTTTCGGAACAGCCCTCCTTTAATTTTGTTGTCAGCCAATTGTTCGTTGCCTTCGATAATGATGCTGCGCACTTTCATCTTTTCCTTCTTGTCGATGATAACGTCGAGTATTACATGATCTTTGTTTGCAACGTCGTCACGCTGTATTATGGAGATATCAGCGTTCTTGAAGCCCTTGTCGTCAAAATAGTTCTTTGCAAGAATTTTAGCACGGTCGATCATGTTCGGTGTAATCTGACTGCCCTTGAGCAATCCCAGTTTAGCCTCCATATCTTCCTTTTCCGTTTTCTTCAAACCGATATAGTTAATCGTAGAAACACGCGGACGAACAGCCAGATAGAAATGAAGATAGACCTTGTCTCCCACTATCGAGTCGGCAGCAATCTGCACTTTCGAGAACAAACCGTGCCTCCAATAACGCTTCACGGCATCGGTGATCTCCTGTCCCGGCACCGACACTTCCTGTCCTATGACAAGTCCGGATATACCGGTGAGCATATAGTCCTCGTATCCGCTGACACCCGAAACGGCGATGCCGCCGATTTTGCATGTTCTCGGTATTCCGGCATACGATATGTCAGGGTTTACTATCTTCTCCTGCGCCACTGCGCCAATGCTTGTCGATAATGCCGCAAACAGCAGTATTCGTCCTAATATCTTGTTCATCTTCTTTGTTTGTTGTCTTGTTCTATTCGTTGTTTTCCACCTGCGCCTCCGTTTTGCCGAAGCGTCTCTGCCGTTTCTGATAGCACGCTATGGCTTCGCGCAGCGCCTTTTCATCGAAGTCGGGCCAGAAAGTGTCGCAGAAATACAGTTCGGAGTAGGCTATCTGCCACAAAAGATAGTTGCTTATGCGCACTTCCCCGCCTGTACGTATCAGCAGATCAGGGTCGGGCATGAACGATGTCTGCATGTGTGCGGATATCATCTCGTCGTCTATGTCGTTGCGGTCGATAGTACCTTCCGCCACGCCGGCGGCTATTTCGCGCACGGCATGCGTTATTTCCCATTTCGAAGAATAACTCAGAGCCACCACCATTGTCATGGCGGTGTTGCCGCTTGTGTGCTCCATCGTCTCATTGAGCTTGTCCTGCACTGCCTGCGGCAGGCGTGCGATGTCGCCTATTACGCGAAAGCGCACGTTGTTCTTCATGAATATCTCGTCTTCGAGCGACGACAGAACCAGTCCCATAAGTGCAGCCACCTCGTCGGCAGGGCGTTTCCAGTTTTCCGTCGAGAAGGTGTACAGTGTGAGATATTCCACGCCGAGGCGCGTACACTCTGATGTGATGCGGCGCACAGACTCCACACCTGCCTGATGTCCGTAGCTGCGCTCCTTGCCGCGTTCCGCCGCCCAACGACCGTTGCCGTCCATTATTATGGCGATGTGGCGCGGCACCCGCTTCATGTCTATACTTATGTCTTGTCCTGTCATTTTCAGTCTTTATTACATGTCCTGCACTTTGGCATCAGGCTGTACGTGATAGTAAGCTGAAGAGCCGAATAGCAGTCGGTGTTCTTAAACAGTCCGGCACTCTTTATCATATATGGGTCTTCCACGCCGTCGAGCTTGTCGCTCAGCGAGAAGTGCATAGCCCATTCCAGTCCCAGATTAACCCTCGGTCCTATCTTGTATTTAACGCCTGCGCCTATAGGAAAGTTTGCTGTAAAAACGCTTTCGTCACCGCTCTTCACATACGTTCCGCCTATGCCGAGAAAAACGAAAGGCGTGAGTCTCTTTGCTCCGCGATAGTCACGACCGGTGCCATAGGGCCAGAAGTTGTATTCGTATGCCACGCTAAAGTCAGTCAGCGAGTTGCTGAACTCTACCGGATTGTCATTGAACTCGGGATAAAATGTCTCTACATCTCCCGACGAGCCTTTAAGTTTTCCAAACGACAGACTTGCCCTCAGCCCCATATATGGGTTGAAGACACGTCTGACGAGCAGTGTCGTCATCGGCTGCATGTTCTTTGCTATACTGCCGTTGAAGTCGCCCTGGTATGACACCATGCCCACACCGGCGCCCAGCTCCAGCCTGTACTCCTCGTCATCCTGCGCACGCGCCGTGACAGCAAGACATATGACAGTAATTATAAGCAGGAGTTTCTTCATATACACCTTATTATATTATATAGCCCTACAGACGCGGACTTTTTGTGAACGATGTCCGGTCGTTAGCCCAGCCGAGCTGGCTCAGTCTTCCGCGCCATACCTGTCCCGTTTCTCCGCATATAATCCAGAGGAAGTTGTCGGAACCTGCGACAAAGGCGAAAGACGACTTACTGCCGGCAAAGTCTTTTGGAAAGCTGAAGCGGCTGTCGTTGTGCCATGACAGACCGTTGTCCGGACTGAAGTACATCTGTGCAAAAGCCTTGACCTTTCCGCCGTCCATTTCATCGCCGCCGAACGCCGCCAAACGACCGTCATAGCATGTCATGACAAGATTTTCGAGGCGCGGCAGAACTTTCTTAACCACGTTGTCATAGTATGTCCACGAATGATTTTCAGAGTTCGGAGCATATTCCTCCACCTTGCTCCATACCACAGCAGTGGTGTCTGTGGCATCGAGCATATCTGCATGATTGCCGGTCATTATCACGCGTTCGGTCTGTGCGTTTGTCCTTAGTGGCAGCACGGCAAAGTTGATATCCCTGTCGGGCAGCATGCGCGCATCGCCGTCGAGCGTCTCTGCCGTCCACGCCACTCCGTCATCCGACGAAACGATGCCACCGTTGCCGTCGAGCGCATAAAGCCTGCGGCTGCCTGCGCCTACAAGGCGTGCCACACCAGCCACATCGGAAACCTTTTCCCAGTTGTCGGCGTCGGCAGATTTCAACAACTGACTGCCGCAGAGCATGTATATCATACCGCCTTTAACAGCCACGTTACTGTAGTCAGCTGCTGCTATAACCATATTGAAGTTGGGCGTAGCCTGGCGCCATGAGTGCCCGTCTGCAGCGTCGGTGTGATAAATATGTGTGGCTGTGCCGTCTGTTCCGAATACGAATATCCTGCCGTTGTTCTCCACCGCCTTCATCGCCGTAAGCCGTGCAAGGCTTGGCTCCGTGCACATAAGATTCCAATATACGGTATCCGCATATTCTTTATGCACGTTCACGCTCACCTTGTACGTGCGCTTGCCCGTGCCCGCCATGTCGAATACCGAAATCTCGCGCGGTTCCGAAAAGTCTATCGAGTCGCTGCTGTTATAGTATCTCAGCGTGTCGCTGTCGATGTCCTTTATCACTATCACCCCCGAGTTCTTGCTCGTAATCTCGCAAATCACATGTTTGTTGTCCGTGCCTACGGGCAATGAGTCGGCATTATATATCTCGCGCTTTACCTGATCTATGTAGAATTTATATTTGCTGCCTGTCACCGTCACCACCACGGCACTGTCTTCGCCCGTAGACGACTTGACTGTGGTGTGTCTGTTAAGCGTTCCGAGAGAGAATGCCGAGATTGCCGTATCATCGGCAAAGATAAACTCGGTCTCGTTTCCATCGTCCAAACAGGAAGCACAAAGAAATATTACCGAAAACAATATTACGAAAGGTAAGAGTATCCTTTTCATTATGTGATAATTTTATTTTTAGCTGCAAATTTAAACAGAATTCTGCAAAAAGAACGTCTTTTCAGTACTTTATTGCACAAAACATGAGTTAATTACGCTTTTTTAATTAAACGTAAAGCCGCAGAGATACAAAGTCCGTGCCACCGTGTGGTGTCGGTGCGCAATGCGTACACAGGACTGCCGTGCAAGCGTGGGCGTGCCGACAAAACACGCAAGAGATGCAACGAAAGAGAACATGAAACCTTTGGAACAAAAAAAGAGGACGACATGAATCACTCATACCGGCCTCCTGAATACTTTAACGGATATTTGTGTTTACCAATGCTATTATATTGACAACCGTCATTATGATAACCGAAACAATCAAAATCTCCGTTTCTAAATCTAATAACATAATCTTTACCTTAAATCTATCAAACTACTAACCTATGAAAAACAAGTATTCTCACGAACACGATGCAAAGATAACGCTTTCCGTGTGCGCACACAATATTGTTTTCTCACTTTTTTCATATCATCACCGTTTATTTGACATACATCAAAGAAAATGTTTTTCCGGAGCAACTTATCGTCATAAAGCCATGCACGCGGCACAGGTCACAACGCCGAAAAAGCACTATTTTCGAGACGCTTGTAACGTGTTGATAATCAAGATGATACCTCCGAGGTTCTAAAAGGTGGCTTTTTGTCTCCTAAAAGGTGCCCTTTTAGAGTGCAAAAGGACACCTTTCAGGAGACGAAAGGAGATAAAAGGAGATGCGGGAAGATATGCGGCCGGCGCCACAGAAGATAAAAGACGATACTCTTGGAGCAAGCAACAAGACACACGTCTTTTATCTCCTTTTATCTTCCTCTATCTCCTTTTATCTTCTTACAAAAATAAAATCCCAGCCAATTCTATGCTTTCTGAAAACTTAAATTCATTGAACTGATGTTATTAATAATAAAATATGTACCTTTGTATTCTCATATCAGTCAAGTTGACTTGTAACAGTGTGTCCGGCGGCAGAGGTGCCGGAAAAGGATATAATCTGCATACGGAAATGGCATTCAATATAGAAGAGGAATACAGAAACGGACATCTCGTCACGGCAGAAATGAAGAAAGTGTGGGCTGTGGAGCTGGATCTGCTGAGAGAATTTCTCGGCTTTTGCCGGCGCAACGGGCTGCGCTGCTGGGCAGAGGGAGGAACGCTTTTGGGTGCGGTGCGCCACAAGGGCTTCATCCCATGGGATGATGATGTGGACCTGATGATGCCGCGCGAGGACTACGACCACATGAACATGATAGGCAACAGTCAGTTCCGCCCCCCCTATTTCTTACAGACGGCATATACGGACACCGGCTATTATCGCAGCCACGCACAGTTCCGCAACAGCGGCACGGCGGCGATACGCCCTTCCGACTCGTTCCAACCGTTCAACCAAGGGATATTCATCGACATATTCGTTGTGGACGCCGTACCGCCCGAGGGCAGGGGTGCACGACTCGACGACATTCTGAAAAGAAGCGCATATCCTCGCAAACTGCTTAAGGCGGTGAACATGAACGTAGTATATTCAGGCAGGTTCGGACAGATATTCCGCAAACTCAAAGCGCGCCGTATGCTGAAAAGAAGCAGTTGGAAGGACATCTACAGGCAGTCGGAAGAAGTGCTGCGCGAGACGTGTTGGAACGACACCGACAAGGCGGCGGAACTTACAATGAGCGGTGACAGACACATCTTTGACAAGAGCATACTCGACGAAACGGTGTGGCTCGACTTCGAAGACATACAGATACCGGCGCCCAAGCGTTACGAAGAGTTTCTGCGGGGCGAGTTCGGCGATGACTACATGACGCCCATAATGGCACCGAACATGCACGGCGGACTGGTCCTTGACACGGAGAGGAGTTACCACGAGGTGCTGCCGGAGGTGAGAGACGAATACAGGCGCGGCGCATGGCGACGACTTAGGAAGAAGCTGTTTTAAGAGGGTTCCTCGGAGAGAAACTGAGAACTCGGAGTTCTCCGAGAGCTCTGAGCACTCCGAGCTCTCAAAAATCTCGGAGCTCTCAAAGAGCTCCGAGCCCCTTAATAACAATAAAAAAACAACATAATGAGCAAAATCGTATACTTAGGCATGATAGGAGACATCATGCACCCTGGACTTATAAACATCATAAGCGAAGGCGCCAAATACGGCGACATAACAATAGGTCTTTTCACGGACAAGGCAATAGCGACACACCGCCGCCTGCCATACATGACGTATGAACAGCGCAAACAGGTAGTGGAGAACATTAAAGGCGTGGCAGACATTGTGCCGCAAGATGAATGGAGCTACGTTCCTAACCTAAGGAAGTACAAGCCTGATTTCATAATACACGGTGACGACTGGAAATGCGGACCGGAACAGGAACTACGTTCCGAAGTGTTCGAGACCATGAAAGAATGGGGCGGACAGGTAATAGAGATACCATACACGCACGGTATCAACTCTTCGTCGCTCGCCAAGGAACTGCAGGCAATAGGCACCACACCGGACGTCCGTCTTAAATCACTGCGACGACTCATAGCCGCCAAACCCATAGTAAGAATTATGGAGGCACACGACGGACTGAGCGGACTGATAATCGAGAACACGGAAATAGAGAACGGACTGAAGAAATCATCATTCGACGGAATGTGGTCGAGCAGTCTCACAGACTCCACATCGAAAGGCAAACCGGACATCGAAGCCGTGGACCTGACAACGCGCATGCAAGACCTTACCAACATTCTCGAGTGTACCACCAAGCCTATAATCTACGACGGCGACACGGGCGGCAAGCCCGAACACTTCGTCTTCACCGTGCGCACGCTTGAACGCAACGGCATATCGGCAATCATAATAGAAGACAAGGTGGGACTGAAGAAGAACTCGCTATTCGGTACCGAGGCAATACAGACACAGGATTCGATAGAGGGTTTCTGCCATAAGATACGCATGGGCAAGGAGGCGCAGGTGACAAAAGACTTCATGATAATAGCCCGCATAGAGAGTCTCATTGCAGGACACACGGTGGAAGACGCGCTCGAAAGGGCATACGCATACGTGGATGCCGGCGCCGACGGCGTGATGATACACAGCAAGGAAAAGACGGGAGATGACATCAAGGCATTCTGCACGGAGTTCCGCAAGGTGCATCCGGCTGTGCCCATCGTCGTAGTACCTACCACATATAATCACATAAAGGAAGACGAACTGGCGCAATGGGGCGTGAACGTGGTGATATATGCCAACCACATGCTGCGTGCCGCATATCCGGCAATGGTGCAGTGTGCGGAGACAATACTGCGCAACGAGCGCTCGCTCGAGGCGAACCCTATATGTATGCCGATAAAACAGATACTTGAACTAATACCGGGAACAAAATAATGATACGTCCTGAATTTTTCTACGATACGCTTAAAGGCATGGGCATAGACTTCTATACGGGTGTGCCCGACTCGCTGCTGAAAGACATCTGCGCATATATAACAGACCATGCGGAGGGAAAGAACAACATAATAGCGGCAAACGAGGGAGGTGCCATGGGACTGGCTGCGGGATATCACCTCGCCACCGGCAGGACACCGGTGGTGTATATGCAGAACTCGGGATTAGGAAACACGGTCAACCCGCTGCTCTCGCTCACCGACAAGGAGGTGTACAACATCCCCGTGCTGCTCGTGATAGGGTGGCGAGGAGAGCCGGGCGTGCACGACGAGCCGCAGCACGTAAAGCAGGGCAAGGTGACACTAACGTTGCTCGAGGCTATGGGCATAAGGTATGAGGTGATGAGCGACGACGAGAAAGAAGTAGAGAAACAACTCGCCAAGGCAACGGAATATATGACCGGTACGAAAGAAGCGTTCGCTTTAGTGGTACGCAAGGGCGCTTTCGGCAAATACAAACTGCAGTCTTCGCCGTCAAATCCTTACACCATGGAGCGCGAGGAGGCGATAAAAGCCGTGGCACAAGCTGCGGGCGACAACAGCGTGATAGTATCCACGACGGGCAAGATATCGCGTGAGCTGTTCGAGCACCGTACTGCCACAGGTGAGGGACACAGTCGCGACTTCCTTACGGTAGGCTCTATGGGGCATGCTTCGCAGATAGCATTGGGCATCGCCTTGAACCGTCCGGAACGCAACGTCTACTGTTTCGACGGCGACGGTGCCGTCATAATGCACATGGGAAGCATGGGCATAGTGGCAAGTATGGCGCCCGAAAACTTCTATCACATCGTCTTCAACAACGGTGCACACGACTCCGTGGGCGGACAACCGACAATAGGCTTCGGCGTAAACCTGACAAAGATAGCGGAAGGATGTGGTTACAAGACAATAATAAGCGTCGGCACACGCAGTGAGCTTGACAACATTCTGCCCACGCTGACAACCCTCCCCGCACCCGTGCTGCTCGAGATAAAGGTGAAGAAAGGTTCTCGCGAAGACCTCGGGCGACCAACCACAACACCCGTGGAGAACAAAGAGGCGCTGATGAGCTTTTTAGAAAAGAATGATTTATATCTTCTATAGGAACTATAGTATCTATAAAAGATATAGTCCCTATAGCCCAAATAACAACAACAATGAACATCAAAAGAAACATATTGCTCAATCCCGGACCAGCCACGACCACGGATACGGTGAAGATGGCACAGGTCGTACCGGACATCTGTCCGCGCGAAAAAGAGTTTGCAGACATGATGAAGGGTCTGCGCGAGGATCTTGTAAAGGTGGCACACGGCGACCCGCAGCGACACACGGCAGTGCTGTTCACCGGCTCGGGAACAATAAACATTGACGTTTGTCTTAATTCTCTGCTGCCCGAAGGCAAGAAGATACTTGTGGTAAACAACGGGGCATACAGCTCGAGAGCCGCAGAAGTGTGCCGGTATTACGGCATGCCGCACATAGACCAGAAGTCATCGGTGTTCGACGTTCCCGACCTTACAGCCGTGGAAAAGACGCTGGACGAGAACCCGGACATAGCATTGGTATACACCACACACCACGAGACGGGTACGGGAGTGCTGAACCCTATACGCGAAATCGGCGCCATGGCACATGCCCACAATGCGATATTCGTTGTGGACACGACGTCGTCGCTCGGCATGATACCGTTCGACATGGTTAAAGACAACGTGGACTTCTGCATGGCTTCGGCACAGAAAGGGCTTATGGCAATGACCGGACTGTCGTTCGTCATCGGCGACAGGAAAATCATAGAACAATCGGCTGAATACCCCAAACGCTCTTACTACTGCAACCTTTTCCTGCAATATGACTATTTCGAGAAGACGGGACAGATGCACTTCACACCGCCCGTACAGACCATATACTCCACCATACAGGCACTGAAAGAATACCGGGAGGAAGGCGAGGAAGCCAAGTTCCGCCGTCACCGCGAGGTATTCGAGGCGATACACGAGGGATTGGACGAGCTTGGTTTCAAGGATGTGATAAGGCGCGAGATACAGTCGGGGCTGGTGGTATCTGTGAAATATCCGGACGACAAGAATTGGGACTTCGACCGCATTCACGACTACTGCTATGACAACGGCTTCACCATATATCCCGGAAAGATAAGTACCACGGACACATTCCGCCTCTGCTCGTTGGGAGCAATCGTACCGGAAGACATCAAGGCATTCTTCCGTACACTGCGCAAGGCTCTCGAGGAAAACGGAATAAGCATACCGGTAACATACAACAGATAATGGTAAAGACAGCAGTTATCATGGCGGCGGGATTAGGCAGCCGCTTCGGAAAGATGACGGAGAGCATGCCCAAGGGTTTCATCGAGGTGGGAGGCACCGCAATGGTGGTGCGTTCTGTCGAGACACTCATTGCATGTGGCATTACACGTATTATCATCGGGACAGGATATAAGAAAGAGGCTTACGAGCAACTGGCGGACATATATCCCCAGATAGAATGCGTATACAGCGAGAAGTATGCCTCTACAAACAGCATGTATACGCTCTACAACTGTCGCGAAGCAATAGGAAACGAAGACTTCCTGCTGCTCGAATCGGACATAGTGTACAGCCGCAACGCCATAACGGAGCTTATGGAATGTCCTCATCCGGATGTGATGCTAATCACACCCGTAACGAAATTCCAGGATCAGTACTACGTGGAGCACGACAGCACGGGGCGTTTGACAAACTGTTCGACAGACAAGACAGAGGTGAACGCTGCCGGCGAGCTTGTCGGAATACACAAGCTATCGGCAGAATTCTTCTCCCGCATGTGCCGCGACTATGCCGCCGTTGTCGCTGAAAAGCCGAAGATGGGGTATGAATATGAGTTGCTTTCGATGTCGCAGAACGTCATGCCGGTGTATGTCTTGAACGCCAAAGACGTGAAATGGTACGAGATAGACGATGAAAGCGATCTGGAATATGCCGAGCAAAACATCATAAGATCATTGTAAGGAAACATGGCAAACTATGACATTGAACGTCTGCACGGCAAGATGCTCGACATACTCACGGCAATAGACAAGGTGTGCCGTGAGCACAACCTGCGCTATTACATCATTGCCGGGACAATGTTGGGAGCGGTGCGGCACAAGGGGTTCATACCGTGGGACGACGATGCGGACATCTGCATGCCGCACAAGGACTACGACATACTTATAAAGCACTGCCGCGAGTGGCTGCCCGAAAGATACGAGATGATATGCGCCGAGAACGACAGTCATTATCCCCAACCGTTTGCCAAGATACAGGACGCGGAGACAACAATGATAGAACATGCCCACCTGCGCTACGTCGGAGGTGTATACGTTGACGTGTTTCCCGTCGACGGCATGCCCGACAACCGCCTGCGGCAGCGTCTGCGCGTGAACAAATACAAGTGGTTGTGCAAGTTGTTGTACTTCACATATCGCGACCCCTACCGCCACGGGCACGGTCCGAGCAGCTGGCTGCCGTTGCTATGCCGCCGCTTGTTCACCGTCAATGGGCTGCAGCGCAGCATCAGACGTCATCTGATGAAATACGATTTCGATACCAGCCGCCACGTACTTTGCTTCGACGACGGCTTCCGCAGCATCGTGACAAAAGACGTTTACGGCTCTCCGACACCCTATACATTTGAGGGGCGCACCCTAATGGGCGTGGAGAAAAGCGATGAACTGCTTACAAAGATGTACGGGGATTATATGACTCCGCCGCCCGAAGGCACCGAGTTCCAACATAACTTCTATTATCTTGACCTTGATAAACCGTACAGAGAAATTAAGAGTTAAGAGTTAAGAATGAAGAGTTAGCTGCCGCTTGGCTTATATAGGTCCAATTAGTCTTATTAGTCCAATTAGCCTAATAGCCAAGCGGCAGCTAACTCTTCATTCTTAACTCTTAACTCTTAATTCACCTATCGATACCATATTCCGTCCTCTTCAGCCTTTTCTTCCTCGTCTCCTTACGTATGGCATTGTTCAGTTGCCACGCTTCATTATTCACATACGGTCGGCTGTGGTCAAGGTGTATCACTATTGCACTGTAACGAATCTGCCTTGAACGTATGCCGGTATTGAAGAGACGCTCGCCCAGTTCGCGATCTTCACCGCCGTATCTCATGCGCTCGTCGAAGCCGTTGGCAGCCATCAGATCATGGCGCCAGCCCGAAGAGTTCATGCCGTTCCATGTTGCCTTGGTGGGCGTAACGGCATTCATGAAAGAAGAAAAGAAGCCGCAGCGCACAAGTTTGGTACACTTAAAAGACAGTTTCAGCCCGCGCGACCGTAGCCATGCAATGCTGAAAGGACGCCCTTGGCAGATATCCTCGTGCGTCATCTCACGACTTATAGACATGGGAAGGGAAAAGTATCCTCCCGAAAGGAAGCAGCCCTTACGCGCATAACGCAGATGAGTGGCAATGAAATCGCGCCGCGGCACGCAGTCCTGATCGGTAAAGATAATATAGTCTGCCGTGGCAACTTTCAGCGCCTCATTGAGTATCTTCGTCTTCCTGAACCCGTCATCCTCATGCCATACGTGCTTTATCGGCAGAGTTTCCGCATATCGCTCTATCAACATGCGCGTATCATCGCGCGACCCGTCGTCGGCAATAATAATCTCGTCCGCCTTGCGTTCCTGCGCCATATAGCCCCATAACGTCTTCTCCAACCACTCCGGATTGTTGTACGTCGATATGATAATGCCTACTTTTATATTATTCATTACGCAAATATATGAAGAATATTCGACAAAACAAAATAGCGCATCCATAAACAAATGTTACAGATTTCTATCTCATATGCGATACATTTACATCTCATATGCGATACATTTACATCTCATATGCGTTACGTTTACATCTCATATGCGATAGAAAACCATATAGCATATCTTAAGTTCCGATACACCTTACGTGGATTGTTTGCAATATAACAAGGAACTTAAACTCGGCGAACTTACATTAATATAACGTCTTTTCGCCTCGTTTCGGGAAGCACGACAAGGCGTTCCACCCTACCGTTCTTATATACACATTCGACAGTTGTCTGCTGCGGAGCGTGCAGTTTGAAGCTTACATCCCACTCTTTGGGCCAGCATGGCAATAGCAGGATGCTGTCGCCGACGTTCTGCATCAGCATCTCCTGCAGCGCTATCATTCCCGTTCCGCCCCAATTATGGTCGGGTGTCCAGTCGTGACCGGGTCCGAAGAACGCCGGAAAACGGTGCCTGCCGTCCTGCAGTTTTCGCCATACCAGGTCGCGAGCTTCGGGCAACAGCCCGAGTCTTGCGCAGAATATGGCGTCCTGATGCCACGACTCATGGCGGTTCTTCTGCCAGCGCGGCTGGTCTATGCCATATCTCCATGTGTCTCGTGCCACCTCAAGGTCGGGTCTTCCAAGCCCGTACATGTCGTATGGGAACACGGGATAGAGCTGGTTTATCTCCACGTTCATCAGCCGCTCGAACGACTGTGCCGGGGCTATCACCTTGTGTCCCTCCATTATGCGGAAAGGCAACGGCGGCATGTGCGACAGCATCTCCTGCCATTTCGAACGACTTGTGTCGCTCAGATATTTGTCGGGCAGCGCCAGCAGTTCACGGAGCACGGTTGTCAGTGCGGCTATTGTCTGCGACGAGTTTGTAGCCATCTTGTAGGTCTCGCCGGCTGTTCCCGGATAGAATATGTAGTGTTTGTTCCTGTCGAAAGGCTGAACCGTGCGTTGGAGAGCAAGCATTCGGTAGTGCTCGTCGAAGAATGTAAGGCAGCTCTCGATGAACGGAATATACGGGCTTATGTCGCGTCCCTCGTATGTATGGGTGCGAATCATCATCAGACAAAAGTCCATAACGGTGTCCCACAGATACTCGCAATAGCCGTTCGCCTGCTTGCCTCTGGGACGCAGACCTGTGCGCGGCTCCATTCCGTAGCTGTATGCCACCGGCAGTCCGAAGTTCTCTATCTGTTCCGTAAAACAGGCGCCGTTGTGCCCCCAATACGACTCTGTCATCAGTTCGGCATTGCGCTGCATCCTCAGATAATAGCTGAACTGCGAGTCCATCATGTCCCAGTCGCCGCTTTTGAGCATGGGCCAATATACGAGCCGCTGGTTTTGCGCCGTCATTGAGGCACCTCCCCATTGGCGGAAGTCGGGCGAAAGGCGTCTGTTGCCTTTCACATAGCACGGGTCGAAGGTGAAGAGTGAGCCGTTGAACTTTGTCGGTGTGTCGCCATAGGCATTGCATCCCAGCATATAACGGAACAATTGGTAGTTGCGCGCTATCTGCTCCGCTCTCGGGTCGGAAGCGCTATACATATTTATATAGCTTCTTTGCCAGAACTCGCTCCACCATCGCAACGATGCCTTTCTGTCGGCGGCGGTCGATGCAAGCTGTCTCTTCTGTATGCCGTCGAGCGTCTGCCGCCATTCCCGGAGCGTTGGTGTCTGTGCCACATGCGTTGTTATTGTGATGTTGATTTTCTTCTGCGGCGCTGCCGAAACGAGACTCCACGAACGGTAGTCCGTATCGGCATAACGCCCGTTGCCCGTACTTCCGGCAACGAGTCCGGAACCTTGTATCAGTCCTCCGAACGTGCGGTTCTTGACAGGATTCCACAGTTTGTCCTTTATATCCTGCAGTTCTTCACAGTCAACGGTGCGGTCGAATACGAAATCATTGCGGTTGCGGTGATAGAAAAGTATTTGGTTCTTGTCGAAAGCCACACTGTCCGGATATATATAAATATTCTCCTTTGTCCCCTTCATGCCGCAAAGATGAGCATCCTCTCCGCTCAGCGCATAGTCCGCATAGCGCCAGTTCTCGTATGTCAGAGTGGCTTTCTGCGGCTTGTCTGCCCTCACTTCAACGTGCACTACCGGATGAAACACGTCCACCCACAGCGTCACCACCGTGTTGTTGCTTCCATACAGGCGCACCGTACCGTCCTGCAGCGTCAGCACCTGACGGAAGTTCTTGTCGAAATGAGCCTCGGACAGGTGGAGTCTGACGCGCCCGAGCTTGAGCAGAGCATTGTTCTCGTCGAAACAACTGCTACGGGAGAAGTAGAAAAGGATGTCGTTGTTCTCCGCCCAGACGTTGAGTCCGGTCTCTCCGCCGCCGCACGGCATGGACTCCGAGCTGTTTTTGCTTTGCGTGTTCCACGTCACATTGCAGTCGCCGAGCGTCTGAAACGACTTGCCACCGACGCCCGTGCACATAAGCAACATTGCCAGGATGTACGATAATCTTGTCTTCATGATATAAAAATGTTATTGCTTTTTTAATATAGACGGTGCCTTTTTATTTGTGTACCTGCCTTATTTATAAGATGAATTACAGACGTTATGACTTCAACGGAGTGCCTGCATGATGAAGTTCCAGTCGCTTTTCAATACGGCATGGGGACCCTCCCGCAATAAATAAACGATATTCTGCGGCTTGCCGTACAGACTGTATGCCGGCAAGGCAAACCGGCAGCCGAGTTCTTCGCCCTTAGGATCTGCCCACAAATCCTCCGTCCCGCTTATCACGATAAGTTTACGTGGAGCAATCATTGCCAGCAGTTCATGCTGGTCGAATGGCATGTATTCCTCGCGATGACTGAACTGTCTGAAGTTTCCGCAGAACCAGTGATAGCTCCACTCGTTGACACATTCCACTGTCTCGCCTACGCAACGGCGCGACAATGCAGCGCCGCAGCATCCGGAATTGACAGACACCACGGCGGCGAAACGCCTGTCGGTGGCTCCCGCCCACAGAGCCGTCTTGCCAAGTCGCGAATGCCCCATGACTGTCACGTTGCACACATCAACGACATCAGCGGCGAGCTTTTCCATAGCGTCGAGAGCCCTGCTTGCCGTCCATGCCCAGCATGCTATCGCTCCCCATTCGTCAGGCAGCGGATAGTCCTGACCTTTTTTATAGAAGTGACGGTGCAGACGGCTCGTCTTGAAGTCGTCGCGTGCCTTGTCCGCCTCGGCGTCTGTATAGCGGAAAGTGGCGAGCACATATCCACGGTCAAGCAGAGTATCGGTCTGCCATGCCTCACCTCCTTTTGCCCTGGAACCGTCCTTGCGCCACTGCCAGATAGAGTCGCTGTCGGCAAACGACAGTCCAAGGATTGTCTTTCGGGGCAAGTTTTCGCTTTTCTTGTCGTGTTTCCATACGAGAGTAAGCCTTACGTCGGGTCCGTCGGAGGTGAGATGCAGAATGATGTCTCTTCTCATTGCTTTCCCGTTCCACACTTTCCGGTCTTTTCCCTCTGTCTCAAAACTGAATGTAGAGTCCTGCCGTGGCTGTCTGCCATACATATAAGTGGTGAAGAGTTGCATCAGCTCGGGGCGGCGTTTGTCCTCCCATTCTGCCGCAGCCGTAACCTTTGTCCCGTCAAGACAGGTCATCATGTCGGGCAACGTATACTCCGGAACCAACGCCTCATCATAGTTGGCATTGTTGTAGTATGCCTTGAAAAAGTCACGGTTTGCCACTCTTCTCTCATATTGCGCCATACAGCATGTCGCCGACACCACCACTGCAAGGGTGCTGATGAAAATCTTCTTTATTGTCATACTATACCTTATTATATATATGAGGTTTTTTATGAAGGAGGAGATAATGGGGAGATAGGAGGAGATATGTGGCTGACGCCACAGGAGGTAGAGGACAATAGCTTTGAAACAAGCAACAGAAATTCGTCCTTTATCTCCTTTTATCTCCCCTTATCTTCACTTATCTACTTCTAAAGAAAGAGCCCCGAAAGCCTTTCACGACTCTCAGGGCTCGGTTATTCAGTCAATACAGTCGCACGGACCGTCGTTCATACATCCCTTTACTTCGACACATTGTCCGGGTTCTGAGCACCTTTAAGAGCCTTGTTGCTGTCAAGGTCTCCCTTCGGAATCTTGAACAGATATGTCTTCTTGGGCTTGAACACGATTTCGTCGGACATGTAAGTGATGCCGAGTTCTTTTGTCTTGCGGCACTTCTCGGTAGCGAAGTCGGCAAGTTTGTCCTTGCGCAACTCGTCGAAGAACACCTTGCCCTCGCCCACAAACTCATAACGGCGCTGGTCAAGGATGTCGTTGTCGATGTCTGCCTGCGACGTTCCTTCGGGAAGAGTAACAAGACCGGCACGCTTGCGCACGTCGTTGAGTTGTTCAAGACCGTCGCCGCCATTCAGCAGATTGGCTGCCTCGGCATAGTTGAGCAACACCTCGGAGTAGCGCAGAATGGGGAAGTTGGCATTAGGAGCTTCCAACGAGAAGCTGGTGCGGTTGTCGAAATACTTGCAGTTGAACACGGCGCGCATCTCTGCCGGACGGTCATTCCATGCCTTCGGTTCCCACGACAGGGTGTTTATGTTATACCGACAAGGCTGCGAGACAAGCGACTTGGCGTCAGGACCGCACAATCCTTCGAAATATGAAAGCAGGGCATTGGCACGCTTGTCACCCTTCTCAACCATTTCTTTATAGAGCAATCCCGACACGCCGAAGCGTGCATACTGGTAGCATCCCATATAAGCGGTGTTGGTACGTCCCAGTCCGAAACGTATGTGCATGCAGTTGCTCTGTCCTGCCTGTTCTGAGTATTGCAGCTCGAATACCGACTCTTCGCAGTTCTTGGCATTGGCATTGAACCAATAGAAGTTATCGGTGAACTCCGGCATCAGCTTGTATACTTTCGAATTGATAACCTGCCAGCTGTAGTCTTTAGCCAACTGCAGGTCTTCCCTGTTGTTGTCGTTCATAGTTGCCTTGTAGAGATACACCTCGCCAAGCGCAGCCTGAGCAGAACCTCTCGATGCGCGCCAGACTTCGTATCCGCTCGTACCGCGAACAGGAAGGAACTCTTCCGCCTGCTTAAGGTCATCGATAATGCGTTTATAAGTGTCGTCTACCGATGCTCTCGGAATGTCAAGCCCTTCAACACCGTTTGTATAAGTGGTTGTGAGAGGCACTCCGCCGAACAGGCGCAGCAGGTGGAAATACGTATAGCCTCTAAGGAACAGCGCCTGTCCCTTGATGCGTTTACGCGACTCATCGCTCATGCTCACTCCGTCGACACGTCCGAGCACCACGTTCGCCCTGTTGATGCACTCGTATGCCATCGCCCATATCTTCATCACTCCGCCCACAGACTCGCTGTTGGCATATACCCACTGCGACAGCTCGTGCATGTTGTCCTTGTTGTATGTGGGCCATCCCTGCTCCGTAAGCATCTCTATCTCTGCCAGATATAGAGCGTTGTTTCCCGAGTACAGGCGACGGAAACGGTTGTAGGTTCCGGTCAGTCCGGTCTGCACCTCAGCCTCTGTCTTATAGTATGAGTTCGGGTCGATGAATGTATACGGATTCTCATCGAGGTCGCTACAGCTTGTCAGCGATACCCCTGTTGCCGCCATAGCCGCCATGGCTACGCCTGCCATCATATATTTAAATGTCTTCATTGTATATGCTTTTGGTTAAATCTTAGAACTTGATATTAACTCCAAATATCACTGTCTTGCCGTAAGGGTTGGACATGTCACCGTTCTCCGGGTTGTATCCGTTGTGGTTTGCAGATGTGATGAAGTTCTGGAAGTTCACATTGAACACAAGGCTCTTGATATAGCTTGTATTGATGAGTTTGGTGAAATCATAGCTCATCTGGATGTTCTTCAGGATGAAGTACGACCAGTCGGCGTTGGTGCGGTTGGAAAGCACAACACCCTTGGCACCTATGCCGGGAGCTGTTCCGTTGGGATTGGTCTCGGCGTCCCACATGTCATGATAACCGTCTTTCGAAGGCACACCAATCTGGTTCTTCACACTATTGTCAATCCACATCGCGTAGTTTCCGGTGTCCTGATAGCCCACAGACCATTTTGTTCCGTTGGTGTAGTGGTTCTCGGCACCCGACATTGAAGCATATTTGAAAGCACCTTGTCCGTATACTTGCAGTTTAAACTCTTTCCACTGCACACCGAGATTGAAACCGTAGAAATATTTCGGCTCTATGCTGCCGATGCACTTTGTATCCTCTATGGAGAGCTTGCCGTCGCCGTTCACGTCTTCATACATTTCCGAACCTATGCCCACGGTACCTCTCAGACCGGGCATCTTTTCAAGATAAGCGTCCAATGCTTCCTGCGACTTGATAATTCCCAAAGAGCGGTAAGCATAGACACCGTTGACCGGCTGCCCCACTTCAAGGACTCTCGACAGACCAGTCGAAGCTGTTCCGTCGTGAATGACGATGCGGTCTGCCCCGTCGTACAGTTTCTTTATCTTGTTCGTGTTGTACGTGAAGTTTCCTCCAACGGTTACCGTCCAATCCTTGTCCTTATAGACATCGGCACTTGCCGAGAACTCCAAGCCGTAGTTGCTAACCTTGCCCACGTTGCTAAGAACATTCTGATAGCCGGATGTCGACGGTATCGGCACGTTGTAGAGCAAGTCCGTTGTCTGGCGGTTGTAGTAATCGAAGTTCAAATATATGCGGTCGATAAGGGTGAGGTCGAAACCTGCATCAAACTGCTTGGTGCTTTCCCACTTCAGTTTCGAGTTGCCCACTTCCTCATAGAAGCCTATGATAGAGTTTGTTCCGTCCGAATAGTTGCCGTTGCCGGTCGAGGTTTGCAGACGTGCCAAAGACTGGTAGTTTCCAATCTCCTGGTTACCGGTAACGCCGTAGCTGGTACGAAGTTTCAGGTTTGTGATTATCTTATTGTTCTTCAGGAAGTTTTCCTCTGATGCGCGCCATGCCAGACCGACCGACGGGAATGTACCCCACTTGCTGTCGTCGCCGAAGCGTGATGAACCGTCGAAACGTATTGTCGCCGTGAGCATATAGCGGTCTTTGTATGCGTATGTGCCGCGTGCCGTCCATGAGATGAGGCGGTTGCTGTAGATGTCGCTCTGAACTTTGAGCGAAGCAGGAGATGCTCCGGCAAAGTCGTGTGCGCCAAGCGCGTCGTTAGAGAACTGACCGGACATCTGCGAATAGCGGTATTTATAGTCCTGCCATGAATAGACACCGGTGAGCGACATGCGGTGGTCGCCCCACTGATTGCTGTAGGTAAGGATGTTATCCATAAGGCGCGACTCCTGTTTTGTCCACCGGTGCATGCCCGAACCCGTTGTCGCGCCGGACTGTATTCCTTTCGCCGTCTGCGATGAAATGAACTGATAGCGGTTGGCGGTCTTGACGTCGTAACCTATATTAAGCTTATAGTTGAAGTGCTCGGAGAAGTTCACCTGAGCAAAGAAGTTGCCTATGAAACGCAGACTCTTGATGTAATCGTCCGTGGCATTCATGTCTGCAAACGGATTGAACACCTCTCCGTGCTGGATAATGTTGTAAGACCCGTCCTCGTTATATGGCAGATCGGTAGGATATGCCAGGCGGAACAGGTCGTTGGTAACCTGATTTGTCAGGATGTCCTGCCGCGAATTTGTAAGCTGCATGTTCGAACCAATGGAGAACCATTTATTGAACTTGTGTTCAAGGTTTGAGTGCAGAGAGAACTTCTCATATCCCTGTGCCTCGAGCAGTCCGTCCTGATTGTAATATCCGGCAGAGAACATATACCTTGTGTCGCCACTCATGCCGTCGAGCATTAGCCCGTAGTCCTGTGTCAGCGCAGAACTCTTTATTACGCCCTCCTGCCAGTCATAGAACCTGCCGTCGTATGTTCCGCCGGGGAAAGGTTCCGTACCGCCTTGTATTTTTGTAGCCTTGTTAAGATAGTCGATGAACTCCTGTCCGGTGATTGTCTCGATAAGGCGTGAGCGCATCTTTACTCCCATGTTGGCATGGACGGTTATATTGTGCTTTCCTTCAGAGCCTTTTTTCGTGGTGATCATCACGACACCGTTGGCACCGCGCGAACCGTAGATGGCCGTCGCGGAAGCGTCTTTCAATATTTCCATGGACTCGATGTCAGCAGGGTTGATGTCGTTCATGTTTCCGTCTGTCAAGGCAAATCCGTCCACAACATACAGAGGATCCGTACCGGCATTGATAGACGCCGAGCCGCGGATGCGCAGTGTGGGCGCCTCGCCGGGCTGGTTATTGGTGAACACGGCAACTCCGGTAGACTTTCCTTGCAATGCTTCGATAGGATTCGACGCCATGACGGATGTTATGGCATCGCTGCGCAGTGAAGTCGTTGCACCTGTAAGGTCTCGTTTCTTCATCGTTCCATAACCGATGGCTACTACTTCATCGAGTTCCTGCGCATCGGATTTCATTGTGACATTAATGGTTGACTGTCCTCCGGCTTTCACCGTAACCGGAGTGTAACCCACGTATGAGAATACAAGTGTTGAGTTTGAGGGTACTGAAAGAGAGTAGTTGCCGTCTACATCGGTAACACAACCGGTGCCCGTCTGACCCTTTACGGCAACGGTAACGCCGATTAGCGGTTCGCCGTTGTCATCTACAACCTTTCCTTTAACTGTTTTCGATTGGTTAACTTGCTGTGTTTCAGCAGATTTCACCCCCCGAAAACACTGCCGGCTACTATTGGAACGGGCATTGACAATGTGCCAACGGCAAGTCCGCAAATAACCAACGCGCGTCCGTGTCTGTGACTTAGTACATCTAATAGATGACGCATGTTTTTCTGATACTTCATCGGTAATTTTTAAATTGGTTAATAATAATTTATCAAAAAATAATCGTAAGTGTTATTAGATTTAATTCAAGGTGCAGAAACTCAAACTGCTTTTGTTCATCATAGGTTATTGCAAAGATAGTTTTTATTTATTAAAAACAAATAAATTGACATCTTTTTTTATGGCGGAGGTTTCATTTTACAATAAAGTAGATAGAAGGAGATAAAAAAAGATATGTGGCTTGCGCCACGGGAGATAAAGGACAATGGTCCTTGGATTAAGCAACAAGGCATTTGTCCTTTATCTCCCTTTTATCTTCCCTTATCTCCCTCTATCTCCCTTTCAAAAACATACCCATTTCACAAAACGCCACCTTTCGGCTTGCAAAAGGTGGCGTTTCAGGCTCTAATATGCCACCTTTCAGAGGCTGAAAGGGCACCTTTTGGAGCCTGAAAGGTATCATATTGATTTACATATAGTTACAGATAGCTTTCAGACAAGGACGATATCACGCAGTTTGTCAAAGCTGTCGATGACATATTCGGTGCCTAATTCCTCAAGTTCCTCGCGTGTGCCGTTGCCGTATGTCACACCCACGGCACGCACTCCGGCGCGGTGTGCCATGAGAACATCAAACTGTGTGTCGCCCACTACGATGGCATTCTGCGGCAATATGCCGGTCTTGTCGAGCGTCACGAGCACCATGTCCGGGGCAGGCTTGGCATTATCTATATCGGTGGCGCATATCACAAACGAGATATATTGCTCCATATTCATCTCTCTTAGAAAATCGATGAGGGTATCTCTGCCCCTGCTGCTGGCAATAGTTATTGTCGTGCCGGCGTCGTGGAGCGCCTTTATCGTCTCCACCACATGCGGAAACACGGGCACGGCACCCGGTTTGTTGTTCTCGAAAAACAGCCGCGTGTAGGTCTCGGCGCACTTGTCGCCCATGGCGTCGTCCATGTCTATGAGTTGCGTAAAGGTCTTTTTCAGGGGCAGTCCTATCATCGCCGCACACTGGCTGTCGGTGCGCGGCGGAAGATTAAGCTCGCGTATAGTCTGCTGCATGGTGTTCACTATCAGACTCTGCGTGTCTGCAAGAGTGCCGTCGAAGTCGAGTATCACAAGTTTTGTTTTACAGTTCATTGTTACAATATTATAGTTAATATAGGTCCTATAGGATTTATAAGGCTTATAGGACTTATGATGTTACCTTCTGCTTTTGCTACTTCCGCATCATCACCGCCACGGTGTTGAGCCGCGCATAGTTGTACGACATATACATAAAGCCGCCGTAAGGGTTATCCGTTCCCCATGAGTTTTTGCAGATAAACCAGCGTCTGCCGGCGGCATCGCGGGCAATGCCTACAAGCTCCATGCAGTGGTCATCGGTGACGGAGAAACTCTCAAAGGCGCGCTGACGCTCGTCCTGCGTCACCGTGCGGCTCTCGTCGGGCAGGAAGGCTGTGCCGCGCGAAAACGAGAAGGCATCGCCGCGTGTGCCTCCTTCCCAGCAAACAGGATGCCCGGCAAGGAGCGATGTCTCTACACGGCGCATCAGTGTGTCTATGGGAAGATTGAGAAAAGTGTCGTGACTGTAGTTGTCGGGCAGTTCAAGGTCTGCATACTCGTCGAAAGGATGATGCGTAAAACTTGTCAGCGCCATATATTCATCGGGACGGCACACGCTGCGAGCGAACTCCACGGGCGTGTATCGCGCGCCGTACATATATATATTATATGGCATCGGGGCGATGTCGCGGTCGAGAATGTCGTCCACCTTGTCACGCCAGCGGTCGAGTCCCGTACGCGCCCTGACAGCCCTTTGCGCCGCATTCTCTATCTTGCGGCATGCCATGGCGACATCGCCGTCACACCGGTACGAGTCGTAAGGCATTGCGCCGTAGCGCATTATAAGGCGGACAAGTTGCGGCATGGTTCCGCGAAGGGATATGTGCGACGTCCCGCCGGTGAGGTAAAGACGCTCCGCCTCGCTACGCAGCAGCATGCGCGCGACATAGTCGGGCGAGAGATTGACCGAGTCGCCCTGCATAAGATGCTCGCTCTCTATGGTTGCAAGCATGGCGTATGCCCAGCAAAGGGCGTCTCTGCCCTGATGCTTTACGGGGGTGGTGCGTATTAGGGATATTGTGGTGAAGCGTGGCGCGGGCGGCGCAACGTCGCTCTTCCTGCCACACGAAAGGAGAACGACGACTGCCGCGAAAAATGTAAAGTATTTCTTCATCATACAGTATATCTTTAGTTCTGCCGCAACAGACATGCCTTGGCACAACGGTGCAAAGTTACGGCAAGAGCGATACACGGCAAAACATTTTTAGCGGTTTTTGCATTGATATGCCGTGGTTTATGTGTGCGGATAACGCAAATATTTAGTACCTTTGCAGCCATGAACCAGCAACAGTTATCTGATTTTGAGATAATGGCGCCCGTGGGGTCGAGAGAAAGTCTCGCGGCTGCCATACAGGCAGGCGCCGACTCGGTGTATTTCGGCATCGGGCAGCTCAACATGCGTGCCCACTCGGCAAACACATTCACCGTCGATGACTTGCACGAGATAGCGGAAACGTGTCACGCCCATGGCATAAAGACATACCTGACGGTAAACACGATAATATACGGCGAGGATCTGAAAACCATGCGCACCATCGTGGATGCCGCCCGCGAGGCAGGCATATCGGCGGTGATAGCGAGCGATGTGGCGGTGATGACATACTGCAACAGCGTGGGACAGGAAGTGCATCTGTCCACGCAACTCAACATATCGAACATCGAGGCGCTTAAGTTCTATGCCCGGTTTGCCGATGTGGTGGTACTGGCACGCGAGCTGAACATGGAGCAGGTGGCGGAGATATACCGCGGGATAGTGGAAGAGAACATCTGCGGACCGTCTGGAAAGCCCGTCCGCATAGAGATGTTCTGCCACGGCGCGCTGTGCATGGCGATAAGCGGAAAATGTTATTTGAGCCTCAACAACACGGGACGCAGCGCAAACCGGGGCGAGTGCATGCAGCTGTGCCGCCGCTCGTATACGGTGACTGACACCGACACGGGCGACCAGTTGGAAATAGACAACAAATATATAATGAGTCCTAAGGATCTGAAGACCATACGCTTCATAGACCGCATGATGAATGCCGGCGTGCGTGTGTTCAAGATAGAGGGACGCGCACGTGGTGCCGAATATGTCTACAGCGTCATCAGGTGTTACAAGGAGGCAATGGCGAGCGTACTCGACGGGACGTTCACAGAAGAGAAAAAGGACGAGTGGGACAAGCGTCTTGCCACCGTCTTCAACCGCGGTTTTTGGGACGGATACTATCAGGGGCAGCGTCTCGGCGAGTGGAACAGCCACTATGGGAGCTGCGCCACGGAGAAGAAAGTGTACGTGGGACGCGGCGTGAAATATTTCTCAAAGTTGGGAGTGGCTGAGTTTACCTGCGAGGCTTGCGAGTTCGAACCGGGCGACAGGCTTCTTGTCACGGGTCCTACAACGGGCGTGATGTACGTAACGCCGGACGAGATACACGGCGACAACGGTGCCGTGGCAAAGGCAGAGAAGGGCACGCGCGTAAGCATAGCCGTACCGGAGAAGGTGCGTCCGAGCGATAAACTGTTTAAACTGGTGAGTACCGGGAACGGACTTGACAATAAAACGAAACAATAAAAAACATCGACAATGACAATAAACGAGCTTCAGGATGAGGTGATAGAGGAGTTTTCCGACTTCTCCGACTGGATGGACAAATATCAGTATCTCATCGACTTGGGAAACGAGCAGCAGCCTCTTGACAACAAATACAAGACGGAGAGCAACCTCATCGACGGCTGTCAGAGCCGCGTGTGGTTACAGGCAGACCTGACGGACGGCAAGGTTGAGCTTACGGCGGAGAGCGACGCACTGATAGTAAAGGGTATAATCGCCCTGCTTATAAGAGTGCTCAGCGGGCACACTCCGGGCGAGATACTCGACGCCGACCTGTATTTCATAGACCGCATAGGACTGAAAGAGCACCTCAGCCCCACGCGCAGCAACGGTCTGCTTGCCATGATCAAGCAGATAAGGCTTTACGCTCTGGCATTCAAGACAAAGGAAGAAGCGTGATAATTTATAATTGATAATTCATAATTTATAATTGTTCGTTGGCGCGAAACGGGTATCGCAAGCGTCTGTAAAACAAACAGTGTCGTCCTTTCAGGACATCGGTTGAAGACAGAAGACACCAATTATAAATTATCAATTGTAAATTATTAATTTCTCCCGAATAGCCCCCTTAATTATAAATTATAAATTGTCAATTATAAATTAATATAGGTTTTGCGTAAACTAAAGACCATTGAAATGCACCGCATGACCGTCGACGAGTTCCGTAATGCGGAGAAACTGCCGCTGACGGTTGTCCTCGACGATGTCCGCTCTCTGCACAACGTGGGCAGCGTGTTCCGCTCTTGCGACGCATTCAGAATTGAGGCGATATATCTCTGCGGCATAACAGCGACACCGCCGAACGCCGAAATACACAAGACGGCACTCGGAGCGGAAGACAGCGTGGCGTGGAAATATTTCAAGACGACGGCAGAGGCTGTGGCGGAACTGCACTCCACAGGGCACATGGTGTTTGCCGTGGAACAGTGTGAGGGCAGCACTAAGCTGCACGAAATGGATGTCGACGGGAATGGAAGATATGCCGTGATACTCGGTAACGAGGTCAAAGGCGTTCATCAGGAGGTGGTGGACATGAGCGACGGATGTCTCGAAATACCGCAGTTCGGCACCAAACACTCGCTTAATGTTTCGGTCACGGCAGGCATGGTTGTATGGGAGTTTGCACGGAAGCTGCTTCTTGACGCACGCTGACAACGCGCCATGTACCCCCGGAAGCAGGCGGAAGGCAATCGGCAAGATACGTTTTTGTAATCATTTTGTATCTTTTTTCATAAAATAATGAGTATCTTTGCCATCGTTTTAAGTTTAAAACATAAAGAATAACAACATTTACATATTTATGGCTTATACACGCATGACGGCTGCCGAGGCTGCAGCCTTGATTAAAAACGGAGAAAACTTAGGTCTCAGCGGCTTCACACCGGCAGGTACGGCAAAGGCCGTGACAAAGGAACTGGCAAAGATAGCCGTTGCCGAACATGAGGCGGGACGCGAATTCAAGGTAGGTATCTTCACAGGAGCATCGACAGGTCAGAGCACCGACGGCGACCTCGCAAACGCACAGGCTATAAAATATCGTGCGCCATATACCACAAACCCTGACTTCCGAAAGCATGTCAACATGGGCGAGATCGCATACAACGACCTGCATCTGAGCCACATGGCGCAGGAGCTTCGCTACGGTTTCATGGGCGAAGTGGACTGGGCTATACTCGAAGTGTGCGACATAGAGGAAGGCGCGGATACCTGCAAGGCATATCTTACGGCAGCCGGCGGCATAAGTCCCACGGTGGCGCGCCTCGCCAAACACGTGATTTTGGAACTTAACTCATTCCACAGTCCGGCGGCAAAGTTCATACATGACGTGTACGAACCGCTCGACCCACCTTACCGCATGCCTATTCCAATCACCAAAGTCAACGACCGCATAGGCAAGCCTTACGTGGAAATAGACGCCAAGAAAATTGTAGGCGTTGTGGAATGCAACATACCCGACGAGGCAAGGGCGTTCAAAGACTCAGACCCCATAACGGATCAGATAGGACATAACGTTGCCGAATTCCTCGTGGCAGACATGCACCGCGGCATCATACCAAGCTCGTTCCTGCCGTTGCAGAGCGGCGTCGGAAGCACGGCAAACGCCATACTGGGTGCCCTCGGACATGACAAGAACGTGCCGGACTTCAACGTTTACACCGAAGTGCTGCAAGACAGCGTTGTCGGCATGATGCTCGAGGGACGCGTTAAGGATGCTTCGTCATGCTCACTGACCGTCTCCAACGAGTGTCTGAAGCAGATATACGACAACATGGACTACTTCAAGGATCACCTGACACTGCGCCAGAGCGAGATATCAAACTCTCCGGAGGTTATCCGCCGCTTGGGTGTAATAGCCATAAACACGGCTATCGAGGTGGATATATACGGCAACGCGAACTCTACGCACATAAGCGGAACGAAGATGATGAACGGCATCGGCGGCAGCGGCGACTTCGAACGCAACGCCTATATCAGCATCTTCACATGCCCGTCGGTGGCAAAGGGCGGAATGATAAGCTCTATCGTTCCCATGGTAAGCCATCATGATCACTCCGAACACGACGTGAACATCATCGCAACGGAGCAGGGCGTGGCAGACCTGAGGGGAAAGAGTCCTGAGGAAAGAGCACGCGAGATAATCGAGAAATGCGCTCACCCCGACTACAAGCAACTGCTTTGGGACTACCTGAAGATAACAAAGTCGGGACACACACGTCACTATCTGCCTGCCGCTTTCGCAATGCACGACACGCTGATGCGCAAGGGCGACATGCACTTGACAGACTTTGCGGAGTACATTAAGGAGTAGGTTAGGTTATAAGGTTTCAGGTTTGAGGTCTTAAGGTGAAAAATGTTAGGTTTTAAGTCTTGAGGTTTCAGGTCTTAAGATAAGATAATAGAGTAAGCCCGAAAGGGTCCAGCATAAAATGAGACATAACACCTTAAAACCTGATATCTCAAAACCTAAGAACCTAAAAAATATACATCGAAGCATAAATAAGAGAAAACAGCCGGTCAGGAAAATTCCTGCCGGCTGTTTTTACGTATATTAAATACAATCTCCCAGACACTTACCCTCACTCATGAACATACAAGTTCCAACCCAGATAGGTCTCTATCGCCTCGTTCAATACGTCTGCTACTTCGGCACGAACAAGCGCAACATGATGCTCGAAACCGTTCTTACAGATATACTTCATGAGTTTCTGAAGTTCAGGAACCTTTGTCACAACGATACATCCATCCATTCCGTACGGGTCGTCGGTAATCTTTCCCTCGCCAAGATAAGCCTTTATACAGCCTTTTGTATCATCGGTCGAGATGCGGAAGTATGTAAAGTCGCCGGCACTTACCTTTGCATAGACAGCCCCGAACGTGTTTATCTTGCCCAATGTGCGACCTAACACGCCCAGCGGACCAAGTTTCAGGTTGTCGTTGCCCACAAACGAGCGCGGGAAGTTGCCACAGTGGGTGCAAACGCACTTGTTTCTGTCCTCGGCAAAGTTGTTGTTCCAGTCGGCAAGAGCAGCCGGCTCGCCCGATGCAAGGGTGAGCGCAAGCATCGACACAGCACCCGCGATATCGGTCTCGCAGGCAGCGGGAATATTCTTGTCACTGAGCATGCTCATCGTCACACATGCCGCACAGCCGTAGTTCTGCTCAAGAGAGTCCCAGCACTGTATGGCAACCGCGTCAACCTGATTTGCCTCCACCCAACGCTCCACGGCAAGTCCGAACTTTGCCTGGAGCATGAGTTTCTCCTTGTACGACTCCGGCACAGAAGCATAGTTGCACACTTTCTCCATCTGTGCTGCCAGCTCCGGGTCGTCATCGGCAATGGCATTTGCTGCAAAGATAACCTCACTGAGGTCTGCCGGCACAACCGTTATGCCCGAAGCCTGTAACAGTTTCTCACTGGCACGGCATGTATTGAAGCCCAGCGGACGTGTACCTATCTGTCCGATGCGCGCATGTTTCAGTCCGTTTACCACTCGGCACACTGCTGCAAACTTGTCAATGTCCTTTGCCAGCAGGTCGGAATAGATTGAATATGTGTGCAGTGTGGTGTCCGTAAACGGTATTCCGTACTGATAAAGGTTGTTGCACACCGATATCTTGCCACAGAACGCATCGCGGCGACTGTCAAGATCCACCTTGTCATTCTCGTCGTCACAAGCCTGAACCATTACGGGCACGTTGAGATCCGCAACACTTATGGCATTGATAATTCCTATCTCGAAACCGAAGTTGGGCAGCGACACGATGATACCGTCTATGCGGTCGCGGTTCCGGCGGAACAGTTCCGCACACTTCAGCCCGTCCTCACGTGTCTCGATACTGCTGCTTCCTGTCGGCGTAGCGTCTTCGGGCAGGATCACATAGTCATATCCTCCCGCCTCAAGGGTTCTCAGAAGCTGTGCCCGCACATCGCGTGCCAGTTCCGAATTGAAATAAGCTCTTGTGCCTATGATGACACCGAAGCATTGTTTTTTATTGTTTTTCATAATGTATGATATTGTTTTGTTGTTTGTCTGTTGTTGTTTGTTTTAATTGGACAAATAGGTCTAATAAGACTAATAAGACCAATAAGGTAAAACCAGCTTTATTTCAAGAGCTGCTTCACTGCCTTGTGCCATCCCGCCACAAGCACATTCATCCGCTCCTCGTTGTCCTGTGCCTCAAGGCGCCACTTACCCTTGCGCAGGCGTGCCACCTCCTCGAACGAAGCCCATACCTTGCGCGAAAGACCGTTCATTATGACCGCACCGAGTGCCGAAGCCTCCTCAATGTCGGAACAGTTGACGGGAACGCGCAGACAATCTGCCTGAAACTGCATAAGCAACTTGTTCTTCGTAGGTCCACCGTCCACGCGTATCTCCTTCAGAGCAACACCCGCCTTCACTGTCATTGCCTTCACCAGATCGTTCACCTGATAGGCAATCGACTCGAGGGCAGCCCTCAGGAAGTGAGCGCGTGTGGTGCCGAGGGTAAGTCCGAAGACAGCTCCCTTAACCTCATCGTTCCACCATGGGGCGCCAAGACCTGCAAAGGCGGGAACAAGATACACTCCGCCGCTGTCGGCAACCGATGCAGCCTCTGCCTCAACATCAGCCGGCGAGCCAATCATCTTGAGCTGCTCTTCCAGCCATTTGAGCGTGGCACCGGTGCAATGAATGTTACCCTCAAAGGCATAGAACACTTTTCCACAGGCAGCCAGACCAATCGACGTAACCAGTCCGTCGGGAGCCGGCGAGGCATTCTCGCCGATGTTCACCATAACGGACGAACCGGTGCCGTAAGTAGCCTTGCCCAATCCTGCCTCAAAACACATCTGTCCCGTAAGCGCACCGTGCGAGTCGCCTATCACTCCGGCAATCTTTATCGGCTCGGCAAAGATGCCTCCGAGTGTCGTCTCGCCGAAAACACCGTCGCAAGGCAGCAGTTCCGGCAGCATGGTGCGCGGTATCGTAAAGATATCGAGCAGCTCGTCGTCCCACTGCATGGTATGTATGTTCATGAGCATGGTACGCGATGCGTTGGTATAGTCCGTCACATGGCTGCGACCTTCGCTTAGCTTCCACACCAGCCACGAGTCTATAGTACCCATGAGCAGCTCGCCCCGGTCAGCCCTGCGGCGTGCCCCGTCTACATTGTCGAGTATCCATTTGGCGCCGCTTGCCGAGAAGAACGGGTCTATGAGCAGTCCGCTTTTCTCCTGCACCACCTTGCCGTAGCCCTCGGCTTTCAGCCTGTTGCAAATATCAGCACCGCGCATGCACTGCCACACAACGGCATTGCACACCGGCTTGCCCGTCGCCTTGTCCCACACGACAACCGTCTCGCGCTGGTTTGTTATCGCAAGCGAGTATGTGTTTTCCGCCGGATTTTCGTCTTTCAACAGCTCTGCCGTTGCCTTAAGGACATTGGCGTAAATCTCCTCCGGGTCGTGTTCCACCCACCCGGGTTTGGGATAATACTGCTTATGGGCAACATTCACGCGCTTCAGCATCTCGCATTTGTCGGTGAAAAGCATCGCCTTTGTTGCCGATGTGCTCTGGTCTATCGCTATTATATAGTTCATGGTATTGTTGCTTTTATCATATATTTGGGGAGATAGGGGAAGATAAGGGGAGATAGAGGGAGATAGAAGACATCTGTCTTGTTGCAGGCGCATAAGCCGTTGTCCATTTATCTTCTGCGGCGCAAGCCGCATACCTTCTCATATCTTCTTTTATCTCCTTTTACCCAACATCACTTTCCCAAGAAGTCCAACGTGCTCTTCACTATGCCGTCGGCATCCAGTCCGTAGTGGGCGAAAATCTCCTTGTTGGTGCCATGAACGACATCTTCGTCGGGTATTCCGAGTATTCTCACGGGCACGGGATTTTCCGAAATAATCTCCGTAACCATTGCTCCGAGACCGCCGAACATGCTGTGCTCCTCGACAGTGACAATCCGTCCCGTGTCGGCAGCAGCCTTAAGCACGGCTTCCTTGTCGCACGGCTTCACCGACGACATGTCGAGCACGCGTGCGCCGACGCCTTTTTCCTTAAGCTCCCTGCCGGCCTGAAGAGCGTGCCAAACGGTTTCTCCGGCTGCTATTATCGTAACATCGCCACCGTCCATAAGCATGTTTGCCTTGCCAAGGCGGAACTCAAAGTCGTCGTTCTCATATACCTCGGGCACCGCCGCACGACCTACACGCACGTAAACAGGCTCGGGATAGTCTACAAGCAGCTCCACCAGCTTGCGTGTCTGCCGTGCGTCGCACGGCAAAACCACGTTCATGCCGGGGAATGTGCGCAGCGCAGCAATGTCATGCAGACTGTGGTGAGTAGCACCGAGGGCGCCGTATGCCACACCGCCGCTGACTCCCAATATCTTCACCGGATTGCGGCTGTATGCCAAGTCAACCTTCACCTGTTCCAGACTGCGTGCAACATAAAAGCACGCCGGTCCGCACACGAACACTTTCTTGCCGCTGTGTGCCAGTCCGGCAGATATACCCACGGCATCCTGCTCGGCTATTCCGCACTCCACAAACTGGTCGGGCAGCTGGTCGGCAAAGTCGCCCAGTGTCACCGAACCGCGCGCATCGGATGTCACGGCAACGATGTCCTTGTCTTTCTTTGCCAACTCCAACAATGTATCTGTAAAACTTTTTCTACATGCTATCATATCTTCCGTGTTTTTAAAGGTTGTCTATTCTTTCGGTTATCTCCTTCATCGCCGCCTCATACTGCTCCTGCGTGGGCACGCCGTGATGCCATTTGGCGATGTTCTCCATAAACGACACTCCCTTGCCCTTTGTCGTCTCGGACACCAGCAGGTGGGGTTTTCCGTTCGTATAATCTATGCTGTTGAAAGTGTCGATGATGCTCTGCATGTCGTCGCCGTTCATTGTCTTCACGTCCCAGCCGAAAGCCGACCACCTGTCGTGTATGTTGTCGATGCCCATCACATTCTCCGTATTGCCGCTTATCTGCAGGTGGTTGCGGTCTATTATGGCCACGAGGTTGTCCAGATGATACTGGTTTCCCGCCATCGCCGCCTCGTATATGGAGCCTTCGCCCTGCTCGCCGTCGCCCATCAGCACAACGGTCTTGTAACTCTTGCCGTCCATCTTGGCAGCTATCGCCATACCCACACCTATGGGCAGTCCATGACCCAACGCACCGGTGTTCACCTCTATGCCGCTCACCTCTATCGTGGGATGACCGGAGAGCACCGAACCATATTGTCCGAGGGTGTCGAGCACCTCTTTTTTCAGGAAGCCCTTAGACTCAAGTGTAACATAAAGAGCCTCAACACAGTGTCCCTTGCTGAGCACGAAACGGTCGCGGTCTGTGTTTTTCGGGTCCGCGGCATTTACATTCAGAATGTCAAAATACAGAGCCGTAAGCACGTTCAGGCACGAAAGGTCGCCACCGATGTGTCCTGCCTTGGCATTGTAGATAACTTCGATAAGCCGTCTGCGGTTGATTTCAGACTGCTTGATGAGTTCGTTTATTTTCATAATATCGTTCGTTTAATAATGTCTTACAAATTTAAAATAATTAAATAAAAAGACCAAAAAAAGCAGGTGTTAACCTGCCATATTAATTTTATTTAAAGATTTAGGACATGCCATCGGCAAACGGTTCAAAACGTCGCACCGCGCCATGTGCGCACCCCGAAAACGCAACATGTGGTCTTTCGGGTTCTAAAAGGTGGCATATAAGAGCCTGAAAGGACACCTTTTAGACGCCGAAAGGGCACCTTTTGAAATCTAAAAGATATCATTCTGATTATCAGGATGTTGCAGGAGTGTATAAAAAAGACAAAAGACACAACCGTTGAAGTTGTGTCCTTTGTCTTTCGGTGGGCCAACCAGGGCTTGAACCTGGGACCTCCAGATTATGAGTCTGTTGCTCTAACCAACTGAGCTATAAGCCCGGCTTTACCGTGATATGTGGTAAAGATTTCGGCTGCAAAGGTACATCTATTCGATGATATATCCAAATTTTTTTACAAGAAATGCATCAAATACACCATAAAAAAGATGTTTTTATGCAAAATATACGTTAAAATAGGGGTGTCAGAAACAATGTCAAGCCCTTTTTCGGCTCTTTTATATTAACTTTGCATTGCCCTTGGAAGAGGGAGAAAAAGAAGAGGATAAAATGAGATAAGAGGAAATATATGGGGAGATAGCAGGGAGATAAAAGACGTATGCCTTGTTGCAGGCGCACAGACATTTATCCCTTTATCTTCTGCGGCGCAAGCCGCATACCTCCTCCTGACTCCCCTTAACTCCTTATTTAAGGAGAAAATCCACATCATAAACATTATTATATATACATATCGGAAATGAATAAAGACATCGACAACACATCTGCCGATTTTAAAGGACTTACGTTCGCAGAAGCGGAACAAAGCCGTATGAAACACGGCGAAAACCGCATCACACCGGTAAAGAGGGCATCGTTATGGTCGCTCTATGCCGAAAAATACAAAGACCCCATAATAAGAATACTCATAGCCGCTGCCGCCATATCGCTGATACTGGCATTCATTGAGGGTGACTTCATGGAGACAATAGGCATATTCATCGCCATATTCCTCGCCACCACTATAGGTTTTTACTTCGAGACAGACGCCACGAGGAAGTTCAATGTGCTCACTGCCCTCGGTGAAGAAAGCCCGGTGAAAGTAATAAGGGATGGCAAGGTGACGACAATAGCGCGCAAGGACGTTGTCGTAGACGACATTGTGCTTATAGAAACAGGCGACGAGGTTCCTGCCGACGGCATCATCGTGAAAGCCGTAAGCCTCGACATCAACGAATCATCGCTTACAGGCGAGCCGATTGCACACAAGTCTGTCACCCCTGGCGACGGCAGCAAGGAGGCTGCCTATCCGTCGAACATGGTGCTTAGGGGGACACTGGTAATAGGAGGACGCGGCACATACCGTGTGAGCAAAGTGGGCGATGCAACCGAAATAGGCAGGCTGTCGCTCAGCAGCACGGAGATAACAAGTGTCAAGACACCGCTGAACATACAGTTGGAGAAACTGGCACGCCTGATAAGCAAGTTCGGACTGGCTCTTTCGGTGGCGGCTTTCGTGCTCTTCCTCGGTCACGACATCTTCACGGACGACGTGTGGAGAGGCACCGACTACTTCCGCATGGCACAGACGGTGATGAAATATTTCATGATGTCGGTAACCCTCATAGTGATGTCCGTGCCCGAAGGACTGCCCATGGCGGTAACGCTCAGCCTCGCTCTAAACATGCGGCGCATGCTGAAGAACAACAATCTTGTGCGTAAGCTGCACGCCTGCGAGACTATGGGAGCCGTAACGGTGATATGCACGGACAAGACAGGCACACTTACGGAAAACCGCATGAAGCTCACCGAAATAAGGGGTAATGGACTGCACATCGGTAGTGGCACCGACGGCGACAAGCAGAAAATGGATCTCCTTGCACGTGCAATGGCTGTCAACACCACTGCCGAAACGGACGACGGCAAGGGCATAGGGAACCCCACGGAAACGGCACTGCTGATATGGACGGACAGCATGGGATACGACTACAAGACGATAAGAAAAGACTGTCCGATAATATCCCAAATGCCTTTCTCAACCGAACGCAAGTATATGGCAACGCTTGCCGAAACACCGGCAGGCAGGATGCTTTTCGTAAAAGGCGCTCCGGAAATAGTAACAGGCTTCTGCGACATGGACACAGAGGAAAAGGAACAGGTCGATAAACAGCTCCGTACCTGGCAAAACCAGGCTATGCGCACACTCGCATTTGCATGCCGCGAGATACCGAAAGACCACACAGGCGACATAAAGGACTGCCTTCACGGAATGTCACTGCACGCCGTAACAGCCATAACCGACCCCATACGCCGCGATGTTCCGGAGGCTGTAGGCAAGTGCCGCGATGCCGGAATAGAGGTTAAGATAGTCACGGGAGACACGTCTGCCACAGCTGCCGAAATAGCAAGACTGATAGGAATAAACGTTAACGACAATAATGAGGGAAGTCTGATAACCGGTGCCGAGTTTGCCGCCTTGACGGATGAAGAGGCATACCGATGTGTAGAAAAACTTAAGGTGATGAGCCGCGCCCGCCCGGCAGACAAGCAGCGGTTGGTGGAAATATTGCAGAAACGCGGCGAAGTGGTTGCCGTAACGGGAGACGGAACAAACGATGCGCCGGCGCTGAACCATGCACATGTAGGTCTGTCGTTAGGTTCCGGCACAAGCGTGGCAAAAGAGGCGAGCGACATGACGCTGCTCGACGACTCGTTCAACAGCATCGTCACCGCGGTGATGTGGGGACGCTCGCTCTACAAGAACCTGCAGCGTTTCCTCTTCTTCCAGCTTGTTGTCAACGTGACAGCCCTGCTGATCGTTCTGGGAGGTTCTTTAATAGGTACCGAAATGCCACTGACCGTAACACAGATATTGTGGGTGAACATCATAATGGACACCTTCGCGGCAATGGCTCTTGCATCGCTTCCGCCCGAAGAGGCGGTGATGAAGGAAAAACCGCGCAGCCGCGACGAGTTCATCATCAGCCGGAAGATGTTCGGTACGGTACTAACCATCGGCTCACTGTTCTTCATCGTAATGTTTGCCATACTGATATGGTGTCTGCAAAGCGACCGTGAAATGCAACTGCACGAACTTACCATATTCTTCACAACATTCGTAATGTTGCAGTTCTGGAACCTTTTCAACGCCAAGACTCTTGGCACCTGTACTTCAGCATTGCGCGGACTGCGCCGCGACCACGGGCTTAATCTCGTGTTGCTGCTCATCTTAGGAGGTCAGTGGCTCATCGTCACGTTCGGCGGTGAGATGTTCCGCACGGAACCACTGTCGTTAACCGAATGGGCAGTCATAGTGCTTTCAACATCTTCGGTGCTGTGGATAGGAGAGATATTAAGGTGGAGAAGCAGAAGGAAAAGATTGGGAACAAAGGGATGAAGATTTGCTCCCGAACCATGAAACAAAGAAAATAAAAAAGGATGATACGAAACATCATATTCGACTTCGGCTGCGTTCTTGTCGACCTTGACAAACAACGGTGTGTCGAGGCGTTCCGAAAGATAGGGGCTGAAAGCATATCGGCATACGTTGACGAGTGCCGGCAGGAAGACCTCTTCCATGATCTCGAGACGGGAAAAACAGGCATCGGGGAGTTTTGCGACGAGGTCAGGCGCAAGGCTCCGGCATGCACGGCAGACAACGACACAATATGCAATGCATGGAACAGCCTGCTCGGGGGCATTCCGAAGAGGCGTATCGAAAAGCTTGTAAGCCTGAAAGAAAGATACAGGCTATTCGTTCTGAGTAATACCAACCCGATACACTGGAAGAAAGCGGCGGACGAATATTTCCCTATGGACGGCATGAACGTCGACAACTATTTTGAGAAAGTGTTCCTGTCGTACCGCATGCACCTTATAAAACCGGACACGGAGATATTTATCCGGACACTTGCCGAAGCGGGAATAAAAGCGGAAGAAACACTATTCATCGACGACTCCGCCGCCAATTGTCGCGCTGCCGCCACACTGGGTATCAGCACCATGCACGTGACCTGTGGCGACGAGTGGCTCGACAAAATATAAAATAACAAGGAAAACAACGATAATGAAAACATTATTCGTAAACGAAGATACGAGAAACGATGTCCCGTGTGTCGCCACCATAGGTTTTTTCGACGGAGTGCACCGCGGACACCGCTTTCTGACAGACACCGTGACAGCAGAGGCACGACGCACGGGAATGGCATCGATGGCAATAACCTTCGACCGACATCCGCGCACGGTGACAGGCAACGGATATAAGCCGCAGATGCTGAACACACCGTACGAGAAGCAGGAACTGCTGGTAGAGACGGGCATAGACATCTGTGCCGTACTGCCGTTCACAAAAGAAACGGCAGCGCTGTCTGCCCGTGAGTTCATGAAAAAGATACTGCACGACAGGCTGAACGTGAAGACACTGATAACGGGATATGACAACCGGTTCGGGCACAACCGTGCCGAAGGCTTCGACGACTACGTGAGATACGGTGCCGAAACGAGCATGGAGGTGCGCCGCGCAGAAGCGTTCGTGATGAACGGGGTCAATGTCAGCTCATCGGTGGTACGCGCATTCTTGTCCGAAGGCGAGGTGGAAATGGCTGCCCGCTGCCTCGGCTACAGATATAAGATTGCCGGGCACGTGGTGAACGGCATGCACCAGGGACGTCAAATGGGATTTCCCACGGCAAACATAGATGTTGCCGGAGAGGGAAAGATGATACCGGCAAACGGCGTGTATGCCGTAACCGTAAGCATAGAGGGCGTTGCCGGCATATTTGCAGGAATGATGAACATAGGCACGCGCCCCACTTTCGGTGGTGGAGACGTGTCGTTGGAGGTGAACATCTTCGGTTTCTCAGGCGACATATACGGCAGGAAAGTGGAGGTGGAGTTCGTGAAACGCATCCGCGGCGAACGCAGGTTTGCTTCTGCAGAGAAACTTCAGGAACAGCTGGAAGACGACCGCAGAAAAGTAATGGAACTGAATTTATAAGGAATAAGGATTATGAAAAAATCGCTGTTATATCTCTTTACATTCATCGCCCTGCAGTTTTTCCTGTCATGGACGGTATTTTCCGTATGGCTCGCCGTCGAGGGTTACAGTCCTGAAGATGTGCTTTTGATGTTTACCGGAAATGCCAAGCTGCCGAAAGACGCGGCGATGACGATACTCGCATCTGCCGTATACAGTGCCGCCACGCTGGGTGTATTCCTGTGGCGCAAGTGGAGCGTGGTGTCGCCGGCATATCTGCGCAGCAGACAATGGGGTGTTTTCTTCTGGACAGCAACGGCGGCAGTAGGAACAATTGTGCCGTCGGTATGGCTTCAGGAACAGCTTCCGCCACTGCCCGACACGATGAAAGACACGTTCGCCATGATTATGGAACACGACCTGGGATACTTTACGGTGTGCATCTTCGCACCCATCGTGGAGGAAATGGTGTTCCGCGGGGCTATTCTCCGTACACTTCTCAGCACGTTCAACCGCCACTGGTATGCCATTGTGGTGTCTGCATTGATATTCACCGTGGTGCATATCAATCCGGCACAAATGCCGCATGCCTTCCTCATAGGACTGCTGCTCGGCTGGATTTACTATCGCACGGGGAGCATACTGCCGGGCATATTGCTCCACTGGGTGAACAATACGGCTGCCTTTGCCGTGGTGCGTCTGTTCCCCGGAAAGGACGACATGTGGCTCATCGACCTTCTTGGCGGCGACCACAGGCGCGTTGTTCTCAGCCTGATATTCTCGCTCTTCATACTCCTGCCGTCGCTGTATCAACTCAACATGAGGATGAAACGATGAAACAGCACTTATATCTTTAACTTTCACTTGACAATTGAATTAACGAAGAGTTAACGCCCGTTGCAGATGTTAAAAACGCAACGGGCGTTGTTTTTTCACAGCGTTAAGAAATCCGACAATCATCATCCGCCGGCAGAGAGCACATCTCCCGCATTGCAAAAGGGCACCTTTCTGCCCCTAAAAGGTGCCCTTTTGCAGCCTGAAACGCCACCTTTTAGAAGTCAAAAGGTATCATCTTGATTATCAGGCAGTTGTAAAACAGAGTCATAGGAACCGTCTTATAGATCCTATAAGACCTATAAGTCCTATAAGCCCCATAAGATTTACAAAGAAAAAATTAACCCCTGCAATGTTAAAATTAAGCCTTGTTGCAGGCTTTTCACAATCGCCGTGAACCTCTTTTAACCAAGAAAAGTCCTTTGGTTAATAATGAAGAATAATGCCATGAATATACGTTAAAACTGCAGAAAGGAACATCATTATACTTATATTTGCAGCAGAAGGGACGGAAAGTGGCAACCACCGACATCTCATTCTTTAAAGAGCAATAACATATAAACACACGTGAATATGCTGAACTATTATCAACTTTTAAAATGTTTCATTATGACTTGTACAATCAACAGTTTCTGCACGGCAGACATCATGGCACAGACAATGCCCAAAGAGGGCAAGTTCGAACTGATAAAACTCCCTTACGCGGAAAATGCGCTGGAGCCTGTAATATCGCAGGAGACCGTCTCCCTGCACCACGGCAAACACTTGCAGACCTACGTGACCAACCTTAACAACGCCCTGACGGGCACTCCGCTCGAGGGTGCATCGCTTGAAGAGGTGGTGATGAAGTCGCAGGGAGGCGTGCTGAACAACGCCGGACAGACGCTTAACCACAACATGTATTTCATGCAGCTGTGCGCTCCATGCGACGACAACATGCCTTCGGGAAAGATTGCCGAGGCTATAGACCGCGACTTCGGGTCGTTCGAGGCTTTCAAAAAAGAGTTCACGCAAAAGGGCACAACACTATTCGGCTCGGGCTGGGTGTGGCTGTCGGCGGATAAAGACGGAAAACTTGTGATAACGCAGGAGTCCAATGCGGGCAACCCTATACGCAGCGGACTGCGCCCGCTGATGTGCTTCGACGTGTGGGAACATGCCTACTATGTTGACTACCGCAACCGTCGCGCCGAACATATCGACAATATCTGGAAGATAATCGACTGGAAAGTGGTGGAAAGAAGAATGGAGCATGGTAATTAAGAACGTGGAATTTAAGAATTAAGAGTTAAGAATTAAGAAAATATGCCTTGTTGGATATTAGTCTTATTAGGCTAATTAGACCAATTAGACCAATTGGTATTCCCGCCCAAGGCATATTTTCTTAATTCTTAACTCTTAATTCTTAATTAGCTTACTCTTAATTTCCCCACCTCTATTCTAAACGTCGTTCCCAAGCCAACTTCCGAGCTTTTCACGTATATATGCCCTTTATGGTATTCCTCCACAATGCGTTTGGCGAGCGAGAGACCAAGCCCCCACCCTCTTTTCTTTGTTGTGAAACCGGGTCTGAAAACGTTTCTTATATCCTTTTTTCTTATTCCCTTGCCCGTATCCGCCACCTCTACGACGGCACCGCCGCCCTCTTCAAACATGGTCAACGTTATGGTTCCGCTGCCCTCCATGGCGTCCACGGCGTTTTTGCAGAGATTTTCGACCACCCACTCAAAAAGCGATGCGTTGATGTTAACCACCACATCATGGGACGGACAGTTGCATATCATCTTTACGCGTGACGATGTACGGCGGTCCATATATTCCACCACGTGTTCCAACACCACGTTGAGACTGACGGGAACGACCTCCGGTTGAGAACCTATCTTTGAAAAACGCTCGGCTATGAGCTGCAGACGACGCACGTCCTTGCCCATATCCTGAACCAATGTATCATCAGGATAGGTTTCTTTTAGGATTTCTATCCATGCCATAAGACTGGATATCGGAGTGCCAAGCTGGTGCGCCGTTTCCTTTGACAGACCCACCCACACCTTGTTCTGCTCGGCTTTCTTTGACGTCAGAAGGGCAAAAATTGCCACAACAACGAACAGAAGAACAACACCGAGCTGCACATACGGATAGGTGGAAAGGCGCTTTAGCATCACCGAGTCGTCATAACACACACTGATATGTTCTGCCTGTGACGTGTCGCCAATGGCTATACTTATATGACGACCACCATTGTATAGCCGACGACCCATCGACGAGACAAATGCCATACTGTCTGCCTCGGTCTTCGCATCAATGTCTATATTGCGGTAGGTCTGTACATTTCCGTTGGAGTCGAGGACAATTACGGGAATGGTATTGTTCTCGTTTATCACCTTAAGCACAAGGTTAAGGTCTGCCGTCTCGTCTGCCATGCTAAGCGAACGCATCGCCTCCGCCCACACCTCCATCTTGCCGTGCTCTTCCTCTGCGAGGTCCTTTACAAGGATATCCGACACGACGAGAGATGCCACGGCTATGATTACGGCTGCCATGACAAGGAGTATTTTAACCTGACGTATTCTGTCTGTCCACTGCATATACTATAAAAACGCCCTTATGAGAATAATATTGCACGGGCAAGGATGCACGTGTCAATGCTCCTGACTGTCGGGAAGAGGTGTGCCGCACTCTTCGTGCATCATCAGGGAAAGCAGGTATGAAGCGTTGAGATTGCGCACCACGCCACGGTGCAGCTTGTATGTGTACCTGATGTCCGCGCCCCGCTCAATCTCGAAACAATAGTTGCGGTACACGTCGGGCTGTTCGGTTTCAAGGGCGGAAAGCCCAATGTCGTGGGTGGCAATCACAGCGGAGACGGGATAGCGGGCTATTTCGCGGAGGAAAAACGCCGATCCGCTGAGCTTGTCCTGCGAGTTGGTGCCTTTCAGTATTTCGTCGAGGATGATGAAAGTGAACGAGTGAGCCTTTACATGGCGTACCAGCCGGCGGAGCCGCAGTATCTCTGCCTTGAAATAAGAAATGTCGCGCGTAAGGTCGTCGGATGTGCGCATGCCGGAAAAAAGCGACACTATGGAGAAACGGAACGAGCGGGCACAAACGGGAACACCGTTGCAGGCAAGGACGTATGCCACACCGAGCGTGCGCAGAAAGGTGCTCTTTCCAGCCATATTGGCACCTGTTATGATTGCCACATTGTTTTTCTTAAGAGTGAAATCGTTCGTCACCGCCTTGTCATGAGACAAGAAAGGATGATACACTCCGGAGGCTTCCAAAAGCAGGTCGCTGTCCGCAGGCAATATCTCTGCAGGCACATTGTCGGGACTGTTGAAAGCGTATGTGGCAAGACTGACAAGGGCATCGGTCTCGGCAACGGCATTCACCCAACGCTCCATGTATCCGGCATATCTTCCGCTCCATGCCCTGAAACGGCGGACGAGCATGGCATCGAAGAGCATAATGCCGTTGAAGAGAATGTAAATGACAACGTTATTGCGCCAGTCGAACATCTTCAGTATTCCCGAAAGACGACGGAACGCCTCCATGCTGTTGCTCTCACCGTCAAAAAGGTCTGCCTTAACGCGCGTAAGGAAAGATGAACGGAAAGGGGCATCGTGTATGTCGTCCAATATGGAAACATATTTCCGGCACCCGGCATAAAGACGTTCCACGCCCATAACCTTTTTCTTCATAAGTCCGGACAGACATCCGGCAAGACACAACTGGACTGTAAAAACCATGAAAAAGACCGCAAACGGCAACACTCCCGCCACACCAAGCACAAATGAAACGGCGGCAAGCGCCGTTGTGAAATATGGCAACGGAGTATCTATGACCATGCGCCGGACAAAACCGTAGTCCGTCTCCCGGTTTACGGGAAAGCCCTTTTCTCCTACCGGAAGATTTGAAAGAAAACGGATGCGCCAGTCCGTCATGTCCTTAAGTTCGGCTATTGCTTCCTGCCGTTCCAATATATAATCCCTGTCTTCGCCCGGACGAGAGAGCATGGTGGCAAGCCTGTCGGCACCCGGACGTGTGACCGTGTGGTTGAGACGGTTGAAAAGCGAGCCTGCGCCAAAGATGTCGAGGTCGTAAGAATACTCATGATCGGCGTTCACATACTCCGCCCCGTCGGCAAAGGGGGTGAAATCGCCATTAAGATAAGACAGTTCTCCGTCGCAGACCTTAATCATCCGCTCCAACCTGTCGATACGTTCACGACAACGGTGGTCGAGCACGCAAACGGCAATATAAAGGGCAAAGCCCGCGGCAGCAAGCCACCATGCCAAGACGAAAGAAGCTGTGACGGCGCAATAAACCTGCCACGATGCGAAGGCGAACAAAACGAGTTTGGCATATACATATCTGCGACTGACACGTCGAAGCCCTTCTTCCGTGCTTCTTAGAGACCTTATTTTCTCCTTATATAGACCGTATATCATAAAACGTTTGAGTATTCTTATATAAGTGACAAATATACGAATTTATCATTATATATCTCTCACGGTGATTTAAAAAAAACGTAACAGAATGACAATAAAAAAGAAACGGCAGACAAGAATGAAATCCCGCCACGCCGTTCCGGATGTTTATGAGCAATTATACTGATTTATTTGACAGTATCCGCCGGGGCAACTTCCTGAGCAGGTTCCGCCGGAGCAGGCTCTGAAGTCTTGTCTTCGTCACTTTGTACTATTGTCGTGTCTACTGCTATAGAGTCGTTAAGGCTGCTGTTTGAAGTGCCGTTTGAACTGTTTGCGAATACACCGCTTACCGATACCAATGTCAAAAACGCTACTGCAAATACTGAAAACTTCTTCATAATTCTTTCTCCTTCTAATGATTAATGAAATTCTGTAATAATAAGAAATGTTATTTTAAACTACCGTTCCGCAATTATTTAACCGTGTCTGCGGGGGCAACTTCCTGAGCAGGTTCTGCCGGAGCAGGCTCTGACGTCTTGTCTTCGTCGCTTTGTACTATTGTCGTGTCTACTGCTATAGAGTCGTTAAGGCTGCTGTTTGAAGTGCCGTTCGAACTGTTTGCGAATACACCGCTTACCGATACCAATGTCAAAAACGCTACTGCAAATACTGAAAACTTCTTCATAATTCTTTCTCCTTTAATGATTAGTAATAATGTTGTCTCACCTAAATAAAGACAATAGGCGTGCCAAAAAACAAGTTTTTTTCGTAAGCATCTGATTATAAAGAAGATAATAAAAAACACACTTTCACGCCATGTGTGGAAAGTGTGGAACGGGTGTGGAATTATTCCACAGAATGTTGTGGAACGTATGTGGAAACTTATACGACTTGCTTGTGGACTTTACGTCATATATCCATGCCGAAACGGGCAAGTTTGTTGTAAAGAGTCTTGCGGTCTATGCCGAGCAGCTGTGCAGTCCTGGTCTTATTGCCTCCGGTGGCACGAAGGGCGGCTTTTATCTGTTCTATCTCCGTTGACTCGCTGTGCAACGGACGGATTTCCGGCTCTACCGGACGGATGGACTGTCGCAGGTCTTCTGGGCAGATGTATCGTCCGCCCGCGAGAAGTGCCGCACGGCGGACCACGTTTTTAAGCTCGCGCAAATTGCCGGGCCATGTGTGACGTGCCATCATCTCGGCAGCCTTGGCGTCAAAACCGAGGATGTCGCGCTCCAATTCGGCATTTGCCTGCTTAAGAAAATAATCGGCAAAGAGAAAAAGATCCTTGCCGCGGTCTTTCAACTCGGGCATGTATATTGTAAATTCGCTTATGCGATGGTACAGATCCTCGCGGAAATCACCCCGCACCACGGCTTCGGCAAGATTTTCATTGGTCGCACACACAAGGCGTATGTCCACATCGGTCTCCTTCGTGGTGCCGACCGGACGGACCCTATGTTCCTGAATGGCACGCAACAACTGCACCTGTACCTCATAGCCGAGGTTTCCGACCTCGTCGAGAAACAGCGTACCCCCGTCTGCTTCGACAAAAGCTCCTTTCTTGTCCTCGACAGCGCCGGTGAATGCTCCCTTGACATATCCGAAAAATTCGGATGCCGACACTTCTCTCGAAACCGAGCCGCAGTCTATTGCCACAAACGGACGTGCAGCACGCTTGCTGCGCTCATGGATAAGTCGTGCCACATGTTCCTTTCCCGTTCCACTGGCGCCAAGAATAAGTACGGACATCATTGTCGGCGCCACGAGAGAAACATGGTCGTAGAGGCGTGAGGCGGCATCGCTCGTGCCTTCCATATACTGCAGTCCGGGACGGGAAGGCTGCACGGGCTTTGAACAGACCGGAACCGACGCCGGAGCTGACGCAATGGCATCGCCGATCTTCTGCAACAATATGTCGGGCTGCACGGGCTTTGATATATAGTCGCTTGCTCCTGACTTCATTGCCAGCACGGCATTTTGAACCTCGGCATAGTTGGTCATCACTATAAACGGTATGTCAAACCCGTTATCGCGCATCCATCGGAGCAGTTCCAGACCGTCACGACCCGGCAGACGAAGATCTGACAGCACAAGATCGAAACCATTGCCGCCCTGCATCATCTTCATGGCATGCGCCACATCGCCGGTTCTGTCAACACTAAATCCCTTCTTGCCGAGAAACGTCTGCAACATGGTGGCAAACGTAAGGTCGTCTTCAACCAAGAGTATACGTGCATTTTTCATGTCGGTACATAAATATATATTGTTGCAAAGGTAATCCTTTTGAAAACCACAGGCACTGACATTTTATCTTTTTTTGGGTTACTTAACATCTGGTTGTAAACATGGCATTTTACAGGAAACGGTATTCTGCTTTCTAAAAGGCGGTCTTTCAACTTCCAATATGTCGTCTTTCAGGCTCTAAAAGGGTGCCTTTTAAAAGACAAAAGGTATCATCTTGATTTTCAAACGGTTACAAAAAAGTAAAATAAAGGATTATCGGACATGTGAAATATAACAAGTCTGATAACGGAAAAACGTGTATCAACCGGTGTCTAAACATCATCGAGCAGCGCAGCGGTATGTTCCAGTTCTGACAGCACAAGACGACACATTCCGTCCATATCCGACGGCATAGAAGGCTCATGGCGCACATCTGCGAGGCGACGGAGCAACGGTACAGCTGGCGACTGTATCATCGTAAAGACCGGAATAAGTTTATGGGCAAGAGCCGGAATGTCCGAGAAATCGGAATTTTCGACAGCACGACGAAACATCGAGATGTGCTCTGCCGTGTCTTCGCGGAAACGGCAAAGAATTTCGCGCTCGGCATCGGGGTCTCCGGCGGCAAAAGCTGTAAGGGCTGAAAAGGGTGACGAAACGGCGGACGGAACGGACGCATCGCCGGCGGACGGAACGGCACCGGTTATTCGGGTGATGACCTTGGAAAGATGAACGGTCGTGAAGGGTTTGAAAAGGCACGAAGCAAAGCCTGCTTCCTCAAAGTGAGAAAGGGCAAGGGCATCGTGTGCCGTCATGGCTACAACCGGCATGGAGGGATTTCCTATTCGCTTTATAATCTCGAAACCGTTCATGGCGGGCATCTCTATATCGGTGAAAACTATATCATATGAATTCTCGCGCAAGTGGGCAAACATGTCTTCTATACGACTGCAGAGAGTCGCGTGCCATTGTCCTCCGCCTACAGACGCTATCATATCGCCGATGAGTCGGAGCTGCATGGCATCATCGTCTATGACAAGAATGTGCAGTTCTTTTGTGCTGCCGGCAACAGGTGCTTCACTCTCTGCCGGTTCGTTGTCGGAAGATGCCTCACATGGAGGCGAAAGGGGCAATTCCACAAAGAACGTCGTACCGCTGCCACGGACAGAACTCAAACGGACGGAACCTCCAAGAAGGTCGGTAAGTTCGCGCGTGATTGACAATCCCAAGCCGACACCTTCTATACCTTGGGCACCGGGAAGACGCGTAAAGGCATCGAAAACACGGCGGCTTTCATCCTCAGTCATACCCATGCCGGTATCGGCAACCGAGAACTTCAGCATATTGTCTGTCACCTCCGCCGTTATCTCCACACTGCCCTCGGATGTATATTTTATGGCATTTCCAATAAGATTTTCGGCAATCTGGCGTATGCGGAAGGCGTCGGCACAGAAAAGCAATGACGGCTCAGACCGATAGCTATAGTGCAAGGCAAGACCTTTGGCAACTGCACGGGGACGAAAACTGTCCGTACAGTCACTCAACAGGCGGAACGGAGAGAACGTCACGGGGGTAACGGTAATACGCCGGTTCTCAAGGGCATGATAGTCATGCAAAGCCCCCACGAGCTGCAACAGATGTGCCGCCGAACTGCGGATGCTTGAAATATATTCCGCCGGTTTGCCACCGTGTATATATGCCTTGAGCATCTCCACAAATCCCGAAATAGATGCCACGGGCGACTTTATGTCGTGTGTTATTGTGAGAAGCAGACGCTCACGTTGCTCAAGAAGGTTCTCCGCACGTGTACGTGCTTGTTCAAGATGCTCTTTATAACGGTTGCCACGACGGATGTCGCGCAGGATGAAAAAAAGGAATGCGACCGCCAGCAGTACCGCCAAGGCAGCAAGCACACTGACGCTTAGTATCACATCGGAACGACGGGCTGCATCAGAGACTGATGTATTAATGAGCCATTGCTGTTCGGCTTTATTGATATTGTCGAGCAAAAGACGCATGCGCCCTGCAAGTTCGGCACCGGCACGGCGCAGTTCCTGCCCCTTCTCGTTATAACGGTTCCGACGTACGGTGCGACGGACATCATTCTTGCGCTGTATATCGGAAAGGACATGGGCAACGGTGTCACCAACGTTGAGCGTCCGGTTTACGGTATCGCCAGTCGTGACATCGGTATGCGTAAGCACGGCTGTAGTGTCGGACTTGGGACGACGGAAAGCATCAGCGAGACGATTGATAAACTTGCGGCTCGTCTTCTCTACAACGTATGTGGTCTTCTTCTCCCTGTTTACATTTTCTGTACTATGATGTATAACCACCGAATCTTCTCCACTGCGCAACATCTCGAGCTTTTCCTCATAGAGATCCTTAATATTTCTGGAATCCATAAGACGGAGAAGCTGTATCGTATTCATATATTTCTCGTCGAGAAGAGTCTTAAGTGAGTCGGTACGGGCTTTCTGCCGCGAGTCGCTGACAAGAAGTTTGAGACTGTCGGCGGTTGACTTGGCAGATCTCAATGCCCGTTCGTAATCATTCATGACACTGTCATTTCCCATAAGAATCATCTTTTCAAGATGTTCAACCTCAAGCACACCGAACATAAAATGATTGGTAACCTCGGACCGAAGTGAAACATACCGCTCCACATCAGACAAACGTATGGCAGAGCGTACATAACGGTAAATGAAGAAAGAAGCCGCACATAGAATACAAAGAACAAGCGCATAGCCTACAGCGACTTTAACGGACACACTGAATCTCTTCATCATAATGATATTTGCAACGGGATAATATTAGTGCAAATATAAATAATGATACATGTTCCGCAATCATCAATACCGTATAACTCGTCGATTTTTACATTTATTTATGACAAGAAAGACATTCTAAAAGCATTTGGCGCAAAGTCCGAGAGACATACAAAAAAACACCAAGGAACTTATAAAGAACATAACATAAAGATACAGAGAACTTACCCTCCATCCACCGTGAAGAATACGATAGAAAGCCATGACTCGTTGTTTGGCAGCCGGATGAAGCCCCCAAATATTATCCTTGCCTTTGAAATTCCTTAAAATGAGCAAAAAGGAGAATAAGAAATATGCAGAAAAACAGTACTTTTGGAAAGAAACAGAGACCGAAAAGAAAGATAAAAGTTATAAGAAAGAAGAGAATAGAAGTACGGACATGAATACAATACATGTCTTTTCAGTATCCCAGTGTACAGATACATATACCCAAAAAAGAATCCGTCCCGGAAACCTCCTGCCGTGGAAGTGTCCGGGACGGAAATCAAAGAAGGCGGCTACCTACTCTCCCGCATTGCATTGCAGTACCATCGGCGCGGGCGGGCTTAACTGCTCTGTTCGGAAT
>NZ_JABKKJ010000029.1 GCF_013166515.1 Xylanibacter caecicola | reverse complement strand
CAACTATATCAAGAAAGTGGGAAAGAAATTGAACCTCAGACCGAGAAAGAAACTAAATTTCTCAACCCCGAAAGAAGAATTCTTCAAACAAATCATTAATTTTGCACTTGCCAGTTGAAACTACCGCAAGCGTTCTTTCTCACGTTCAAGTTCTTTTTCTAATTCATTCTTTTGTTTGCCAAGATTATTCAGTCTGTTCTCCAGGTTTGTTATTGTCAGATTGTTTGTATGAATATGTTCCTCAGATTTTTGTATTCTCTCATTTAATATCTGTTTGTATAATTTATATCTTAGGAGTTGCTCGTCTCGTTTTTTTATACTGTATTTTATATATATAACCAAAATGGTCAACAGCATAACAGCAATGGTTGATGATAATATTATGGCGATTCTATTACGTTTGTTTCTTTCTTTTAATAAAATATTTTCTTTTTCTTTTATCTGATAGTTGTATTGAGCATTCATACGGGCAATGATATCGGTTCGTTTTATTGCTTTGACAGAATCGGAATATATCTTGTACATCTTGAAACTGTGTTTAGCCTTATTATATTCTTTACTGTCAAGATATGTTTCAGTAAGGTTTGTATAAGCAATTTTTTTTGCATAAACATTACCTATGTGTTCAATTTGTTTACAGTAATATAAAAGCGAGTCTTTGTTACCTTTCTGTTTGTATATATCAGCCATAAGTGAATAGGCAGAACTGCTATCTGACAGCAGGATTATTTTAAATGATTGTTTTGCATACATCATAGCCGAATCAGGTTTATTTGTAATCCTATATAAACTGGCTGTATAGTGTTCAATATTGGCTATCATATATTTATCATTATATTGTTTTGCCATGCAATAAGCCTTCTTCAAATACTCAAATGCCTTGTCGTGGTTGTCTTTTGACTCATATTCGGTTGATATATCCCTTAAGTCATATATCATGGCAATAGTGTCATTTGTTGCTTTATTACACTGATAGGCAGCCGTGAACATTTTCAAGGCTTCATCATATACTTCCTGATAATGGAACAGATAGCCCATTTGGCTGTAAATGCGTGAGCGTAGATCTGTGTCTTCACCTTGTTTTAATGCGTCGTTGGCTTTTTGGAAATAGTCGAGAGCCTGCGGGGCATTCTGTGTTTCGGCGTAGATGCGTCCGGCATAGTAATATATTGTAGGCAGAAGATTTCTGTCACCGCGGTGTTCATAATAATCAACAAGTTCCGTTATGTTTTCTTTTTCTTCTTTCGCTTTCATCCGCTCTGCCTTATCTTTAGCCTGTATGCACAACAGACGGTAGTACATTCTTGCATCTTCCGGCGAGGTTTCGATGTATTTCGCTATATTTCTTAACAATGATATGGCACTGTCCGGATTAACGTTGCAAAGACTGTCTGCCACGATCAGCTGTTGCGGATATTTATGTCCTATGCATGCGCAGATAGTAATGATGCCGGATATCAGTAGCAGGTATATAGCCCTTATGTGGGTTGTTGCAGTTGATATTGTCTTCATGTCGTTCAGTCTTGGATGTTTTGTTTGCAAATTAAGTTTTAGGTATGCAAATGTAATAAAATTAATTTGTTTGGATGTTAAAATGATGTTTAATGTGTGGTTTTTGCAGTAAAATGTAATTACGTGTGGCGTAATATTGATATAACACCATATATGTAGGATATGTGTCCTACATATACGGTGTCATCTGAAATCGGTAATGGTTGTTTATTTGAATGTCACTGTAGCAAAAGCGCGTAATATTACAGTTTTAAGACCGCTGTTGGGATTGTTGTCCGTGTCGCCGCGGAATATGTTGTATGTGTTTATTTCTCCGCTTGATGTCATGAAATAATATGAATACACGCTGCCTCCTGATTTCTCAACGATAATGTCCTGTCCTAAGTTTGTCAGGTTGCCGTTTATTGTCTCGAGGTTTTCTTTTACATATACCATTTCTTCAAGATTTGGCAGTCTCCAACCTGTGATGCCGTCTGTTGCCAGTCCGGCAATGGCGTTGTTTACAGCTTCGGATATGGATGCCTGGTTGCCTCTTGTAAATGTCAGTGCGTTTCTCGAACCGGTAGATATCAACGTTACAGTGGTGGCACCGCCTGATGTGACGGATTTCAGAACATAGCATCCTTTATATAATGAGCCGGCAGACGGAGCCTCGCCCGTTTCTTCGCCACCCGTTATATCTCCCGGATTGTTCTCCGACGATGTGCTTCCGTTCTCGTCAAAGTTGAATATGATGTCTTTTGTGCCTTCCCATGCAACTCCGGTCATTGTACCGTTAAGTGTTATACCGCTTTCGTCGGTGTATGTTCCGGTTATCCTTATTTTGTAATTGGCTTTCAGTTCGTCTGTGCATGAGTAAGAATAGCTTTTGGTAATGTTGCTTGTGGCAAGAGACACCTTTATCGTTGCTGGTCCTGATGCTTCGGGCAGATATGCCATGGATGTGTTTTCCCATGTGCCTGTCTCTCCTTGTCTTGTAAGGCTTATCGTGTGGCTGCCGTTGTCACCGCTGTATGCCCCGTTAAGCATTATGTCTTCGTGTAGAGGCGTTATTGTAACCGATACGGCTGTCACGCTGTTAGGCACGTTGTTTATTGTCACCTTTTCTATCATCATTACTTTTCGCGACAATGTGAGTGTAAGTGTATTTTCCTCGCCGAATGCAAGGTTTATGGTGCTTGTTGCCGTCATTAGGTCGGCATGCTGCATTCCCTCTTTGAGCGATATCACCGTCTCTTTTGTTGCTTCTTCCTTTGTAGGCAGGTTGTATTTGGCTGCATCGGCTCCTGCAATGGCGTACACTCTGTAGTTTCCTTCCGGCAGTTTCAGTGACATGCGTTCGTTTTCCTTTTCTATGGTCGTCAGTGCTACGCATGTGTTCTTGCTGTTGAAGATGTAGATGTTTACCGGATAGCTTATTTTTGTGCCGTCTTCCGCGCTTGCTGCAGCAACACGTGTGCGTATGGTTAGTGTGCTCGCAGCCTCTTTGCCTCCCGGTTCCTCGTCGCTGTCCGATACATATTTCTCGCATGAAGCGAGTATTACGGATGCAGTAAGGAGCAGAAATAATTTGATAATTTTTTTCATGGTAGTTGTGTTTTTGATTTTTTAGTGTTATAATAAAAACGCTCCCCTCTTCAAAAGAAATGAAAAGGGGAGCGTTTCTTGTTGTATCACTTGTCTTCATTCTCGTTACATTCGGCGTCTATTGCCTTTATCTTCTGGTAAACGAGATTCATGTCATCTTTAAGTTTTTGTACCTTACGGTTCATTTCGTCAATCAGACTGTTGCCTTTCTTGCTTGCCGCATTCAGAAATCCGAGATTGTTCTCGTAAGTCTGTATCTCCTGCTTCATCTGTTCGTAGCGTCTCATCAGTCTTGCACGTTCGCTATCCAGAGCGTTTGAGCCTTTTTCCGCAACGTTTTTCAGATTGTTCTTGAAGTTGTCAAGACGCCGGCGTGCAGCAGAGATGTTCAGTTCCTTATATAACCTGTCAAGCACCTCGTGATATTCCTTGTACAGTCTGTCCTTTTCTTTGAAAGGAACATGCCCGGTGGCATTGTATTCGTCAGTGAGGCTTCTTACTTTCTCCTGTATGTTTTCGCCTGCATCTTCGATCAGTGCCTTCAGCTGTTCTATTATGCCTTGTTTCTTTTCAAGGTTGGCACGTTCTTCGTTCTTTGTTCCTGCATTTGCCGCGTTGCGTGCCTCAAAGAAATGGTTGCATGCACCAAGGAACTCGTTCCACAACAAGTCGCCTGTTTTCTTTGGAACCACGCCTATTTTCTTCCATTCTTTTTGCAGGGTTATGAGCTTGTCGCTTGTCGACTTCCAGTCCGTGCTGTCCTGAAGTGCCTTTGCCTGTTCTACAAGTGCTTTCTTCTTTTCAGTGTTTTCGGCAAACTTCTGTTTCAGATCCTTGAAGTATTCCGCTTTTCCTCCGAAGAAACCGTCGCATGCAATGCGGAAACGTTCGAAAATCTTTACGTTCATTTTCTGCGGTGCAAAGCCTATAGTCTTCCATTCTGCCTGTATGGCGATGATTTCCTTTGTGGCTTTTTCCCAGTCGGCTGCACCTTTCTTCTCTTCCTTTGTTATGGCTTCCACCTTTTCACACAATGTTGTCTTCTTTGCAAGGTTTTCTTCTTCCTTTGCCCTCAGGTCTTCAAAGTGCTGTTGGTGGCGCTTGTTTATTACAGTCGATGCAGCTTTGAAACGTGCCCATGTGCTTTCACGAAGTTCTTTTGCCACAGGACCGGTCTCGCGGAATTCCTGGTGCAGCTTCTGCAACTGGTGGAATGCACTTATCACATCGCTTTCCTCTGCCAGTTTCTCTGCGGCTTCGCACAGGCGTGCCTTTATTTCAAGGTTCTTCTTGAAGTCGTATTCGCGGGCTTCGCTGTTGAGTTTCAGCAGGTCATAGAACTGTTCTACATACAGCTGGTAGTTTCTCCATAGCTCGTTTGCCTTTTCAGCCGGAACAAGTTTTATTTCCTTCCACTCCTGTTGCAGTGCCTTAAACTCCTGAAAAGATTTGTTTGCCTCTTCGGGTGAAGTCGTGAGTGCCTTTATCTTCTCTATTATTTCCTGCTTTTTCTTCAGGTTCTCCTGTTTCAGGTTCTCCTGTTCAAGAAATATTCTGGCACGTTTTTCCTTTATGACTCCCATTTCAGCCTTGAAAACCTCTTCGTCCTCGTCGGGTTGTATCTGATATTTCTCGGGTTCGCCGCCGGCTTCAATATAGGCTTTCATCTCTGCTTCTCTTTCGGCAAAGTGCAGTTTGTAAAACATTGTCTTGAGGTTGTCAATCTCTTCTTTTTCCGGATTGTCGTTGCCGTGGGCAATTTCCTTAATCCTTTCCACCACCTCTTTTTTTGTTTTATATACCTTTTTCAGCACTTCGTCTGTTGTTTCGGCTGTGGCGGCATTGTTTTCTTCCACTGCGCTGTTGTTTGTTCCAGCGGTTGTTTCTGCATTCTGTTCTTCCGGTACGAGAACTTTTTCTTGAGAGTCCATCATTTCACTTTCTTAGTTTATGATTTGATTTTCCAAACGTTTTTTAATAAGTTGCAAACTTAATTAAAAATATTGTAACTACCTAAATTAAATAATTGTTTTTTCATTATAGTGCCTTAAATCAGTCTCTTGTGGCGGAAAATCCACCAGGACAGTCCCGATATGAATACAGACACCACCATGGCGATGATAAATCCGAACCTGTTGCTTTCCATGCCGTTTATCAGGTTCATGCCGAACAGACTGGCAATGAGCGTGGGAAACATCAGTATGATAGACACGGACGTAAGTGTACGCATCACCGTGTTCATGTTGTTGTTGATGATACTTGAGTATGTGTCCATGGTAGACTCGAGAATGTTCGAGTATATGTTTGTCATTTCCCTTGCCTGGCTCATCTCGATGTTCACATCTTCTATAAGGTTGGCGTCGAGTTCGTCTATCTGCAACTTGAATTTCAGCTTGGCAAGAAGGTTTTCATTGCCCCTTATTGATGTGAGGAAGTATGTGAGCGAGTCCTGAAGTCTTGACAAGCCTATGAGCGACTCGTTGTTCACCTCTCTGTCAAGATTGCGCTTAGCCTTGTCTATGAGACTGTTTATTTGCTTAAGCCTTTTCAGATACCATACCGCCGATGACAGGAACAGTCTGAAAATGAGATCTACGTGGTCGGTAAATCCCACATTGCGTTTCTGTTGGAAACTGAGAAAGTCTATCATCATGTTCGACTCGTAGAAACATACCGTGATGGTGACATCGCGTTTGTGTATGATGCCGAGCGGAACGGTGGTATAAGGCGTTCTTGAACGTATTTCCTTTACGTATGGTATACGCAGGATTATCAGCATCCACCCGTCGTCGTACTCATAACGGGCACGCTCGTCGGTATCGCTTATGTCTGAAAAGAAATATTCGGGAATGTCAAATCGGTCTTCCAGTTCCTTCTGGTCTTCTTCAGTAGGACATGTCACTTGTATCCAGCAGTTTGGCTCCCATTCGCCAATCGCTTTCAAACCATTGGTTGTGTTCCAGTATGTTTTCATTTACAAATCCTCCGCAAATAAAAAGCAGTGACGAAAGACTTGCATTGAAAAACAGTCTTACATCACATGCAGGTTTATATTTTCCGCGTAATAGTCGTCCATAAAATCGATTAATGATAAATTCGCTGCAAAAGTAATGAAATGAATTAACAATTTAAGGATTATAAATAAATAATTAAGATTTATTAGGTTTTGAGCTTTTTTTGTCGCATTTGAAGTCAGGGCTTTCCGTTTATGCCCTTACTGTAGAGGCAATAGGGAAGCGTGAAGTAAAGTTCTTCATACTCAGGCATTTGTATATACATTTTATAACCCATAGCTTTATGATGCGTAAAGCTATGGGTTACGGTGTCTGAAGCTATGGTTTTTGAAACGCAAAGCTATGGATTATAAACAGCGTATATCAGAGTATTCTGCCGCAGATGCGGAAATTCAAGGTGGGATATACCTTTATCTTGCTTATGGTCTTTATGATGCCGCCGTCGCCGCCGTCTACGTCATCATCGGTCAGCCTTTTGTCGAAGCAGTATACCTTGGGCGTTCCCCAGAACTGCACGCCGAGGTCGAACATAAATCCTACGCGCTTCTTTGGCACGGCACGTCCGAAACCTATGCCGAGATAAGGCTTGAACGATGAAGTCTTTATGGATGCCTGTACGTTACCGTTATCGTCCGGCTCAAGAAGATAGTCGCCAAGCTCAACGCCGATTTTCTCCTGTCCGGGGTAAAGTCCGGCTTCAACGTCGTTGTTGAATTTTGCCAGATCCTCCAGGATTCCGTATTCTTTGTTGTATGCCTTTACAATCTTCGACGAACCGAAGTATGCACCGGCTGTTACGTGGAAACTGCTTCTTTTGAAAGGATATACGTCAAACAGCAGCTTGCCGTTAGTAAATCCTACTTTTCCTCCGCCTCGATGTTGTTCGGTATGTCATAGCCTGCAACATTCGGTGCATCGATGTCAAAGTCGGTGCTTACCTTGATGTTAGGCATGAAGTCCATGCCAGCCCTTACCTGTACGTAGTTGCATACAGGCATTGCCACGTCGAATCCTATACCCGTTGTTCCTACGTTTAATCCTACAGACAGATGATTGAAGATGTTTTTGTCGTTCTTGCAGCAGTTCTCTTTGTTGCCGCATTTTGTGTTGTTTTGTGCGCCCGCGCTTATAGTGAAAGCCAGCGCAACGATTAGTAAAATCTTTGATTTCATAAATAATTGTTTTTGTATTATTTTAGATAATGTTTGCAAATATACGTTAATTTGTCAAATAAAGCAAGGTTTTGTATCGATATAGGCTCTCAGCCCTTGTTTGCTCTATATCAGAGTTTCGGACCAGCTGCTACAAGAGCCTTGCCAGCCTCGTTGCCTTCGTACTTGGCGAAGTTCTTGATGAAGCGTGCTGCAAGATCCTTTGCTTTCTTCTCCCACTCGCAAGCGCATCCGTATGTGTCGCGCGGATCGAGAATGTTTGTATCAACGCCCGGAAGCTCTGTCGGAACTGTGAAGTCGAACATAGGTATCTGCTTTGTAGGAGCCTTGTCGATGTCGCCGCTCAATATTGCGTCGATGATACCACGTGTATCCTTGATGGAGATACGCTTGCCTGTACCGTTCCAGCCTGTGTTTACGAGGTATGCCTTGGCACCGTTTGCCTCCATCTTCTTTACCAGCTCCTCTGCATATTTTGTAGGATGCAGCTCGAGGAAAGCCTGACCGAAGCAAGCCGAGAATGTAGGCGTAGGCTCTGTGATGCCGCGCTCTGTACCGGCAAGCTTAGCCGTGAAGCCAGAGAGGAAGTAGTATTTTGTCTGCTCCGGTGTAAGTATAGACACGGGAGGAAGCACTCCGAACGCGTCGGCAGACAGGAAGATAACCTGCTTTGCTGCCGGTGCCGATGAACCCGGCTGTATGTTGTTGATGTGGTTTATCGGGTAAGAAACACGTGTGTTCTCTGTTACGCTCTTGTCTGCAAAGTCTATTTTGCCTTCAGCGTCAACTGTAACGTTCTCCAACAGAGCGTTGCGGCGTATTGCATTGTAGATGTCCGGCTCGCTCTCCTTGTCGAGGTTGATGACTTTTGCATAGCATCCGCCTTCAAAGTTGAACACACCGTTGTCGTCCCAGCCGTGTTCGTCGTCGCCGATGAGCTTACGCTTCGGGTCGGTTGAAAGAGTTGTCTTTCCTGTTCCTGACAGACCGAAGAAGATTGCAGTGTTCTCACCGTTCATGTCGCAGTTTGCAGAGCAGTGCATAGATGCTATTCCCTTCAGGGGCAGGTAGTAGTTCATCATGGAGAACATGCCCTTCTTCATCTCACCGCCATACCATGTGTTGATGATAACCTGCTCGCGGCTTGTGGTGTTGAATGCTACACAGGTTTCAGAGTTAAGACCCAGCTCCTTGTAGTTCTCAACCTTTGCCTTAGAAGCGTTGTAAACAATGAAGTCTGGCTCGAAAGCTTCAAGCTCTTCTGCCGTGGGGCGGATGAACATGTTTGTTACAAAGTGAGCCTGCCATGCAACTTCAACGATGAAACGCACTGCCATGCGTGTGTCTTTGTTTGCACCGCAGAAACCGTCAACTACGTAGAGGTTCTTGTTGCAAAGCTCGTTCTTGGCGATATCTTTAACCTTGCCCCAAACTTCTTCAGACATGGGGTGGTTGTCGTTCTTGTATTCTTCCGATGTCCACCATACAGTGTCCTTGGAGTTAGCATCCATTACGATGTACTTGTCCTTGGGAGAACGGCCTGTGTAGATGCCCGTCATTACGTTCACTGCATTGAGTTCTGTGTTCTGACCTACCTCATAGCCTTCGAGACCGGCCTTTGTTTCCTCCTCGAACAGCTGTTCGTATGAAGGATTGTGCGCGATTACGGTTGAACCGGTAATGCCATACTTTTCCAAATCCAATTTTGCCATTGTCTTAATCTGATATTAAAATGTGAATTATTTTTACCTTAAAATATATAAGCATGTACTTAAACGTGGCAAAGTTAGCAAAAACTTTTTTCACATACAAAGTTTATATAAGTAATTAAGTGTGTCTTCTCGTTTTTTAGGTTAAAGAATTGAAAAATGTTTTCGACCCTGTATTCTTTTGCTAAACGGACTTTACAAAAGGATACTTCACCTTGTGTTTCTTCAAATGCGCTGACAGTCCGTTGCTTAATATACCGTATGTTCTCGTTATGGCAATAAAACATACGTCTTTTATCTCCGGCTGTTTTACCGTATCTTCCTTTATCTCCTTTTGAACATCTCCACACTGTTGCCCATGACAATCTCTCTTCAAATGCAAAAACACCCTCAAAAAATAAAGGCAAATATTGAATCTCATAAAAGTTTAGATGACTTCATTATCAACAAAAAGGCTGTATATCTCTTTGTGTTGTCTGTGATTTGCATTATTTTTGCACAAACAAAAATATTATGAAGACAATAAATTTAAGTGAGCAAAATTCCATTCTGAATCAATACATGGCAGAGATACGCGATGTAGACTATCAGAGAAACCGCCTGCTTTTCCGTAACAACATAGAGCGTATAGGCGAGTATATGGCGTGTGAGATATCAAAGACATTAAGTTATAAGCAGAAAGAAATACAGACACCTCTCGGCATTGCCAAGATCAATTTGCCTGAAGACGAAATAGTAATTGCCACGGTGCTGCGTGCCGGACTGCCGTTTCATCAAGGTTTCCTTAACGTTTTCGACCATGCCGGCAACGCCTTTGTCAGCGCATATCGCATGTATACGAACCGCGAACACACCGAGGTGGGTGTAAGGGCTGAATACATGGCGTCTCCTTCCGTTGAGGGGAAGACGCTCATCATTGCAGATCCGATGCTTGCAACGGGAGGTTCTATGGCTGCCGGATATGAGGCACTGTTGAAAAACGGTAAGCCGGCATGTCTGCATATAGCATGTGTTATAGCAACAGAAGAGGGGCTTGATGTTGTTGAACAGGCTGTTCCCGAAGATACCACCGTGTGGTGTGCCTCGATAGATCCGGGCATGAACGAGCATAAATATATTGTTCCGGGTTTCGGAGATGCGGGCGATTTGTGTTACGGTGACAAGCTGTAATGCTTCAAGGGGACACGCCTTGTTTCCGAAAGCAGTTTTATTGAATATACGAGGGTGTCCGAATAAGTGGATATAGGGAGATAAAAGAAGGTAAAGGAAGATAAAAGACATATGTCTTGTCGATTGATATAAGACTATTGTTCTCTATCTTCCTTTACCTTCTTTTATCTCCTTATATCTACTTATTTTGATACATCTTCTTTTTGTATCTACGTTATTAATATAATGTGAATTCTCCAAAGAATGTGTCCCTACCTTTTGGAGAAGACCTTTGGATGTACTTTGCTTGAACTCACTTGTTGTACCCGTTTAATAAGATACATCCTCCTACATCTTGTTTTCATTGTCAAAGTAAAATAAAATTAGGCGTATTGTCATAATATAAAAGTATTTTAATTAAACGCGGTTTAATAGTCCTGAACAAATCATATATTGTTTCTTCATTAGCAGACGGCATCATATATTTGCAGCCGGATGCCGTTAACGGTGTCGGAGTTCATTAACTAACTTATTATTAACATTTAAAACTATTCGATTATGTTTTATCATGTAAAAGATTTGCAGTTCAATGCGCGTGTGTCGCAGCCCGATCCGCGCTTTGCAAGAATTCTTTTAGAGGCCTTTGGCGGTGCCAACGGCGAGTTAAAATCAGCAATGCAGTACTTTGTACAAGCGTTCAGTTGTCATAACCCTTATCCCGACAAGTATGACATGCTTATGGATATAGCGGCGGAAGAGCTGGGACATCTTGAGATTGTGGGTGCCACCATACAGATGCTGTTGGGTTCTGTGGGCGGAGAGATGAAGGATGCGGTAGAGACAATGGAGATAAACAAGATGATGGAGGGAAAGGCTGCCAAGGAAGAGTTCATACACCAGGCTTTCACATTCCCGCATTTCCTTGTTGTGTCTCCCGGAAGTCCTACGCTGACCGACAGTAACGGCAATCCGTGGTGTGCATCGTATATATCTGCCAATGCCGACCTTACGGTTGACTTGCGCTCGAACATGGCAGGAGAATGTCGTGCCAAGATTGGTTATGAGAACCTGCTTAAGTTTACGGACGACCCGCTGGTAAGAGAGTCACTTATGTTCCTTATGACGCGTGAGGTTACTCACTATCAGCAGTTTGAAGCTGCGCTGGAAACAATACAGCCCAACTTCCCTCCGGGAGCATTGCAGACATCGCCTAAGTACAGCAACCTTTATTTCAATTTCTCCAAAGGCAATGACGCAAGAGGTCCTTGGAACGAGGGTTTGAGTACTCAACTTAAAGAGGAGTGGCAGTATATTGACAAACCTCTTGAGGAAGTGAGACGTACTAACGGACTTGTAGAGCGTGAGCCGGAAGGTACGGAACGCACGGAGAAGGATATGCGTAAGAAAGACCGTGAAATGTCAAAGAAGAACAGTGAAGAGGTGCTCGGTTCCATTGATGACAAGAATATGCAGTGGTGCAAATGCAACTCGGACAAAAAAGAGTTTGAAGAGGAAGAGCTTGGATAAGCTTGTTTCCGGATATTAGTATTAACCATTTAAAAGTTTTAGTTATGAATAAGAATGCAGCAAAAAAGCAGGCTGATGCAAAATGCACAAAGAAAGCTTGTGAAAAGAAAGAGACAAAGAAGTCTGTTTCCGAAAGTAAGCCTAAGAAATAACAGTTATTTCAGGCAGGGTTTATAAAACAGTTATTAATTTAAATTTTAGAGTTATGAAAAAGTTATTGGCATTGGCATTGATTGGAGCGGCGGCTGCCGCTGTGGTATCAAACCGCAAAAAGATAGGCAGGTGTATGGCTTGCTGTTGTCACGGAGGTGCTTGTGATTGTCCTACAGATTGTTCAAGCGACATGTCGTGCAAGATAAAGGAAGGTGTGGACATTGTGCAGCAGAGATATGACAGGGCAAAAGAAAGTGTCCTCGAACATTATAATCATCTTAAACAGGGCATGAAAGAGGGTTATAAAAAGGCTGCTGGAAATGTGAAAGAGGTTGCAAGTGACATAAAAGACGAAGTTACCGGTAACACGGGCGGAATGCAAGAACATTCACAGCCTGCAATGTAGCAGCTTTAAGTTGGTGCCGGTCATTTGATGTTTAACTTTAAAACGATGAGCTTATGATGGTTTTTGTAGCTTGGTTTACGGGATTTATCCTTACAATAAGGATTGTTTGTGAGATAGGATGTCTGCACGTTCCTGTGCGGAAGAGACTTGTTTTCATGACACTTCTCCCTGTCACAAGTTGGGCGGGTGTCCTGTTCTACTACCTGTTTGCACGCGACCGCATGGCTCGATGGCTGGCACCGCGATGACAGCAGAACCATAAAGCTCCTGCTCGACGGGAACTTTATGGTTCGTAATTTAAAAATACCGGAAGTACGGGATGCCTTTTTCTAATTATAGCCACGTGGCTTTTTTATTCCGTATTTCCGGTTTTTTATGTTTCATTCTTTATTGTCATGCGTTGTAAGGTATGATTTCGCCGGACCCTTTATAGAATTTTTCAGAATGATAAAGAAGTTTAGATGACTTCATTTTTATTGGAATTTATTCAAATGTTTATAGCTTGATATATCTTATTTTGTTTTCGCAGATAAAAACTATATAGTCGCCGACAGACCTTATACTTTCAAACTCTTGCTTTAAATGTATCACGGGGGTACCGTTGTTATGTACAATCCAACTGTCATATTTTGATTTCTTCAGATGTTTGTATATATACTTGTAGTCACCATGTTTAAAACCTACTTGATATAAGTCACTTTCTTTATATACTTTGATGAGGTTTAGACATGAGTCTGTTATAACAAGATTGTTTTTGTCTGTAATTATGTTAAGATATTTATTTTCGCAGCTTATGGCTGTGAAGCCGCAACCATTCTGATTTGCAACATATATTGTGTCACAATGGAACAGTGCCGGCCTGCCGTATTGTGTATGTTGCCACGGTATTTGTTTTATTACGGAATCGTTGATGTCGCATTGACGTACAATTCTGTCATCAAACATGAAGAAAGCGTCTTTGTCTGTTATTATAGCATCATTAATGGGTTCTTTTCCGGGAGCAAGGGTTTTAAAGAATATACTGTTTCCTGTAATCGGGTCTATTGTGGCGATAAACGGTACACTGTGTTTCATTCTGCAATTGTTTCTACCGATTCCGTACCCGAAGTTTACCATGTGTAGCATCTTGTCATTTCCGTATAGTAATGAGTATGATGAATTTCCTGTAGGAAAATCGAATCTCCACAGTTGTTCCATATCGTAAGAGAAACATCTCAGGCATTCTCTGTCGGCTATATAGTGGCATGAGTCTTTTTCCATTATGTTTGATGTTAGTCCGCACAGCTCTCCCATGCCATATTGTGGCAAATAATAAGGTGTAAAGCCGTTAGGTATCATTTTATGGGCAAGTATGTTTGAAAGAGATATTCCAATGATACCTATGGCTGTTTTTAACAGGTCGTTTTGACTTGTCTTTGCTTCGACTGTAATTGTTTTTCCTGTTCTAAGATCTATCATGTTAATGTCATCGGCGACAACAATCATCTTTTCGTTTTCTATAAGCCGTGCTCTGTCCCATCCCAGATTGTGCATGCGTTTTATTTTGCCTTCCCATAGTTGCTCGCCTGTACCAAGTCTTAGAGCAATGATACTATTGGCGTTGTTATAAGGCTTTTTGTATCCTATTATCAGGTCAAGAGAATCATTTCGGTAGATAGGATATAGCTTTTTCTCCCATATCATATTGCCGTCGTTGCTGTCGTGCAGTTTCAGGATGTTGTCTTCAATTGTAATGATGCCATGTTCGGAATGAAGTGCCGCAGATACATTATCATTTTTTGCGATTGTCCACAACAACTGTCCGTTGTCAAGATTGTATCTCATGACAATGCTTCTGAAATTAAGATTTTCGGATAGTCTGTTGGCTGTAACAATGTTCAGAGTGTTATCCTTTCTCTTCCATGATATGCTGCTGATAGGAAATTTGGTGTCTCTTTCATAGGAATATATCTCTTTGCCGTTTGGTGCTTCTCCTATAACGACAGAGTCGGGCTGGCTCTGTATGTTGCAACATGTTGTCAGCAATGTTACGAGGAAGATATATCGCATTAATTTATTCGTGTTTGCTCTCATGGCAGTCTATTATGTGTTGTAAATAACGTTTATGCGTATTTTTGTTAGAAATTCCCCATTAACACTTGTGTGGGTATGGTGTGTCTGATGCAGATATCTTTGCCCGTACAGTTGTTAATGGGGAATTTGTCTTGATAAAGCGAAGCTCCTTTTAAGGAAACTTCCATGTTATGGATGTATCATTTCTTCTTTATTTAACTTCCCACGTATCGTTCGTTTCCAGCAGTTCGGCAAAGTTATGATATTTTTTCATTGCTTTTACCTCTTCTATCTGTGCGTGTACGGAGTCGTTGTAAGTTGGGGCATCAACATCACGGATGACACCGAGCGCAACGGGGAAACCATGTTCATTGTCCATCATGGCAAGTTTCAGCTGCAGGGTGTTGTCTTCGCAGTGTGCATCGTGCACCAGGATGTCTTTCTCCGTTATGCCGTTTTCACCCAGTTTCACTACTTTAAGTCCGAAACCCTCCTGCATAAGTCCGTATTCGTTGTTCTCTCCGAATATCAGCGGTTCGCCGTGTTTCACGTATATGGTGTTCTTCTTGCGTCCCTCTTTTGTGTAAATCGCATCGAAAGCACCATTGTTGAATATTACACAGTTTTGCATAATCTCGCACACCGAGGCGCCCTTGTGCCTGTAAGCAGCCTTTAACACTTCCACTGTGCCTGCCGCATCGGTAGCCACGGCGCGTGCAAAGAAGTGTCCGCGTGCACCGAAGCACAACTCTGCCGGGCGGAACGGGTCTTCAACCGTGCCGTAGGGTGACGACTTGCTTACAAAGCCGCGCGGACTTGTCGGCGAGTACTGTCCCTTTGTCAGTCCGTATATACGGTTGTTCAGCAATATCACGTTTATGTCGACATTTCTTCTCATGGCATGGATGAAGTGGTTTCCGCCGATGGCAAGACCGTCGCCGTCGCCGCTTATCTGCCATACTGCAAGCTCGGGATTGGCAACTTTCACACCTGTCGCTATCGCCGCCGCACGTCCGTGTATCGTCTGCATGGCGTATGTGCTCACGTAGTAGGGCAGTCGGCTTGAGCATCCTATACCTGATATCACAGCCGTCTGATGTGGCGGCACGCCGAGTTCTGCCATTGCCTTATGTAATGAAGCCAGGAAAAAGTGGTCTCCGCATCCGGGACACCAGCGTGGCTGACCTTTTTTGTAGTCGGCTGCAACAAATACTTTCTGCTCTTCAGTGGCAGGAGACATGTTGCATTTCTTGTTTGTTTCCATATTGTTTTATTTTTCTGTTTCTTGTTTATATTTTCAAGGCGGATATGATATGATTACGAAAATGTTTCATCCCATTGTAGGGACATATTCTTGTATTTGTCCGCCCTGTTCATATTGTTTTATCATCAGACCGATGTTATCTGCACCGTCTGTACACGAGAGATTTAATTTATCTTTGTCCCAACGTTTCGGATTATTAAATATATAATTACGTATCAGGTCATATACCCTTTGATTGCGTATTACATGGTCATAAAACCGTTGTTGCCAAAGATTGCGCTCGAAACGTTTCCATCCGTATTTCTTTACTCCATGTATATATTCCACCGTTGTCTTACTTTTTATGTAACGAATGATTGTCGGCAGACTGCTTTTTGACTTATCCGTAATAGTTATTATGCAGTGTATATGATTGGGCATTATTACAATGTCGTTTATCATTATTCCATAGTTATGTTTGCATACTTCTGTAAACGTATCGTATACCATTCTTCCTGCATCGTTAGGGTACATATTTCCGTTCTCGATATGCCCGAACATGTTGCATCTGTTTTTAGTCACAATGGTAATGAAATAATTCCCATTTGTAGAATAGTCATATCCGTAAAGACGACAGTTCTTTCTGTTTGGTAGCGTATTCATTCTCAGTGACGTATGAATGTCTTTATTGCAGATGCGGCGGACAAATACAAGAATATGTCCCTACAACAACAGGAGATACATTGTTTGTAGCAATATGTTTGTTTACGGTTGTTGAGGATTATTGTTGTTTATAAACCATCATCTTAATTCTTAACTCTTAATTATTTTAGTGAACTCCTCCACCAGTTCCTCCACCACGAACGGCTGTCCCTTCACCTGATTGAACTGATAAGGCACAAAACCGTCTATTTTCATGCGCAGGTATCCGGCAAACTGTCCGAGGTTTTGTTCGGCAACTACCACCTTTTTATATTTAGTAAGCACGGCGGCGGTGTTCTTTGGTAGCGGATTTATATAGCTGAAGTGGGCTAGGGCGACCTTGTTTCCAGCCTTGCGCATCTCTTCCATTGCCGAATAGAGATGACCGTATGTGCCGCCGAAGCCTACTATCAACAGTTCGGCATCGTCCTTGTCGCCGTGAACTTCTACGTCGGGCACGGGGATTCGTGCAACCTTTTCTGCACGAATGCGGCACATCTTGTCGTGGTTCTCCGGGTCTGTGGATATTGCACCCGTGTCTCCGTCTTTCTCAAGACCGCCGAGAATATGTCCGAAGCCCTCCTGTCCGGGCACAGCCCAATAGCGTGCCAGTGTCTCGGCGTCGCGTTTGTATGGTGTGTATCCGTCTTTCATGTCAGGCGTTGCATAATGTGGCTTTATCTCCGGCAACTCGTTTATCTCCGGCAGTTTCCATGCCGCCGAACCGTTTGCCACGAAAGCGTCTGTAAGAAGTATTACGGGAGTGGTGTGCTCTACGGCAATCTTTGCAGCCGAATATACGGCGTCAAAACAGTTTGTGGGGCTTGTCGCGGCGATTACCGGCATGGGCGACTCGCCGTTTCTTCCGTAAAGAGCCTGTAGCAGGTCTGTCTGCTCGCTCTTTGTAGGCAGTCCTGTGGACGGACCTCCGCGCTGTACATCTATTATCACCAAAGGCAGCTCGTCGATTATGGCAAGGTTCATTGCCTCTGACTTCAGACATACGCCCGGTCCCGATGTGGATGTGGCGGCGAGGGCACCTGCAAACGATGCACCCACGGCACTTGCGCAGCCCGAAATCTCATCCTCACACTGCACCGTTATCACACCGCAGCTCTTGTGCTTTGCCAATTCGTGAAGTATATCCGTGGCGGGGGTGATGGGGTAGGAGCCGAGGAACAGGCGCATGCCTGCCTTTTCGGCAGCGGCAATCAGTCCGTAGGCAGTCGCCTTGTTGCCCGTGATGTCCATATAACGTCCCTTCACCTTGTCCTTTGACTCAATCCTGTATGTTGCCGGAACGCTTGCATGTACGTTGTGCCCGTAGTCAAATCCGGCGTTTACCACCTTTATGTTGTTCTCGGCGATTACAGGTTTCTTCGCGAACTTGTCGCGCAGGAAGTTCTCAACCAAACTTATGTCGCGGTTGAAGAGCCAGCATACCAGTCCGAGGGCGAACATGTTGCGGCATTTCAGTACCGACTTGTTGTCCATGCCGCTGTCTGCCAGACAGTCTTTTACCATCTTTGTTATAGGGCATGCCACAACCCTGTCGGCGTCGATGTTCATCTCTGCCAGATAATCTTCGGTCTTGAACTGTGCCTTTTCAAGATCTTTCTGTCCGAAACTGTCCGTGTCTATTATTATTGTAGCCTGTGGTTTTGCAAACTTATATTGTGTTTTCAGTGCCGCAGCGTTCATTGCCACCAGCACATCGCACTTGTCACCGGGTGTGTAGACTTTGCCTCCGCCTATGTGAACCTGAAATCCCGACACGCCTGTAAGCGAGCCTTGCGGGGCACGTATGTCTGCCGGATAGTCCGGAAAAGTGGATATACCGTTGCCGATAGTGGCAGAAACAGTAGAAAAAATGTTTCCCGCCAATTGCATACCGTCGCCGGAGTCGCCTGAGAAGCGCACCACGACGTTATCCAATTCTTTTACTTCCAATTCTTCTGTCATAATGAGTTTTATTTAAACTTGTTGTTTTTCAGTGTTTTGTATGTATATTCTGCAAAGGTCGTAAAGTTTATTGAGAAAACAAAATTTAAGTGATTTAATTTTAAACGATATAAAAATAAGTTTTTTAGCGCAATATTCCGCATCGTGTGTCGCTTTGCTTTAGCAATGGCAAATCCTTTTTTGAATATCCGCCTGTGTATGTTGTTGATAAAGACGATGTTATCTTTTATATTATAAAAGGTGGCGTTTCGCGTTCTGAAAGACGGCATCCTGCACCCTGAAACACGACCTTTTGTAACACCGTACATCATACCCCGTGTAAGTGTTGTTGCTTTTTTATGCTCCGTTGCATAAAATTATATCCGTCATAAGCATAAATATGAGAAAAAAGCTATAATTTTGCAATGTCCGTAATGGCATGATATGATTGCCGGCATGGGCGACATAATTAAAAACAAGGCGTTACTATAACGTTATCTTTCGTCTTTGAACTTCGCACATTCAAAACCTATAAAGATATCTACAATGGCAACGCTCACGTGTGCATATACTTGCATGTACAGATTGACGGGACAGATGTAAACTGTTCTCTCGTCTTTCTTATTGTGTATTTATGTATACTGCATGGGCGTGGGGCTGCTGTATTGTTTATCTATAGGTGTGGCAGTGCGAAGGCCCAAAGACGGGATAGACAATAGTCAGGACTCCCCGCCTTTTTCTTTATGTCCCACCTTATTATATATTATAAAGGAGAGCTTAGGGTTGTTCGGCTTTCAATGTATTTACAGAACAGCTATGATGCATATAGGCAAAAGAATAGAGACTGTGTTGCGCGAGAAGGAGCGCACCGTGGCATGGTTTGCCCGCAAGCTTTATTGCAACAGGCAGAACGTTTATGATATATTCAAGCGCGAGAGCATTGACACAACCCTGCTTCAGCGCATATCCGTGATACTTGAACACAACTTCTTCCGCGATCTGTCAGATAATATCGATACTGATGATGACAAATAGTATGCGACACAAGTGTCGTTGCTTGTGATACGCCCATTCTGTGAAAAAGAGTTAATGATGTTGTACCTTTGCATAAGATAAGCAGCACCTCAGTAATTTGAAACAAGTTTCATTGCATTCGGTTTGCATTATCTTTGCATCAGATATTTAACATCATTAATTTCAAAATATTTATAATCACAAAATGGGGAAAAACTGTATTTCTTTCTTGTTCTTTATTTTAATTACATGTTTCATATCTTCATGTGGCAACAGCAATGACAGTATGGTTAAGTTTATAGAAGAAAGAGATTCTATAATGAGAGTCAGCCAGGAAAAAGAGAAACAACTAAACGAATTGAATTCTATTGTAACAGCTATAGCTGCAGGACTGGACAGCATAGCAATGCAAGAAGACATCCTTTGTTCCAACAGAGATAGAGATGGAGTGCTTTTAAGCAAGGCACAGATAATGCAAAATCTTCATTTCTTCGAAGAGTTGCTTGACAAGCAGAGAACTAAAATTCAACAGTTGCAGGATTCTATTAAAGGCATGAATACTGTTGGTGTTGATAAGATGAAAAGCATTGTGTCTTTCTTGAATCAGCAGTTGTCTGAGAAAGAAGCCGTGATACAACAACTGAGAAATGATGTAGGCAAAAAGAATAAGGATATAAGAGAACTGCGTACAACAATGGCTTCAATGCGCACGACAATGGAAAAGACGGAAAAGAAAAACCAAATACTTAATGAAGCACTTAGTGTTCAGGATGAAGCCATTAACGAATGTTTTGTAAAGATAGGTACAAAGAAAGAGTTGCAACGGGCAGGTATCTTAAAGGGAGGATTTCTTTCTAAAAAGAAAATAAACTATAGTGCTATAGATAAAAGCAAGTTTACATCTGTTGATATCCGGGATTTCCGCGAAATACAATTACGTTCAAGTAAACCGAAGATACTTACGCCTGTACCTTCCGGCAATTCATATCAGTTGGTAAACAATGGAGATGGAACATGTACATTGAAAATAATCAGTCCTACAAAGTTCTGGAGTGTGTCCAATTTTCTGATCATTCAATTATAAACAGTAAAAAATATATTTATGAAAAAGGTAGCATTAAAAGTCTTTACAACAATGTTGTTGATGATGTCTGTAACATGTGTTAAAGGACAGACAACGGCAACGGAGTATAAAATTAAGCGTGGTGAAACGATCGAGAGTGTAGCACAGGCTCATGGTGTAACAGTGGATGATATTATAAAAGCAAATCCTAATACAGACGGGAACTTTTATGCAGGCATGAAAATAGTTATTCCGGCAAAAAGCAGTAGCGTGTATGAGAAGGATGAAAAGCAAAACATACAACAGGAGGATAATAATGTCGGTGTAACAAATATTATAAACACCATACAAACAGAGGAGAATGAGACGATAAAGAATAAAGATATTATTCCAAACGAAAGGATTATGTCATTTGATTTGCTATATCAGTCTAAAGCAAAAGTATACGGATTTGCATTTAACGGTTACGCAACAAAATATATAATAGTATCATATGGAATGAGCTCTAACCTGAAATTTGGAAAAGATGATCTTAACACGATGGCATTTTATTTTGGAGTCGGATTGGGGAATCATATAATATATAATGACAACTTTTATATCCAAGGAAAAATTTATCCTTACCTCGGATATGGTAGTTATGATGTTATGAAGTTAGATAAGTATGGGAAGTTACAAAAGGATGATAAAAGTAAATTTTTATATGGAGCGATTGCAGATTTATCTGTCGGATTAAAACTGTTGGAAACAAAGAAAGGAAACGATATATACCTGAATCTTGGCTATATGGTTGATGCCGGAGAGTTCAAAACAAAGGATGTCATAAAGAACGGAATGATAATGGTAGGTATTACAACCGTATTTAAAGATTGAGAGATAATACCATTTAATTAAAAAATTATGAAGAAGACAGTAAACAATATAGTATTCTCTATATTATTGATGATTATAGGGATTGGGTTTACTTCATGTTCGGATAGTGAAGAAACGTCATCAGGTGATATACGTTCTGCCTTGCAACAGTCTAAATGGGTGTGCAGGACAAGTGATGAGCCTTTGGTTGGTGATGATTATCAATGGATAATAACAGATGATTATGAGATTACGCTTTATTTTGTAAGTGACTACGAATGTGTTATAAAGTATTTCCGTAAACATTATTATTCCGATGACGGTACATCGTATGAGAATGATGCTCAGACCGTAAGATATACAACGCAAGGTTCTAAAGTAGTATTGGAAACGTCTGATTATACGGAATTAGAGTTTATGTTTAATGGAGGAAGTCTTATTGGCAAAGACAATGTCTATACTAAAGAGGCGATATCTTATTCGGATAGGGAATGGATTGATGAGAATTTTAATCATATAAAATCAGACGAAGAGTTGCAGGAAGAAAATAATATCAAAAAGTTGATATCGGAAAATGTTGTGGTGACAGGTGAATATTCCAATTATGTTTGGCATTTTAAAATTACGTCTACTCTTCACAACGTGATAAAGAATCAAGAAATAGAGTTTGGCATCGGACATGGAGATGTTAATGGAATAACGACTGTCTCTGTTGGAGATCAAGCAAATATTAAACCACTTTGTTCTAAATATGTTTGTCGTAATTCTGGTAATAAGTTTATTGCCGAGTTTGACATACCGTTCTGGTTATATTATTTGTTTGGTATGGAGTATCCGCGTGAAGACATTTGCAATGAATGTGCCATGTATTATGTGGCATATAAGAATCTGTTAGATACAGATCCTAATGGTTGGACTAATGATGATAAGGAATTGTGTAAAGACCTTATGAAATATCTTGATAAATACGAAAAAGAAGCGGTAAGATATTATGAACCGTCAGTATGGGTTTCTGTTGGCAGTAAAAATTATATGATAAAAGAATTTTGATAATTAATGTTTGATAAACGTGTAAAAAAGTAACTTTATGAAGTACCTGAAATTTAATTCCCTTGTTCTCGCCATGCTCGTTTGCATGGCGGGAACTTTCTTCGCATCATGTGGCGGAGATGATGACAACAACGATGATGTAACGATTGGTGGAGGTGTCGGAGATAATGAAGGCGGAGACAATCAGGATGATTATGCTCAACTGATTGTAGGTGACTGGACTGTAGATTACGATGATGATGGTCCGTGCAAGGTGGAAATTACATTTAAATCCAATGGTCGGTACTTAGCGAAAGATTATTATATGCAAGGTGATGGTACATGGTCGTTGTATCCGTTTGAATACAGCGGAACATATAATGTCTATGGCAAGACTGTAAATATGGTAGAAAAAACAGATAAGGCTGTGTTTGCCGGAAAGTTGGACATTATTGATATGACAAATCAGAGTTTTACTCTTAAAAGCGATGAGTATAACCTGACGTTCCGCGGCAAGAAGACTGTATCCACTACGGTGTCGCCACTTGTCGGTTCTTGGAAATGTGATTACGGTGGTGGTAACTATCAGATGATAACTTTCAATAATGACGGTACCGGCTCTATAGAGGAATACGTAATGGGATTAAAAGATGTAGAGAAAATACATTATGAATTTAATGAAAGTACAATGTTCCTGACGATTAAATATGATGAGGACGGTGAAACTCAGACTTTTAAGGTAAAAAGTATAAGCAGTATTTCCATTATTATAAATGATGGTAACGAAGATCTTATTTATTATATTGATGCGTATGGAGTAAAAACAAATGATAATGCCGTCGTAAAGGCAACAAACGCAGAAGTAAGCGGTGTACTTAAAGGCGCAGAAGGAGAGTGTGAAGTTGGTTTCGTTTATGGTTTGAATGCAGAACTGAAATTGGATGAATGCAGAAGTGTAAATGGCATATCTACCGGTGGGAACTTTAAACTCACTTTAGATGGATTATTGGATGATGAAAAGTATTATTACCGAGCATATGCAGTAATAGACGGTATCAAATATTGGGGAGAGGTCAACAGTTTCCAGACAGAACCGCTCACTTATATTATGGACGGAGTAAAATATAAAATGATTAAAGTAGAAGGCGGTCCATTGGGGGATTTTAGTATTATGCAAACTGAGTTACTTCCGGGAGCATTACTTACTTTTGGTGACAAACAGATGCCATTCACTTTAAAAGATTTGGACAAAAAAGATAACAAAATCACCAAATATGAGTTTAAAACATATTTGGCAAAATTGATAGAACTAACAGGATTGTATTGGCGTCTACCTACTTCCGAAGAATGGAAATATGCTTATCAAGGCGGTAACAAAAGTAAAGGATATACTTATAGCGGAAGTAATGATATTAACGATGTTGCATGGTATGGTTCAAATAGTGGTTCCCACTCTCATCCTGCCGCAACTAAAAACAGTAATGAGCTCGGCATATTTGACATGAGCGGTAATTTCGCCGAACTAACAAATAATGCTCAAATAAACGATATAAAAGAGCACAAGCATAATTATTATAGCATTACAGATATTACAGGTGATGCGTATGGAGGCAATTGGAAAAGCCTTTCATCGAATTGCTTAAAGGATAGTAAAATAGTTTCACCAGGCGATGGTGGTACTTCTTCTACATTAAATATATTTGACTGTACGGCAATTACAGTCAGATTGATATATGACCGTTGTGCAAAAGAGAAAAAATAGAAGTTGCCTGATTTCTAAAAAGTATCATTTTAAACGAAAACTTCCACAACTTTTCTTTTGGCGGGTTAATCGTGTATAAAGTAAACCGGAAATAGAGAAAAACAGTAAAATATTTGATAGAAAACCAATAAATACTTTGTTTTCTATCAAATATTTTACTGTTTTTGCCAACAAGATGAGTCGCCTATTGGCAAGTTCGGGACACATTCCCGTGACATGTTATGTCCGCAAATATCTTCCTGCCGACTTAATACTTAAACGAGCTTCCTCCCAAGAACTCTCTCAGCAACGATGTCGGCGGCAGTTGTCGGTATTGTATCGGCGTTATATATTTAAGGAACTTAAGCAGGCGGTATGCCTCTGCATATTCCTCGGCGTTCTCCGGAACAAGCTCGAGCAGCGGTTCTGCCTGCGTTCTTATTACGGCAAGTTCGAAAAGCATTGCCGTGTTGAACATCATGTCTGCATTTTCCTGATACGGGAATATCCATTTGTTCTCACCTGCCCGCACGCTCGGCCAGCGGCGTATGGTCTCCTGTGCCGTCACACCGCGATATTTGTAGTCGCGTATGATGCGGCGCAGCAGTCGGTTGTCCGTTGTCGGGATGTAGTTGTGGTTGTCGAGAAGTATTGTTGTAAGTGCCGAGGCATATATACGGAACTTCTGATTTTCGGGTATATGTGCCGTCAGTTGAGGGTTAAGAGCGTGTATTCCTTCCACGAGCAGTACATTGTTCTCGTTCAGTTTCAACCGTCTCCCGTTCTTTTCGCTCTTTCCCGTCTGGAAGTTGTATCGCGGTATTGTTACTTCTTCGCCGGCAAACAGGGCGTTGAACTGTTTGTTCAGCAATGGTATGTTAAGGGCGTATATGCTCTCGTAGTCGTAGTCGCCCTTGTCGTCGAGAGGTGTTTTGTCGCGGTCAACAAAATAATCATCGAGCGAAACCTGTACGGGCTTTATACCGCAAGTGAGCAACTGCACGGACAGACGCTTGCAGAAAGTTGTCTTTCCGCTGGACGACGGACCGGCGATCAGCACAACCCTTACATCGCTTCTGCTTGCAATTTCATCGGCAATACGCGATATCTTCTTCTCCTGCAACGCTTCGGATACGTTTATAAGGTCTGTCGACAGTCCGTGTGCCACTGCCTCGTTGAAGTCGCCAACGGTGCTTATACCCAATATGTTCTGCCAGCGGTGATGCTCCTGGAATATTTCGAACATCTTGTCCTGGCTTATCAGTTCGCCGAGCTTTTCGGGATTGTCGCGCGATGGTATGCGTAACAGCAATCCCTCGTAGTACATCTCAAGACCGAAAAAATACAGTTGGCTTGTGTTGGTGAGCAGCGTGCCGTAATAATAGTCCATGTATCCGTCTATCTCATAATAAGTGGTATACAAGCGTCCTACGCTGTTCAGAAGTTTCACTTTGGAATGCGTGCCGAGCTTGGTAAACAGTTTAATGGCTTCTTTTGTGGTGCTTTCGTGCCGTTGTATGGGAATTGCCGCGTCTATTATTTCTTTCATACGGGTGCGTATGCGGTCTGCATCTTCTTTTGTTATAGGTCTTCCTATTTTAAGATTGCAGTAGTATCCGTTGGAAACAGGTATGTCTATTATGATTTTTCCGTCGGGGTAAAGATCGTGCGTGGCTTTGCAGAGCACGAAGAACAATGTGCGTGTGTATGCCCTCGAACCGGACGATGACGTGATGTCTATAAATTCCACCTCTTTATTATGGTAGACCCGATAGTTAAGCCCCTCCACTTTGTTGTTGACCCTTGCACTTACCGGAGGGTAAGTCATATTTAAATTAAATTCACGAAAAATGTCAGAAAGTGTACTTCCTATAGCAATGTTTTTTATTTTTTTATTATTTTTGCATCGAATTTGTACGGTCTGTTTCATTGTGATACGGCTTTAACTTGTTTAATATGTCGTAAAGCTACAAATAAAACTTGATATAAAAGGACGGTGTACATTAAATTTTAATATTAAATATGTCGATTTGGATTTTTTTTAAGCTTATCGGTTCGTTGGCATTGCTGATGTACGGTATGAAATCGATGAGCGAGAGCTTGCAGAAAATGGCAGGTTCGCAATTGCGCCATGTCTTGCAGGCGATGACCACAAACCGCATAGCGGGAATGCTCACAGGTACTTTTATTACAGCTTCGGTGCAGTCGAGTACGGCAACAACGGTAATGACCGTGTCGTTTGTCAATGCCGGACTGCTCACGCTGGCACAGGCAATATCCGTTATCATGGGTGCCAATATCGGTACGACGCTTACTGCATGGATAATGAGTGCAGGCTTCTCGTTCAATATCACCGACTTTGTATATCCGGCTTTCTTTATCGCCATAATTCTTATCTATTCTAAAAAACGTAAGAGTTTCGGCGATTTTTTATTTGGTATAGCCTTTATGTTCCTCGGACTCGGCACGTTGCGCCAGACTGGTATCGACATGGACCTTGGCGGAAATGAAGCCGTGCTTGGTTTCTTCGCGTCTTTCGACCCCGACTCGTTTGTCACCACAATCGTATTCTTGCTCCTTGGAAGCGTGCTCACCATGTGCGTGCAGTCTTCCGCAGCAATAATGGCGATAACAATGATATTGTGTTCAAGCGGCGTGCTGCCTATATATCAAGGTATAGCATTGGTAATGGGCGAGAACATCGGTACCACGGTAACATCCAACCTTGCCGCACTCACAGCCAATACACAGGCGCGCCGTGCCGCTTTTGCCCACATGTTCTTCAACCTGTTCGGTGTCGTTTGGGTCCTTTGCGTGTTCCGTCCCTTTATTCATGTGGTATGTTCGGTTGTTGGATACGATGACACCATGGTCAAGGGTGAGCCGGGATTTATGGCAAATGCAGCCAAACTGTCGTTTGTTCTGGCGGCATTCCATACCATGTTCAACATCACCAACACGGCAATACTTATATGGTTCATACCACAGATAGAGAAAATCGTATGCCGTGTCATCAAGCCGCGCCGCAACGCCGAGGACGAAGACGACTTCCGTCTGCGCTTTATCAGTGGCGGTATAATGCAGACTCCTGAGCTTTCAGTACTTGAGGCACGTAAGGAAATACAGTCGTTTGCCGAGCGCATACAGCGCATGTTCTCCATGGTTCGCGAACTGCTGGCAACCAAGGATGAGAGTGCGTTTGTCAAACTGTTCACACGTATAGAGAAGTATGAAGGCATATCAGACAATATGGAGATAGAGATTGCCAAGTATCTTGACGAAGTAAGCGATGCACATCTCAGTGACGAGACGAAAGCCAAGATACGCGCCATGCTCCGCGAGATATCCGAAATAGAAAGTATCGGTGACAGTTGTTACAATGTGGCACGTACCATAAACCGTAAAATCAAGGGTAAGGAGGACTTTACGGAGAAGCAGTATGAACATCTGCACCAGATGTTCGAGCTTACGGATGACTGTCTTAGTCAGATGAATGTCATGCTGTCCGGACGCAAGGACAATCTCGACGTAAACCGCTCATTCAACATAGAGAACGAGATAAACAACTATCGCAACCAGCTTAAGAGCCAGAACATCAACGATGTGAACAATCATGAGTACACATACGCCATAGGTACGATGTACATGGATATAATCAGCGAGTGCGAGAAGCTCGGCGACTACGTCATCAACGTTGTCGAAGCACGCATGGGAACAAAACAGAGAGAAGCCTGACAGGGCTTCTCTCATTCTCTTCTTTCGTCCCCGTTGCTTTTTTTGTATGGCTTCTTTCATGTCATTTTTCATTCTGTTGATTTTGACAAAATCCTTTTCATCCTCTTTTTGCTTACATGTTGCATTCATTCCTCTTATCTTTGCGTTCTTCTGTAGTGTTTCCCTGTTTTTCCACATGTGATTGACTTTCTGAAAAGCCAACGGTTGTTTTCATTACAAAAACCACTTGTTTCCATTGCACAAACCATTTGTTTTCATTCTGTAATACGCTGTTTGCGAAATCCCATGCACTTGATTTGACTTTTCGATATTGCCCCAATGGCATTATCATGCCGTTGCTTGCCGCACGTGACACGTGGCAGATGTGACAGACGTTTTCTATAGATATTTATAAATGTATAATATAGAACTCATTTAAACTTTTGTGATTTGTGAATTTTATTAAGAAAAACCACAGCAAATGCGAGATAATTCCATCCTTTCCAACTGGATACGGTTGTATCAAATCTCGTGAGTATGGATCTAAA
>NZ_JABKKJ010000028.1 GCF_013166515.1 Xylanibacter caecicola | reverse complement strand
TATCCTGCTGTTGTCCGCTCTCGGGGGCGGTCTCGTCCGCCCCCGCCGCTCGGGCAGCCCCTCACGAGAGGAGTGAGGTAATGGCTATTCCATAATCAAAGTTTTGCACTTCGATTTGGAAGCTTCAGAAGGCAACGGCTATGCACACGGCATGGCAGGTAGTATCACTGACTTTGAAGGTAAGGCATTTGCACGCGACGTGTTGGGACTGACATCATGCGAGGTATCAATAGGCACACTTGATGCGGGACAGGCTGTGCCGTTCTTCCACAGCCATAAGGAGAACGAGGAAATTTACATTATACTGTCCGGAAAGGGTGCTTTCCAAGTGGATGGCGAAGTGTTCCCCGTTGCAGAAGGCTCTATCGTACGCGTTGCTACGGGGCACGACCGCAACATACGCAACACGTCTGTTGCCGGCAAGATGACATACCTTTGTATACAGGCACGTGAAGGAAGTCTGCGCGGATGCACTATGGATGATGCGGAGATTACGCAACGCGAGTCGCTGCTTTGAAAAAGGGGGAGATAGAGGAAGACAGAAGAAGATATGTGGCTTGCGCCACAGAAGATAAAGGACAATAGTTTTGGAAAAAGCAATCCGACATTTATCTTTTATCTCCCTCTATCTTCTTTTATCTCCCTAAAATTCTTTATAAATCTTTATCTTCACTTCATCTTAAAGAAACGCCACCGCTTCGCCGTATGTGCTATTGCGAGCAGCAGAAATGTGAAGCCTATTTTTCCGTGCACTCCGCCGAAAGGCGAATGTTGTTGCGTTGCAACCCAATGCAATGTTGTGATGATGCCGCTCGCAAAGGTGAGCAATCCGGACAGGGCGAACCATCTTGTTATAGTAGATTTCTGCTTGCGCAGCCTGCCAAACCACGATTTCAACTCATAATGAAGATACAAGTGCCATGCCACGTTGCCGGCAAACAGACTGCCCACGGCGATGTGTACACACACACATGTTATGCTGCGGCTCCCCGTAGCTTCAAGAAATATGCTTGTGGCAAGCATTATGATTGTCATGAATAGCAAGAAAGCGTTGCAGAATTTCAGTTTTTCTTTCTTTGTCATGGGCTGTAAAAATATAATAAATAGGAGTATCTCCTCTTGCGAACTTCTATAAAATAAAGAAAGGTGTGTCTGAAAAGACACACCTTCTTGTATGTATGTTTGGAATAAGTTATTTTTGTTAAGCTTCGGCTTCAGGTATTACTGATACCACGCTCTTGTCCTTACGACCCTTCTTGAAGTTTACAATGCCGTCTGTCAAAGCGTAAAGAGTATCATCTTTACCAATACCTACATTCTGACCGGGGTTATGCTTGGTACCACGCTGTCTAACGATGATGTTACCTGCGATAACCTTCTGTCCGCCAAAAATCTTGATGCCTAATCTTTGTGAAGCCGATTCACGACCGTTCTTAGAACTACCAACACCTTTTTTATGTGCCATTTCTTACTTCCTCCTAAAAATTAAGCGATTACTTGTTTGATTTCAACCTCTGTGAACTGTGCACGATGACCGTTCTTCTTGCGGTAATCCTTTCTGCGCTTCATCTTGAAGACGATAACCTTATCTCCCTTTACCAGCGGATTCACAACTTCACATACTACCTTTGCACCGTCTATGGTGGGTGCGCCAACCTTGATTGTGCCGTCGTTGTCTACGAGCAACACCTTGTCAAACTCAAGAGCTTGACCTGCCTCAGAGTTCTTGATGTGGTTAACGAAGAGCTTTTTGCCCTGTTCAACCTTGAACTGCTGACCGTTAATTTCTACAATTGCGTACATTATATATTATAAAAACGGTTTCTCCGCGAGGCGTGCAGGCATCGTGCCGCCACTTGTTTGAGCCTCTACGGACTAAATCGGCTGCAAAATTACTTATTTATATTGATAGTATCAATTTTTGATTTGATATTTAATATTGTATTAACAGATATTAACTATGTGCGTCCCATCAGTGGATTTCGGAAGTAAGTGCTATCTTTCCTCTAAAGAAAACAATTTCTTTATCTTGCCGGTGTGGGGATCTCAATATTTTCATATCTTTTTGATAAAGATAATAATAATATCTAACCTCGTCTTATAGCTTTTGTACGGCAAAAAACAAATGAATTTGTTGTTTTGCTTTCGGCTTATCCGTATCTTTGCACCTAAAAAGATAATTGTTATATTGACAACATGGATCCTAAGACAAGAAAAGAATTGAAAGAGAAGATTTTCTACGTTGTTAAGACAAAGAGGATGTACAAAAAAAATGATTATACGGTAAGGCAGTTGGCAGAAGACTTGAAGACCAATCCGCGCTATGTCTCCATGGTGCTCAGCGAGTGTTACGGCATGAATTATAAGACATTCGTCAATAAGTTTCGTGTAGAAGATGCCATGGCGATGCTGAGCAATGAAGAATATGACAGTATGAACGTTGAGGATATAGGTACGGCTGCGGGATTTCTCAATAAGCAGTCTTTCTTTACGTATTTTATTAAGATAGCCGGAACAACTCCTCTTAGGTATAGGAAGAATGTTAGGGGTTGAGGTTTAAGGTTACTTTTGAGGTTGCTTATGAGGTTGTAAGGTTCTGAGGTTTCTGGTTTTTAAGGTGAGAAATGCTTGTGGTTGTCTTTGGATACCATATAATTTAATCTCTTAAACAAATAGCTCTCTATTTATACCGGAAAATCAAAACAGCAATCTTCACCTTATAACCTTATACCTCGCACCTAATAACCTCAAACATACCACCTCACCATCTCACACTTGTCACCTAAAAACCTTATAACCCACAACCCTCATAACCTAAAAAATGGAGAATTTTAAATATAACGACGAGCGCTTTGCAGACATACAGATGTTGAGATACAGACTCAACGGTTTTGAACAGTTAACGCTCAAACGGAAGAAACTTGTGTATTATCTGTCCCAGGCAGCCCTTTGCGGGCGTGACATAACGTTCGACCAGTTCGGCAAGTACAACCTGCGTATAAGAAAGATGCTTGAAGCTGTGTACAAAGGCTTCCAGGGTGACCGTGAGTGCGACGCTTTCAAGGCATTGGCGGTATATCTCAAGCGAGTATGGTTCTCAAGCGGAATATACCACCACTACGGATGTGAAAAGTTCGTTCCGGAATTCACGGAGCAGTTCCTAAGAGAAGCCTTGCATGATGCGGACATAAAGGAACTGCCCCTTGAAGAAGGACAAACCATAGAAGATATGTGCAACGAGCTTTTCCCCGTGATATTCAATCCGGAGATATTGCCCATGCGCGTCAATCAGGCAGACGGCGAAGACCTTGTGAGGACCTCTGCATGTAACTATTATGACGGTGTGACGCAAAAGGAGGTGGAGGAGTACTATAATGTCCTTAAGGATATGGATGACGAAGAGCCTGTGTCATACGGTCTTAACACGCATGTGAGCAAGGTTGATGGAAAGGTTGCCGAGATTGTGTGGAAAGAAGACGGGATGTATGGCGATGCAATAAGACAGATTACATTCTGGCTGGAGAAGGCTGCTGCCGTGGCAGAGAACAATAGGCAGCGCAGTGTTATAGAGACTTTGGTAAGATATTACCGTACGGGCGATTTGCGCGAGTTCAACAAGTTCTGTATAGAGTGGGTCGGTGAGAACGACGCACATGTGGATTTTATCAACGGGTTTATAGAAGTATACGGCGACCCGTTGGGTATGAAAGGCTCGTGGGAAGGACTTGTGGAATATCGTGACGTGGAAGGCAGCAGGCGCACGCAGACGATAAGCGGCAACGCGCAGTGGTTTGAAGACCATTCGCCTGTAGACCCGCGTTTCCGTAAGCCCCATGTAAAAGGAGTGACCGCCAATGTTATATGTGCGGCAATGCTCGGCGGTGACGAGTATCCGGCGACGGCAATAGGCATTAATCTGCCCAATGCCGACTGGATACGTGCACGTTATGGAAGCAAGAGTATAACGATAAGCAACATAACGTCGGCTTATAACGAGGCTTCGCGCGGCAGCGGATTCAAGGAAGAGTTTGTCGTAGACCGTGAGACGATGGAACTTATAGATCGCTACGGCGGTTATTGCGACGACCTTCATACCGACCTGCACGAGTGTCTCGGACATGGCAGCGGCAGGTTGCTCGACGGTGTAGACCCGGACTCGTTGAAGGCATACGGCAGTACCATTGAAGAAGCCCGTGCCGACCTGTTCGCCCTTTATTACATGGCAGACGAGAAGATGTTGCAGCTCGGGCTGCTTCCGGACAAGAATGCCTATAAGTCACAGTATTATACCTATATCATGAACGGCGCGATGACACAGTTGGTTAGGATAAAGCAAGGTGCCCGCATAGAGGAGGCACACATGCGCAACAGGGCACTTATCGCAAACTGGTGTTATGATAAAGGTCATGATGAAAATGTAATAGAAAAGGTTGTGCGTGGCGGAAAGACTTTTATCCGCATAAACAGCTATGACAAACTGCGCGCGCTCTTCGCAAAGCTACTGGCAGAGATACAGCGTATAAAGAGTGAAGGCGACTATGATACGGCGCGTGCTCTTGTTGAGAGATATGCCGTGAATATAGATCCGGAGCTGCATACCGAAGTTCTTGAACGCTATAAGCGTCTTGATCTTGCTCCTTACAAAGGATTTATCAATCCCGTTCTTACTCCTGTTGTTGACGGTAATGGTGAAATAACGGATATAAGCGTGGATTACACGGAGACGTACGAGGAACAGATGATGAGGTATGGCAGGGAGTTTGGATTTTTATGATTATTGAATAAGGGGGGAGATAAGGGAAGATAAAAAAGATAGAGGGAGATAAAAGACAAATGTCGGATAGTTCTTCCAAAGCTATTGTCCTTTATCTTCTGTGGCGTAAGCCACATATCTTCTGTTATTTTCCTCTATCTTCTTATTCTATTGTCCTCTAAACTTCCTGTAACTTCTTTTATCTTGCCTGTCGCTAATGGTTTTAAATAATATATAAAATGGATAAACTTAAAGAAATAAAACAACGGTTCTTCTTGTCGATGAACGGCATCGTGTCTCGGTCGATGAGAGAAAAAGGAATAGAGTATAAGATAAACTGGGGCATAGAGTTGCCTGTTCTTAAGCGCATGGCGGCAGAATACGGCAAGGACTATGACCTTGCCAGAGCACTGTGGAAAGAAGACATACGCGAATGCAAGATACTTGCTACGCTGATAATGCCGGCAGAAAGGATGGATGCAGAACTGATGTCGCTGTGGCTGGAGCAGACCACGTCTTTCGAGATGGCGGAGATGGTGGCATTCAACTTGTTCCGACATGTTAAAGGTGTGGCAGACTGCGCTTTCGAGTGGATAGCCTCGGCAAGTGATATTTATCAGACTTGCGGCTTCCATGTCATGGCAAGACTGCTGAAAGAAAACAATATGCTTAATGACAGAGACCGAAACGAGATAGAAGACCAGGCGCAGGCGGCATTGACTGGTGGCTCGTTGCAGGTGCGGCGTGCGGCAGCGGCATGTCTTGGGGCATGCCGTAATGAATGACTTTATAAAGGAGATAGAGGGAGATAGGTAATAAATAAAAGGAGATATAGGGAGATAAGAGAAGATAGAGGGAGATAAAAGACAAATGTCTGATTGCTTCTCCCTAAGTTATTGTCCTTTATCTTCTGTGGCGTAAGTCACATATCTTTTTCTATCTTCCTCTATCTCCTTATTTTATTCCGTACCAAATGTTCTTCAGTATTGATGCAATAAATATAGATAAAATGCTTATCTTTGTAAAAACTACTTTATTGTCGGTATTTAAAGAAAGTATAATCTATTTTAATTTATAATTTTTATCATTATGAAAAAGTACATTGCTGAAATGATTGGAACCATGGTTCTTGTCTTAATGGGATGTGGAAGCGCGGTATTTGCCGGCAGCATAGCCGGAACAGTGGGCGCAGGAGTCGGAACTATAGGCGTTGCCCTGGCATTCGGCTTGTCTGTAATCGCCATGGCATATACCATTGGCGGCATATCCGGTTGCCATATTAATCCTGCCATTACATTGGGAGTGTTGTTATCGGGAAGAATGAGCGGCAAGGATGCCGGAATGTATATGCTGTTCCAGACAGTCGGAGCCATAATCGGTTCTGCCGTACTGTTTGTTTTGGTGTCTACCGGTGTTCATGAAGGACCGACAGCGACCGGTTCAAACGGTTTCTCGGACGGAATGATGTGGCAGGCATTCATTGCCGAGGCTGTGTTCACGTTTATTTTCGTTCTCGTGGTGCTTGGTTCCACAGATGAAAAGAAAGGCGCCGGCAATATGGCAGGTCTTGCTATCGGTCTGACACTGGTACTCGTACATATCGTATGTATCCCCATTACCGGTACATCCGTAAATCCGGCACGCAGTATCGGACCGGCATTGTTCCAGGGTGGTGAGGCGCTGTCGCAGTTATGGCTGTTTATCGTAGCGCCGTTTGTGGGAGCTGCTTTAAGTTCTGTAGCTTGGAAAACGATTGCAGATGATAAGAATTAATATGTTTTACCGATATTAATCTCATTATCTGATTTATTATAAGGTTGATATATCCTGAACTCTGTGCCCGTTATATGGACAATGAGTTCAGGATATATTTTTATATGCAATTCTTTCTCGGACAGTTGCAATATCCAAAATAATTCATAATTTTGTAGTATGATATACTTAAAAACATTTCTATGAGAAAGCAATGGACAGAAGCAACCTGTGTCTTGTAAAATAAATGCGTTTATGATACGGCGAAGTTTTCCTTCATATATTCAACTTGACATAAATGAAAAAATACAATGTTCTTTTAGCTCTTATGCTGTTGTGTCTCTACAGCCTGCCTTCTAATGCCCAATATAGAATATCCGGCAAGGTAACGGGGGCTGACGGTAAGGGAATGCCTTTAGTAAACGTTGCTCTTCTTTCGGTATCGGACAGTATATTTGTAACAGGTGCCGTAACAGACAGTCTTGGCATGTATGATGTTGTTTTGGCAGAAGGAAAATATATAGCGCGCTATTCATTCCTTAGTTACCGCACAATATGTAAAGAGATTAGTATAGAAGGGGATAAAGAACTGCCTGTTGTCTGCATGGAGCCTTTGCCTATTGCGCTTGATGAAGTAAAGGTTACTGCAAAGAAACAAACGTTCAAGTTGACTGGGAACGGACTGTTGGTTGACGTAGAGAACGACGGAATACTGAAAAGACAGAATGACATATACGAACTGTTGAGTCGTATACCGGGTATAATGCGGTCGGGGCGCAGCGTGCAGGTCATTGGCAAGTCATCGTTAGTGTTCTATATAAACGGTCGTAAAGTTATGGACGCTTCGGAAGTAGACTACCTGCAAATGGATCAGATAAAGTCTGTTAAGGTGGTCACCGGTACGGATGTGAGCTATAATGTTGGAGGCAGTGCCGTGATAGACATCCGCACGAAACGACTTGGCGAAGGTTTTGCGCTCAATGCCACAGGAAATCTTACGCAAGGTAAGCATCTGTCCGGTAGGACGGGATTTTATTCCGGTTATAATACAGGCAAATGGGACTTCTTTCTCTCATATTATTACGGTAGGATCAAATCGCAGGATGATTTGTATTCCACGGTGCGTACGCAGGCATCCACCGTGTGGAATAAGGACGAACATACTCGTTCGCTATTGTCGGCAAACAGTCATAATTACAAAGGCGGCATGGTGTATAGTTTCTCTCCGGAGTCATCTGTTGGCTTTCAATACATTGGCAGTTACGGCAGTACGACAGGTAGCAGCCGTGATACAATTTCAATGATACCCAATATAGGTGTTCCGTCGTTTATGAATACAGATGGTCGCAATAACGACAATATCACCGGTCATCATCTGAATTTTTATTACAACACAAAAATAGGAAGTAACTGGAGCCTGAATACATGTGCCGACTATGTAAACAAGTTGCATGACGGAGACAAAAGATTGTTGGAGCATGATTATGTTTCGGATGAGAAGACGGTGGCATACACACAGAAGTCACGGTGGAATATTGCCGCAGCCAACATACACGCCTCTTACAGTACTGAAAAGTTTGGCAACATTGCCATGGGCTACGATTTCAGCCATTCATGGGGTAAAGACAACATCCTTTACAATTCTTCTGGTTATAGAGGCTGTACAAGCAACCGTGAGACAAAGAACTCGCTGTTTGTGAAGTATGACAAGGAGATAGGCGATTTTAACATTGAAACAGGATTGCGCTATGAGTATGTATATTCGTGGCAGGACAAACGGAATTCGGAAGAGAATGAAACCCACGGCACACATAACTTTCTTCCGTCGCTTAGTATTGGTCATCAAAAGGGTATGCTGATGCAAAGCCTTAACGCGTATATAGAGACGCAACGCCCCGATTTTACGGATATGAACGATAATATGGCATATCAGAACCGCTACAATATGTTGTTGGGCAATCCGTATCTCAAGGCTTCCACCACCTACTGTCTTAACTATACGCTGATGTACAAGTTTCTTTATCTTAGTCTTGGCTATGATTATATCCGTCATCCTATCATCGGCAATTTCTTCAGCATGCCCGAAAATCCGTCGGTTGTTGTTGGCAGGGTAGAGAATTTTTCTAACAGACAGGCTCTTACGGGTAGTGTCTACTTGCGCCATACCGTAAAATGGTGGACTCCGATGTTCTCGCTGGTCTTAATGAAATCGTTTTTCCATTATCCCGGTCCTGAGGGCACAACCCTGCATGATGGTCGTCCCGTTATATTAGGTTCTGTCGCAAGTGATTTCAACTTGCCCAAAGGTCTGCTCTTTTCAACACGTTTAGACTATAACCTTGGCGGATATTTGCAGATGTTAAAGGTGAAGCCATACTACTCATTGAACTTGAGCTTGAAGAAATCATTCCTCAAAGACCGTCTGGACTTGTCGGCTGATATATACGACCTGTTTGACAAAGGACACAATAAGGCGACATGGCAGCTGAACAACCTGAATTTTAATCACAAACAGTTTGGCGAGACCCGTAAGTTCGGGATAACCCTTACCTGGCGTTTCCGTAAGAGTAGGGAAATGAACGAGCAAAGCGCAGCCAAGGAGGAGATGGAGCGATTGAACTTAAATGAAGAGTAAATGGAAAGATATGTTGCAATATGCCGTCTCTTGGCGTGTAAAAGACCGTCTTTCAGAACACAATATGTCGCCTTTTAGAGTCTGAAAGATATTGTCTTGATTGTCAGAATGTTATACGGTTGTTTACTGCGTATGGATATATATGGTTCGTTTCTTGTGTCTTTTCACCTTTTTTTGTATTTTTGCAGGAAATAAATCTTAAAAACAATGACATTATCCAACCTTAAAAAAATACTCATGGTCGCCGTTCTGTATACATCAGCATTATCCCTGTCTGCACAAAACAAGATAAGATACAGCTATGATGCTGCCGGGAACCGTATAAAAAGAGAAATCGTTATCGAACCGCAAAAGGCACCGGAGAACTCACAAAAAAGCACCGAAAGGTCGCAACGGCAACGATTTTGGCGGCAAATACACGGCAGACATACGCACTGATAACAACGGCTGCCGCGTAGTGACCTCCATAAAAGGGTTGACGGCTGCCGACAAATGCCACATTGAAATATATTCTGCACATGGTGCGCTCATGATGCGATGCGATATGAACGACGGCAGTGCCGTGACAGAAATGTCCGGCATGCAGGACGGTGTGTATCTGATGAGGATTACCGTAAACGGCATGTCCAATACATGGAAAATAACAAAGAAATGACAAGCGGCAATATTATAAAGACAATACAGCTATCGCTGGTCATAGCATACGGTATATTATCCGGGTCGACAACCATTCCGGCAACAGCAGCCGTACATGACACGACATATACGGTGCGGTCAAACGTATCCGTTCCTGACAGCACACACTTACCGACCAACATACCAAAGAACAATGACCTTGAACCTATAGAGCCGGAATTTCCGATTGACCCTCCCGGTCCGTCCGGTCCTATAAAACCGATATACCCCCCGGAAGAAGACATAATCCCCATCGACACTGAAAACAACTATGCCGTGGGCACACCCAAGGGCACATTCGACGTTAATGGCATGGGAGCGGCTGTATACAGCGTGCCGATAGAGTGTCCTAACGGAGGCACGCTGATGCCTTCTATAGGCATTGTCTATAACAGCCAGGCTGGACACGGCATAGCCGGATACGGCTTCAGCATCAGCGGCATGTCTGCGATAACGCGTGGAGGAAGCAATCTTCACAGTGACGGGAAACTGAAAGGCACGACTTATACAGCCGACGACAATCTTTTTCTTGACGGCAAAAGACTTATATTACAATCGGGCACGGCATTCTGCGAAGGTGCCGCATACACAGTGGAAGGCGACCCTTACACAAAGATAACGGTTCATGGCACATACGGATACAACGTGGCAACGACATGGTTTGAGGTACACGCTGCCGACGGAACCTTATATAGATACGGAGATTCTGCCTCATCGCGCTTAGGCTATACAAACAAAAACGGGGCGCAGCGCATAGCCTCATGGCATATAAGCAGTGCCGAGGACATGTATTCGAACTATATTACATACACCTACGAGACAAGCAACCTGAATATACGTCCTGTCTGTATAACATACGGAACGAACAGGGCAAGGAACAGAGGACTTGTCAATACCATTGAATTTGCATACAGAGACGCAGGCGACAGAGCATTTCCTTTTGTCATAGAAGGCCGACAGGGCAAGGCAGATGTGCTGCTGAATGCCATAACAACCGCCACCAACGGCATGACATATCGCAGGTATGAATTCACCTATGATGAGAAATCAGACCTTGGAAACACTAAGTTCTCACGTCTTGTAAAGATTGACGAGCTTAACGGAGACGGAGAAAAACTCAGTCCTGTAAAGTTTGACTGGGATTTTATGGGCAATATGTATGTGTCGGGACATTCAATCGATGTTCCGACGAAGTCTGCTGCTAATAATATCAGTGAAACTTCAAGACTGTTTACCTCTGCCGATTTAAACGGAGACGGCATAAGCGATATAATAAGAATATCGCAAGCTTATATTCTGGACTACCTAATAGACGGAACCACACATAGGCAGCAACAGACACTGGTAAATATCAGCAGAAGCCGTATAAGTAACAATAATACTGTTACATACGATTATCCTATAACGTTCAGTCTGCCTCCGACCTTTGCCGTTGACAACATAGAGTCCGTAATAGGTGGCTCGTCTGTCATGGACTTTGACGGAGACGGATACAACGACATGCTATTTCCGCTATATTCCAACACTGCGGGAAGCAGGGCGGTATGTCTATGCACTATTTTCGGAAGCGACATTAAATCAGGGAATACAGGAAACATCAGGGTATGTGATATCCCATTGAGCGCATCAACAGAATGTCCTTTGTTCTGCACATTCGATGCCGACGGGAACGGGAAGGATGAGATTTTGTTTGTAGAAACAAGTTCAAAAGACGGATGCTATCATGGAAAACTTGCATATCATACAGGATCAGAAAAGCTGAAACATACAGATCTGCTGTTCACAATGCCCTCCAAACCGGAGAAAATGTTCACCGCAGACTTTAACAACGACGGTCTGGCGGACATCATATTGCTGTACAACGGTGGATACACTATATATTACAACAACGGCAGCACACCGTCTGAACAATATTTCACGGAGGGCAACAAAAAGACCGGTACTGATTTTACAAACAACTGGCGGGTACAACAAGGTGACTTTGACGGCGACGGTCTTATGGACTTCGTATATAACGTGTCGCCCGAGACATGGCTGCGGATTGCCCGCAACAACGGCGACGGGACATTCACACATGGCAGGTCGGAAGACCTCGGCATTAGTGACCAGTCAACGTCTAAGGACGACAACAAGTTCTCCATACTGGTATGGGACATGAACAACGACGGCAAGTCGGACGTGTTTGTGTCGAAAGCCAATTACGAGCATCACGGCGGAATAAGCGGAAGAAACGATTACAAAAGCACAACAATCAAGTGGCTTTATTCGGACGGCACTACACTTAAGGTTTTCAAGGAGACGGACAAGTATCACCCCGAGGATGCCACGCAGGGTAACTTGATGCTCGGCGACTTTAACGGCGACGGAGCTGTGGAGCTTGCAAACTACGGGACGATGCTCAACAGCGTTTCAGAAACCATTGATGAGAAAATACATGTCTACAGCACCGGAACATCATCGGCACAAAAAGGACGGATAAAATGTATAACGGACGGATTGGGACGGGACATAAGAATACAATATGCAAGTGCCGCACTACCCTCAGTATACACAAAGGCAACGGACAACAAGTATCCCGTAAATAATTACTGTCTGCCCATAGCCGTTGTATCTTCCACAAGCATAAGCAACGGTGCCTCGGCGGAACAACATACAAAATACAGATACGGAGGTCTTAAACTGCATATCGCCGGGAAAGGCATGCTGGGCTTTACCGAGATAACAAAGGAGAACACGACAACCGGAATAAAAGAGACATTGACCGTAACAAAGCGTGACGAGTCACGTTTCATACCTACCGAAACAACAAAGACAGTGACGGTTGGCAGTAGTACTTCCACGACAACTGTACGCACAACGGTTGCCGACAAAGACAATAACAATTACTTTGCATACGTATCGGAGAAAAAGGTCATCGACCTTGACGGAAACACTACGACCGCCTTTATCTGCTACGACACCGATAAAGGCGTTATTACGGAAGAGACCGTAAAAGACGACGGAGACAACATGTACAGGAAAACATCCTGTTCGGGGTATATCCGGAAAGGCAGTAAGTGGCTTCCGTCTGCCATCACATCTACACAGAAGCACAAAGACAGTGACGTGCCTTTCGTCTGCACAACGGAATATACATACGATGAACGAGGCAATGTACTGACGAAAACGGAGAACAGTGGTACGGACATGGCTCTAACGACCTCTGCCACATACGATGTATACGGCAACGTGCTGTCGTCACAATCATCAGGGCAGGGAGTAATTTCCGTGACAAAACACAATGATTATGACGAAAGCGGACGGTTCGTAACGAAGACATACGAAACTCCGTCATCGGCAGTGAACGTCTTCACATACGACACATGGGGCAATCTTTTAGAAGAGACGGACATGACCGAACCGGAGAACCCGCTCACCACCAGTCATACATACGACGGTTGGGGACGCAAGACATCTACCACGGAGCCTGACGGGACATGGACGGAATGGAGCACTGCGTGGGGACTGAAAAATAAATTCAGATATTGCATCAGCGAATCTTCATCGTCAAGACCATGGGTGAACACATGGTATGATGAATGCTCACGCGAGACATTCGTCGAGACCGTAGGCGAAAAGGGAGTGGACATCACCAAAGAAACAACTTACGAAAAGCATGGGAACATATCGCAAACGGAAAGCAAGACGGGACTGCTGGCAATTACCGAGAATTTCACATACGATGAACGTGGGCGTATATTGTCGGCGGTTTCGAGCACGGGCAGGACGACAGAATACAGCTACGGCAACCGCATGGCGGTATGCACCGTTGCCGGACGGGGATATACAAAGACATACGACGCATGGGGCAACGTTACATCTTCGACCGACCCGGTATCGGAGGTTACCTATACATATTCCTCGAACGGTAAACCTGAAAAAATCGATGCCGACGGATGCGAAGTTACGATGACATACGATGCCGCAGGAAACAGAACCTCACTGACCGACCCCGATGCAGGTACATCCACATACACATATGCTGCCGACGGCAGACTTCTCAGCGAGACGGACGGAAGAGGAATAAAGACGGAATATACATTCGATACGTCCGGTCGGCTCGTGGCGTCTGTCGCCGGGGCGATGACAACCACATATACTTATGGCACGTCGGGGTACAACACACAGAGGATTACAAAGAAAGAAACAGGCGACAACGCTGTTGAATATACATACGACAGATACGGGCGTGTAACAGAAGAAAAGAGAACTATCGGGGACAAGGGCATTTACACGTTCGGATATACGTACAACAAGGACAACCGGTTGGAGAGAACCTGTTATCCGGGAGGACTTGAAGTGAACTACCTGTATGATGAATACGGTTTCAGAACACAGGTGAAAACCGGTGACAATGTGATATGCAACGTAGAGGACTACGACGGTCTGTCGTACACCACATCGTTCATGGGCAAACTCACGTCTGCACACACCCGCGACGCAAGGGGCTTTGTCAACAACCGCAGTCTGTCTCGTGGGACGGACTCTCTCGAAACACTTAGCCTGAACTACGAGGGAAGCACCGGTAACCTGCTTTCAAGAAAAAGAGGTGATACGGCAGAAGAGACATTCGGATACGACAGCCTTGACAGGCTCGTGTCGGTATGCACCGGCGGAGAGGAAACAATGAACGTGACGTATGCTCCAAACGGCAATATTCTGAACAAGACAGGTATAGGCAACTATGAATATGACGGGGCGCACCGGCCGCATGCCGTGAGGGTTGTAGACAATACAGACAGGCTGATTTCTGATGATATACTGAATACGGCATACAACGACCTTGGCAAGATAAAGAGAATAGAAAAGCGAATGCTGTCGGACATGGCAGACTGGACAGAAATATCAAAAGACACCATGTCTATCGGTCTGGACACTTCGAGAGTAGAGATGTCAAGACCAATGGATGCCGGTATCATGACATGCGCATCCAACAACATTCCGTTTATAAACATAAGTCGCCCGTTTATCATGGATTTTGTCTATGGTCCCGACGGCGAACGATGGTACTCTTCAATGACAAACTGCGGAAGAGTGTTGTCAAGCACGGTATATGCCGGGGATTATGAGAAAGTGACAAACAACGGTGTGACACGGGAGTTCTACTATCTCGACGACAATATCATCATAATAAGACAGGACGGAGAGTTCAAGCCGTATATCGCCTTTACCGATAACCTCGGCAGTATATTGTCCATTACAGACGAAGAAGGCAACAAGGTGTTCAATGCTTCTTATGATCCATGGGGCAAACAGACCGTGACACTAAACACCATCGATTTCCAACGCGGCTACACTGGTCATGAAATGTTGAACAGTTTCGGCATAATAAACATGAACGGACGCTTGTACGACCCGTTAATAGGACGCTTCCTCAGCCCCGACAACTACGTGCAGATGCCGGACAACAGCCAGAACTTCAATCGGTACAGCTACTGCCTTAACAACCCTCTGAAATATAATGACCCGAGTGGGGAGTTCGTTGGTGCAGATGACATTATCGCCTGTCTTTTAGGAGGGACAATTAATCTTACAGTAAATCTTATTGAAGGAAATGTAAAGAACTTCTGGCATGGTGCCGCTTTATTTGCAACCGGGGCACTCGCAGGTGAATGTGCATTATACGGACAGGTTGGTGCAAGTGCAATTATTGTAGGTGCAGGAAACAGTATTCTTAACCAAGGATTTGCCAATGGTTGGAAAAACATAGACTGGGGACAGGTTGGCATGTCCGGAGGCATGTCGTTATTGACATCAGCAATTGGCGGAGAACTTGGCAACCTTTTATCAAAACCTTTAGGAAATCTTACATCAAGTATTTCAAATACAGTTCTAAGAAATGTTGTATACAATTCGTTGTGCAATACAGCGACAGGTTTTGTATTAGGAACAGGTTTCAGTGTTCTCGGTGGTAGCGGTGTCGACATTAAGACAGCTTTGAAAGCCGGGTTAGAAAATGCCGGTATTGGATTTATGACCGGGGCTATGAGCGGATTTGCAACCGGGATACAAGAAACACATTATGAAAACCGGCAAAAGTCATTCAACTCAACAAACGATACAGACTTTACTTTACCCGAGGATATTGTAAGACAAACATTGGCTTCTCCTAAAACACCAACAGGTTCTGGAACAAATAGTGTATATATAGGAAGAGATGCTGATGGCAATGCAAGATATGTCGGAATAACAGAAAGAGAGCCACAAATCAGATTTAGTGAGCATTTAAAATCCCAAACAAATCGTTCTAAATTACAATATAAAACAATAGATGGAACAGGACAGCTCAACAGGATACAATCAAGAATTATAGAACAGAACTTAATTAATATGTATGGATTGGGCAAAAATAACGGTATACTATATAATATCAGAAACTCTATAGCACCACGCTATTGGAATAATTACGGTATAAAAAATAAATAAAAACATGGCAAAACGAATTGTTACAAGAATTGGAAACATTTTCTGTGTAGAGATTGACAGACAGTACAAGAAGTTCTTTCAGTATGTGGCAAATGACATGTCACAGCTAAACAGCTCTGTTATAAGGGCATTTAAAAGAAAGTACCCTATTGAATGGAAACCGGACATGGACGTGATTGTTGACGATGATGTCGAGTTTTATGCTCACACGGTGCTAAGTGCCGGAATACAGGAAAATACATGGTACAAGGTGGGAACTAATAAAAATGTGGGAGATACAGACAGCATTATGTTCAGACTGTATAGTGAGGCACATATTATTAATATGACAAAATCATACAATTGGTATGTTTGGTTTATTAATCAAGAATATATTAGAATTGGAGAAATGACGGATGAATACAGGCATCTGGATATTGGATATGTGTATCCGGCTTTTCAAATCGAAAGCAAGATTAAAACAGGAGAATATGTCGGGCATGAATTAGAATAATTAAAACATGGCAAAACGAATTGTTACAAAAATTGGAAACATTTTCTGTGTAGAGATTGACAAACAGTACAAGAAGTTCTTTCAGTATGTGGCGAATGACATGTCCATGCTTAACAGTTCTGTCATCAGAGCATTCAAAAGGAAATACACAATTGAATGGAAACCAAACATGGACGTAATTGTTGACGATGATGTCGAGTTCTATGCACACACAATCTTAAGTGTAGGAATACATAATAATACATGGTATAAAGCAGGAACGCACAAGGATGTGGGAGATACTACGAATATCATGTTTAGATATTACAGCGAAGGGAATACAAGCCATATGACAAAATCATACAGATGGTACATATGGAGGATTAATCAAGAACATATAAAAATAGGTGAAATGACGGATGAATATAAACATCTTGATATAGGTCCAGTATTTCCATATTTTGATATCAAAAATAAAATAAAAACAGGTAAGTATATATACCATATATTAGAATAATTAAAACATGGCAAAACGAATTGTTACAAGAATTGGAAACATTTTCTGTGTAGAGATTGACAGACAGTACAAGAAGTTCTTTCAGTATGTGGCAAATGACATGTCACAGCTAAACAGCTCTGTTATAAGGGCATTTAAAAGAAAATATCCGATTGAATGGGAACCGAATATGGACGTGATTGTTGACGATGATGTCGAGTTCTATGCACATACAGTGCTAAGTGCCGGAATACAAGAAAATACATGGTACAAAGTGGGAACTAATAAGAATGTAGGAAATACTGACAGCATTATGTTCAGACTGTATAGTGAAGGATGTACAAGCCATATGACAAAATCGTACAGGTGGTATGTTTGGTATATCAATCAAGAATATATTAGAATTGGAGAAATGACGGATGAATACAGGCATCTGGATATTGGATATGTGTATCCGGTTTTTCAGATTGAGAGCAAGATCAAAACAGGAAAATATGTCGGACATGAATTAGAATAATTAAAACATGGCAAAACGAATTGTTACAAGAATTGGAAACATTTTCTGTGTAGAGATTGACAAACAGTACAAGAAGTTCTTTCAGTATGTGGCGAATGACATGTCACAACTGAACAGTTCTGTCATAAGAGCATTCAAGAGAAAATACCCGATTGAATGGAAACCGGACATGGACGTGATTGTTGACGATGATGTCGAGTTTTATGCTCACACGGTGCTAAGTGCCGGAATACAGGAAAATACATGGTACAAGGTGGGAACTAATAAGAATGTAGGAAATACTGACAACATTATGTTCAGACTGTATAGTGAAGGATGTACAAGTCATATGACTAAATCATATAGGTGGTATGTTTGGTATATCAATCAAGAATATATTAGAATCGGAGAAATGACGGATGAATACAGACATTTGGATATTGGATATGTGTATCCATATAACGATATTGAAATAAAAATAAAAACAGGAAAATATCCAGGGCATGAATTAGAATAATTTAAACATGGCAAAACGAATTGTTACAAATATTTATATATAAAGAGAACAATAATATGATATACTTCACATTTGCAGGCAGATTAAACAATAAAAATCAAGTTGGATTAAGAACGAAGATAAAAAAATTATTATATTTATTATTTAAACCAATTATTGCAAATCCTGATTTTGAGGATAAATTTGATTACGTATCAAAATGGTATATAGAATATAATGATAGAGAAGGATACGTCAACCGTGAAATTGGCATTGATAACAAAGGCAATACAATTGTAAAGGCTCCATATAAAAAGAACGTAGGCTTATGGTGTGATGAAGACTTACCCTATGAACAATATAAAGAAATGGGAATAACAGAAATTACAGCTGAGATATTTAATGAGAAATGGTCTGAACTATCTATTTAGGACAATGATGATAATAAATAAGAATTTATGAATAATTTTAATAATTTAAAAGATGTGGTAGAAACATTCAAGAAACATGCATATAATATATGTAAAACATGAAAAAACGAATTGTTACAAGAATTGAAAACAACAAAATATCATGCGTATAGAAAATATTGATGAAGCTATTGATTTATTTAAGAAACATGCGATAATTCAATGCGAGGCAACAGAAGAAGGCAACTATAAAATGGGTAATAAAAGTTATGACATAATAATAAGGTGCATATCTTTTATTGCAAATAACAGCATGCTGGAAAAGCTTTCTTTTCTTCTCAAAGACAATAATACATATTTACGCTTTTGGGCTGCATGTGCTTTATTACATACAGAGGAAAAAGAAGCTATAAAAGTCTTAAAAGACATAAAGAGAAACGAAACTGGTTTTATTTCACTTAATGCAGAAATAACTCTTTCTGAGTTAGAAAAGGGGAATCTAAAGAAAGATTATTTAATCAAACAAAAGAAGTAGAAGAAACTGTCACACAGCGAAAGTGTGATATCAAGAACAGTCTATGCCGGAGATTACGAGAAATACTATTTCTATGAATAAATTTAATCGTGTGAAAGAAGTGTTAGAAACATTCAAGAAACATGCCATTATACATGGTGAGACTCAGATAAACAGTAAATATAGGTAGTGAAAATGTTTCATAAAGAAGTATATAAAAGGAGAAAAAGAACACGCTTATAATAATTCATCAGGATTATATATTAAACAAGACAATAATATGATATACTTCACATTTGCAGGCAGATTAAACAATAAAAATCAAGTTGGATTAAGAACGAAGATAAAAAAATTATTATATTTATTATTTAAACCAATTATTGCAAATCCTGATTTTGAGGATAAATTTGATTACGTATCAAGATGGTATATAGAATATAATGATAGAGAAGGATACGTCAACCGTGAAATTGGCATTGATGACAAAGACAATACAATTGTAAAGGCTCCATATAAAAAGAACGTAGGCTTATGGTGTGATGAATACTTATCTTATGAACAATATAAAGAAATGGGAAGAAAACAATCTTTTTTAATTACTATTATGCCATACCCGATACATTTGCAGGAGGCATTTATCCTTTTCCAAAAAGCACTTGTTATTTATATGCAATAAAATGGCAAGTAGCAACCCGGTATTCATTCGACGAAATACGTGCAAAGAAATTATATGACAGACGGATCGTAACCAAGAAAGATTTCCATGATTGGATATATGAGTACAGATATGCAGAACATGATGTGGGAAAATAATGTTTAACCAGTCGTCTTTTAAAATGTATTTTTGTGCATAATAATCAACATTAGCGTCTGATGTTGTGACACACGGGTATCATCGTGGAGTTCACGAAGCTATAGTTTGTTAAGACAAAAGCCCTGAAAAGATGTTTGTACTTTATTGAAATACATTTTTATTGTAAAAAAATACCGTATTATAGATAAAAGTTGTATTTTTGTAAGGTTGTTTGGTTTGGACAAAAAGAAATGAAAGATTGTGTAAAGGCTGAGGTAAGGCAGATACTTACCGATTATCTGGAACAGAGGAATCATCGTAAAACTCCCGAAAGATTTGCGATACTGGATACGGTCTACAGTCTGAACCGCCGCTTTTCCATACAAGACTTGAGTGACGAGCTGGAGAAAAGCAATTTTGCCGTGAGCCGTGCGACAATCTACAATACAATAAATCTGTTTATGAAGTTGCGTTTGGTGATATGCCACCGTCTTAATGACGGCACGCTGTATGAGGCATGTCATTCAAACGAGAATCATTGTTTGCAGATTTGCAGCATCTGCGGTAGCGTTGTAGAGCTGAATGTTTCAGATATAGCCGATGCGATAGAGAATATTCGTTTGAAGCGTTTCCGCAAGGAACGTTTCTCGTTGTATCTTTACGGCACGTGCAGTTCATGCCAGGCACGTATTACGCGCAGGAAAAAGAAAGAACAGAATATAAAACAAAATATATAATATGAAAACAGGTAAGGTCGATGTCCTGCTGGGATTGCAGTGGGGCGATGAAGGTAAAGGAAAGGTAGTGGACGTGTTGACACCCCGCTATGATGTCATAGCCCGTTTCCAGGGCGGTCCCAATGCCGGTCACACACTGGAGTTTGAAGGTGAGAAATATGTGTTGCGCAGTATTCCCTCGGGAATATTTCAGGGAGGTAAGGTGAATATCATCGGTAACGGTGTGGTTCTGGCACCGGACTTGTTCATGCAGGAAGCAAAGGAACTTGAGAAAAGCGGTCATTCGCTGACGAACCGTCTGCACATATCGCGCAAGGCTCATCTCATCATGCCGACACACCGCGTGCTCGATGCGGCATACGAGGCATTGAAAGGAAAGAACAAGGTGGGTACCACAGGAAAAGGTATTGGTCCGACATATACGGACAAGACATCGCGCAACGGTCTGCGTGTAGGTGACATCTTCGAGAACTTTGAAGAGAAATATGCTGCCCACAAGGCAAGGCACGAGCAGATGCTGAAGGCTCTCGGATATACGGACTATGATATTACGGAGGATGAGAAGAAGTGGATGGAGGGCATAGAGTATATGCGCCGGTTCAATATCGTGGACTCTGAATTTGAGATTAACGGACTTCTTAGCTCGGGCAAGAGCATACTGTGCGAAGGTGCCCAGGGCACGATGCTCGATGTGGACTTCGGAAGCTATCCTTTTGTAACGTCGTCCAATACAATCTGTGCCGGTGCATGCACCGGTCTCGGCATCGGTCCGAACAAGATAGGTGATGTATACGGTATAATGAAAGCATATTGCACGCGTGTCGGTGCCGGACCGTTCCCCACGGAACTGTTCGACGAGACGGGGGCGAAGATACGCGACCTCGGGCATGAATACGGCGCGGTGACCGGGCGTGAGCGTCGTTGCGGCTGGATAGACCTTGTGGCTCTTCGCTATGCCATAATGGTAAACGGCGTGACAAAACTCATAATGATGAAGAGCGACGTGCTCGACAGCTTTGATGTAATCAAGGCGTGTGTGGCATACAAGAAGGACGGCAAGGAGATAGACCACTTCCCGTATAATATAGAGGATGGGATAGAACCCGTATACAAAGAACTTAAGGGCTGGAACACAGATATGACCGGAATGACATCGGAAGAGCAGTTCCCCGCAGCATTCTCTGAATACGTCAAGTTCCTTGAGGCAGAGTTGCAGACACCGATAACAATTATATCTATTGGTCCTGACCGCGAGCAGACTATTGTAAGAGGATAAAAAATATGGCACAGAAACCAAGTATACCAAAAGGAACGCGCGACTTCTCTCCACAGGAGATGGCAAAGCGCAACTATATATTCGACACTATAAGGGACGTATATGCTCTATATGGCTTTCAGCAGATAGAGACGCCGGCAATGGAGACACTTCATACGCTTATGGGCAAGTATGGAGAAGAGGGTGACCGCCTGTTGTTCAAGGTGCTTAACAGCGGCGACTTTATAGGCAAGACGACAAACGAGGAGCTGGAGGAGCGCAACGCCTTGCGCCTTGCGGCAAAGTTCTGCGAGAAAGGTCTGCGCTATGACCTCACGGTGCCGTTTGCCCGTTATGTCGTGATGCACCGCGATGAACTTCAGTTGCCGTTCAAACGCTATCAGATACAGCCGGTGTGGCGTGCCGACCGCCCGCAAAAAGGGCGTTACCGCGAGTTCTACCAGTGTGATGCCGACATCGTAGGCAGCGATTCGTTACTTAATGAGGTGGAACTGATGAAGATTGTCGATACGGTCTTCACACGTTTCGGCGTGCGCGTCCAGATAAAGATAAACAACCGCAAGATACTTACGGGCATTGCCGAGACCATAGGCGAGGCGGACAAGATTGTAGACATAACCGTGGCAATGGACAAGCTGGACAAGATAGGGCTTGAAAAGGTGAACGAAGAGCTTGCCGCCAACGGCATATCGGCAGAGGCGATAGAGAAGTTGCAGCCTATAATCTCGCTCGCGGGAAGTAACGATGACAAGCTTAAGGTCATTGCAGACGTTCTGCAAGGCTCTGAGACCGGCGTGAAGGGTGTTGAAGAAACTCGCTTCATACTTGATGTGCTTAAAAATGCGGGACTTAACAATGAGGTGCAGCTCGACCTGACTTTGGCGCGCGGACTGAACTATTACACCGGTGCCATATTCGAGGTCAAGGCTGTCGATACGCCCATGGGAAGCATTACCGGCGGCGGACGCTACGACAACCTTACGGGCATATTCGGTATGCCGGGGCTTAGCGGTGTCGGAATATCATTCGGTGCGGAGCGCATCTTCGACGTGCTTAACGCCCTCGACCTTTATCCCAAGGAGGCGGTGAGAGGCACTCAGCTCCTGTTCATAAACTTCGGCGATGCGGAGACAGCTTATTGTATGCCTGCCGTTGACAAGGCACGTAACAACGGCATCAGGACAGAACTCTATCCCGATGCGGTCAAGATGAAGAAGCAGATGAGCTATGCCAATGCCAAGAACATTCCTTTTGTTGTGCTTGCAGGGGAGAATGAGATAAAGGAAGGCAGGTTTACGTTGAAGAATATGGTTACAGGCGAGCAGTCGTCGGTAACTCCCGATGAACTGATTGCTATTGTAAAAGGCGGAGAATAAACGGTTATGAGATTATTACGGAATATTTTTGCTGTCCTTGTTGCGGCAGTGATATTGTCGGCGTTCAAGTCGGATCATGTCGTCGCGATATTCATGATCGGCGACTCGACCATGGCAAACAAGGACATAAAGGGCGGCAAGCAGGAACGTGGCTGGGGTATGATGCTGAGTCATTGTTTCTCTGATGATGTACGTGTGGACAATCATGCCCAGAACGGTCGCTCTTCCAAGAGCTTTATCGATGAAGGGCGATGGGACAAGGTGCTCGGATTGATAAAGCCGGGCGACTATGTGTTCATACAGTTCGGTCATAATGACGAGAAGCCTGATGAGAAGAGGCATACTGAACCCGGGTCTACGTTTGATGACAATCTGCGCAAGTTTGTACGTGAGACAAGGCAGAAGGGCGGCATTCCCGTATTGTTCAACAGTGTTGTGCGCCGTAATTTCAGTGGTAGTAAGACCGCAGTTACGGATGATGACTTGCGCGACAATTCGTCCGCAGGACTGAAGGAGGGCGATGTCCTCATAGACACTCACGGGGCATATCTCCTGTCTCCGTTTAATGTGGCAAAGGAACTGGACGTTCCCTTTGTCGATGCAAACAAGATAACGCACGACTTGGAGCAGTCACTCGGTGTGGAAGGGTCAAAGAAACTGCACATGTGGTATCTTCCGGGCGAGACGCCCTCGCTTCCTGAAGGTCGTCAGGACAATACACATTATAATATATATGGCGCAGGTGTCGTTGCCCGTCTGCTTGCAGACGAGGCGGCAAAGCAGGTTCCTGCCTTGAAGAAGTATGTACGTCATTACGATGCAGTCGTTGCTGCAGACGGGAGCGGACAATATTTCGATTTACAGGAAGCCGTGGACAAAGCTCCGAAAGGAAAATCCACGATATATGTGGACGCAAAGTCATGGAAAAAGCCTGTTGTGCCTGAAGGAAAGAAGATAAAGTTTGTAAGAGGAAAATGAGAAGATTATTCTTGATATTGACACTGTTACTTATGATTGCGCAGATGATGTCTGCGCAATCTGAGTTATTGGGGGTTAACCGGCAGCGCCATTTCTCCGGCATTCTTCCCGGAAACTACAGTGGCATCGCGCATATACGCGGTGACGAGTATGCCGTGGTGAGCGACAAGTCGTTCAGCAACGGCTTCTTTGTATTCAAGATTGCCGTCGACTCCATTACCGGAGACATCCTGTCGGTGAGGGACAATGGCTTTCATGGCAACGACATGAAGGGCGGCGACTTGGAGGGCATAGCATATAATCCCGTGACAAACACCGTGTTTATATCCGGCGAGGCAGACAATTCCGTTGCCGAATATACCTTGCAGGGCGATACAACGGGGCGCCGTATGTCTGTGCCGGATGTATTCAGGCATGCTACAGGCAATGCCGGTCTGGAATCTCTTTCGTACAATGTGCATACAGGCATGTATTGGACAATGAATGAAAGCACCCTGACATGCGACGGCTTGCAGACAACATCCGTCAACAGACTTAGGAACAGGCTGCGTCTTCAGTCGTTCGGCGAAGACCTGTTGCCGCGCAACCAGTATGCTTATCTTATGGACGAGCCTGTGGCGGACAAGACCGCGCGCAACTATGCCATGGGCGTAAGCGAAGTCCTGGCGCTTGACAACGGTCGTCTGCTGGTGCTTGAGCGTGAGTTGTATGTGCCGAAGCAGAAGATTGGTGCGTTTGTCAATTGCAAGATTTATGAGGTTAACCCGTCGGAGGCGCAGCCGATAAGTACTTCCGAGCCGCTGACTGCCTCTTCGCCTTATATGGACAAGCGCCTTATATACAGCTGGCGCACCAATATCACTCTTCTCGACCATTCGTTTGCCAACTACGAAGGCATGTGTCTCGGACCGTTTTTGAAAGACGGCAGTCGTGTGGTGATACTGATAAGCGACTCACAAAACGGTTACGGCGGCATTCTTAAAGACTGGTTCAAGACTATCGTTATAAAGTAACGCTTTCGTTATAAAACAACCTTAATTCCCGATTTACAATGCAAATCAGGACTTCAATTCCCGATTTGCATTGTAAATCGGGAATTGAAGTATTGCCGGATGAAATATTTTCGCATTATTGATTTACCGTAACGCAAAAACAATAATTCTGTAATTACTTGTGATACGATACAATCTGTTTATTATAAATGGCAATAACACAAGTTCGGGAAAGAATACAAAGCAGATGAATGTCCAACGATTAAGACTTTGTTTTATCCCGGACTTGTGTTATATGAGAATGATGTTATTCAATAAAAACGTTGGTGTTTAAAAGAAAATACTATATCTTTGTAAGCGAACAAGAACCAAAAATATAATAAAAAGGTTTCAAAAAACATGGTACAGATATCAAGTCAAAGCACTGTAAATAAGATAGAAATGAGGCTTAGAGGAAAGGGACGTGGCTCGATAGTATTCCAACAAGACTATGCCGACTGCGGAACACCATCAGCCGTGAAGTCAACATTCCATCGGATGTACACCGACGGAATGTTGGTGCGGTTGGCTCATGGCATCTATTATTACCCCAAAGAGGACAAGGAATATGGGCTTGGTATCATTTACCCGTCTGTTGAAGACATCGCCCAGGCTATCGCCAAACGAGACAAGGCGAAGATTGTACCAATGGGAGCATACGCCTTGAATCGTCTCGGATTGTCCACGCAGATGCCAATGAATGTTGTGTTCCTGACCAACGGTGCGCCACGTCGGATAAAGATAGGAAGCGGACACGGCATTCTATTCAAGCATTCTTCTTCAGGCAAAAACTTTGCCTATAAATCAGAGCTGATGATGCTTATAGTAACAGCTATGCGCACCATAGGCGAAGACAAAATGACAGAGGAAGATCGCAATGTGTTTGTCGAGCATGCAAAGAATGTAAACGACAACGATTTTAATCATGATATAAAACTAGCCCCTGCATGGGTGCGCAAAATACTCCTTACGCGATGAAATTCATAGATTTACCGGAAGATAGACAACGGGAAGTAATCAATACAGTGGCGTTGCAGACCGGGTTGCCACCGTCAAGTATCGAAAAGGACTGGTGGGTAACGCAGGTGTTGAAAGCCCTTCATACTTTACCATATGCAGAACATATTGCTTTCAAAGGAGGAACAAGTCTCAGTAAATGCTGGAACTTAATTGCAAGATTTTCCGAAGACGTGGATATTGCTCTCAGCAGAGAATTCCTTGGTTTTAGCGGTGAATTGTCGAAGACCCAAATCAGCGACAGACTACGTCGCGCTACCTGTTCTTTCGTAAGAGAGAAGATGCAGAACGATGTACGGAAAGCTTTAATGGATTTGGGCGTACGGACTGATGCCTGTTCCGTGGATGTTGTCATTACATCCGTTACGACAACAGACCCGGAGGTTATTACCATAACTTATCATAGTTTGTATGAGATATCACCCTATATCAAGAATGCGGTAAAGATTGAAATCAGCGGCAGATCGATGATGGAGCCGATAGAGAAAAAAGCAATAAACGCTACTATTGATACCCATTTCAACAAAGCACCATTTGCCGAAAAGTCTTTCGAGGTGAATGTTGTCATTCCCGAGCGTACTTTTCTTGAAAAAGTGTTCTTATTGCACGAAGAATTTAGGAAGAATGAGGTCAGGGTGGAGCGTATGTCTCGCCATATCTATGATTTGGTAATGATTATGGATTCTGAGAACCCAATTGCAGACCGTGCAATCCACAACGAAACTTTGTATAAGGCGGTACTTGAACATCGGCGAAAGTTCATCGGACTTAAAGGTTTCAACTATGATGAGCTTTATCCTGCTACATTATGTATCGTCCCAAACGAGGATATCGCAAGACTATGGCAAGATGACTACAAGTTTATGTGTGAACACATGATTTTCGGACAGGTGCCCTCTTTTGAGGAACTGATAAACAAGTTGTCAACACTTAACGACCTAATTAAACAGTTAAGCTACCGAAAGACATGATTTGAAAGACGGCAGTCGTGTGGTTATACTGATAAGCGACTCGCAGAACGGTTATGGCGGCATTCTTAAAGACTGGTTCAAGACTATCGTAATAAAGTAACGCTTTCGCTATAAAACGACCTTAATTCCCGATTTGCATTGTAAATCGGGAATTGAAGTATTGCCGAATGAAATATTTTCGCTATATTTGCATTATTGATTTACCGTAACGTAAAAAACATAATTGTGTAAATATCTATGATACAGGACAATCCGTTTGTTATAAATGGCTATAAAGGCGAGGACTATTTTTGTGACCGTGTTGAGGAAACGGCATTGCTTAAAAGGCATCTTACCAATAATTGCAACGTGGCTCTTATCTCTCCGCGTCGTCTGGGGAAGTCCGGTCTTATAAGACACACCTTTGCACAAAATGAGATAAAGGATAATTATTATGTGTTCATTATAGATATATACGAGACAAAAAATCTTAATGAGTTTGTCTATGAGTTGGGGCGTGGGATATTTAACACCCTTAAGTCGCGTAGTCGGAAAGCGTGGGACAAGTTCTTCGGTCTGTTACTTTCCTTGCGCCAAGGTATTTCGTTCGATGCAGCCGGCATGCCCGAATGGAATATTACCATAGGCGACATACGCCGTCCGGATATAACATTGGATGAAATATTCATGTATCTTGAACATGCCGATCGTCCCTGCCTTGTAGCAATAGACGAGTTCCAAACTATTTCAGAATATCCGGAGAAGACCGTCGAAGCAATGTTGCGCACCAGAATACAGACATGTGGCAATGCACATTTTGTATTTTCCGGCTCAAAACGTCACATGATGGCTGAGATGTTCATGACGGCTTCGCATCCGTTCTATCAAAGTGCATCTGTGATAGGGCTTTCACCTATAGACAGGGAAGTTTACTATGACTTTGTTTCGCGTCATCTTTCAAGTATAGGGAAAAGTATATCTTCCGAGGCTTTTGACTATATCTATGATTTGTTTGACGGCATAACATGGTATATCCAGTATGTAATGAACATCTTATATACAGAAAGCTCAGACAGTGCTTCTTTGGATGTGAACGATGTTTCGGGTGCAATAGAAAAGATACTGCATCAACAGGCTTTTGCTTATAAGACACTCCTGTATCAGCTTACGGCGAGACAGAAGCAGTTGCTGTTTGCCATAGCGGAACAGGGGAAGGCAACGGGGATGATGTCGCGTGAGTTTCTGTCAAGATACGGTCTTTCGGCGAGCAGTGTGCAGAATGCTTTGAAAGTATTGCTCGATCGTGATTTTATTACGCAGGATGAAGACGGATGCCGGCTTTATGACAAGTTCTTCGAGATATGGTTGCGCGGAGGATATTTGTCTTGACCGTATGTGATTTTATATAGTCTCACTAGTGTCCCATTAAAATTGGGACGTTGTTAAAAATCAAATAAACTTGGTCCATCAGGTCCAAATCGTTCTTTGTCATTTTGAAATTTAGTTTTGTCAAAGAGGTCTCGAAGAGGCGTTTTA
>NZ_JABKKJ010000027.1 GCF_013166515.1 Xylanibacter caecicola | reverse complement strand
TTTCGGCATTGGTTCGATAAATTAAAGTGTCGCAACTCTAATATAGCGAATTTCTGCGGAAGTACGCTGTATTTTAATATATTGGCAGGAATTTTAACAGTTTGAAATTAGTTTAAATCACTTCATTATATTAATACAAACAAGTCTACTTATTATTATAAAAAACAAGCAATGTAATAATTATTTATACCTTGGATTTTTATCATAAAAAAGAGTATTATTATATTTTTTCTGTAAATATTTACAAGACTTTTTTCCTAATATTGACTCAGCTTTCCGTAATGAAGAATTTTGTGTGTCTTCAAATGTCATCAAAATGAAACCTTGATCTAATAAAATACTAACTTTACCATAATCATTTAAATAGCCACTTGAATATTTATAGCTATAATTGTTTTTCATTAAATTGTTATCATTTATCATTAACTCTATCAATTCATAATAAGTTTTTTCAAGGACTTTTCGATTTTGTCCAAAAATAGAAATATGACACATGTAAACATTACCACTTAGTGGAGTAGTGAGGACATCTACCTTACACATATAATTGTTATAAGAACCTTTATAATATGCTCTTTGGTTATCAATCTCATTAATTATATATTCACCACCCATACAATAATTCTTTTCAAATCCTTTACTTATTAAGTATTTTTCAAAATCGGTTATTGTTCCATTTATTGGTATACCCCAAAAAATAAGATGCTGCGCATGACTGTTAGATAAGAACAGAACCATGCAGAAAATCACCAAAAATATTCTTTTCATTATTTTAATACCCTTAATTCGTGTCGGGCGCAACTTCTAAATTCTTTTCCGATATTTAAAGTTCTTCAGGACTAAATTTCACGAGACAGACGTCACCAGATGTATCCCCTATATATCTATATAAAATACAGACATTGGCATCTTTACATATCTTAATCAATTCCTGTGTCATAGGATCTTCACTTAATAGCAACTGTTTTATATTAGTTTTCAGGACATCTTTATTAGCATCTATCTCTTCTATTGAAACAGAATTTTCATCCCAGCTACAATTGTATACAAAACTATTGTTCTCAAGAGTAACAGAAGAAAGAACCGTAACTTCATCTATTTGCATCGGACATTGTGCATTTGCTGATGCTATCATTATATCCACCATCTCACGAGGTGTAATAGAATCTATATTCCCTGCCGCAATATCTTTTACTTCTTTTTTCGATATTTTTATCTTAAGACTTTCATTCGTGTCGGCAGTCTGCATAACAATAGTAAATTTTGCATCAGCATCGGCAATTTTCTCTATCAGTACTAAACTTGATTCGGATTTTGCCCAATTGCCCAATACGGATCTTTTCATCGTATTCTTAAGCTGTTTCAATGCCGATAGTTTAAGAGGCAAGTCTTTATTTATAGTCATTGTCATAACGACTTCATCAGTCTTCTCGTCATAATCAACACTTGATATCTCTCCTACCAGTCCCAAATCAAGAGGGCATTCGTCATTGACTTCTTCTATTTCTAATTTTAAATCCTTCTTAGAAGAATTACAAGAAATCAAAGCAAAAGATACCAACAACAAATATGTTGCAAAAACAAGTTTCTTCATGGCTATAACCCTATATTCGTGTCGGGCACAACTTCTAAATCCTTTTATTTATAATACCAAATGTCTGTCACCACCTTTTCCCGCCTATCACGTTACCATTATATAATATATTCACATAATAATAGTTTTCAGTATTAAGACGATAATTAAATCTTAGCTTCAATCTATTATTTCCTTCATATATAGTAACAGAATGACTGTTTGATACAACCTCCGGTTCTGATTCGTTTATTGCTTTCAAATAAACAGTTATATTCTTTTGTTCCACCGCATAATAATCAATCGTCACCTCTTCTGCATTGATGTTGTAACCTGTTATGATAAACGGAGTCCTTGTACATATGTCAGATAATTTGTTTTTCAAATCCCTCTTTTCCTGTTTTTCATTATCCAGACACAAGCGAAGAGAATTATTCGAAGCATTCAATTTCCTAATGGCATTCTCCTTATCAACAATGGTACTTTCTGCCTCTGTCAGCTGTCCTTGCGTACTATTCAGATTGTCATATAAAAAAACAGACCTACTCCGCAAATAAGGATTACGAAAGCAAGCAAAACCACATTTCTGTATTGCTTCTTCTGTGCCTGTAATTTTTTATTCTCCGTTTTCAAATTATCTGCCTGATTTATTTTAGCGACCAAACTATCATTAAGTTTTTTCAGTTCTTGATTTTTTAAGTTAATAAGATTTCTGAAACTTGTGATACGTTCGATTTCCGATTCTTTTCTTGCTATATATAGATTACAGTAGCGCGTTGTTGCATCTGATATTATATCCTCACCTTCATCAAGACCTAATTCAAGGCAATCATTTACTGATACGGAAAAATCTACAGGTGGTAGTGGCTGTGAATTAAAAACAGAAACATTTATACTTTCGATGATATTATTACTACATTCTGTTATAGCGACAGGCTCTGAATGAAAATTGTCAATAGCCCATAATATTTCTGAGTTGCCATTAATTTTCAGTATCTCGCCACGTTCTACCAAATCTGCAAAAGCATCGTCAAATACAGAAAACAAATATTCCGTTTTTATATATATACAATCCAGACACAGGCATATTCCTATATTATCACTTTCATTCATACGCCGGACATATCCGTAATACAGCAGATTGCCCTCACGATGAAGGACAATCTGCGATGCCAGTCTTGCTTTCTTTATAAAATCTTGAAAAAAGGACTTTGTATGGTCTTGTGGATAAGAGGCAAAACCATTTGCGAATGTACCGAAGAAATAAATAACAGGTCTCATTATTGGAAACGTATAACTTTCTTTGTCAAATCAATTGTATAAGAATTTTTAGCCCATTGATCAATCAATGAGTTTCCAATCAATATGGCAGCTCCAGGATTCTCAACAACAGTTGCTTTTATATCTCTCAACACATGAGCCTCTCCTTTTTTGTCAACAACCGTAACACTGCGGATATTATATATTGGATTCTTGATTTCAGAACCATCTGCAATAAAACTTACAGCAACTCCTACATAATCACTCACTGTAATAGTTTGGGACTTTATTAAGTCATTAAATTCCATAGATGAAATCAACATTCCCGAACATCCTGTGTCAAAAAGTGCATCATAACCATTCTTGTCATTTAATTTAACATGTATGGTCTTTAAATTAGATTCCGTCTTCTTAAAATCAACCTCAAAAGTGTTTTTCTGTTTCTTTTCAGCTGTACTTTTTATTGCATAAGGATTATACTGATCTTTTTTCTGTTCACATGCGGTAAATAATGTTGCCGCCAATAGTATTGCAAATATTTTTCTCATAGCTCGTATTTTATTCATTGATATGTAACGTTATTTTATTTCTTGGATTAGTCTTATTAATATCATCAGACCTGTATGATATAATTATTGGTTTGCTACTGTCTATTGGATAAACTTTAAAGTTCTCCTTTATTTTTATTTTGTCACCATCCTTGAGATTGTCTGTATGAAGTTTATAATTGTCAATTTCTTTTACCATTATATAAACAGATGTACCTTCATCTATTATACTGCCATCAACCAATGGAGTGCTATCATAAATATTAAATATAGATAAGTCGCAGTTCCTATCTGAAGTAGATATTGTATCGGTAACTCCTTTTGTCGCAACTGTGTCCGATACAAGTTCATCATCGTTGACATTTCCAATTTCGTCAATATCACGCACACTATTATCCGTACATGATTTAGCACATAATATTATTGTTAAAAATATCAGCAACATGGTATTAGTAAATGACACGATAAGCAATTTACTTCTATTTCCAATGACAGAAGACTTCATACCGGATTGCTGTTTCTCCGACTGGTACTTGTTATCTTTATCAACAACTTTTGCAATATTTACAATTTCCGTAAATTTGTTTCTATATTTATTTATAGTTGAAACATAACTTTCATTCAATGATTTTAGTGTCTCATTTTCATTTTTCAAAGCTGCTGTTCCATTTTCCCATTCACGGAATTGTTTGTCGCTCTGTTGTCTTCTTGCACTCAGGGTTGCTTTGACGTCAGATAGCTCTTTCTTTAATCCGGCAATCTCGTTGTCCCTGACTTTTATAGTATTTTGCGCATTTATAAACTCTGACTTGATTTTATCTACATTGTCTAATAAATAGTCTTTTGTAGGAGTATTCTCACATACTATTACACGCCCGTTTAAACGTAGTGACTGCACAAAAGCTTTTGCATCACAATCAATAGGATTATAGAATATATTGGCTTGAGATCCATGCAGATGTTTAAAGCCATTATCAAAATCTTCAAGAAGATTTGTATAGTCGCGACTAATTTCTTTGACAAGACCTTCAAATAGAAGTTTATCCTCAAGATCCGATACTATATATTTCCTTTTATCCGATATATATTTTCCAACAACATAGTCAGAGCATACTTTCTTCAGTTTCTTATATACTTCACTTACCAAACAATAATACTGTTTCTGAAGAACAATGGATATAGCAAAGAAACTCTGTCTGTCATCTTTATCTCTTATTCCTTTATACAATTCAAATGTATATATGCTATACCATTCGTTGTTCCAATAAGTCGCATCCACAACTAAAAAAGCTGCTTCATTAATACTTCCCATTGAATTAAAGAAACCATCGACAATTCTGTTACATAAAACAGAATCAAGTCCGGGTGTCTTTTGAGAACTTCCGTTATACGGCTTGCCATGAATAATTACATCCATATTAAAACCTCCTTATTATTTCTTTCCAAAGTTCTTGAGGATATGTATCACTTGCAATGTTATATGTCTTATACGTTCCTCCAAAACTATCCGTTTGCTTTGCAAACATACCCGTACAGAATGTTTTGAACGTAAAGTTGTCAACAGTCAAAAAACCACCGAATTTCTTTATTCTCATTGTTGAGAACAATTGTTTGTAGTAGATTTTTGCATCGTCACGCGCACCTTTCACATCATCACATCCATTAATGCTGCCAAACATCGTTTTGTCTATTTTGTTATATAGCAGAATTATCCTGTCGCGTTTTTTATCTATAGCCGGATAAAAATTATTCAGGAAACGACGTTCATACGACTCTCTGTGATAACCGTTATTTCTATAGGAAATCTCTGAATCCAAATCAAGTAACACAACGTATGATTTTGGATTATTACTTGTAATAATAGTTGCCAAATAAGGTTCAACATTATTGTTTGCACCCATTTTTATTTTTTCGACATCAGTTGTATAAAAGTCCTCCCCTGGGGCTTCTAATAATTTAGCTATTTCTCGTCCATCTTTATAGACATTTACCAAGAGAAACTTCACCGTACCATCCAGTGCTGTGGTTGTAGCCAGTGCATCATTAAACTTTTCACAATGTTCTTGATATTCCGGTGTATCCAAGAACGTAGGATCTGTCTTTACTGTATATCCATTATGATGCAGATATTTTGCCAAACGAACCAATATCATTGATTTTCCACTTGCCGCAGGACCGACAAAAATAACAATCGGTACCTGTTGATTCACAATCGTTGGTGTTGCAGTCTTTGGTACTGCTACCGTTTCTTGCGGATTAACAACAGTTTCTGATGTTACATTTTGAGACAAATTCTCTTTTGCAGTAAAATTCAGCGGATTATCTCCACCCGTTACAATTGTAGGCATATGTTTTTATATTTTATTATTAGTTTTTACGGAAAAGAACGAAAAGAATAAACGACACAATATCAAATATCAAAGATAGAACCATCCACTGAAGCATTGTCATGCCGATAAGCTTACCTGACACGATATCTCCCCATACGGACATTGTGTCAAACATACGTTTTGAAGGATACACTTTATAGCTTTTAATTTCATTGCTCTTATTTTTTACTATACATTTTTTATAATAATCATCCGGCATCTTACTTATTACTTTTCCATTTTGCTGGTCATAATACATATAATAAGCCTTTACAGAACCATCCTTAAGAACTGCAGGAAGATGAAGTGTCTCGAGATCGTCTATCGGCTTCATAAGATCCGTAAGTCCGATGTTCTCGTCTTTCTTGCGATTATAATAATCATCAATGACTTTAAGTTTTTTATTAAGTTGCTCAACCATACAGTTTTTATATTTTGTATACAAATCTGGGAATCTGTTACGTTGTGTTATACCATAATCTCCGGCATCTTTCTCTTCATCGAATATTATATAAGTGTTCTTGTCATTATACGTCTTAGAGTCTTTTGCCAGAATGGTTTCTGTAGAATTCAATATGTTTATACAAGCCTCACCAAATCCCTCATGATGTTCCATCGTATTATTTAGTTCACGTTTAAATGCGTCAATATTTGTATAGACTTGCCCTGTAAGTGATTTCTGTGCAATTTCATTCTGATCATCAATGGCACGATTACTTTTCGTCGTATTCTCTATAATATAGTTCTTTGCACTTGCCAATTCTTTTGTAAGAATGTTATATCCATGCTTTTCAACAAAGAAATAATGAACATTAGTCATAAAGCTGAATGTCCAGAAAATCAAGAATCCGATCAAATTTAAAACAAAGGAAGACCTTGAAGCTCTCACGGGTTTATTCAATTCTTCAATAACATTGGTAAGGCACCACCCTGCAAGTATAGATACAACTAATACCAAACCAAAACAGAACCAAAGATTTGTTCCATTAAGAAGGTTAAGGGATAATGATGATGCCGTAAAGAATGCACTAACAGACGCAAAAACCAAATACCCTACTAAACAAGCTAACTTGATTAACAATTTATTTTTATCCATATTAAAAAAATTATGCCTACTCTTCATCGGATTTTCGGCAATACTCCGTTTACATTATCATAAGAACCATATTATCAATATTCCGGCTTAATTACCCTATTGATATATTAGTCCACTCCATCGATATTTAGAGATTGAAATATATGGACACAAAAAAGCGTGAACCGTCTGCTGTCCGATCCACACTCTGAGGCCGTGAGAATTGCCCTATACTGCTGAACGAACAACAGTATAAGCTCACGCCGATATGAATATATGTACAACGATTACATGGACTAATGACATATTACTCCTACGTAAAAGGATATAATATGTACATACACTAATCCAATGTTGGATAATATAAGCATACCCGGAGCATCTACCGTTGCTATGTCCGAGGCAGTATCAATCATGAAGTTTCTCACGTTTCAGAGTGTCTGCTGAACGTAGCGCTTGTAAACGCCTTAATATGTCTTGAAAACCCGTAACCCACCCTGCCGCTTAAGAATTTTCATCCGTCCGCTCCGGCGTGAGCTGCATTGCATTCAGAAAGCAGGAACATGTCCTATCTCTGTTTTGCAAAGACACGAGTAATCAGTTGCAAAAATAATAAATTATTTTAAATGTTGTACTAAATTGAAAATAAAATACAAAAAATTATGCGACAGCAAAGAATGAATGTTTGTGTAAAATGTCTTTCATACATTTTATCTGACAAAAACAACATATATACCATTCATTACAAAATTAAATGCTTTGTAAAATACGAATAAACGCGTCCAATTCTTTCCAATTTTGCAAACATTGGAAAGAATTGGACCTATTTGTAATAATCCTTTTAACGATTAATAACACTGAATGAGACTTAGCTTCATTAAATACATATCCTTAAAGCGAAATAAAATAATTTATAATTTAACGTGAATTCGATGAATTTAATTGTCTGATAGCTTTGTGATTAGCGAAAATTGTTTTATTTTTATAGTGTTATTCTGAATTCATCAAATTCACGTTAAATTAAATTTTCGTGTCATTTTGTCATTTCAAAACCGTCATCTGAAAGTCTCGTTCTACGTTTTAAAAGTTGTTAAGAGCGGTCGTAAATGATGAAAAGTCAAACGAACGTGCGTTTTTTGCTAAAAGCACGTCCAAAAGAGAGTAAAGCACGTGCCTTTAGGGTCTGAAATGCCGCATTTTGCAGGGTAAAATGGCTGCTTTTGGAACGTAATCAGGCTACTTTCATGTAGTAATCAGGCAACTTTCTTATCCCGAATGATGTACATTTTCTTACTTTTACACGTAACCAATTGATATCAAATGTATTATGTCTGCACACGAATTTTGGCGCTGTTTCACTCCAACAAAGCTCTTTTTACTGAACATCGCAGTATTTCGGGGTTATGGAAAATCAAAAAGAAAGGAAAAAGCGCAAAATAATGAATAATTGACAATTTATAAATTAACGTGAATTCGTCGAACTTACATTAATTTATAAATTTGTAAAGATGAAGTTCTAAAATAAAAAATATTAGAATGAAGAGTTGCAGAAGTTTCAATTTGTAATACAAACTAAATGTATGCAAGAGCGATAAAAGGATGCTGTTTGGCAGCATAAAAAGCATCTCGCAAAGTTTTAATATTACGCATACACTATGCGATACATTTGTGCATACACTGTGCGATACACATCTGCGGACGTGTCTTTTATTGTTATTAAACATTGCCCTTTGAAAAATAAATACTATCTTTGCATAAGATAAGCGGCGCCTCAGCAATTTCAAGCAAGCTTGATTGCGTTCGGCTTGCATTATCTTTACATAAGATAAGCGGCGCCTCTGCAATTTCAAGCAAGCTTGATTGCGTTCGGCTTGCATTATCTTTGCATAAAGAAGACTATATTTGCCCTGGCAACCAAGACAGGTTTCATTAATCATTATAACGAATCATTTACTATCATGGACATTACTGAGAGATTTTTAAACTACGTGAAGTTTGACACACAATCTTCCGAAGAGAGCGAAAGCGTGCCAAGTACTCCAAAACAAATTGTATTTGCAAAGTATCTGAAAGAAGAGTTGAAGGATGAGGGCTTTGATGATGTGGAGATGGACGAAATGGGATATGTCTATGCAACTCTGAAATCAAATATAAAGAAGGATGTACCTACAATAGGTTTCATAAGCCATTACGATACGTCACCCGATTGCAGCGGTGCCGATATCAAGCCAAGTATCGTAAGGAATTATGACGGAACGGACATAGAACTGTCACCGGGAATAATATCATCACCCAAGAAATTTCCTGAACTTCTGTCGCATATAGGCGAAGACCTTATCGTAACGGACGGTCATACTCTGCTCGGAGCTGACGACAAGGCGGGCATTGCGGAGATTGTACAGGCTATGTGCTGGCTTCGCGACCACAAGGAAATAAAGCACGGCGACATTCGCATAGCTTTCAATCCCGATGAGGAAATAGGCATGGGAGCACACCACTTTGATGTGGAGAAGTTCGGATGTGAATGGGCTTACACCATGGACGGGGGTGATTTGGGCGACCTCGAGTTCGAGAACTTCAACGCCGCGTCTGCCAAAATAAATATCAAAGGCATGAGCGTTCATCCCGGATATGCTAAAGGAAAGATGATTAATGCAAACCGTCTGGCAGCAGAATTTGCAGGCATGTTGCCGGCTGATGAGACGCCGGAGACCACTGAAGGATATCAGGGCTTCTATCATCTGTTGGGAATAGAGTCGAACATAGAAAGTGCGAAGATGTCTTATATAATACGCGACCACGACCGTGACAGATTTGAAGAGCGCAAAAACTTCATCAAGGAATGTGTCAAGGAAATGAACAACAAATACGGCGAAGGCACGGTAAGTGCAGATGTAAAGGATCAGTACTATAACATGAAAGAGAAAATAGATCCAAACATGCACGTCATTGACATCGTTTTGAAAGCCATGCAAGACTGTGACGTGCCGCCAAAGGTTGAACCTATACGCGGCGGAACCGACGGAGCACAACTTTCGTTCAAAGGTCTCCCTTGTCCGAACATCTTTGCCGGCGGCGTAAACTTTCACGGACCGTTTGAGTTTGTGTCGATACAGGTAATGGAAAAAGCCATGCAGGTAATCGTGAAAATATGCGAGCTTACTGCCGAATATAATGACTAAGGAATTACGAATGTTGAGTTACGAATTACGAGTTGTCGCATTTCATGCGATGTTGAATTGTTAATTAAGAATTATAATTTATCAAATAAAATTGCATAGAGAGTAATTCCATAATTCAAAACTCGTCATTCGTAACTCAAAATTCCAAATTCGTAACTCCAAACTCGCAACTCATCATCGCATGAAATGCGACAACTCGTAATTCGTAATTCAACACTCAACACTCAAAAAACTCGTAATTCGTAACTCCAAATTCGTAATTTCACATGTCCGAACTGCCTTATCTCATCAACGATCTTGCTCTAATCCTCATCGTAGCAGGCATTGTCACAATACTATTTAAGAAGCTGAAACAACCTCTCGTACTGGGTTATGTCGTCGCAGGATTTCTTGTAAGCCCGCACATGCCTTATATAATGTCGGTTGTAGACAGGGCGGACATACATACATGGGCGGACATTGGCGTTATGTTCCTGCTCTTCTCGTTGGGTCTCGACTTCTCTTTCAAAAAGATACTGCGAATGGGTGCATCGCCCATGATAGCTACATGTGCTATCGTTTTCTGCATGATGATGCTCGGCATAAGTGTCGGCAGCGTCTTTGGTTGGAGTCACATGGATTGCATATTCCTTGGAGGCATGTTGGCAATGAGCTCCACCACCATTATATACAAGGCGTTCGATGATCTCGGACTGCGCCAACAACGCTTTGCAGGAATGGTGATGAGCGTGCTTATACTTGAAGACATGCTTGCCATAGTGATGATGGTGATGCTCTCGGCAATAGCCGGAGGCAACAGCCCCGACGGCGGACAGATGCTGCAAAGCATAATGAAAATAGGCTTTTTCCTTATTTTGTGGTTCGTCGTAGGCATATTCGCTATACCTCTTTTGTTGCGTTCCATGCGTAAACACATCAACAATGAGACCCTTCTCATCGTTGCCCTCGGATTGTGTTGTGCCATGGCTGTATTGTCAACGAAGGTGGGATTTAGCAGTGCTTTCGGAGCATTTGTAATGGGATCCATACTTGCCGAGACTGTAGAAGCGGAAAAAATAACTAGGCTTGTCGAACCTGTTAAAAACCTTTTCGGGGCAATATTCTTTGTTTCCGTCGGCATGCTGGTAGACCCAGGAATACTTGTCGAATACGCATTGCCTATCTTTGTGCTTGTAATAACCATACTTATAGGGCAGTCGGTGCTGGGCAGTTTCAGTTTCCTTATCAGCGGTCAGACTCTTAAATCGGCAATGCAATGCGGTTTTTCCATGGCACAGATAGGCGAGTTTTCTTTTATAATAGCATCCTTGGGATTATCGCTTGGCGTGATAAGTCAGTTTCTATATCCGGTCGTAGTTGCCGTATCGGTAATCACCACCTTCCTCACTCCATACATGATGCGCGCCTCAACGCCATGCTATAACCGTCTTGAACAACGCCTGCCGGCAAAATGGATATCATTGCTGAACGACCTTACACTGAGCCGTCAGTCATCGCTACCTGAAGGAAACTGGAAAAGACTGCTGGCGGAAATGGTGCGCAACACCGTCATCTACTCAATATTGTCATCGGCGGCAACGGCACTCATGCTCACGTTCTTTCTTCCGTTCATACGCAGCATACTGCCTCACTGGTGGGCGAACGCCACGTGTATTGTGCTCACGGTAATGATAATATCACCTTTTCTGCGCGCTATGGTAATGAAAAAGAACCATAGCGAGGAATTCAAGGCTCTGTGGAAGGAAAGCCGCAGAAACCACATACCGCTCATATTGACTGTCATCGTGAGGTTTATCATTGCCATATCGTTCGTATTCTATATATGCAATTACCTCACACGATTTACCAATGCTCTTATTATATGTATCGCCACGGTCCTCGTAATACTGATGATAATGTCACGACGCATAAAACAACGGAGCATAAGACTTGAACGGCTGTTTGTCCTCAACCTGCGTTCGCGTGACATAAAGGCACAGGTAGACGGGCGTAAGAAACCGCTATACGAGGGTCATCTGCTTGACCGCGACGTGCATATATCCGACTTCGAGATACCCGAAAACTCCGTATGGGCAGGCAAGACACTGCGCGAGCTTCGCTTCCGGAACAGGTTCGGCATACACGTAAGCAGCATACTGCGCGGCATAATACGCATAAACATCCCCAACGGAGACAATGTTATATTCCCCGGAGACCGTATACAGGCAATCGGAAGCGACGAACAGCTCACCGCATTCAGCGCGGCTATGAAGAACGATGTGTACGATGAAGACCCCGACATAGAGAAGCGGGAAATGAAACTGCGGCAGATCGTAATCTCGGAGAATAGTCCTATCATAGGCAAGACACTCATCGAAAGCGGTATACGCGACATTTACAACTGCATGGTTGTGGGACTTGAGGAGCGCAAGGAGAACCTTTCGCAGATAGAACCGGCGCATGTCATGAAACCGGGCGATGTGATATGGGTTGTCGGAGAGGAGGACTCGCTGAACAAACTCACGGAAGCGGCGGAACAGACCATAAGGAAAAAGCAAAGTACAACAGACTGAAAAAACACGGTGTAGCGATGAATGGCAGAAATATACTCTTCATAATGCTTTTATGTATTTTGACGACCAATACACAAAAGACTACAGCACAAGCACTAAAAGCGCTAATGGCACGTCAGACCGGAATAATAGAGGGAAAGGCGGAGCAAAACTCACGCAAAGAGACTTGTTGTAACTTCTACAACAACGACTGGTGTGACTATTACCTATGTTGCCGTAACGACAAGGCATATAATCTGCATCCGGGTAAAAACACATTATTTGTAGCACCGGATAAAAGCAAGATATACAATCCGGCAAAAGAAGAGTTTCAATATAGATACTATCGTGGGATATTTCCGAAAAAGTTCAATATAGAAACTCCATACGCTCTTCCTGTAAAGAACGGAGTACGGACGGCGTGGAGAACCGACAGGCATGAGACAAAGAAGACACTCTGTTTCAAGATTGAGAAAGAAGATACTGTATATGCAACACGGGGCGGAATACTTTGTAAGATCCCCAGTTCACGCTTCATACTGATATATCACCCGGACCATACATTTGCCGCATACATCGGAATAAGGGACAAGTTCGTAAAGCCCGGTGACGATGTAAGGACGGGACAAGCAATCGGAATAGCCGGACAGGACAACATATCGATTTCATTCTTCTTCCTCGACAAGAATAAATTCGAAGCATCTGCCGATATGGGGTATCCTTATTCGCATTTTGTTCCCACGTTCAGGACAGATAGGGGAGACGTTCGCCCAGTAGAACGGAAGTTCTACCGGGTCGTGACAGACGATGCACTCATCATGCAGGATATGAGCAAGAAAGAACAGAAAAAATATCTAAAACACAAATGACATGCGCTTCTTCATATCCTTTTTGCTGCAAGTGACATTTGTATGTGCTGCGTCATCACAACATATTTTTATCGAATATGCAGGCGCTCCGCTCTCCAACAGTTACAAACAACAGACAGAACTGTTTCTTAAACACGGATATAAATTCTACCAACCGTTCGGTCTTCCGGACACTCTGAAAATAAAACTGAACATTTTCGACAACGAAAAAGACTGGGAAGACAATCTCCTTTCAAACAAAGCATACAAGAAACAATACTCCGTACAACCCCAAGGATTATACAACATCAAGACGCACGAATGCCACATAATGTTGTCTGACGGCATGAAAAGCGTAAACATGGGAATTATCAGGCATGAGTTGAGTCATTTCCTGACACACAAAATAATGGGCAACAAGCCCATACCATGGCTTTATGAAGGTCTTTCCGAATATTTCTTTCATTGCAAGGTGACGGCAAAAGGCATGAAGCACAGTCTTGAACCATATGAAGAAGGAAGACTGCGCACCATGTTTATGCTGAATGAGATTGCGCCGGAAGATGTCCTTGACTATAACATCAAGGAGTTCTCACAAGCTCAGAAAACAAACGACAGGATAACATACATAACGGCACACGCCATCGTCACCTTCCTTATTGAAGGTGCACCGCAAGGTTATTTTGCCCAACTTATAACATTGTTGAAGGACAATAGCGACACAACACGCACTTCGCAGAAGATAGACAATACATATCCCGGCGGACTGAAAAAGTTCATAAAAGACTTCACCGATTATTACGGCATCTGAATTTTACGCCTTCCCTCACATCCGCCGTATATCATTCAACGCACGCGTCAGCATCATATCACTATCTGTTGATGATATATGCCAACTGGAGCGAAAACGTCCTGTCTTTCGGATCCTGCAATGCCCAGCCTCCCTTTATAGGATTTTGCAGGCTGAGTCCGTAGCTCACACCCAACTGCCAGTTGGAATAGTCAACACCGACATATAACTTAACACCATAGTCAAAACGCTTGTACATGCCGTCGGAAAAGATGTTGTCTATGTCATCAGCAGCCGGAATGTCTTTCACTTTACTCTTGCCGAACAGTCCGCAGGCAACGTAAGGTCCCGCACTTGCAGAAATCCTTACCCTGTCGGTAATACCGGATTTATATCCCACCATTAGCGGAAGCTCCAGATAATAGGCATCACATGTCCAGTCGGCAGTGCCTGCGTTTTCACTCTCATCTGCGTAAACGTCTGTCTTCCAACCTTTGCTTGTCAATAACAAAGCCGACTCCAGATACAGACAATCCTGCTTGTCGGAGAACGTGTATTCGCCTTTCACACCGACATTAAACCCTACATGATTTCTATAATCCTTGGGATGAGATACATTCAGACCTGCCGTTACTCCGTAATTAAATTCCTGTGCAAACGTTACAAGACTGAAACACAATACTGTAAAAAGAAAAAAATACCTTTTCATATAATATGTATTAAATGACCAATCGCCATGTGATATACATAAAAACGGGAAAAGATATTCTTTATTACATGAAAAGAGCACTTACAACCAATCGCAAACGCCCAACCGGACAATATCAATACCACTGCACGGCGTTGGTATATCCGCTGCGCTTGTCATACTTCAGCGCATCCGTAAGTGTTGCTGCATTACAGCGGAAAGAGAAGTTGTAAGATGTATAAGGCGCAAGCACAACCGAACAGCTCATGCTGAAACAGTGCAGGTCGCGCTGCAGCGATGCCGTTGTCATGGACAGGTCGTGCTCTTCAAAGTCGTATCCGCTCGAGAAACTGATGTTCCAGCCGTCGCTTATGCGCACGTTGCCGCTGAAGTTCAGGTTCTGCGTGAACTTATAAGGATAGCGCATCGACTTGGTGTTGAAGCGTCCGGCGGTGTTCTCGCGCATAGTAATACCATAACCTACGGTCAGCGACCACGGCATCGAGAACTTCATATAGCCGTCCTCATCGGTCTCCGCCTTCGACGAAGTCTTTTTCTTTGCACCACGCTGTCCGCGTATCATGTCATCGTCAACGTTCGACTCCACGTCCGTGTCCATGCCCTCGTCGTCATTATCCTCATCCTCTTTTTCATCGTCACCGCGTCCGAACCATTTCTTAAGTTTCTCGGGATTAAGGGTGAACGAGATGTTCTGTGACATGCCCTGGAAGCGTCCGAAGCGCCCCTTGCTGTACTCCGTATGAGTGCCGATGTACGGTTTTCCGTTCTCATCAAGCTCGTATGCGTATGTCGCAAACACCGCATTCATGTTGAACGTATAGTTTTTCCACCACTTCAACCTTATCCTCATGGTGAGGTCGCTCCACGGTCTTTGCTTTGCCGCCATGTTGTACGACATGCTTGCCCCAAGTTCGTCAATGATGCTTATCTTCTTGAAGCCCGTGGAATCCTTATCCGAACGTATCTTCATCTCAATGTTGTTTGACATGTCGAACGTAAAGCTTCCGGTCTTTCCTCTATCCGGCACTCCGAACAACGAACCCGTATAGGGCGAATACTCCACAAGCGACACGTTGCCGTCGGCATCGGTTTTCTGATAAGTTTTGTAATATCCGTAACGCTCCGCGCCGAAGTCGGGAGCATAATTAAAACTCACATTAGGCGTGAATACATGGCGCACGGCAACAATCTTGTCGCCGAAAATCTTGCGGTTGGGCACATAGAAGCCATAAAGTTTTGTCGAAGCGCTGAGACTCATGCTCCAGTTATAGACGTTGTTGAAGCCATATATCGTGTCGCACACTTCCCTTTGTGCCGCCTCGTCCCACGAGCGCATCACCTTGTTTGTGTACATTCGGTCTGTGAAACTTATCGAAGGATTGATGTTCAGAAAGTTGAACAGCGTGAAATTGGCATTTATAGGCACCGAATGCTGGAATCCGTTGCGCCAGTCTTTCACTAAATTTGCCTTCATCAACTGGTCTTCCTTGGTATGTATGGAGTTGCTCAGGTGTCCGGTGTAGCTCATCGAAATCTTCTCATACCAACGCTCTTTACCCACCATGCGTTTCCGCTTGAACGGATAGAAGCGGCTGATGGAAATGTTGAGGTCGGGCAATGTGAGGTCTATCATCGAGTCGCGCATGTTCTGGTTGAGGTTCGTCGTCCCGCTAAGTGTCATGCCGATGCTCGAGAATGTGGTGCTCCAGCTGACGCTCGATGTTCGCGTACTCTGCGTATAGCTTTGCGGATTGTACATGCTGTTGAGGTTGTTGCGCTCATAACTCGACGTCGCAAAGTTGACGCTTGCCGACAGCGTGCTGAACGGATTAGCCTTTGCATCCTGACGGTGCATCCACTGTATCTTGAAACTCTCCTGTTCGGCAAAGTCTGGCATGCCCTTGTCGCCGTTCTTTGTGTCTTGATAACTGAAGTAGAAACTTCCGCTGTATTTGTACCGTTTGCGGTAGTTGCTTGCTGCCGACAGCCCCCACGACCCCTTTGTATAAATCTCTCCGAGCAGTTTGAGATCCCACTTGTCACTCATTGCAAAGTAATATCCTCCGTCGCGAAGATAAAAGCCGCGCGAGCTTTCATCACCGTATGTAGGCATGATGAAGCCGCTCGAATAACTCTTTGTGAACGGGAAAAAACCGTAGGGAATGGCTATAGGCAGCGGAACGTCTGCCACCACGAGATATGCCGGTCCGAAGACAACATCTTTGCCGGGGCGGACCTTCGCACGTGAGAGAGCTATGTAAAAGTCGGGATGAGGCAGGTCGCAGGTGGTGTAGCGTCCGTGTTCGAGATAGAGTACGCCCGATGAGTCGCGCTTGGAACGTTCGCTTGACAGAAACCCGTCCTGTTGCGCCGTGTACACATTGTTTATGAAGCCTTTCTTTGTCTTGAAGTTAAAGGCTATGGTGTCGCTCTCATACTCGTCCGAACCCATTTTAAATACCGGCTGTCCCTTAACTTCACCCGTTGTGTCTGCCGTTCCCGTGGCACGTACCAGACTGCTGTCCATGCTCAGTGCAATGCGGTCGCTCGTTAGGTCCATATTCTCATACTTCACGTTGGATGCGCCGAAGAGATACGCCAGCTTGTTCCCCGCATCGTAAACCATCGAGTCTTCCGAGGCAAAATTCACCGGTGCATCTATGCCGTTAGCCTTCTTGCGGTTAAGACTGTCAAGCCTTATCGAATCGTCTACAGCCCTGTTGTGTCTGTAAATGGCAAGTTGCAACGAGTCCATCTTTGTTGTGTCGGGACCGGACATCCTTGCCGTTGTGTCTGCCAAAACGGTGTCAGCCACAGCCACACTGTTGTTTTTTGCAGCCCCGCGCCTTTTTTTCTGCAAAAAAGGCATGCCGTTATCCGCCCACATAAACATGAAGGCAGACAGCAGTATAAATATGATGGATTTCGTTCTCATTATAATGCAGGCTGCAAAATTACATAAATTAAAGTTAAACGCATATCAAAACGAGTTTTTTATGTTTTATTTAACGTTTATCTCGGGGTGTTTGTAAGGGGACTATTTAAAGGAGATAAGGGAAGATAAAAGAAGATAGAGGAAGATAAAAGACGAATGTTTTGTTGCGTGGACGGGGTGTCAGAAGTAACAAATATTGAAGTCTGATACACCCTCCGAGGGTGATTGGCAATAAAAAAGGGAACAAAAACAAACGCATCCGGTGGCAAATCGGCGGCACGGTGCAATCATCTGAAAAAGTGAGATGCACACTCCAAGTCCCGCTCAAGTTTTCAACCGTTTTCCAAAAGGTGGCTTTTTAGCTTCCAAAAGGTGCCCTTTCAGACGCAGAAAGACGGTCTTTTAGCTCCTAAAAGGGCACCTTTTGGAAAGTGAATGATATCATATTGATTATCTGTGAGATACGGAAGACAAAGAAAAGACTGTTCTTTTGAACTTTTTCATCTTGCAGTTTTCGATGGGAGAGGTGTCAAAAGACTCGCTTCCGTCCCTTATGTTACAGTCCTCGAAAATGAAGTCCGCAAGCCTGTACTTGTCAGATGCGCCGATGTCAAGAAACATTCGGCAGTCCATATCCACACGCCTCACCGTGACATCATTGCACTGCGAAAGCGGCATGTCGGGACGTTCCTGCATTTTGAAAAACTGTGTCCACGGGCGCACCACTATAAAACTTCCGCAGTTGCCCGTAAGGTCTTCAACGGTGATATACTCATAGTGCTGCGGCGTGTCGGGGCGCATCTTGAGCCACAACACCCTGTCCGCCCTCTGCACACGGCAGCGGCGCAACACCACGTTGCGGTCGTGCAGGCTCTCGCTGCCCAGCGTCAGACAGCCGTGCACCCGTCCGTAGGTGCAGTTCTGTACGACGATGTTGCGGCACGGACCGTTGTCCGGATCCTTGTCGGCGAATGTTCCTTTGCCGCCCTTCAACACCACGGCATCGTCGTTCACACTCATATAACATCCGTCAATGAGCACGTCGTGACATGCGTCGATATCTATGGCGTCACTGCTTGGAGCCTTTATGCCCTCCGTCGGGGCGAAAATGTGGCAGCCGAGAAATCTCACGTGATGACAGCGGTAAATATGGTTGGTCCAAAACGGACTGTTTACAAGGCGCACGTCCTGCACCGTCACGTTGCAGCTGTTGGAGATATAGACAAGCCGCGGGCGCTGAGCATCCTTGTTCGTGCACTCCGGGTTCCAACGGCGGCGTATCCAGAACTCCTCCCAATAATGTCTGCCGTTGCCGTCTATCGTCCCCTTGCCCGCTATGGTGAAGCCGTCTACGCCGTCGGCGTTTACCAGTGCGGCGAAATATGTGCATGTCTCACCCTCTATTCGGGTTTTCATCACCTTGAAATCGCTTATGCGCTCGCTTCCCTTCAGCACACCGCCCTCTTCTATATAAAGATGTGTGCCCTGTCTGAAAAACAGTGAACCGCTGAGAAACGTGCCTCGCGGAATGACCACCACGCCACCTCCGCTCTCTGCCGCCATGTCTATTACCCGCTGCAATGCTTCGGTCTGTAGCTTTGTAGAGTCGTTTTTCACGCCGTGGTCGGTCACGACGAACCTGCGTCCCAACGCATCTGCATCCACGCGCGACGTGTCTGCAAACCATGCCGGCATCACGCTGCCGTCGGGAAATGTCTCCTTGTCCGATTTTGCCGCAGCCGTAAGCACCGTCATCAGCAGTGCGGCTGCAATCCATTTGTGTCTTTTCATGAGTGTCTTTAATATATTCGTTATTTCTTTTCCGATAATCATCAGGCATTCATCGCACGAGCCTCATCCGGCGCCACAGCCACGACGGTATCATTCGCCATAGCGCCACGAGCATCCGGTAACGTCGGTCGATGATGCAGACATGTTTTTTCTTCTCTATGGCACTGACTATTTGACGCGCTACACTGTCCACATCCATAAGCATGGGATAGCCCTTGCCGTCGCCGAGCAGGGGCGTAGCCACAAACCCGGGGCGTATGTCCGTGAAGTCGATTGCGAGCCTTCGCGTTGTCGCCTGCTGCTCGAGAGCCTGTATATAGACGTTTTGAAAGGCTTTTGTCGCACTGTAGGATGGTGCCGATCCAAGCCCTTTGACACCCGCGATTGACGACACTACGGTTATATGCCCTCGTCCGCGGCGGACAAAATAGCGATAGGCGGCACCCACCATGCGCGTAAAGCCCTCTACATTGGTGGCAACCGTTGTCATTTCCACATCCGTGTCGAGTGTCATGTTCTGTTTTCCCACGCCCGAAGCATGGAAATACAGATCCATGCCGCCTAATTTGTCTATGAGGCGGAGAAGACGTTCCGTGGCATAGCTGTCCGTGACGTCTATCGTCATTGTCTGCACCCGGTCCGGTGCAGACGCTTTTATGCCTTCAAGAATGTCGCCCCGGCGAGCGGCAATGCCCACCTGCCACCCGCGTTCCAACAGCAGGCGGCACACTGCAAGCCCTATGCCCGACGAGGCTCCCGTGATAACTGCTCGTTTCATATATTGCGAAAATAGCAATATTTGGTGACATAAAGAAACTTTATGCGTGTTTTATGAACGTTTAAAATAAAAATCCTTATCTTTGCATAATAAGTAGGTCGTAGCAACTGATTGATACCATTGTCCGGCACCTGCTTGCCTATTTTAATTTATAAAAACAATACAACGTATATGAAAGACTTTTTCAAGCAAATGTTTGCCACCATTGCCGGCATATTGGTACTTACCATTGTCACAGGCATACTGGGCGTAATGAGTATCGTCGGAATGGTTGCATCGGGTTCTGCCACAAAGAATGTGAGCGACAACACCGTACTCGTCATCAATCTTCAGGGCGTTATGGAAGAGCGCGCCGAGGACAACATCATGGCGGAACTGACGGGACAGACAATGCAGAACATAGGACTGGACGACATGCTCAACGCAATAGAGAAAGCCAAGAACAATGAAAACATAAAGGGCATATACATCGAGGCGGGACTGTTTTCTGTCGATTCGTATGCTTCGATGCAGGCTGTACGCAGGGCACTTGCCGACTTTAGGAAGAGCGGAAAATGGATTGTGGCATACGGCGACACATATACGCAAGGTACATATTATCTGGCATCGGTGGCAGACAAGGTGTTGCTGAACCCGAGCGGACAGATCGACTGGCACGGAGTGGCGGCACAGCCGATGTTCCTAAAGGATCTCATGGCTAAATTCGGGATAAAGATGCAGCTGGCAAAGGTTGGCAAATACAAGAGCGCACCGGAGATGTTTACCGCCGACGGGATGAGCGAGCCGAACCGCGAACAGATGACCGCATATATAAAAGGTATATGGGAAAACGTATGTAAGGAGGTTTCGGCAAGCCGCAAAATAAGTGTAGAGACTCTGAACACATACGCGGACAACTTCATTACGCTGGATGATACGAAGAATTACGTAAAGTATAAGATGGCGGACAAGCTTGTGTATACCGACGAGATAAAGGACGAGATAAGGAAAATGATGAAGCTCGACAAGGACGACGACATCAACACGGTGGGGCTTGCGGACATGAAGCAACTGAAAGGCGGCAAGGACAAGGGAGACGAGATTGCCGTTTACTATGCCTACGGAGACATTGTCGACAGCGAAGCGGGCGGAAGCATGATGTCACAAGGACACAAGATTGTGGGAACGAAGGTTTGCAAGGACCTTGAAAAGCTTATGAACGACGATGATGTGAAGGCCGTGGTGCTGCGTGTAAACTCGGGTGGCGGCAGCGCATACGCATCGGAACAGATATGGCATAGCGTGAAGAAACTCAAGGAGAAGAAACCTGTGGTGGTGTCTATGGGAGGCATGGCTGCATCGGGAGGATATTATATAAGTTGCGTATCAAACTGGATTGTGGCTGAACCGACCACGCTGACGGGAAGCATAGGCATATTCGGAATGTTTCCGGACATGAGCGGACTGCTCACACAGAAACTCGGTGTGAAGTTCGACGAGGTGAAGACAAACAAGTATAGTGCATTCGGCACACAGGCACGCCCGTTCAATGAAGAGGAAATGGCATATCTTAATGCTTACATAGACCGCGGATACAACTTGTTTAGAAACCGTGTGGCTGAAGGCAGGAAGATGAAAACGGAAAATGTGGAGAAACTGGCTCAGGGACGTGTATGGCTGGGACAGGATGCTTGGCGTAACAAGCTTGTTGACGAACTTGGTGGTCTGGACAAGGCTGTGGCTAAGGCTGCCGCACTGGCAAAGGTGAAGGAATATCACACGGCGGCATATCCGGCAAAAGCCGATTGGATGGAGCAGTTTATGAACAAAGCTTCCGGAGGCAGCTATATAGACAACAGCATGCGTGCCGCACTGGGCGAATATTATGAGCCGTTCATGCTCCTCAAAGACATAAACAAACAGAATGCGATACAGGCAAGGATACCTTATATAATAAAGGTGAAGTAAAACGAAACGGCATTTTCACAAGTAATATATGGAGGGCGACTTCATCAGAATTGATAACCGGCTGTTGCCGCTGAGCTGGCTGTACGGCATCGGGGTGCGGATAAGGAACTGGATGTTTGACATAGGCTTGAAGAAAAGCCGCAGTTTCGACATCCCCGTGATATCTGTGGGCAATCTCACGGTTGGAGGCTCGGGCAAGACACCGCATGTGGAGTATCTCGTGCGGCTGTTGAAAGACAAGGTGAAGGTTGCCGTGCTCAGCCGTGGATACAAGCGGAAGAGCAAGGGGTATGTGCTTGCAGAAAAGCAGACAAGAATGCAGGAGATAGGCGACGAGCCTTATCAGATGAAAAACAAGTTTGCCGACATATATGTGGCAGTGGACAAAGACAGGTGTCACGGTATAGAACAGCTGACGGGAAACAAGGAAACAAATGACACGGACGTCATTATCCTGGATGATGCTTTCCAGCACAGGCACGTAAAACCTGGAATAAACATACTGCTCGTAGACTATCACAGGCTGATAATATACGACCGCCTGCTGCCTGCCGGTCGTCTGCGCGAACCCCTGTCGGGAAAAAACAGGGCAGACATTGTGATAGTGACAAAATGTCCGCAGGACATGAAGCCAATGGACTTCAGGGTCATAATGAGGGCGATGAACCTGTATCCGTATCAGAAACTGTTTTTCACCACGCTGAAATACGGGCGTCTGATTCCGGCTTATTGCGGAGAGAAACGCAGGTTGGATAGTATAGGAAAGAACGAGAACATACTGCTGCTGACGGGCATTGCATCGCCAGAACATATGGTGACGGATCTCAAGCCGTACACGGAGAACATAATACAGATGAACTTCCCGGATCATCACCAGTTTACTCCGAAAGACATAAAAATGATTAACGAGAAGTTTGCAGGCATGCCCTCGCCAAAAATAATAATAACGACGGAGAAGGACAATACACGCCTGTTTGGTATGGAAGGGCTGAGTGAGGAGGTGAGACACAACATCTTCATACTGCCGGTGGAAGTGAGTTTCATGCAGGAACAGGAAGAAATGTTTAACGAAAAGATAATAGGATATGTACGAAAAAATTCAAGAAACAGCATCCTGGCTAAAGCAAAGGATGACAACAAGTCCAAAAACGGCAATCATCTTAGGAACAGGTCTGGGACAATTAGCTTCAGAAATAACTGACAAATATGAGTTCCCGTATCAGGAAATACCCAACTTCCCCGTGTCTACGGTTGAAGGACACGCCGGAAAACTTATCTTCGGCAAGCTCGGAGGCGTGGACATAATGGCTATGGAGGGACGTTTCCACTATTATGAGGGCTACAACATGAAGGAGGTAACGTTCCCCATTCGTGTGATGTACGAACTCGGGATAAAGACATTGTTTGTATCAAACGCATCGGGAGGCATGAACCCCGAATTTAAAATCGGTGACCTGATGATCATAACAGACCACATCAATTTCTTCCCGGAGCATCCGCTACGCGGAAAGAACTTTCCCACCGGACCGCGTTTCCCGGATATGCACGAGACGTACGACAACGCGCTTATTGCACAGGCCGACGCCATTGCCGCCGAAAAGGGCATCCGCGTGGTTCACGGAGTGTACATGGGAGTGCAGGGACCGACGTTCGAAACACCGGCGGAATATAAGATGTACCACCGCATGGGCGCCGATGCAGTGGGAATGAGCACTGTTCCGGAAGTTATCGTTGCCCACCATTGCGGCATCAGAACTTTCGGCATCAGTATCATTACAGACCTCGGATTGGAGGATACCCCCGTCGAGGTTAGCCATGAAGAGGTGCAGGTGGCTGCCAACAGGGCACAACCGCTGATGACGGAGATAATGAGGGAGATGATAAGGAGAGCGTAGGAATTACGAGTGTTGAGTTACGAATTACGAGTTGTCGCTGCGCGATTGATAATTTAATATTGACGAATTGAATTTGTATATATCAACTGCTGGCAGATGATATAAAACCAAATCATAATTCGATAATTCTCAATCGCGCAGCGACAACTCGTAATTCGTAAATCAAAAATCAAAACTCAATAAAAATGGAAATAGCAAAGCTGGGTGAATTCGGGCTTATAAACCACCTTACAAAAGACATAAAACCGGAGAACGAGACGACAAAATATGGCATTGGTGACGACTGCGCGGTGCTGAATTATGGCGATAAAGAAACACTGGTGACAAGCGACATGCTTATGGAAGGTGTGCACTTTGACCGCACTTACATAGACATGCAACACTTAGGATACAAGGCTGCAATGGTGAACATCAGTGATATATTCGCCATGAACGGAACTCCGAAGCAGATGATTGTGAACATCGCGCTGAGCAAAAGTTTTACAGTGGAGGATATCGAAATGTTCTATGCCGGTCTGCGTATGGCATGCGAAAAATGGAAAGTGGATATTGTAGGAGGTGACACCACGTCTTCGTACACCGGAATGGCGATAAGCATAACGTGCATAGGCGAAGGAGAAAAGGACAATATCGTATATCGCAATGGGGCAAAGGACACCGACCTGATATGTGTGTCGGGCGATCTCGGGGCGGCATACATGGGGCTCCAACTGCTTGAACGTGAGAAAAGCGTATACTATCAGCAGGTGGACGAAGCACGGAAAAGAAACGACCGCAAGGCACTTGAGGAACTGTCGCACTTTCAACCGGAGTTTGCCGGCAAGGAGTATTTGTTACAACGTCAGCTGAAACCCGAGGCACGGGGTGATATCCTCGACAAACTGAAGGCTTTTAACATACGTCCCACGGCAATGATCGACATCAGCGACGGATTGAGCAGTGAGATAATGCATATTTGTAAGCAAAGCGAATGCGGTTGCCGAATATACGAAAAGAACCTGCCGATAGACTATCAGACTGCTGTGATGGCGGAAGAAATGAACATGAACGTAACCACATGCGCCATGAATGGCGGCGAAGACTATGAGCTGCTGTTCACCGTTCCGATTGGAGATTATGCCAAGATAGAAGACATGGAAGATGTACGGATAATAGGACATATAACGAAAAAGGAACTCGGCATGATGCTCATAACACGCGACAACAGTGAGTTTGAACTGAAAGCACAGGGCTGGAATCCGCTTGCGTAACAAAAAAGAAAACCTTTTTTACTTATTTTTGTTAAAAAACCGTCTGTTTCTTAATTTTATTAAGGAAGCTTGACGGTTTTTCATTTAAATGTATTACTTTTGCAAACGCTAAAACGAACCAAGCGTTTAAGCGACATAAAAGGTAACGGTGCCATAGCTCAGTTGGTAGAGCAAAGGACTGAAAATCCTTGTGTCCCCGGTTCGATTCCTGGTGGCACCACTCCTCCTTTCATTAGCCCTGTAAGCCTTTAGCTGCAGGGTTTTTCTTTTGTAATTGTTTTTTAATATCTTTTATTTGCCCGGCAAATGGCAAAAGAGTATATTTGCAGATAGTAAATAAACTATTTAAAATATTGTTCAAAGATGAAAAGACTTACATTGGCGGGGGTGATACTTCTGCTTTCCATAGTGTCGGTATATGCCGATGACTATGCAAGATATTATGTCAACATGCCCGTGGAAATTCCTCATGCGGCTCCACCTGTCATTCCGGACAACTCGGTAAACATAAAAGACTTCGGCGGAAAAGGCGACGGAATGACGCTGAACACCGACGCTTTCCAAAAAGCAATAAGTGCGCTCGAGAAGAAAGGAGGTGGTCGTGTGGTGGTGCCGGCAGGTATATGGATGACAGGACTTATCTCGCTGAAAGACAACATCGACCTGCACATCGAGAAAAATGCCGTAATAATGGCATCGGCAGACAGAAACTTGTTTTTCAAGGAGAAAGACGGCAAAAAGGAAAGCAAAGCCACTCCGCTGATAAACGCAAGCAAACGGAAAAACATAAGCATCACGGGCGAGGGAACGATAGACGGCAACGGTGCCCTGTGGCGTCCCGTTAAACGTTCGAAGGTGAGCGATGTGGAGTGGAAAGGGTTTCTCTACATGGGCGGTACTGTGAGCAAAGACGGACAACTGTGGTATCCTTTCAATCTGAAGAAGCATGCCAATACGGCAGCGACGGCAGAGACACAGGAGAAACAGCGCACACATCTCATACGCTTCACCGACTGCGAAAACGTGCTTGTAAAGGATGTAACGATACAGAACTCGCCGAAGTTCCATCTGATACCGACACGTTGCAACAACGTGATAGTGGACAATGTGACAATACGTTGCCCGTGGAACGCGCAGAACGGTGATGCACTCGACATAAGCAGTTGCCGCAACGTACTGATTGTAAATAATGTGATCGATGCCGGAGACGACGGCATCTGTATGAAGGCGGGCGCGGGAAAAGCCGGTCTTGCGTATGGTCCGTGCGAGAATTTGCTGATAGAAAACAATACGGTATATCATGCTCACGGCGGATTTGTGATAGGCTCCGAATTTACGGGAGGCATGAAAAACATTATTGTACGCAACAATCTTTTCAGCGGGACGGACACCGGTCTGCGTTTCAAAAGCGGTATAGGACGTGGCGGAAAGACGGAGAACATCTTCATAAGCGATATCGTAATGACAGACATCAAAGACGAGGCGATAATCTTCGAGTGTACGTATCAGGACAGGGCTGTGGGCAAAAAGGTGTCCGAGACTCTTTCGTCGGGCAAGGACGTGAGCTTTGCACCCGACTTCAGTGACATACACATATCGAACGTAACATGCCGCAACGCCAGGACAGCTATATCCGCACATGGGCTGCCGGGACTTAAATGTGTTAACGGAATAACGATAGACAACTCTATATTCTTCTGTACAGAGAAAGACAAGGACGTGGATGAAACGGTGGAACTGGTAATAACAAATACCGAGTTTCACGTACAGTAGATCATAAAACATTATCCGTATCGTTTTCATAAACCGTAAATGTAAAGGTGGAAAATAATACGACAGGCAATATGCAGGCAGACCTTGGTAAAGACAGGGTCGCCTGCATGTTGTTTAAAGCATACCGCCATAAAGACCGGTACAGAGGTAATTTCTAATAAAAGAACATCTTTGCTTTGCAATTAACATAAGTTGCTGTAACTTTGCAGCCTGATTGAATTTAGAATAACAGCATAATATGGAACAGCAGAAGAAAGAACTTTTTCAGGAAGTCAACGAGGGATATACAATGGCAGAAGCCATGGCGGAGGCTAAACGGTGTCTTCACTGCAAGGTACCGCAGTGCCGCAAGGGCTGCCCCATAAACCAAGACATACCGGACTGGATACATGAGTTGTCCATGGGGAACATGGGTAACGCCATGAAGATAATAAACAACAAGAGCAACCTGCCGGCAGTGTGCGGACGGGTGTGTCCCCATGAGAAGCAGTGTGAGGGTCACTGCGTGCTGGCAAAGAAAGGACAGGGTATTCATGTAGGCAAGCTCGAGAGGTTTATAGCCGACTTCGACGGAGAAATGGGACTTATCCGTGACAATCTTCAGCCAAAGACACGGGGACGAATAGCCGTAATAGGCTCCGGTCCGGCAGGACTGTCTATAGCGGGCGACCTTGCCCGAAAAGGTTTCAATGTAGAGATATTCGAGATGGAACCGGAAGCGGGCGGAGTGCTTATGTTCGGCATTCCGGAATATCGTCTGCCAAAGGAGATTGTACACAGAGAGATAAAGAAGATAGAGGAACTGGGCGTGATATTCCACTGCAACACCACTATCGGCACATTGCTGAACATAGACCAGTTGTTTGAACGTGGCTTCGATGCCATATTTATAGGTACGGGAACAGTGAAACCGAAAAAACTGGATATTCCGGGACGTAACCTCAAGGGCGTAAGGCAGGCAATATATTTCCTGCGCAAGGTTAGTCTTTACAACGAGGGCAGCATCAACCGCGAGGACGTTCCGGTGCACGAGGGCGACCGCGTGTTCGTTATCGGTTGCGGAAATACCGCCATGGACGGGGCAAGGACAGCCATACGCATGGGTGCAAAGAGCGTTGAGGTGATATACCACCGCACAATAGACAAGATGAGTGCACTGCGTTCGGAATATGATGAAGCTGTTGAAGAAGGTGTGAAGTTCTGTTGGGAATCAAGCATCGTTGAGATACACGATGACAACGGTACACTGAACGAGGTTGTGATTGAGCACGACGGCAAGCGGAGAACGGAGAAAGCCGACAAGGTGATCATGGCTGTAGGATCGGTTCCGGCAAGCCGTATCGTATCGACAACCAAGGGTATCGATGTGGACGAACGCGGATATATACTTACGCGTGACGTTCCATACGGCATGACCACACGCAAGGGAGTGTTTGCCGGCGGTGATGTGGTGAACCGTCCGTCGACAGTAGTCCTTGCCATGCAGGATGCTAAACTCGTGGCAGACGGCATTGCACAATATGTTGACGCCATAAAGTTGCTTGAGGCTATAAACTCAAACAATGGAATAAAAACACCGGAAAGGTGATATTCCGAGCATAAAGCATATTTTACTTCAAATACAATTAAAGAACAAAATCAGAACTATGGCATTAAGAATAAACGAAGCAATAGAAAAGAAACGCAGCGGGAAATACAATTGTGCACAGGCAATAGCATGCACATACTGTGACTTCGCAGGAATGAACGAGGAGGAAATAAAGAATGCAGCCAATGCTTTTGGTGTGGGAATGGGAAACATGACCGGTACATGCGGCGCACTGTTAGGTGCAGGATTGATACTCGGCTTAAAGAATAAGGAACGTCCAAAGACAATGAAAGAAATGAAGCAGATAATGGAACGCTTCATGAAAAGGAACGGAACGGTTACATGCAGCGAGCTGAAAGGAGTGCAGACGAAAACTCCTTTACGACAATGCAACGACTGCGTTGCAGACGCGGCAGAGTTTCTGGAAGAAATTCTGGACAATCAATAACATTTCCGGACAAGTATATATACCCAATCATAACGTGACAAATAAGAGTACATATACGATTGTCCCTGTTTATAAACATTGTATCCGGATGTATTGAAAATACAAGTACATATCATTTGCATATAAAACCTGATTATTCAATACATCCGGATATAATTAAAAGACATAAAGAACAGCCGTAAGTCATATTCCTTTATGCTGCTCATTTATAACCGTATCTTATCCTCTGTCTCGTGTCTCGACATCGCGTGTCATTTCATTCGCAGCATCGCGCACTTCCTTTTCCGTAGGATTTTCACCATCGGTTATCACCTGCTGAACAGGCAGTCCGGCGTCCATATACGCTTGTTCTTGTTCCGTTTTCTTTCTTGAATAGTCCATAAGTTATCCTTTCTTCGTTAGTTAGACATTATATGTTTCGTCATGCCTGCATCTGCCGGTATTCCCGAAACATATCGCTAAGTTACGAAAAAAGTTGTATCCTGTATCATTCGCCCCCTGCCTATAAGTCTTTTTCCGTTTTTTTAGAATACATATTATGTTGTGAAAAAAAGGAAAATGTATTTTTAATATCATGCCAAACCCGTATAAAGAGCCTCATCTCACCACTCTGATACACACTTCATACAGCAGATACAGAGGTATTGTAACGAGCACAAGTGTCATGAGATCGGGCGGCGTTATGGCTGCTGCTACAATCATTATCAGCAATAGAGCATGTTTGCGGTATTTTGAAAGCATGGCAGATGTTATCATACCCATCCTGCCGAGTGTCCATGCCACTACCGGCAGCTGAAACACCACACCCATGAGCAACGTCAGTGTTATCAACGTTGATACATAGCTGTCCAAAGTTATCGTGCTGTGCACTCTTTCCGCCACGCTGTATGTGCCGAGAAAACGGAACGATATTGGAAAAAGTACATAATAACTCATTAACACACCGAGTATAAACAGGGCATACACCACAAGTACGATACGCACCGAATACTTATGTTCATTGTCATAGAGTGCCGGCGATATAAAACGGAACAGTTCATACAATATATAAGGAGATGCGCCAAGCAGACCTATATATATCGAGGTGGTTATATGGGTCATGAACTGACTTGAAAGGTCGGTGGCTATAAGTTCAACGTGATATTCTTCAAAGTTGAAATCGCTAAATCCCAACGTATGCACCACCTGTTCTATCTTTCTGTAAGTTACAAAGTCCCATTCACTTGGAGCCAGGAGCAACTGCCATGTAGCGTCCTTGAAACAAAACACCGCAACAGCAATCACACCCGTCACGCTGATTATGCGAAACAGCATGTGCCGCATAACCTCAAGATGCCCACCGAAGGTTAGCAGTTCCGAAGCCTCGTCCTTATTCTCCTGCATCCGTTTTCCGACTGTTATCATCAGATTTCACATTCTTTTCCTCATGTGTCTCTGCTTCGTCTGCTTCTGAAAAATCCAACGGACTCTCCATCCCTTTCTTAAACTCCTTCACTCCCTGTCCCAATCCTCTCATCATCTCGGGCAGTTTCTTTCCTCCGAAGAGCAAAAGAGCCATGCCTCCGATGAGCAGAAGCTCGGTCGTACCTATAAACAAGGGCAGTATTGTCAATACGTTCATCATCATATTCTGTCATTCATTTGTTACCAGATATATCTCACAAGTATCGAAGTTTATCTCCCAGTTGCCGCCTTCTTCGCTTTCCCAACGATATTTTTCCGCCATACGGTCCCACCAGTTCTGAAACCTTGTGCCTGTCTCGCCCATGTCCGTCACCAACTTTTCGTACAGCTCCACATTGTCTGCCGTCACAATCTTCGCCAGCTCGTTCAGACCGTTGCGACGCTCGAACAACTGCTGTATCTCATTTTTCTCGTCAATGGTAACCTGACCAATCATTCTTTTCATGTTACTTTAGTTTTTAGATGAATATTTCTACCATTCCTCTCTATTGTCAAAAGGATCAAGACAATCGTTTTTCACTATCTCACGACCTGCCATAAACTCTCCGTGCTTCTTTATAGCGGCAAGCAGTTCGCGGCTTGCGTTGCGCTCGATGTGTGCCGTGACGCACTGCTCATGACTTGGCGTATTCACCTCAAGCGTGGTCCTGCGGTTCATCCATACGCAACGCCTGCACTGGTATGCGTCGCAGTTGCGGCACAACGGGGCATGGCTCAGCCTGTAGAGTTGCGGATTGGCAATTGCAAGACCGTCTGCCGGACTGCCTATGTCATGCCCGACCTCACTTAAGTAGAATGCCGGACAGACATAGAACCTGCCGTCGGGTGCGAGCGTGATGTTCGTGTCGCCGGCTCCGCAGTTGTTCATCGCGTCGAGCATCATGCGGTCGGTAAGGATGTTCAGCTGCGGCGTCTTGCCGTCTGCATACAGTTCTTCCGTCTTCGTAGCCAACTTTCGGAGAGCGGCGGAATATTCAGTGAAGTCCGCTTCGGTGAATGTCTCGATGTCGGTCAGCACAATGTTCAACCTTGCCGCCTTTTCCAAAACCTCTCCTATGTCACTGATGTTGCGGCACAGTTCTTTCAAATCCGTCCTGAGCACATACGTCAGCGATGTGTCGAAAGCCGTGTCCGCTATTCGTTCGATACCGTCTATAACCACCACGTCTGCCCCGTCGCAATTGCCCGCCGGCATTATCTTCGTGTGGTCTATGCTTTCGATGAGATCCTTGTATTCCTGCGGAATGTCATAATCGGGATAGACGAACTGAATATTAAGATTTTCCTTCATGGCGAAGAGTATACCCGCCTTCAGGTCTTCGATGTCTATGAGACGGCGTTCCGTACGCCTGTTTTCATAATGACAGTAAGACACACTCGTGTCGTCCAATAATATAATAAGGTATTGCAGCATCGTTTCAACAGGTTATTTCGTTAGACTTCGGTCTGTTCTCTTCAAACTCCTCACGTTCTCCTTCCAGTTCCAGTTTGCGGAAGAGCTTGTTCCAGTAATAGTTATTGGCGTGCACACGTGCCTTGTGCATCTTGCATATTGCCGTTGAACGTTGGTATATGGTGTCCGTGCAGGCAGCGTCATAGTTTTCGCCCTGGCACCATGCGCATCCGCTCGCCACCTCACAGTCGATACATTCCTGCGGCGACTGCGTGCAACGGTCAAGCGTAAGGAAAGGACGCAGCCTGTTTTTGTTTATACCTTCCCGCACGTTGCCTATCACCCATGCTTTCTTTTCGCGGAGTGAGTATTGTGCGAAGCGCGTGCAGGGATAGAACATTCCTGCGGCATCCACGGCAAGCATACGTCCCGCACCGCACCAGTTGTTGTTCTCCAGTTCGGGGTCCATGGGCTTGCCGATGCTTTCCGAGAAGAACGAGCAGGCATAGTCCTTGTAGTACTCCCCGTCGATGATGGCGTCCGCCAGCTGCATGAGTTGTTCCTCAAGCAACCTGTCGTCGCCCTCTTTCCATACGTCCTCGAAGACGCAGTTGATGTTCACCTCATGAATGCCTAACGAATAGAGATGCA
>NZ_JABKKJ010000026.1 GCF_013166515.1 Xylanibacter caecicola | reverse complement strand
AATGGTTTGTTTGCCAGAATCATTGGCAAAATTAGTGCACTTACCATTCTGCAATACGTAAACTTCATTAACGACAAGCCCATTGGCAGAATTAAGTATGCATTAAATTAATTCCGCCAACAGGTAAAATATATTTCAAACATCCAAAGAAATACGCGTTTTTTCTTATTTTACCGTAATATATATTAAAAATTTGGAACAATGGAACAAAATACATACCTTTGCACGCATTAAAAACAACATAAACAAGAGACCATGAAACCTGTATTTATAGCAGGTCCCTGCGTGATAGAATCACAGGAACTACTCGATATTGTGGCACATGAGCTTACGGAAATATCCGCCGGGCTTGGTGTTGAAATCATATTCAAAGCCTCGTTCGACAAGGCTAACCGAACATCTATACATTCTTTCCGCGGTCCGGGACTGGAAAAGGGACTGCAAATGCTTGCCGGAATAAAAGAAAAATACGGGCTGAAAATACTTACTGACATACACGAAAGCAGCCAGGCAGAAGCCGCCGGTGAGGTGGCTGACGTGTTGCAGATACCGGCTTTCCTATGCCGACAGACCGATCTGCTTGTGGCTGCGGCACGCACCGGGCGCACCGTAAACATCAAAAAGGCACAGTTTCTTAGCGGACGGGACATGCTGTATCCCGTGGAAAAAGCCCGCGAGGCAGGCGCAAAGGACGTCTGGCTGACAGAAAGAGGCAACATGTACGGATACAACAACCTTGTTGTGGACTTCCGTAACATTACGGACATGCTCGACATAGTGCCCCGTGTGATAATGGACTGCACACACAGCGTGCAGCGTCCGGGCGGCGGAGGCGGCAAGACGTCGGGCGACCGCAGGTTTGTTCCGGCAATGGCAATGGCGGCTAAGGCGTTCGGAGCCAACGGATATTTCTTTGAAGTGCATCCCGATCCGGACAACGCCCTTAGCGACGGTCCCAACATGTTATATCTGAAAGACCTTAAAGGTGTCATGACAGAACTATGCCGGTAAACGTTAAGGATGTGGAAAAAGTAGTGAAAGAGATGGAAAAAGAAAGCAAAAACCTCAAGATAAGAGAATATGCCATACAGTGTATAAAGGAAGAGGCACATGCTGTGCTTGACCTTATACCCCGACTTGACGACAATTTCGACCGTGCAGTTGAGATGATACACCGCTGTCACGGCAAACTTATAGTCACGGGTGTAGGCAAAAGCGGGCATATCGGGGCAAAAATTGCCGCAACACTGTCAAGCACCGGCACGCCGTCATTCTTCGTAAACCCGCTCGATGTATATCACGGCGACCTCGGAGTGATGACACACGACGACATTGTGCTTGCCATAAGCAACTCAGGACAGACCGACGAGCTGCTGCGTTTTATCCCGATGCTGCTCCACATGAATGTGCCTATAATAGGCATGAGCGGCAACCCGCGGTCGCTTCTTGCCAAATACAGCGCCGTACACCTTAATATAAAAGTGGAGAGAGAGGCATGTCCGCTGAACCTTGCACCGACAAGCAGCACCACGGCAACACTGGTAATGGGCGACGCTCTGGCTGTGGCACTGATGAAAGTAAGGAACTTCGAGCCACGCGACTTCGCACAGTTCCACCCCGGAGGCGAGCTTGGACGAAGACTTCTCACAACGGCACACGACGTAATGCACACCGAAGACATGCCCGTAATAGACAGCGGCATGCACCTGGGAGAGGCTATAATACATGTCAGCAAGGGCAAACTGGGACTTGGAGTGGCTATGGAAGACGGCAGGATAGCAGGTCTTATAACCGACGGAGACATACGCCGTGCCATGGAAAAATGGCAGGCGGAGTTCTTCAACCATACCGTAAACGACATTATGACACGCGAACCGAAGACGGTAAGACCCGATACGAAAATCACGGAGATACAAAGTATCATGCAGAAATACAAGATACATACCGTGCTTGTGACCGACGAAGAAAGGCATCTCCTTGGCATTGTGGACCACTATCGTTGCATGGTGTGACACCCTGCACATAAATAATGTAATATATAATAATGTATAAAGGCTGTATATCTGTACGGATGAGAATCTTTACAACCGTATTATTTCTACTCACAATCATTTCTTCGGGAGCGCAGACGTCCGACTCGCTGATTGTAAAGTCACTGCGCGAAGAGGGCATAAGGTTCTCGCACGACAACTCGCTGACACTGCTTTGCAACGGACAGGAGAAGTTCGACGACATGTTCCGTGCCATACGGCAGGCGAAAAGCAGCGTACATCTGGAATATTTCAACTTCCGCAACGACTCAATAGCGTCGCTGCTCTTCGACATACTGGCAGACAAGGTGAGAGAAGGTGTGGAGGTACGCGCTCTTTTCGACGGTTTCGGCAACGACTCCAACAACCGTCCGCTGAAGAAAAACCACCTGACAGAACTGAGAAAGCGCGGCATAGAGATATACGAGTTCGACCCTCTGCGCTTTCCATGGGTCAACCATGTGTTCCACCGCGACCACCGCAAGATTGTCATAATAGACGGAAAGACGGCATATACGGGAGGCATGAACGTAGCCGACTATTATATAAAAGGTACGGAAGTGGTGGGCGAATGGCACGACATGCACTGCCGGATAGAGGGTGAAGAGGTGAACACGCTACAGGCGATATTCATAAAGATGTGGAACAAGGTGACAAAACAGAACCTGCACGGGGCAAAATACTACCGCGGAACACATGGCGCCGACTACATAACGGGACTGAAACCGGACACATGCCCTACGGCGGGAAACAAGATGGTAGGCATAATAAACCGCGAACCGAGGACCACAAACGGCATAATAAGAAAGTTTTATACCGACGCGATAAACTTGGCGCAAGACAGCATAAAGCTTGTAAATCCTTATCTTACGCTTAACGGCAAACTGAAGAAGGCACTGCGCAACGCCGTGAAACGCGGTGTGAAGGTGGAGGTAATGGTTTCGTCGAAAAGCGACATACCTTTAACGCCCGACTGCGTGTTCTACAACGTTCACAAACTGATGAAGCGCGGCGTGGACGTATGGATCTACGAGAAAGGATTTCATCATACAAAGGTGATAATGGTAGACGGCAGGTTCTGCACCGTGGGCAGTGCCAACCTTAATGCGCGCAGTCTGAACTTTGACTACGAGGAAAACGCGGTGATAATAGACCCGTGCACCACAAAGGAACTGAGCAACCTGTTCGACAACGACAAGAGACATTCCTTCAAGCTTACGGAAGAGAGTTGGGACAAGTGGCGCACGCCGTGGCAGAAGTTCGTGGGCTGGTTTGCCCACCTGCTCACACCATGGCTTTAGGGTGCGGAGTATAGGCTGAATATACGAGTGTGTTCGAAATCTCAAACAATGACTTCAGGCGTTTTATCCATGTAGGGACATTTTTTTCACTTCGTTCAACAACACGTCTTGTAAATGTCCGCACGCCCTCACAAGGGCGTTCTTTGTTACATCCACATGTATAAAAGAAACAAAACAACAAGGCTTTTTTTATAGAAAACTTTACATATAATCTGAACGCCTCTCCGATGCGTGCGGACAAATACAAGCATATGTCCCTACATTGAAGAGGATATATCGGGGACATATTTATACTGAATTCGTGTAAAATGAAGTGCGATGAACTGCTTCTACATCGGCTGTTCATCATCATCATCTTTCTCAACTGCATCGACAAGCGACACCATGAGCCTGTAGCTAACAGGCGTTATGCCGTTGCGTTCGAGCATTATCCAGTCGTTCAGGAAAACATTTTCTATCGTCAAGGGGTCTCCGTTCTGCTGCGTTGTGACAATCTCCGTCTCCTTATACTTTCTGAAAAGGACTGCCGCTGCCGACAATTCGCCGCGGAACCACTTGCAATAACCGGCATTGAGATAGTCGTTGCCCGTCACCTTGTCGCTGCCGAGCAATCGTTCATACTCCTTCTCCGCCTGCTCGAGCCTGCCCTGCCCCATCAGTCCCCACGCCAGCACACGCACCGTCTCCAACGATTCGGGATGCTCATAGTTGAGTTTATACAACATGGTGACAGCCTCATCATACTTTTCCGTCTCGGTAAGCGCCACGCAATAGTTCAGTGCATAGCCTATGTTGTCGGGATTGAGCATGCACAACTTCTCATAGTGCATCTCCGCCTCTTCCGCTTCTCCCTGCACAAGACACGCCTTTGCAAGCATTGCCGTGGCACGCTCGTTGTCCGGCTGCAACTCAAGTATACGGTCAAAACGATCCATAGCCACATCGGGACGTGCCGTTTCAAGATAGTACATACCCTCGACAAGAAGCCATTTCACATCGTCATCGTTATGATAGCCGTTGACAAGCACGGACAGAGAGTCGTAGTCTCTACGCTTAAGCATAAAAGAAGCAAGCTCCGCCATATACCTGTCGAGCCCTTCATGCCTGAACACTACACCTGCGACAAATATGTGCGACGGGGCGGAAAAAGCCTTTACCAGACAGTCGCGCTGAGGATAAAGGCGGAAAAAGCGGAACAGATCCTGCAGATACATGCGCCGGATATATGCCGGATTTTCCTTGTCTATATCAGAAACGGTATGCCCGAGGGCATCGCCGCTGCCAAGCATCTCACGCATGTTTTCGGGCAGTTTGTCGATTACCGACGACATTGCAAGCACAAACGAATATTTGTCGCTGTCGCAGAAAGGACCGTTGTCGAGCAGGATCTGCATGAAACGGCTGTTGTCAAGTTTATCGGTAGTATATGAAATATCGGCATGCTCGGTAAAGAAAGGATAGAACCAATTGGCTATACTGCTGAAGAACGTAAACCGCTTCATCTGCGAAAAGCCGCCGAAATAGATGTCCGAGCCCTCCTTCTGCATGTCGATCATCTTGCGGAAACTTGCCTCCATGGCTTCCATGGTATGCTCGGAGGCTCCCGGATCAAAGACATCCTGCATGGGGTCTTCCTCCTTCTCGGTTATTCCGAAGCGCGTAATGTTGAAGTTGTTGCTCTTAAGTAGCGTGGGCATGATGTCCTTCTGTATCCTGTCGTGGTCTTTCTCGGCATCCATACAGAACATTATCTGCTTCTGCAGGTCGGCTATCTCACGTGCCGTCCTTTCGTCCGAACATGCCTTACGCAGCATTATGTCGCACTCGGGGAAAAGGACAAAGCCCAGTTCTGCGTCGCCCGAGAAACCGATAAGGGACAACACCCACCCTACAAGGGCACGCTGGCGCAGGTGTTCGTCGGTGGTCTTAAGGTAGACATTCATCATTACGGAGAACTTGCGCGGGTCGAAACTGTTCATCGCTGCCAGCATAACGGCACTGACAATAAGTCGTGCATCGACCGTATCGACAACCGGAGACAACAGTATGTCTTCCATAAACAGAGCTTCGTTCTCGCTCCACTGCACCGATATCATGATACGTGAGAACAGTGCCTGCATGACCTCGTTGTGACGGCTGTATATTGCCCGCGCCTTGCTGCGCCGCGTTTCCGGGCTTTCAAGACCGAGAAGTGCCACGTCCGTAACATAGTTCTCAAGCATGGATCGTATCTTTTCACTGTCTGCCGGACAATATTCCGCACGCCTCGACGCCTCGGCAAAAGGCGGACAGTTGCTTATAAGACATGCCATGCGCATGTTGCTCACCGTGCGGTAGAGACGTTGCAGCAGTTTGAGATATACGTTGTCGCGTTCAGGATCGTTATATCCGAGATTGATATAATCCACCATTAGCCTGTAGTCTTCTTCAATCCTTTCCACTTCATCCGCATATCGGGCAAAGGCTTCCTTGTCTTTGACGTCCCTCACACAACGCAGGGCACGTTCCATATTAAGCGTGGCGATACTGTCAAGTGCCGCCTTAAGTTGTTCCGATGCTTTCTTCATGTATTCCTTATTTGTTTTTAAGCCAGCGTCCGGCAGCCTCCAAGTCGCTCATGCGAGGCAGGGACGCGTGCTTATATTTGACTTCCGGCAGGGCTGCAATGACCCTGTCGTCGACCTTGCAGTATTCATGTATAATCCCGGCATAATGCTTTATGCCGTTTTTGTTTATCAAGTCGCATGCCTTGTCGTATGCTTTGACAAAAGCCTCAGCCTGCGCCCTACGGTGCTTGTCGCCCGGAACAGGCTCGTAAAGAGCCACCACACCGAGCCACAGGTCCTTGTCGCGGCTGTCCATCAGCACCGGATGCTTGTGCATTCGCGCCGCCGTGGCATGCGGTTCGGACAGGAACATGGCATCCATTTCGTTGTTGAGCAGCATGCCGAGACGCACACCGGGGTCGTTTATCTGTATTCTGAACACGTGATCGGGCACTAACTTGGCACTGTCCACGGCATAATCTCCCAGCAGGTCGGTGGCTGAATAGCGCGTCATCGCCAGCATCTTGTCCTTAAGTTGCTTTATATGCCTTACACGTGCCAGTCTGTTGGACACTAATTGCCAGTATGTGCCGGTGGCAGCAACATATCTCAGCGGCACCCCCAGCCCTACCATACGCTGACAGGCGACAAGGTCGGTGACGGCAGCCTGAAGCTTTCCTGCCTTAAAAGCGGCATTACAGTCTATCCCGGCATCATAAAGGCGCAAGCGTACATCAACGTCAAGCGAGTCGAACAGGTGTTCCTCATGTGCCACATAAACGGGCAGACAATCGAGCGAGGGCTGCACTCCCACCTTGAAAGCAAGCGAGTCGAGAGTGCGGAGGCGTGCACGTTCCTGTGCGGAAAGCCGTTCCGCCTCGTCTTTCGACGGACCGCAGCCTATGACAAATACCGCCAGCAGAAGCGGCAACAATATGTTATTTATCTTCATCAGGCAAGTTGTTTTATTAAAAAAGGCAGCTCAATGCCGTTAAACACGAGTCGCCTTTGCTGATTGTTATTAATGTGCGATATTAGCCATGAATGTTGTTTTGTACGGACAAAGATAAAAAGTTTTTCCGATTGTGACAAACTTTACAATGAAAAATACGTATATACGGCTCAACTTGACTGCCATACATGTATATATAAGTATGTACATTATATATATAAGTGTGTATAATATATATAATGTCGATATTTTTGCGTACTTTTGCGTGCAAACTACAGCAAAATGGCAAAAGACAAGACGGTATATGTATGCTCGGACTGCGGACAGGAGTCGGCAAAATGGATAGGCAAATGCCCCAGTTGCGGGCATTGGAACACGTTCAAGGAACTTAAGATATCGGCTGATACGGGACAAATGGCGGCACGGTCGGCGGCGTACACCATGCGCACCGCCAAGGGAAAGGACGGCAACCGGCCGCTGTTCCTTCATGAAATCTCGGCAAAGAACGAGCCGCGGATAGACATGAACGATGCGGAGCTGAACCGTGTATTGGGCGGTGGGCTTGTCCCAGGCTCCATCGTACTGCTCGGAGGCGAGCCGGGAATAGGCAAGAGTACGCTGACACTGCAGACGATACTGCGGTTGCCGGAGCAGAAGATACTTTACGTAAGCGGTGAGGAAAGTGCCGGACAACTGAAGATGCGCGCGGGAAGAATAGAGCATCCGGACAACGACAACTGCATGATACTGTGCGAAACGTCGCTCGAGAGCATATTCAACAGCATAAAGGAGACGGTGCCCGACATCGTTGTCATAGACTCGATACAGACGATAAGCACCGAAAACGTGGACAGTTCGCCGGGAAGCATCGCCCAGGTGCGCGAGTGTGCAAGCGCCCTGCTGCGCTTTGCCAAGTCGAGCGGCACGCCCGTAATACTGATAGGGCACATCAACAAGGAGGGTTCGCTCGCCGGACCGAAGATTCTCGAGCACATTGTAGACACCGTGATACAGTTTGAAGGCGACCAACACTACATGTACCGCATACTGCGCTCGATAAAGAACAGGTTCGGAAGCACGTCCGAACTCGGTATATACGAGATGCGGCAGGACGGACTGAGGCAGGTAAACAACCCGTCCGAGCTGTTGTTGACCGAAGACCACGACGGACTGAGCGGCGTGGCGATATCATCGGCAATCGAGGGTGTGCGCCCTTTCCTTGTCGAGACGCAGGCTCTTGTGTCGTCGGCTGCCTACGGAACACCGCAACGTTCGGCAACGGGCTTCGACCAGCGCAGACTGAACATGCTCCTCGCCGTACTCGAGAAGCGTGTGGGGTTCAAACTTATGCAGAAGGATGTGTTTCTGAACATCGCGGGAGGTCTGCGCGTGACAGATCCGGCGATGGACCTCAGCGTTATTGCCGCCGTATTGTCGAGCAACGTGGACACGGCAATAGAAACCGGATGGTGCATGGCGGGGGAAGTGGGACTGAGCGGTGAGGTGCGCCCGATAAACCGCATCGAACAGCGCATAGCCGAGGCAGAGAAGCTCGGTTTCAGCCACATGATAGTGCCTAAATACAACATGCAGGGACTTGACAAGGGGAAATACGGAATAGAACTCGTACCGGTGAGGAAGGTCGAAGAGGCTTTAAGGGCGCTCTTCGGATAACCGGACGGGAACAAAACTTAAATCATAAAACAAATATCTGACATGAAAAAACAAATCTTATCCATTCTGCTGTGTCTCATCATCGTTTCTCCCGACATGGCACAGACCATGTTCACGCACCCGTGGCAAGGGAAACGCGTGGCTTATCTGGGCGATTCGATAACCGATCCCAACCACAAGGCGGCAGGAAGGAAGTATTGGAACTGTCTGCAGGAGTGGCTCGGCATAACGCCTTTTGTCTATGCCATAAGCGGAAGACAATGGAACGACATACCGAGACAGGCGGAGAAGCTGAGGACTGAGCACGGTGACGACTTCGATGCCATCATCATATTCATCGGTACGAACGACTTCAACGCCGGAGTGCCCGTGGGAACATGGTTTACAGAGCGTGAAGAGGATATCGCCACAAACATAAACGAGCCGCAAGTGACGGAGAAGCGCAGGAGACTGCATCCGGTAATGAGCGACAGCACTTATTGCGGACGCATAAACATTGCGTTAAGCACGGTGAAGAAGATGTTTCCGTGCAAACAGATTATCGTGATGACGCCCATACACCGCTCCTTTTACATATCAAAAGCAGGGAAATGGCAGCAGCCGGACAGCTACTGCAACAAGAACGGGGAGTATCTCTCCGCATACATCGAGGCGTCAAAGGCATGCGGCAATATATGGTCGGTGCCGGTGATAGACCTCAACGCCCTCTGCGGACTGAACCCGTCGCTGGACGAGCACAGGCAGTACTTCAAGGACGAAGGCAAGGACCTGCTGCACCCGAACGACAAGGGACACGAAAGAATGGCGCGGACGATAATGTACGGGCTGCTCGCCTTGCCCTGTGGGTTCTGATAGAAAGAGAAGGAGATAAAGGGAGATAATAAGGAGATAAAGGGAGATAATAAGTAGATAAAGGGAGATATGTGGCTTACGCCACGGAAGATAAAGGGAGATAAAAGACGTATGTCTTGTTGCCTGTTTTTAAGGCATTTGTCCTCTATCTTCCGTGGCGCAAGCCACATATCTCCCCTTATCTCCTTTTATCTCCTTATTATCTTCCCTTTATCTTCCGTGGCGTAAGCCACATATCTCCCCTTTATCTCCCTTTATCTCCTCTGAAATCACGGATTTCCGTTATTGTATATAACAATCCATTAATTACTTTTGCAACACAGCATACATACCACATGCTGCATATATAAATATGTAGAGCGTGGTATGCCGTTACAGCAAGAGTAATCATACGGAACAAATAAACAATAACATGAAAAAACATTATTATCTTATGACAGCAGCCGTGGCATGTGTCTTCATGACCGGCTGCAAAGACGGCGGTCCCTCGGCGTCCGGACCGCTTGGAGAACTGCCCCGGATAGTGAAAGAACATGAAGGAAAGCTGGAGGAAGCGCGTCATGAACTGGCAAAGGTCAAGGATGCCGCCGAGATGCAGGCTCTGTTTGTAAAGGGCAGCGCCATACAAGAGGAAATGAAGGCACAGATTAAAAGCAGGAAAGAGGAGCTTATAGGAAAGGACATCGAAGGAGAGGTTACCGGCGACGTGCCCGTAAAGATAGTATCGCCTTTCAAGATTAAAAGCATAACGGACAAAGGCAACATCGAAGTGGTGGCGGAAGTGGAACTGACAGATACGGGAACATACCTCCGCGACAACTCGGCGTTCGACCTCTCGAACATTCGCGTGATAGCCATCGGCGGCAACGAGAACGAAGTTTATGTGCACAACGGAAGCGGTTTCAGAACAGACGGACTGCCGTACTCCGACAAATATGCGCAGGGAACGAAGGGTTTTGTAACGACCTACCTGCACATAGAGCCGTGGAATGCCGACATGATGGGCGGTTTGTCCAAGCTCGTCATCGTAAACAAGAACAGCGACAGATACCGCGCGGCACGCGAAACCGGCAAGAAGGCAAAAGAGGAATACGAAAGCAAGCTGAAGTAATCGAGTATAACCAATAAAGCAGAATAATATGAAGACAAAAGTATTGACAATGGCGTGCATAATGGCATTCACGTTCGCAATGCCGCAGACAGCCGATGCTCAGCTCGGCAAACTGCTGAACAAGGCGAAGAAAGCCGTGACGGATGTAAACAAGGTTCTCGGTGTGCAAGATGCCGGCACCGGCAATAACAAGGCAGCAGACGACACTCCGACCGTGGCGTCAGTTCCCATACCAAGCGGCGGCGAGATGCAAAATCCGCTTGCACCGGCGATGGACGTAGAGCTTGTCGGGGCATACGGCAAGAGCACATCGCTCAACTACGGTTCGGTGTATCTTGTATTGAAGGTAAAGATGAACCTAAACCTGACACAGGCTTCATTCGGAAGCGCAAACAACGTGAGAGCCATGGCTGTAGACGAAGACGGCAACACTTATCCGTTAAACACCATGGGGGCATTTCCCAAGAATGTAACGGAGGGACTGTTCGTAAAAGTCGTGCTTGACGAAAAAGACCTGCACTTCATGGATGTAAAGAAAACGGCGAAGAAGATGCAGCTGATACGCCTTGGCGTTTACCTTGATGCAAGCCACCGCGGAGTGATAACGTTCAAGAATGTTCCCGTACAATGGGACGTAACCCCCGAATAACAGATAGATCCGCAATAAACAATAATCCCTGTAAAGTTCCATATAGCTTTACAGGGATTTACTGTTATATCGAGTTCTTGTTTTAAAGAAACGAGAACTTAAAACATGCTGTACATGTTTCTCCGGCATATGAGATGGAAATGTAACGCATATGAGATACAAACGTAACGCATATGAGATAGAAATGTAACGCATATGAGATAGAAACGTAACGCATATGAGATACAAACGTAACGCATATGAGATAGATTTCTGTGGCATATAGTACAGAAAACTGTACTATATAGTAGAGAAAACTGTAGCATATTTTAAATGATGCAATGCAATGTCCTTACATATCGGATACAAGTTCGGCGGTAATAAAAAAAACGCCTTAATCATGTTATTTTATGTCATTCATCGGTATAATCGGACGGCATTATATATCCCATAGCCACAGCCTTCATGACAAGATCGGCAATATTTCTTGCCTTAAGCTTGGAAAACAGGCTCTTGCGATGGCTTTCCACCGTATTCTCGCTCACAAACAAATGCGATGCAATCTCCTTCGACGTGTATCCGCGGGCTATATCTCTGAGTACCTCTATCTCGCGCAAAGACGGTATGTCGTTACCAATGTCAAGTCTCTTCAATGTTTTCCTATATTCCGGACAGAAATAACGCTCTCCATTAAGAACAGTAACGATAGCCTCTATGACACGCGAGAAGTCGGTTGTTTTATAAAGAATGGCATTTACGCCCCTGTCCAGCATACGCCTGATAAGCCATATCTCCTCATGTATGGTATTCACAATGATACGGGCGTCGGCATATCGCTCCCTTATGGCGTCTATCAGCACAAAGCCGTTCACATCGGGCATGCCGATATCTACAATATATATATCAAAGCCATGCGCCGGAAGTATATCCATAAGTTCGGCAGCTTTGCTGAAAGTGACAACATCATTAACACCATGCTTATTCAACAGACTTTTAAATCCTTCGAGAACCAACGCATGATCGTCAACTATGGCAACAGACAAGTCCCGCAGCCTGTATGCAGCAGATATTTTCATATTGTCGTTCATAGGCGCAAAATTATATTTCACGTCACAACAATCAATCACGGGTTTCCGTGATTTTATCGTATTCACCGCATATTTACGGCAAATCTTACGGTCGTTCCTTCGTCGTTGCTCTCAACATTCATTCTTCCGCCTACGGCTTCGGCACGCTGGCGCATCGTGCGGCTGCCTATACCGGCAGACTTGCCGCCCCCGCGCCCGTTGTCGCTCACCGCTACTTCCACCCTGCCGTCTGCCGCCGACATCCTCACGCTTATCTCCGTGGCGCCCGAATGCTTCACGGCATTTGCCAAAGCCTCCTGCACAATGCGGTAGATGCCGAACGACACTCCGTCTGGCACCATCGCCCAGGAAGCGTCACGGGGCGACGACTCGTATGAGATGATGCAAGGTGCAACGCCCGGCGACATCCTTTCCACATAGTCGGACAGCACTTCGTCGATAGTGGCATAACGAAACTCGGGTGGCATAAGCTCATGCGATATGCGCCTTGCCTGCTCCCGGCATTCGGCAAGCATCTCCACCGACGGCGAAGAAGGCTCCGACGCCGCAAGCCTCAGTTCCACCGTATAGAGGTCGTTGCACAAGCCGTCGTGCAGCTCGCGCGCCAGTCGGTTGCGCTCGTTCTCAAGTCCGCTGATATACTTCTCGGTCATACGGCGGTCCATATCATTGCGCAAAGCGGCGAACTCCGCCTCACGTACATGCGCTTTATGCCTCGAACGCAATATATAAACATATACGGCGACGGAGATTATTATCAGCAGGGCGACGACACCTATTATATATAGCTGCATGCGCGCCAGCCGTGCACGGCTCTGCGACAGGGCAAGCTCCTTCTCCTTTGCGTCGTATTTCACCGTCAGTTCTCTTAGACTTTCCGCCTTTTCCTTCTCAAACAGACTGTCGCGCACCCCGCCCGCCTTCATCAGATATTCATACGCACTGCGGTAATCGCCCTTGCGGGCATATATCTCGTGAATGTTGTTATAGCAGTCGTAAAGCACGAAAGGCATATTCTCTATACCGTCGAGGTTCATTATCTCGGAAAACATGTCGAGAGCAGTGTCGTTGTCGCCCTTGTTCAGCGCCATGCCGCATCTCACCTGATAATACATCAGCTTGCTCATCACCCCTTGCGCCTTGGGCAGCAGCACCTTGCAGCGCTTCTCCCATTCCGTCTGCCCACCTGCATCACCGGTCTTGCCTGCAAGCATCAACATGTTCGCCGCGGCACTGAGGGCAGCATCCCATTGTCCCAACGCCGTCGAATACTCATAGCCTGCGGCAAGCACGCGCCGGCCGGATGAAATGTCGCCGCACATTACGAAGATTGTCCCCAGGTTACCGAACAGCTGCGCTTTGAACTCCTTATCCTTGCAAAGCCCCGTCCACTCGTCCGCCTTGCTTGCATATAGGGCAGCCTCCTTCTTGTGCTGCATGTCGACATGCAGAGTGGCAAGGTTCAGATACAGCACGGCAACCTCCTGACGCGCATCCTCATCGGCTTCACGCCTGAACTTCTCGTCCGTACACAGTTCAAGGGCGGCGTTATAATGCCTGAGCGCATCATCCGTCTTTCCCATAGTGCGCAGATACACACCCATGGACGAGTGCAGTCCCACCTGCGCACAGCGGTCGCCCGACGCCACAGCCATGCGCAGCGCCTCGTCTGCCACAATGACCGCCGAATCGTTCTTACCCTGAGCGTGCATAACATCTGCCTTCTCGCGCAGACCGGCAATATCATCCGCCATGACCGTGCATGAAAAGAACAACAAAACAGCCGCTATCAGTTTCCCCCGAATGTTCGTATTGCTTATGTTTATCTTTTTGATTATCTGTTTACACCACTCTCACACTACATGCACCGCCGCGCCGCCACGTCACCGCCGCGCCTCTTCATACTCCGTAGTATCTTCCAGTCCGGCATAGAGCAATGCCTCCTTGCGCTCCACGCACGTCCCGCACTTGCCGCAGTGCACCGCGCCGCCCTTGTAGCAGCTCCATGTCCGCGAATAGTCTATGCCAAGCGCCTTACCCCTCAGGGCTATGTCTCCCTTTGTAATGTCCTTATATGGCGCAAGTATCTCTATTCCCGGATATGTTCCGTTCTTCGTAGCCTCGCTCATGGACGCTATAAACTCGGGACGGCAGTCGGGATATATGGTATGGTCGCCGCCGTGATTGGCTATCATAACATATTTAAGCCCGTTGCTCTCTGCTATTCCTGCGGCAATGGCAAGCATTATGCCGTTGCGGAAAGGCACAACGGTCGACTTCATATTGTCGTCGGCATAGTGCCCCTCGGGTATGGCATCGGCACCGTCGAGCAATGAACTCTTGAAATACTGCGGCATAAAGTCAAGGTTTATCACTACATGCTTTATGCCCAGGCGCTCGCAGTGCTCCTTTGCAAAAGGTATCTCGCGGGCATTATGATTGCTGCCGTAGTCAAACGATATGCCAAGAGCTATGCGCTCGTGCATGTCATAAAGCAGCGTGATGCTGTCCATTCCACCGCTGACGATGATGACAGAGTCTTTATTCTTCATATCTTATCATTCATTTGTTTATTATCTCACAATAAAAGAGACCTGTCCTCATACCTGTCACAAGCAATGAAAACACAATTGCAGGCAGATATGAGAACAGATCTCACATACTTATCGCGTTAAGTTACGGTTGCCTTTATCCTCTCAAAGCGGCAAGCGACTCCTTTATCGCCGCTATCTTCTCCTCGCTGTCGCTCTTCTTCTTGCGCTCGAGGGCGACAACCGCCTCGGGGGCGTTGGCAACAAACCTTTCATTGGACAGTTTCTTCGTGACACCGGCAAGGAAACCTTCGAGATGCTTCAGCTGAGCCTCAAGTTTCTCTATCTCCGCCTCTACGTCTATCATGTCTCCTATCGGTATAGCGAACTCATCGGTGCCGATCATGAACGCCACAGCCGTGCTGTCTTTCTCTGCAACCACATCTATGGAACCGAGATTTGCCATTTTTGTTGTCACGCAGTTATAAGCCTCATACTTGTTTGCCGCAACAGCCTGCATCACCAGCGTCTCCTTCGGCGATATGTTCTTCTGGCTGCGCACCATGCGCACGTTGCCCACCAGCTGCTTTACATTCTCCATGTCGGCAACGAGTGTCTCTTCCGCACCGGTCATGGCAGGAACATCCAGGCTTTCGCGCATTATCGACTCGCCATCCTTGCGGTCGCTTATATGCTGCCACAACTCTTCTGTGATGAACGGCATGAACGGATGCAGCATTTTAAGCAGCGTATCGAAGAAGCCTATGGTCGCATCGTAGGTAGCGCGGTCTATCGGCTCACCGTAAGCAGGCTTTATCATCTCGAGATACCAGCTTGAGAACTCATCCCAGAACAGGCGGTACACAGCCATAAGAGCCTCGGATATACGATACTTCTTGAACAGGTCGTCAAGCTCGGCATTGGTCTGCTTCAGTTTGGCTTCAAACCATTTCACGCCTACCGCACTTGCTTCCGGCTGCTCTATGTCCGCCACTTCCCATCCCTTTACAAGGCGGAAGGCGTTCCATATCTTGTTGTTGAAGTTACGTCCCTGCTCGCAAAGACTCTCGTCAAACAATATGTCGTTGCCCGCAGGCGCAGAGAGCATCATGCCCATACGCACACCGTCGGCTCCGTATTTGTCTATAAGCAGCAGCGGGTCGGGCGAGTTGCCGAGACTCTTGGACATCTTGCGTCCCAGTTTGTCACGCACAATACCTGTAAAGTACACATGTTTGAAAGGCATCTGACCCATATATTCGTATCCCGCCATAATCATGCGTGCCACCCAGAAGAATATGATATCCGGTCCGGTAACAAGGTCTGCGGTAGGATAATAGTAGTTTATATCGTCGTTTCCGGGATTGTTTATACCGTCGAACAGCGATATCGGCCACAACCATGACGAGAACCATGTGTCCAGAGCATCCTCATCCTGTCTCAGGTCTGCGGCTGTCAGTGCCGCGTTTCCACTTTTCTGCCTTGCCATTTCAAGCGCCTCATCCGCCGTTTCGGCAACAACGAAGTCGTTTTCTCCGCCGGCATAATAGTATGCGGGTATGCGGTGCCCCCACCACAACTGGCGACTTATGCACCAGTCCTGTATATTTTCTAACCAGTTCTTGTACGTAGACTTATACTTGGGCGGATAGAACTTCAGTTCGTCGTTCATAACGGGGGGCAGAGCAATGTCTGCAAAGTGCTGCATGCGCAGGAACCATTGCAGCGAAAGGCGAGGCTCTATCGCCGTGTCGGGGTTACGCTCGGAATAGCCTACCTTATTTGTATAGTCTTCTTCCTTTTCCATAAGTCCGGCAGCCTTAAGGTCTGCGGCAATCTTCACGCGCACGTCAAAGCGGTCCATGCCTACATACATGCTGGCAGCTTCGGACACCGTCGCATCGGGATTGAAGATATCTATCGTCTCCAGATTGTGTGTCTTGCCCAACATATAGTCGTTAGTATCGTGAGCGGGCGTCACCTTAAGACATCCCGTACCGAATTCTATATCCACATATCTGTCTTCTATCACGGGGATTACGCGGTTTACGAGCGGCACAATCACTTTCCTGCCCTTAAGCCAACTGTTCTTCGGATCCTTGGGGTTGATACACATCGCCGTATCGCCCATTATCGTCTCGGGACGTGTCGTCGCCACTACCGCATAGTAGCCCTTGTCGTCCTTGTGCATCACGCATCCCTCGGTCTCCTGCGGCACGAAAGTCTCCCCTTCTTCAACAGCCACATAATATTTAAGGTGATAAAGTTTGGAACTCTCCTCACGGTATATAACTTCCTCGTTGCTAAGCGCAGTGAGTGCCTTCGGATCCCAGTTCACCATTCGCAGTCCGCGGTATATCAAGCCCTTGTTATAAAGGTCTACAAATACTTTTATAACGCTCTTCGAACGCTTCTCGTCCATGGTAAACGCCGTGCGGTCCCAGTCGCAGCTTGCACCGAGACGACGCAACTGCTTCAATATTATGCCTCCGTGTTCGTTGGTCCACTCCCACGCATGCTCAAGAAACTGCTCGCGTGTAAGGTCGTGTTTCTTTATTCCTTTCTCAGCAAGTCTCTTCACCACCTTTGCCTCTGTGGCAATAGAGGCGTGGTCTGTGCCCGGCACCCAGCAGGCGTTCTTTCCTTCCATGCGTGCCCGGCGCACAAGTATATCTTGAATGGTATTGTTGAGCATGTGTCCCATGTGCAGCACTCCGGTGACATTAGGCGGCGGAATGACGACGGTATAAGCCTGGCGTCTGTCGGGTTTACTACTGAACAGCTTGTTGTCAAGCCAATACTGATACCATTTCGACTCCACTTCCTTGGGATCGTACTTACTTGCTAATTCCATTGTTTAAATATAACTTTATTATTATAATAGTGTAAAACTCTGCAAAATTACGAAAAAACGGCGTAAAACAGTTGCTTTATATTTAAAATGTATACAGACAGCAGCGTTTTATGCCCTATATAACAAACAACTCCCGCAACTTTGCCGTTGCGGGAGCTTTAGTAGTGGATAGGGGAATCGAACCCCTATGCCAAGATTGAGAATCTTGTATCCTAACCGTTAGATGAATCCACCGTTAGATATGCACGAGAGAGAACCCTGCGGAAGCTGGGGGATTCGAACCCCCGGTACGTTAAACACGTACGGCAGTTTAGCAAACTGCTGGTTTCAGCCACTCACCCAAACTTCCAGACGGTAACTGAATACCGCAGCATTTTCTCTTAAATGCGGTGCAAAGGTAGTGTTTTATTTTCATACATGCAAGCTTTTGACTTAAAAAAATATACTTACAGCATAAAAAGTGGATAAAAGAGAGCCTGCACAATGGTTTTACTCTTCAATATGCAAATATCGCAATGCGGTTTATGGGGTTGGGAAATAACTACATATACGTGAGTTTAGGATAACGAAAGCCGAAACTATCCCTATCCTATAGGGCTGTACTCCCGGTGCAGCCGCCACCATTACACACGAAACAAGCCATGCGGTTTCGGATGTTCCAGGGAACATCCCTACAGATAAGCAGGCTCTATCTCCTTCCCACTTTCAACCTATTATGCAGATTACAGATAATGTTCATCCTCCCCGTAAGGCTGTACCCCGGTGCAGCCGCCACCATTACACACGAAACAAGCCATGCGGTTTCGAATGTTCTCCCAGCCCCACCCCATATATAAATAAGGTATAGAGCCGCGGACATATAAAAAAGCGGAGCGTAAGAACCCCTTGTTCCCTACGCTCCGCCGATATGTATCACTGTGCCGGCAGATATCCGGCACACATCGCCCTACCGTAATCAGTCGAGATTAAGGCTTTTCTTTATAGCCTCAATCTTAACGGCACCTTCTGCAAGACAACGTTCATAGCATCCGGCACACTTCATTGTGCCCTTCACCTCTGTATAGAACTTTATCTTAGGCTCTGTTCCCGACGGGCGCACGCTTATCTTCGTGCCGTCCTCGCAGAACCACTGAAGCACGTTGCTTGTGTCCGGCATGTCTATCTTTGTGACATTGCCGTCGATGTCGCGCTGCTCAAGTGTCTTATAGTCCTTCCAAAGAACCACCTTGCTGTCGCCAAGCGTTGCAGGCGGATTGTTGCGGAAGTCGGTCATCATCTGCTTGATCTCATCAGCACCGGTCTTTCCCGGCTTGACTACATTTATAGTAACCTCCTTTGAGAAGCCGTATTCCAGATATATGTCCATGAGCACGTCGTAGAGCATCTTGCCCTGATCCTTTGCCCATGCGCATATCTCTGCCAAAAGACAGCATGCGGACACTGCATCCTTGTCGCGAACGAAGTCTTCTGCAAGGAAGCCGTAGCTCTCTTCACCGCCACCGATATACTGCTGCTTTCCTTCAGACAGTGCAATCTCGCGTGCAATCCACTTGAAACCGGTATAGCAGTCGCGCATCTCTATATTCTGCTTGTCTGCAATCTTCTTGATAACCTCTGTGGTAACGATAGTCTTCACGATGAAGTCCGTGGGCTGCATCTTGCCTGTTGCCTGACGGTTCTTGATGATATAATAGAGGAAGAGCAGACATGTCTGGTTTCCGTTGATGAGTATCCACTCGCCCTTGTCGTTCTTGCAAGCCATTCCCACGCGGTCGGCATCGGGGTCGCTCGCCATTACGATGTCGGCATCTATCGCCTTTGCATCGCGGAGTGCCAGAGTAAGCGCCTCGCCGTTCTCGGGATTGGGACTTACAACTGTGGGGAAGTCGCCGCTCTTTACCATCTGCTCTTCAACACAGTGCACGTTTTCAAAGCCCCACTGCTTAAGCGAGCGCGGTATCATCGTCATGCCGGTACCGTGCAGCGGCGTATATACAATCTTGAGGTCTTTCTGTCTCTTTATTACATCCGGGTCGATAGACACTCCCTGCACGAGGTCGAGGTAAACCTTGTCCACATCCTCGCCGATGATTTGTATCAGTTCCTTGTTTCCTTTGAAGTTAACGTCTTCTATCCTCACCTTGTTAACCTCGTCGATGATGCCCGTATCGTGCGGAGCAAGCACCTGCGCACCGTCTGCCCAGTATGCCTTGTATCCGTTGTACTCACGCGGATTGTGGCTGGCAGTGATGTTGACACCGCTCTGACATCCGAGGTGACGTATGGCAAACGAGCATTCGGGCGTGGGACGCATGTCGTCAAAGAGGTAAACCTTGATATCGTTAGCAGAGAAGATGTCTGCCACTGTCTCGGCAAACAGACGGCTGTTGTTGCGGCAGTCGTGGCACACCACAACAGATATCTGCTCCATACCGGCAAAGTTTTTCTTCAGATAGTTTGCCAGTCCCTGTGTGGCAAGCCCCACGGTATATATGTTCATACGGTTGCTGCCGGCGCCCATTATGCCGCGCAGTCCGCCCGTACCGAACTCAAGGTTCTTGTAGAAGCACTCTATAAGGTCGGTTTTGTCTTCTTTTTCCAACATCTCGCTTACAGCTGCACGCGTATCCGCATCGAACGCGGGCGACAGCCATTCCTTGGCTTTCAGCTCACACTGCTTAATCAATTCGGTGTTATTTTCCATATTATTATATAAATTAGTTAAAACAATTCTTTCCCACTGTATCTTGAACGACACATTATCTCCACGCAAAGATAATGAATTAAATCGAAAAACACCGTTGCGAAGATACATTTATTTGACATTAAATATATTTTTTTGCTGTTTAACGCGAGTCAGACGAATTATACAAACCACCCCTACCCCTCCTTTGAAAAAGGCAGGGACGCCGCAAAAGCACCATATACATATATACAATGGTCTTAATAGAAGGAAGATATGGGAAGATAAGGGAAAATAAACGGAGATAAAAGACAAATGCTTATTGCATGTGAGGGTGTGGTTTGTAATATAAAATGGGATATTTATTCGTCAAGTTCATGTTTTTTATTTAACCTAATATCATAGTCGAGGAGGAGTCACGGGCATGCCGTGAATTTGTAAAACAAATGCAAACAAAGTCTAATAAATGGTTAAATTCACGAGAGGATACGGACTAAACGGCAGGCAGAGAGATATTATTATGCTATCTTTGCATAAGATAAGCTGCGCCTCGGCAATTTGAAACAAGTTTCATTGCACTCGGCTTGCATTATCTTTGTATAAAATTACGTTTTAAACATTAAAAATAAAGCAATATGAAAACAGCCGGCACGAGATTTCAAATCAGTGAGGAAACAAAATGGGAAAACCCTGCACCGGGCATCCGCCGCCAGATTATGGGATACGACGGACAGTTGATGATGGTGAAGGTGGTGTTTGAAAAAGGTGCTGTCGGTACCATGCACGAGCATTATCACAGTCAGGCGACATACGTGGCAAGCGGAAAATTCGAGCTTGACATCAACGGCGAAAAGCGCATTCTCACGGCAGGCGACGGCTATTATGTGGCACCCGACGAGCCGCACGGATGCGTATGTCTGGAGGCAGGAACACTCATAGACACGTTCAGCCCCGTAAGAGCCGACTTCCTCGGTATCTGATTTTGGTGTGTTGCGGCATGAAACGACAGGCGACGAGCCGTATGCCACACATTGCATTATGCTTGATAAAGCAGCAATATGGCTTACACATTGCTTTTGCACAACCGCTCATAGCTGCGTTATTCGGCAGCGAAAGACTCTGCGGAGGCAAATATGCGAAAGAATTGTGTGCAGCCGTAATACACTGTAAACATGTGGTTTGCGTTTAAACAGAGCACAAGTGTGCAGCCAAATGAGGCTTGACAGCATACAAAACACGGCATTTCAGAATGTAAAGTGCCGTGTTTTGCATTGTGATATGCGGCATATTGCAACGTAAAATGCCGCATATTGCACTGCAAAGTGTGCTGTTTCTGCCTCCAAACATGCACGGTTTGTCATTAAAAGGGTATGTTTTTATCTTCCGAAAGCACAATAATGTTGCCCCGGCAACGTAGTTTGAGAAAACAGAGAGAGGTTTTTCGGTTGACATTTTGTGCATGAAAAGATTAAAAGAGTTACACTTTGTAAACATAGATAGAGATATAATACGATGCGTTGCAGGAGGAAATAAGGTATATATTACGAACGTTTGAAATAACGAGCACCCCCAAAATACACCTCCGGTAGGGACATATTCTTGTATTTGTCCGCACGCCTCATTGAGGCGTTCATTATTTATTTATACGGATAAGGGATAAACGAAACAACAAAAAAATTAGTATTGAATGTTCCAAATAACGATATGAACGCCTCAATGAGGCGTGCGGACAAATACAAGAATATGTCCCTACCGGAGGAGAACACAGCTAAAACCATTATTCATCGCCCCATAACAACAAGAAAATGCAGCCGCACGCCCTCCCAATCCCCCTCATCTCAAACCACCCAATATTACAAAAAGCATATAAACAGCCTTGTTTTCTTGCAATATTGCTATAAAAAGTGTAATTTTGCAACACATTTAAAACAACAGCAAATAAAATGTTACGAATAGCAGTACAGTCAAAAGGACGTCTCTTTGAGGACACGATGAGGTTGCTCAACGAGGCGGATATCAAGATAGGTTCAGGCAAACGCACGCTTCTGGTGCAGGCATCAAACTTCCCGTTGGAAGTGCTTTACCTGCGCGACGACGACATTCCGCAGAACGTTGCCACGGGCATTGCCGACATAGGTGTGGTGGGCGAGAACGAATATGTGGAGCGTGACGAGGACGCCGAGGTGATTTGCCGACTGGGTTTCAGCCGCTGCCGCCTGTCGCTTGCCATACCCAAATCGGTGGAATACAACGGTCCGTCGTGGTTCAACGGCAAGAAGATAGCCACCTCCTACCCCAACATACTGCGCAAGTATCTTGATGACAACGGCATCAGTGCAGAGATACACGTCATCACGGGCAGCGTGGAGATATGTCCGGGCATAGGATTGGCAGATGCCATATTCGACATCGTCAGCAGCGGTTCGACACTTATCAGCAACAATCTGCGCGAAGTGGAGCGCGTAATGGACAGCGAGGCGCTGCTCATAGCCTGCAAAGGCATGGACAAGGACAAGAAAGCGTTGCTCGATGAAATGATGTTCCGCTTCGAGGCGGTGCGCAATGCCGAGGACAAGAAGTACATACGCATGAACGTTCCGAACAATAGAATAGACGAAATAATATCGGTATTGCCCGGATTGAAAAGCCCTACGATAATACCGCTTGCCGACAAAGACTGGTGTTCGGTGCACACGGTGCTGGGCGAGAAGCGCTTTTGGGAGATAATAGGCAAGCTGAAAGAGCTTGGTGCACAGGGAATACTGGTGACGCCTATCGAGAAGATGATTTTATAAGGACACGACTGAACGATGAATATAATAAGGTATCCCGAAAGAAATGACCGGGAACGGATAACCGGACGGTCGCGTACAGACCTGTCGGAACTGAACGCCGCCGTGGAAAAGATACTCGACGACGTTAGGGAAAACGGCGACCGGGCGGTGATAAGATATGAGGAGATGTTCGACAAGGCTGCCTTGCAATCGCTTGTCGTGACAGAAAAAGAACTTGAAGAGGCTCTGACAGAGGTTTCTGAAGAGCTGCTCGACGCCCTGCACCTTGCCCACGGCAACATTGAAAGGTTTCACCGCGCACAGGCAATGACGGTGAAAAAGGTGGAGACACAGCCCGGAGTGACATGCTGGCAGAAGAGCGTGGCGATAGAAAAAGTGGGACTTTACGTGCCGGGTGGCACGGCACCGCTGTTCAGCACGGTGCTGATGCTTGCCACACCTGCGGTGATTGCAGGATGCAGGGAGATAGTGTTGTGCACTCCTCCGGGCAAGGACGGTAAGGTTAACCCTGCCATTCTTGCGGCGGCACACATCGCCGGGGTGAGGAAAATATTCAAGATCGGCGGCGTACAAGCCATAGGGGCTATGGCATACGGCACGGAAAGCGTGCCTAAGGTGTACAAGATTTTCGGTCCGGGAAATCAATATGTCATGGCGGCAAAGCAGATTGTGAGCCTTCACGACGTGGCGATAGACATGCCGGCGGGACCGTCAGAGGTGTGTGTGATTGCCGATGAGACGAGCAATCCCGAGTTTGTGGCAGCCGACATGCTGTCGCAGGCGGAGCACGGTGCCGACTCTCAGGCTGTGCTGATAACCACATCAGAGAGAATGCTCGATGATGTTGCAGCGTGCATAGACCGTCAGACGGAGGCGTTGGAGCGCAAGGAGTTCATCCGGAAGTCGCTCGAAAACAGCATGTTGATACTTGTAAAAGACTATGACGAAGCGATGGAGCTGAGCAATATTTATGCGCCGGAGCATCTGATAATAGCCACGGAGAACCATGAAGAACTTGCCGCAAAGGTTGTAAACGCCGGAAGCGTGTTCCTCGGGAAGTATGCTTGCGAGAGTGCGGGCGACTATGCCAGCGGCACAAACCACACGCTGCCAACGCACGGGTATGCGACGGCATACAGCGGAGTGAACCTTGACAGCTACAACCGCAAGATAACATTCCAGCACATAACGCCCGAAGGCATAGCCAACATAGGGCGCGCCGTGGAGATAATGGCTGAAAACGAGCGGCTCGATGCGCACAAAAACGCCATGACGGTACGCATCGACGAGTGTAAAAACATTTACGGAGAAAAGAAATGAAGACACTGAAAGAACTGGCACGACCCAATATATGGAATCTTGCGCCATACAGCAGCGCACGCAACGAGTACAGCGGACACGCGGCACACGTGTTTCTCGATGCCAACGAGAATCCGTACAACGCTCCGCTGAACCGCTATCCGGACCCGTTGCAGACGGAGATAAAAGAGATACTTGCAAAGGTCAAAGGTGTAGGTGCCGAACAGATATTCCTCGGCAACGGCTCGGACGAGGCGATAGACCTTGTATACCGGTGCTTCACACGCCCCGGCAGGGACAACGTTGTCGCCATCGAACCGACATACGGCATGTACAAGGTGTGTGCGGACATTAACGATGTGGAATATCGCCCCGTGCTTCTTGACGAGAACTTCGGCATGTCTGCCGACAAGATGCTTGCCGCATGCGACAGGAACACGAAGGTGATATGGATTTGTTCGCCCAACAACCCCACCGGAAACAGCATTGACCGCAAGGAAATGATGAAAGTCATCGACGGCTTCGACGGACTTGTGGTCGTCGACGAGGCTTATTCCGACTTCTCATCCGCAAGTCCTATGCGTCTCAGACTTGCCTCCCACCCCAACATGATTGTGCTTAACACATTCAGCAAGGCATGGGGCTGCGCCGCCATAAGGCTCGGAATGGCATTCGCACACGCCGACATCATCGGTCTTTTCAACAAGGTGAAATATCCTTATAACATAAACCTGCTTACACAGCAGCAGGCACTTGAAACGCTGAAAGACCCATACGAGGTGGACAAATGGGTAAAGATGCTGCTGCTCGAACGCGGACGCATGATCGAAGCTTTCAAGCTTCTGCCGATATGCAAGCACGTCTATCCCACCGATGCCAACTTCTTCCTTGCCCGCATGACAGACGCCCAGGTGATATACGACTATCTTGTGAACAACGGAATAATAGTCCGCAACCGCACACGCGTGCAGTTATGCAACAATTGTCTGCGCATCACCGTGGGTTCGAAAAGCGAAAACAACGAGTTGCTGGCGGCACTGAGGCAGTATAGATAGAATAAAGAAGCGGGAACTAAATCTTGCCTATATCCACATATCCGTGCATTACGGCGTATATCGTAAGTGCGGAGACGCTGCGCAACCTTAGTTTTTCCATGATGTTACGTCTGTGGGTAACCACAGTGGCAAGACCGATATTGAGCTTGTCGGCGATTTCTTTGTTGATATATCCCTGTACTATAAGCGACATTACCTCAATCTCGCGGGCAGACAGCATGCAGCCTCCCGCCTCTTTAGGCACGGGAGGAAGGTTGTGACCGTTGGCATGGGCTTTCTGTTCGAGGGCAAGCAGGGACTTGACGAACTCATGTTCCGGTATGCCGGTGCACAGACAGTGGAAACCGCTTATCTGCGCCTGCGGATCCGATGAGGATACAAGCACGATGGTCTTACGCATGTTCTCTAAAAAGAATGCACGGTGGTCAAGAAGGATGTCGGTCGTGACAAAATAGTGGTAATAAATGTCGCGGCGGCTGCAAGGAAGTTCACTAAAAGAGCCGAACGTGTCTATGCCGATTACGGGCATTATGCTCTGCAATATATTTTTTAACCCCAGCACGGCAAGCGTGTTGGGGTTAATTATAGCTATTTTGGGGTGTCCGTGCATAGAACAATCGTTTCTTTTACGACAAGAAGCCGAGCAGAGTTCCGGCTGCAACGGCAGAACCGATCACACCGGCTACATTCGGACCCATGGCATGCATGAGAAGGAAGTTGTGACGGTCGTACTCCAGTCCGAGGTTGTTCGATATACGGGCACTCATAGGTACGGCACTGACACCGGCATTTCCTATCAGCGGATTTATCTTCTTGTGAGCCGGAAGGAACAAGTTCATGAACTTCACGAACAGTACACCTGTTGCCGATGCAATGATAAACGCCATTGCACCCACTGCAAAGATAAAGATTGTCTTCATCGTAAGGAACTCGCTTGCCTGCGTAGAGCAACCGACAGTAAGACCGAGAAGCACCACGATAACATCGTTGAGCGCACTTCCCGCCGTTTTTGCAAGGCGTGTCGTCTTACCGGACTCTTTCAACAGATTGCCGAAAAACAGCATTCCAAGCAACGGAAGTCCCGAAGGTACGATAAACGTGGTAAGCAACAGTCCTATGACAGGGAACAATATTCGTTCCGTCTGGCTTACACGGCGCGCCGGCTTCATGTGTATCACACGCTCTTTCTTTGTTGTCAAAAGGCGCATAAGAGGCGGCTGGATAACCGGAACAAGCGCCATGTATGAATATGCACACACTGCAATGGCTCCCATAAGGTTGGGACAGAGCTTCGACGAAAGGAATATCGCCGTAGGACCGTCGGCTCCTCCGATGATGGCAATACCTGCAGCCTGGTTGGGTTCAAAGCCAAGTGCAAGGGCAAACATGTATGCACCGAAGATACCAAACTGTGCAGCGGCACCGATAAGTATGAGTTTTGGATTGCTTATCAGTGCGGAGAAATCGGTCATGGCACCAATACCAAGGAACACAAGCGGCGGATACCAGCCCTGACGGACACCCTGATAGAAGATGTTAAGCACCGAATTGTCTTCATACAACCCTATTTCAAGACCGGCATCGGCTCTGAACGGGATGTTTCCGAGAATGATGCCAAGCCCGATGGGCACAAGCAGCAGCGGCTCGAAATCTTTCTTTATGGCAAGCCATATAAAGAATATGCCTACCACAATCATTATAAGATTGCCTGTCTCGGCATTCGCAAAACCTGTATAACTCAGAAACTCGTTAAAGTTACTTATTATGAAATCTGTAAATCCCATTGTCCTGCCTATTATCCGATTGTAACAAGTACGGCACCTTCCATCACCGTATCACCTTTGCTCACCACTACCGACGTGATTGTACCGGCACACTCTGCCTCGATATTGTTCTGCATCTTCATTGCCTCGAGGATGACAACCGTGTCACCGTTCTTTACAACATCGCCGACATTAACCTTTATCTCGGTGATTGTACCGGGCAATGGAGCCAGAACTTTTGTGCCTGCAGCGGCAGGAACGGGGGCAACAGGAGCCTGCGGCTGAGCCGGAACCGGAGCAGAGGCAGCACGTGACGGTGTCTGAACCGCCACCTTCGGCTTGTGAAGAACATGTGCTGACTTTATCGGCTGCTTTATCTCTACCTCAAAAGGTATTCCGTTTACGCTCACTTTGGCTACGTTGCCGTCTATATCTTCAATCTCAACGTCGTAATCAACGCCCTGAACTTTATACTGATACTTATTCATAGTGTTATGTAGTTATTTGATTTTACGAATGATTAATTTATGAAATAACCGGCTCGTCGGGATGCGGCAAGGTCCAGTTTGTGTGATGAGGCTTTATCGTAATGACATTACTTTCGATATCGTGTACATCATCCTCATACTGTTTGAGTGCCATCGATATCACAGCCATGTATATCTCTTTGTCTATACCTGCCGTCTGCAAGCCGTCTTTCAATATTACCTTTGTCTTGTGTCCTGTTTCCGCAAGTTTCTCACCGGTCTTTACTGCTGCCTTTATAGGCTGTATCCTGCCGGCTTTCTTTATTGCCTGCTTATGCGCCATAAACAATCCGAGTATGCGGAAGAAGACATAAAGCAGGGCAAGACATGAAAAGACGATACCCATGGAAAGCACGGTGATGCCCAATCCGTGAGGATCTTCGCGCTTCAAGCGGGCAATCTTCGTCTCGTCTGTCTTTATAAGGTTCTTTATTCCGGGCGTCACTTCATCGCTTGCCTTTACCCTCCATACGGAAGCACCGTCCTTTTCGCGTGCATACGACATGTTCTCTTCAATCACGGGCACGCTCACTGAGTCTATAATGTCTATGGCATTGCCGTCGTAAAGCGCAATCCATACAACATCTTGCGGGTCTGCCTTTGCAGAAAGATGCAGCGTGCCATTGGCTGGATTGCTGTTCAGAAAGAAGACAAGATGATCCTGTGCCGACATTACCGTCCTTGCGTCGCCGTTAGGAATGATGCTCATCATGGCAACACGCTGCGGTATCGTAAGGTTTTTGTCAAGTACACGGCGATCTGTAGTAATGTACATGCCGCGCACATTATACGAGGAGAACGATGTATTAGCCAACTCCACCCATGCATTCCGCCTTCCAAACTCGTCCTGTAAATTGCCGGTATTGTTTGTCAGCACCTCATTTATCTTTATGTTCCTGGCACCTTGCCCGAACATGAGAGTGCTGCTCATAAACAACAGACACAGCAATATTCTGCTTTTTTTCATGTATTATTATAATTATAAAGTTTATCTGTCAATGATTTATCCGCAAAAGAAAAGAACTATCAACTGTGCCGTGAGTATGCGCAGAAACATACAGAGAGGATACACCGTAGAATAGCCCACGGCAGGAGCATCCTTTGAACACACCGAACTTGCGTATGCCAGCGCGGGAGGATCGGTACAAGTACCGGCAAGCATACCCATAATCGTAAAATAATTGAACTTGTACTTAAGCCTTGCCAACGTACCTATTATAAGAATAGGTATTACCGTAATCAGAAAACCTGTATATACATACTTTATACCGTCGCCCTGCACAACAGTTTCCACAAATCCGGCACCCGCCTTTATACCCACACTCGCGAGAAACAGCACCAAACCTATCTCGCGCAACATCATATTGGCACTCGTCGTGGTATAGGTTACAAGGTGGAACTTGTATCCGTATTTTCCTATAAGTATCGCTATTATCAGCGGACCGCCGGCAATACCAAGTTTCAACGGCACAGGCATTGAGGGAATTGCAATGGGAAGACTTCCAAACAATATGCCGAGAATTATGCCTACAAATATTGTTGCTATGTTGGGAGCGTCAAGTCTCTTTATAGAATTGCCCATAACGCTTGCCACACGGTTAACGGCATCTTCGGGACCGACAACCATTATGCGGTCGCCCACCTGCAATGAAAGGCTGTTACTTGCAAAAAGTTCCATGCCCTGACGTGTGACACGGGTCACGTTAACTCCATATACACTCGAGAAGTGCATCTTGCCAAGTGTCTTTCCGTTCATTGACGAGCGTGTAACAAGTATCCTCTTGCTTACCATTGGCTCGTCCTGCTTCTTCCAGTCCACCTCTATCGTAGGACCGATGAACGCTATTATCGCCTCGGCATCCACCTCCGCACATACAATGAACAGCTGGTCGTCTATATGAAACACCGTATTCCTATTCGGTATACTGACATGACCTTCATGCAATATTCTTGAACATACGAAGTCACGGTTAAGGAAATCGTGAACCTGCAGCAATGTCTTTCCCTCCAGATAAGAGTTTGTAACCTTCAAGTGCATGAAATGCGGCTTTACAGAGTCATTGTCGGCTTCTTCTTTCTCCAGTTCCGCCTCTTCTTTAGACATGGAAATCCTGCATATATACTTTATTGCAATGGTTGCGCCGATGATACCCAGCACTCCGAGCGGATAGGCACAGGCATATCCCGATGCAATCTGCGGCGCCTTACCGTCCTCGAACACGGACGACAATGCCTCGTTGGCGGCGCCAAGTCCCGGCGTATTTGTCACGGCACCATACAGAGTACCTACCATCATGGGAAGATTATTGGGATTGGAAGTATCAAAGAAAATATAGTAGCATGCAAACATCACGCCTATATTGAGAAATATCATTGCCGTAGACAGCCCGTTAAGCGTCACTCCTCCTTTTCTGAAACTTTCAAAAAAGCCGGGACCCACCTGCAGACCAATCATGAAGACAAACAGTATAAGACCGAAATCCTGAATAAAAGTAAGTATATTGACGGGAGCCGTAAAACCGATGTGACCGGCAATAATGCCGGAAAAAAGTACAAAAGTAACACCAAGAGATACTCCGCCCACTTTTATTTTTCCTAAATAAACCCCTACAGCTATCACTATAGCATACAGCAAGACGATATGAGCAATAGAATCAGTTGTAACAAATAAATTTATAAGCCATTCCATAATAACAAACCACTATAAATATGTGGGTGCAAAATTAGGCAAAATATCCCTCAAAGAACAACATTTGGACAAATATTTTAAGACATTGCATTAACTTTTTGCATTTTTATATGCCGGAAGATAAATTCCTTTTATTTTTTATAAAAGGTCAAAAAAATGAATTATCTTTGCACGGAATGAACAGCACTTCGGCATAATCAGACACGTTTGATTGTCGGAGGCTGCATATTCCTAGGCAAAGAATGTTGCCGTACATCCGAATATATACCGGAATATTTAGAAACTTATTATAATAAAAACATTATGTCAAACTGTAAAGAAAAACTCTTTACCGAGTTTCAGGCACCGTCCACCCAAGAGTGGCTGGATAAGATTCAAGTAGATTTGAAAGGTGCTGATTTCAACAAACGTCTGGTATGGAGAACCAATGAAGGCTTCAATGTACAGCCTTTTTACCGTAAGGAAGATTTGTCTAAGTTAAAAACTCCCGATGCAATGCCCGGCGAGTTCCCGTTTGTACGCGGAAACAAGAAGGACAACAACGAATGGTATATTCGTCAGGACATTGTTGCAGACGATGCACAGGCTGCAAATGCCAAGGCACTGGATATACTGAACAAGGGAATAGACTCGCTTTGTTTCAGCATTCCCGGCAAGAAGGTAAGCATGGAATTCGTAGAAACGCTGCTTGACAACATCCTTTGCGATGTCGTTGAAGTCAATTTCACGACATGCAAGCGCCACACACTGGAACTTGCACAGATCTTAGCCGCATATTTTGACAAGAAAGGTTATGACAAAGCCAAGATAGTAGGCTCTGTTGATTGGGACCCGATGGAGAAAATGATTATGAAGGGATGCGACATGACAGAGCTTCTCTCCATAGCACCCGAAATAGTAAACACGCTGAAAGACTATCCCCACTTCCGTTGCATATCGGTAAACACCGTTTCGCTGAACAATTCCGGAGCATACATCGTTCAGGAATTGGGATATGCACTTGCATGGGGTAACGAATATCTCAACATGCTGATAGAGGCAGGTACGGATCCCGCTCTTGCCGCATCGAAGATTAAATTCAACATGGGCATTTCCGAAAATTACTTCATGGAGATAGCCAAGTTCCGTTCGGCACGTATGCTTTGGGCTGAAATAGTAAAGCAGTATAAGCCTAAGTGCGACTGTGCCTGCAAGATGTGCGTAAACGCTGTGACATCCAAATACAACATGACGATGTTCGACAGCTACGTGAACCTGTTACGTTCCCAAACAGAAACGATGAGTGCCGCCCTTGCCGGTGTTCACTCTATTGTCGTTACTCCGTTCGACGCTGCATACGAGACACCGAACGAGTTTTCGGAGCGCATAGCACGCAACCAGCAACTTCTGCTTAAGGAAGAGTGCCACTTCGACAAAGTAGTGGACCCGTCGGCAGGAAGCTATTACATAGAGGAAATAACATCTCTCCTTGCCGGTGAGGGTTGGAAGATATTCCTTAACGTTGAAGAAGAAGGAGGTTTCCTTGAAGCTATAAAGAAAGGAAGCGTACAGGACTGCGTAAACGAAACAAACGCAAAGCGTCATACCGCCGCCGCCAACCGCAAGGAGTTCATACTTGGCACAAACCAGTTCCCCAACTTTACAGAGAAATCGGAAGGAAAGACATCGGCATCATGCGGTTGCGGATGCGGACACAAGCACGAAGACCACGAAAAGCCGTTCAAGGCAATCAATGCTTCCCGCCTTGCCGCCGATTTTGAAGACCTCCGCATAGAAGTGGAGAACAGTAATAAGGTGCCTGTTGCGTTCATGCTCACAATAGGAAACCTTGCCATGCGTCAGGCACGTGCACAGTTCAGCTGCAACTTCCTGGCATGTGCAGGATACAAGGTTATAGACAATCTTGGTTTCAATACTGTAGAAGAAGGCGTAGACGCCGCTCTCGAGGCAGGAGCCGACATAGTTGTTCTTTGTTCAAGCGATGACGAATATGCCGAATATGCAATACCTGCATACAAGTATCTTGACAACCGCGCCATGTTTGTGGTTGCAGGTGCTCCCGCCTGCATGGACGATCTTAAGGCCGCAGGCATAGAGAACTTCGTACATGTAAGATGCAATGTGCTCGAAACACTGAAAGAGTATAACGCTAAGTTAATGAAATAAAGCCATGAGAAAGAATTTTAAAGATATAGATATATTTGCCGGCATTAACGCCGTCAACGGAACAGACTGGCAAAAAGAAAACGGTATCGAGGCAAACTGGAAGACTCCGGAGCACATAGAGGTAAAGCCCGTTTATACAAAAGAGGACCTTGAGGGCATGGAACACCTGGACTTTTCGGCAGGTATCCCTCCATTTCTGCGCGGTCCGTACAGCATGATGTATCCGTTCCGCCCGTGGACCATACGTCAGTACGCCGGTTTCTCAACCGCCGAAGAGAGCAACGCATTCTACCGCCGCAACCTCGCATCGGGACAGAAAGGACTTTCCGTTGCGTTCGACCTCCCCACACACCGTGGTTACGACCCTGATAACGAGCGTGTTGTAGGCGATGTGGGCAAGGCGGGAGTATCAATCTGCTCTATCGAAAACATGAAAGTGCTGTTCGACGGCATACCTCTCAACAAGATGTCCGTATCCATGACAATGAACGGTGCCGTGCTTCCGATACTTGCATTCTACATTGTGGCAGGTCTGGAGCAGGGAGCCAAGCTCGAAGAAATGGCAGGAACAATCCAGAACGACATCCTCAAGGAGTTCATGGTGCGCAACACCTATATATATCCGCCTGCATTCTCGATGAAAATCATTGCGGACATCTTTGAGTACACATCGCAGAACATGCCCAAGTTCAACTCTATCTCCATATCCGGATACCACATGCAGGAAGCCGGTGCCACGGCAGACATCGAGTTGGCATACACCCTTGCAGACGGTATGGACTATCTCCGTGCCGGTGTGAACGCCGGAATAGACATCGATGCGTTTGCTCCGCGCCTGTCGTTCTTTTGGGCTATCGGCATGAACCACTTCATGGAGATTGCAAAGATGCGTGCCGGTCGTCTGCTGTGGGCTAAGATCGTGAAGAGTTTCGGTGCAAAGAACCCCAAGTCTATGGCACTCCGCACACACTCACAGACATCGGGATGGTCGCTTACGGAGCAGGATCCGTTCAACAACGTGGGTCGTACATGTATAGAAGCTATGGCTGCCGTGCTCGGTCACACGCAGTCACTGCACACCAATGCGCTCGACGAGGCGATAGCACTGCCTACCGACTTCTCCGCACGTATTGCGCGCAACACGCAGATCTACATACAAAACGAGACAAAGGTATGCAAGCAGATAGACCCGTGGGCGGGTTCATACTATGTAGAGTCGCTTACCAACGAGCTTGTACACAAGGCATGGGAGCACATACAGGAGATTGAGAAGCTGGGAGGTATGGCAAAAGCCATAGAGACCGGACTGCCCAAAATGCGTATCGAAGAGGCTGCGGCACGCACACAGGCGCGTATCGACAGCGGTGTGCAGACAATCGTGGGTACAAATAAGTATCGTCTTGACCACGAAGACCCGATAGACATTCTTGAAGTCGACAACACCGCCGTAAGAAACCAGCAGGAAGAAAGCCTCGACAAGCTGCGCGCATCACGCGATGAGGACGCTTGCAAGAAAGCTCTTGCCGAACTTACGGAGTGTGTACGTACAGGCGAAGGCAACTTGTTGGCTCATGCCGTGGAGTGTGCCAAGCTGCGCTGTACATTAGGAGAGATAAGCGATGCCTGCGAAGAGGTCGTAGGACGTTATAAAGCAATAATAAGAACTATTTCAGGCGTGTATTCATCAGAAAGTAAAAACGACAACGACTTTGACAAAGCGTGTGAGTTGACAGAAGAGTTTGCAAGGAAAGAAGGTCGCCGCCCGCGTATTTTCGTGGCAAAAATGGGTCAGGACGGACACGACCGTGGTGCAAAGGTTGTGGCAACCGGATATGCTGACTGCGGTTTCGACGTAGACATGGGACCGTTGTTCCAGACTCCGGCAGAAGCGGCACGCGAGGCTGTGGAGAACGATGTTCATGTTATCGGTGCAAGTTCGCTTGCAGCGGGACACAAGACACTGATACCTCAGCTTATCGAAGAGCTGAAGAAGCTTGGACGCGAGGACATCATGGTAATAGCAGGTGGTGTGATACCGGCACAAGACTATGACTATCTGTACAAGGCAGGCGTAGCTGCAATCTTCGGTCCGGGTACATCCGTAGCCAAAGCTGCATGCGAAATGATGAATATTCTTCTGGATAAAGAATAATCACTGCATACAACCAATAAGGAAATGGTTATTGTCCAAGTTGACAATAACCATTTCTTTTTTCATTTCTCTCCATTTTGTTGCTGCCAATCACGCAATGAAGTCATCTAAACTTTTATGAGATTCGATAATTCTTATCCGTCGGTAGTTTCAACTGGCAAGTGCAAAATTAATGATTTGTTTGAAGAATTCTTCTTTCGGGGTTGAGAAATTTAGTTTCTTTCTCGGTCTGAGGTTCAATTTCTTTCCCACTTTCTTGATATAGTT
>NZ_JABKKJ010000025.1 GCF_013166515.1 Xylanibacter caecicola | reverse complement strand
TGCATAAAGGTTGTACATACGATGGTTTGAACTTAATGTTTTAATCACCACTAAGTTACTAAAAATCAGCGACATGTACAACTTTTTACTCATATTTATCAACTTAAATTAATTCCGCCAACGGGTTTTGTTTATAATGATTTTATGTTGGAGTAAAGAAGAACCACATTCCTGTGCTTACTTCTTTACTCCGGATTGTTTATTTATTGTTCAAATCCCTCAAGACCTGATTTTGCAGTAGTACCATAGCCATTGTCACCATATTCTTCAGCATTGTCTATCTGCTGTAGGAACGTCTGGCTTATTGGACGCCACTTATGTATGTCGCGATATGTAGCAGCTGCACGTTTGTTGCCTTTAGGCAGTTGTGTGCGGAATGCCTGATGACGTTGTAGCAATGCCCAGCGCTGATGCTCGCCGCACAATTCGCGTGCAAACTCATCAAGAATATCCTCTTCTGTTGCATTGCTTAACTTATATGTCTCGGCTGTTACTCCCGGACGTGCAGCACGTGCACGCAACTTATTTATGTATTCGGCAGCCTTGCCACCATTGCCGAGCTTCTGATAAGCCTCGGCTGCAATGAGGTAGATTTCAGCCGCACGCATTATGTATACATCACCGTTCTTTATCTGCAAGTTCGAACCGTAAAATACTCCTTCATAGTTCCACTGGAACTTGTTAAGGCAAGGATATGCCTGGTACAGCGGGTTGGTCTGACCGTATTTTCCGGCCCAGGCATTACCTACGTTTGTACTTAAGTAAGCTCCTGTCTCGTCAAACAAGTCATCAATGTCAACACAAGCATAAATACGATTTACCTTGTCTTCGGCAGTCATTTTTTCTTTTGACAAATAGAGGAATATGCGGTTTTCGTCCTCAGCAACAGGATAATCCATTACATATACGTTCTTGGGCTTCTGTAATTTGGATACATCACCGCTTGTCTCGCCTTTAGGCCATACGGAGGCTACATATTGGTTGCCGCCGGAAGTTGAAGGCAATGCCGCACAATCAGCATAAGGGTAGATATACTTGTTTGCCATTGACAGGCTGATTCCATAAAGTTTGGCTACCTTAGGACTCAACTTTATACTTTGTGAAGAATACGGCAGCCATTCAGGCTGTTGCATTGAAAATCCTCCGAATGATGTCTGGAAAGTATTTTCCCATCTCTTGTCCCATGATGGAGTATAAAGGTCAAGAAGATACTTTGAAGGTGCAAATACTCCGGCATTGGTACGTCCGTAAAAATAGTTCTGCTTGTCACTCGTGATTTTAGAAATATCAGAACACAACGTCTGGTTCCAGTAGAACAAAGTGAACAGTTTGCTCTTTCCGGCATTTGCATTGTTCCACGTTTCAGTATCCATGCTTGCATCCGCACCGGCAGCTACAAAAAGAGCTTCTTTGTTTGTGCGGTTGTTATTGCTTGCCCACAGGTCGGAAATGTCATCATAAAGATAACCGCCGTATTTAGAGCCTCCGGCCTCTGTATCCGCTACGAAATCAGCAGCCAAGTTGGCAGCCTTGTCCCAATACGAGGTCCCGTCAGGAGCCGTAAGACCTTGACCGGCAGCCTGAACGTATGCACGGCAGAGAAATCCTAACGCAGACTTTTTTGTGGCACGGGCACGATTGTTGTTATAAGGCGTTGTGCCAAGATTGTTCATTGCGAACTCAAGGTCATTTATAACCGATGTATATATTTCGGTCAGTGTGTTGCGCTTCGGGTTCAGGTCGGCACCGTCTTCAACACTATGGTTCACCAAAGTTATCGGTCCATAGTATGTAGTAAGCAACAGATGATAGAATCCTCTCAGGAAACGCGCTTCCGCATAAAGAGTCTTTACTGCATCAGTTTGCTCCATCTTCTCGCCGTTCTTTATAACCGTGGCACATGTGCCAAGTGCGGTATATGCCTGTATAAAGGCTTTATCCCAATATTTATTTGCAAACGGGACGAGACTTTCATAATAGAACAATTCTTTTGTATTGTCGCTGTTTTTTGCTGTCAGCCACAAGTCGGTACCCGCTTCCGCTACAGACATGAAGTCTACTACCGTATACAGCTGACTGTAAATAGGCTCATAGCATTTTGTCTGCATGCCATACCATTTTTCATATTCGGTAAGACTGGCACTTGTATCCGTACCCAGCGGATCATATTCGTCCAATGAGCATGCACCCATTACTGCTGCGGCACATAATGCCAATACTGGTTTAAATATATTTTTATTCATTTTCATTATCGTTTAAATTTATCATTAGAATGAAACATTAACACCAAATACCAGCTGCTTGGTAAGCGGATAGTTGCGGCTACCGTTCATTTCCGGGTCATAGTCTTTCAGCAAGTCGCTTTTTGCTATAATCAGAGGATTGGTTATTGTTCCGTAGACACGCAGATTGGTAAGCCCGATCTTCTTCAGCAAGTTTGAAGGAAGGGTGTATCCCAGCGTTATGTTCTTTATCTTGAAGAATGAGCCGTCCACATAAGCCAAGGCTGCAAATCCGGGATAATAGCTCAGTTTATCGGTGATGCTTGCATTCATTGCAGGGAAGTAGTTTGACGGATTTTCTTCAGACCATACGTTGAAATATGCCGGATAGTTTCCTTTGCCTGTAGGATCGTAATCGGTCAGTGCTGAATATTTCATCATCTGTCCCCAACGCATGTACATATAAATACTCAGGTCAAAGTTCTTATACCTGAACGAGTTCTGGAATCCGAGTGACCAGTCGGGAGAGTTGTGTCCCAATACCTGATAGTCGGCAGCTGATACAGCGTATGGATTCTGGGCATTATAAATATGCTCTACACCTTCTTCGTCTATCTTTGTATAATATACGGAACCGTCTTCATTTGTGTGGCGTGTCAGTCCTGGAACATCGATTTTGATGGATCCTGGAACCGAGCCGAAACATGCGGCGTCAGCCTCTTCTCCTTTCTGCCATATACCGCCAAGCTTGAAATGGTAGTATGAATTAAGGGCAGAGCCTATCTCAAATACATTGTCATTATGGATTACACGATCGTTGGTCGTACCGCTGAGTTTTGTAATCTCTTCTTTATTGTAAGAGAAAGTAAGAGTTGAGTTCCACTTGAAATCCTTCGTGTTGATGTTACGTGTGTTTATAGCAAGTTCCACACCCTTGTTTCTTGTCTCGGCAAGGTTTACGTATGTGCTGTAGAGACCGCCTGCCGTAGGTGTGTGTGCACCCAGTGTCACAGGAAGTTGCTTGTCCCATATAACACCTGTTGTTTTTGTGTTGTAAAGGTCAAGGACAACATCGATACGGTTGTTAAGGAACGAAGCATCGATACCGAAGTTCCAGTTTTTCGAGCGTTCCCATGTAAGAGATCTGTTTGCCACATTCTGGCTATACGTATATGTAGTTATTTTCTCACCGCCAAGCGTAAGATAACCCTGCTCGATTTTTGACGTAGAACTGTAAGCACCGATATTGGCCGTACTTCCCGTCTCACCATATCCGAGACGGATTTTCAGGTTGTCAAGCCAGTTTTTAGTACTTTCCATAAATTTCTCGTCGCTGATACGCCATCCAAGCGCAAAAGCCGGGAATGTCTGCCACTTATTTCCTTCCGCAAGCCTTGACGACCCGTCATAGCGCACGGAAACCGAAGCCAAGTAACGTCCGAGGAAAGAATAGTTTATACGTCCTATATATCCCATGCCTTTGGACATTGAGTAGCTTGACGTGTTTTCATGTTTGTCGGCTTTGCCCAGATTATGCCAAAGATACGCATTGTTTGTTATTCCCGTACCTGTCATTTGTGAGTTTTCATACCGGTTATGGTTCCACGACGTAACTCCCGTTACTGTAAAGCTATGATCCTTTGCCAGTGTGAAGTTGTACGTAAAAATATTTTCCCACTTATAGCTGTATGCACGGTTCTGTGTTATCGAAGCCTTTGTATCCGTTGTGACATTTCCACCGTCTTTAATAAAATTGTACGAACCGGCTCCGGTAAAAGAATTGGATTTTGAATATGTCAGCGTGGCATTCACACGGCTTTCCCACGTAAAGCCCTTGAAAGGAGTCACCTTTATGTATGGATTGGCATATATTTTTGCATTCTGTCCCTGATTGCGGAAATTGCTCTTGTTGTTTATCAAAAGGTTTATATAGTTTGCATCACCCTCAACAGGATATATGTTGTAGTTTCCGTCTTCATCATACAAGTCACCGTAAGGAATTGCGGTCTGTGCATCTTCAATCTTTGCAAACGGCTTGTTCTGATGAACATACGATGCCTGTACAGACATACCGGCAGTAAGCCATGAGTTTACTTTGTTGTCAACACGAATATTGGTAGAATAAACCTTGTAATTGTCATCTTTATACTGTCCCTGTTCATCAGAGAAGTTAAATGACACATACGATTTTATCTTGTCCGTTCCTCCAGACAGCGACAAAGAGTAATTCTGAATCGTACCTGTATGAAGAATTTCCTTTGTCCAGTCAATGAACTTGCCGTTCTTATAGGCTTCATAATAATTAGGATTAAACTGGAACATCGTTGCATCGTCCACATATGTTCCGGCATTGCGGTGCGCCTGGCGCAGTCCTTCCATATATAACTCGCCCTGTCTTACATCCGGAGTTTCCGACCAGCTGTTTATACCATAGTAGGCATTGAAGTTTACGCTTAATTTACCTTCCTTACCACCTTTTGTAGTAATGAGGATGACACCGTTTGCACCACTCGAACCATATATGGCTGTCGAGGATGCGTCTTTCAACACTTCGATGCTTTCGATATCGTTAGGATTAAGTGTAGCATAATCACCGGGCATACCATCAATAATAAACAATGGCGGAGTGGTCTTATACTCGTATATACCTTTATCATTCTTCTGGGGTAATGAACGGTTACCACGCAATTGGATATTAACACCGGCACCAGCCTGACCGCTTTCTTTGGTTATATCCAGACCGGAAACCCTTCCCTGAAGTGCCTGCATGGGATTTGTTGCCGGAGTAAGTGTAATTTCCTCACTCTTCACAGATGCGATAGCACCTGTCAAATCACGTTTTTTCTGCGTACCGTAACCGATAACCACAACCTCGTCAAGACCCGTGTTGTCCGGCTGCATCTTCACAGTTACAGACTTGCCGGCTGTTACAGTCGTTCTTGTCGTCTGATAACCGATGTACGAAAGTTCCAGTTCTACCTTACCACTTGACACCGGAAGGCTGAAATTTCCGTCCAAGTCTGTCACGGCGGCAATCTGTGTGCCCTTCACGGTAACTGTGACACCGATCATAGGCTCGCCCGTCTCGTCCACCACCTGTCCCGTGATTTTGTTCGACTGGTTTACGCCTTGCGTAACGGCTGCATTGCCCGCCATGACCTGTGCCGGGGTGAATGCCCAGCAAGCCAAACCAAGCAAAGTTAAAGCCAAAGTCGAAAATCTTGCATTCTTCTTCATTAGTAAATAGATTTTATTATTAAAATTGTTGATATGTCAAATCTTCTCTACAGGAAAAAAGCATACACGCTAATATATCGGATTATGTCACTTATCGCGGCGATAAGGGATACTAAGCAGAATAAAAAAGGTGCATGTTTCCCATTGTTTTTCAGATGTTTTAATACTAATAGATTATGTTATATTCTTTTAAATACTTTTGCAAAAATAATAAAAGTTTTAATATTACATAGAAAAATCTCTTCTTTTTGTGCCTGTATTGGTAAAAAACAGGTAAAAAATTACAGTATATATCAAATTTTACGGTTGTATATCAAAACTTAAAGTGTAAAACAGACATTATTACTATGCTGATATACCTTTAATTATTCATAGCTGATAATTTTAATATGCCAGAATGTCAATTGTTAATGGGCACGATAAAAAAATAAAGGACAAGAAGGTCTAAAATTACAAACGATAGAATATTTTTTTATCGTATATGTTCTAAATTCCATTTTTATTATCTTTACATAAGATAAACTTCGCCTCAGCACTTCCAAGCAAGTTTGATTGCGTTCACATTGCATTATATATAAATAAGGTGAGTTCTACGAATTAGACAAACCACCCCTGCCCCTCCTTTGGAAAAGTAGGGGACGCAGTTCGGACACCGTATACATATATAATATGCCTGTTTATATAATCCGGCATCCTTTTTAATATAAAACTTCCTGTGTGTCCCCTCTTTTTTCAAAGGATGGGCAGGGGGGGTGGTTTGTGATATAATATGGAATATGAATTCGTCGAATTCACGTTAAATTAATTTTTCATGTCATTTTGTCATTTCAAAACCGTCATCTGAAAGTCGCGTTCTACGTTTTAAAAGTTGTTAAGAGCGGTCGTAAATGATGAAAAGGCATGCGTCTTGTGATAAACGAACGTGCGTTTTTTGCTAAAAGTACGTCCAAAAGGGAGTAAAGCACGTGCCTTTAGGGTCTGAAATGCCACATTTTGCAGGGTAAAATGGCTGCTTTTGGAACGTAATCAGGCAACTTTCGCATAGTAATCAGGCAACTTTCTTATCCCGAATGATGCACATTTTCTCGCTTTTACATGTAACACATTGATATCAAACATATTATATCTGCACACGAATTTTGGCGTTATTTACACAAAACAAGCTTCTTTTTTCTGAACATCGCAGTATTTCGGGGTTATGAAAAATCAAAAAGAAAGGAAAAAGCTCAAAATAATGAATAATTGACAATTTATAAATTAATTGTCGAACTTACGTCAATTACATTCCAATATGTGCTTCGTTACCTTGCAAGATGTGACCTTTTATTAACACAGAATTCTGATAAAATCAGAAGCATGCGTATCTTTTTAAAGTTGATTAAATATCCAAGACAGGTGTATTTGTATTAAGTCCCGGCAAGTGGATAATCATTTTTAATATCGTTTCAAGTCTTGACAGTTCTCGACAGTTATTCTAACAAGACTTTTTATATTATTTCTTTAATTAGACATTATCCCTTATCGCCGCGATAAGTGACATGATAGTCCTTAATGGGCACGATAAGTTACACTTCGCTTAGGATGAATTTTACGGAAAATGAATACATCAACTTTTAATAATTAAATCTATTTACTAATGAAGAAGAATGCAAGATTTTCGACTTTGGCTTTGACACTGCTTGGTTTGGCTTGCTGGGTATTTACCCCGGCACAGGTCATTGCGGTCAATGCAGCCGTTACGCAAGGCGTAAACCAGTCGAACAAAATCACGGGACAGGTGGTGGACGAGACGGGCGAGCCTATGATCGGCGTCACAGTTACTGTGAAGGGCACACAGATTGCCGCCGTGACTGACTTGGACGGAAATTTCAACCTGACTGTTTCAAAAGGCAAGGCAGAACTGGAATTCTCGTACATCGGTTATCTGACATCAACAGTATCGGCAACAGCCGGCAAGTCTGTAACTGTGAAGATGCAGCCGGACAACACGGGTCTTGACGAGGTTGTGGTTATCGGTTACGGTACGGTAAAGAAACGTGACCTTACGGGTGCGGTACAGACAATGAAGACGGAAGACATTGTCGTTGCTCCTACAAGCAATGTAATGGAGGCACTGCAAGGTAAAATAGCAGGTATGGATATCACAAAGGGCAGCGGACAGGTTGGTTCGGGCGTTAACATACTTCTGCGCGGTTCACGTTCCATATACGGAAGCAACAGTCCGTTGTTTATTATCGACGGTCTGCCCGGCAGTTATGACGACCTCTCGCCGAATGATATCGAGAGCATCGACGTAATGAAAGATGCTTCTGCAACTGCCATCTACGGTTCGGCCGGTGCCAATGGTGTAGTAATCATCACGACGAAGCGCGGAAGCGTAGGCAAGACGAAGATTAACTTCGACGCTTATTACGGCTGGAGCGGCTCACCTAAATATAAGCACGGCATGATGGGTGACGAGTGGCTTAACTATCATCGCGAGGCATATAAGTACAAGAACGGTTTCTATCCTGAGAACATCACGTCTCTCTTCGGCGGAAACGAGGATTACATCAATGCTTACGAAGAAGGCAAATGGATTGACTGGGTGGACGAGGCAAGCGGCAACACAGCCACTACACAGAAATACTCGCTGTCGATACAGGGTGGAAACGAGAACACGAAGGTATATACATCTCTTGTATATAACCGTGACGAAGGATTGCTCAGTAACGAGACTCTCGACAAGTATTCCGTACGCCTGAACCTTGACCAGCGACTGTTCGACTGGGCTACGGCAGGTGTATCTACAAATATTGTGTACAGCATTAAGGATACCGGCGTGAAGAACACATTCACGAAGTCTCTGACGTCATTCCCGCTTGGTGATGTGCGCGATGAATTCGGTGCCCTTAACCGTGAGTATATCAAGGACCAGTACAGTCCTCTCGGCGACTTCATCAAGGATCAGTATTCAAACAACAACCGTTCTACATACATAAACGCTGTAGGATATCTGGAACTCACACCGGTGAAAGGCTTGAAGTTCCGCTCACAGATGAACGCCATACTGTCTCACGGACGTACAGGACTGTACTGGGGTGCATACGCCAATGCAAACCGTCCGTCATACGCGGGTACGCCCCATGCTGCGCTGAGATACGGCGACACCTACAAGTACAACTGGGAAAACATCCTTTCATACAACATAACTCTTGCCAAGGACCACGACCTGTCGTTCACGGGTGTGACATCATGGCAGAAGAACGGTTCGGAGTCGGCACAAGCAGAAGGTAGCAACCAGGAAATAGACTCATGGCTCTACTGGCGCCTGCTCTCCACGAGTTCACCATACGTAAACTCTGAGTTTGCACAGACACAAAAGATGTCTTACGCCGTACGCTTCAACTATTCTTACAAAGGCAAGTATCTCGTGACATTCTCAAACCGTTGGGACGGTGTATCGTTCTTCTCGGAAGGCAACAAATGGGACTCATTCCCTGCAGGTGCCTTGGCATGGCGCATCAGCGACGAGGCGTTCATGGAAAGCACACGCAGCTGGCTCGACAACCTTAAATTGCGCGTAGGTGCCGGTATCACGGGTAACTCCGGCGGCGTTGGTGCATACGGTACGCTGACAACTCCTATCAAATACTCGGCAAGTGGTATATCGATTAACGGTACTTATGTTCCGTTTACACAGTATACCGGTTTCTACGACAGTCCGTCATTGGGTTGGGAAAAGTCCTATAACTGGAACTTCGGTCTTGACATCGCCGTACTCGGCGGACGCATAGACGCATCTGTGGATTACTTCACAACAACCACACGCGGTCTGCTTTTCTCACGCACAATGCCTATCACGAGTGGTGCAACAGGTTGGGGTTCGCCTCTGAAATCGTGGGAAAACCTTGCAAAGACAAGCAACAAGGGTCTTGAATTTACAATCAACAGCCGTAACATCAAGACAAAGGACTTTACATGGAATACCTCTCTTACTGCCGCATGGGAGAAAGAGCGCATAGAAAAGCTGCCTGAGGGCGACATTATAGCAGAGAACCTGTTCGAGGGTAATCCTATACACTCTATCTATGACTACAAGTATGCCGGAATATGGGGTACTGACGCATCGCAGGAAGAACTTGACATGTACGGTGTGAAACCGGGATGGGTGAAGATCGAGACGAACGACAAAGACGGTGACGGAGGCAAGCACAAGTACAGCATGGACGACCGCCGTATACTGGGACACACCAATCCTAACTGGATTCTCGGTCTGAACAACACATTCACATACAAGGACTTCGACCTTACAATCTATGCAATGGCACGCTTCGGTCAGACGATATACAGCAACCTGCTGGGCTACTACGATGCCAAGTCGTCGATAACGACCAACCAGATTTCGGGCATAGACTACTGGACGGAAGAGAACCAAGGCGCATACTATCCGCGTCCCGGAAGCGGCGACGACCAGACGATAGGTAATACAGCCACACGCATATACGACGGCTCGTTCATAAAGATAAAGAACATAACCCTCGGCTATACGCTGCCGAAGAACATTTCACGCAAGGCTCTCATGGAGAAGTGCCGCTTCTACTTCACTGCATACAATCCGTACATATACTGTATGGAGAGCAAGCTGAAGGGTACCGACCCCGAGACCGGAGGCTCTGACGCATTCCCGACATACAAGCAGTTTGTGTTTGGCGTGAATATAACTTTTTAAGGTTATGAGGTTATGAGGTCTTAAGGTTGTAAGGTGTAGAATGTCCGCTTTTAATAACAGGACATTCATCACCTTAAGACCTGAAACCTAAAAACCTAAATAAAAAACTATAAACAAGAAGAAAACAACTATGAAAATAACAATAAAGAACATGGCTATGTCGGCAGCTGCGGTTGCTGCCGCATTTGCCCTCAACTCGTGCTCGCTGTCAGAGGAGAACCCCGGCGGATTTACGATGGGCACAATGGCGGAAAGTTCGCTTGAGGGTTATCAGACACTGCTGAACAATGTCTACTTCGGCATGGAACGTTACCTTTACGGTACTGACGGATATATGGAACTGACCGAGGGCGACACGGATCTGTGGACATATAAAGGGAACGAGGGTACGCAGTATACGCAATACTTGTGGTTCTATGCCGGTACGGCGCCCAACACCACATATACCAAGGATATATGGAATGCCATATACGACGGTATAGGTGCCTGCAACCTCGCCATATCAATGGCAGACCGCGCACCGTTCAAGACGGAAGAGGCAAAGAACGTGAAAGTGGCAGAAGCCCGTTTCATGCGCGCAGTGTATTATTTCAACGCAGTCGAGCAGTTCGGTGGCGTGACGATGCTTACGGCGCCTGCCACATCTATGGACTTCTCACCATCGCGCACAGATCCGCTCACTATATATAAAGAGGTGATACTTCCCGACCTGCGCTTTGCAGCACTGTGGCTCGATAAGGGAACTGACGCGACAACTACACAGCCCACGAAGAAGTCTGCAATGGGTATGCTTGCAAAGGCGTGTCTGCAGACGCGCGAGTATGGTACGGACGAGTTCCTGCAGGAAGCGCTGACCACGGCAAAGGCTCTTATCGCTGACTGCGAGGCAGGCGGTGCTACTTACGGCGCATATATGTATGCAACCTATGACGACGTGTTCAAGGAGGCAAACAACTGGGAGAACAAAGAGGCACTGTGGAAGCATCGTTGGTATGCAGGCAGCGATGGTCACGGCTCGAGTCTCGGCAACTGGAAGTTGAACCGCTATGATGAGAAGTTCCTCTGCGCACTGAGCAAGTTCGGCGCACGCGAGAAGACTCAGGAAGCATGCCTCACATGGGATGGTGCCATAGAGGGTATCTTCATGCCCACACAGTATCTTCTTAATCTGTACGTGCAGAACGACGGCACGCTCGACCCGCGCTTCCATAAGTCGTTCACAACGGAATGGAATGCAAACAAGTCGTTTATATGGAAACCGGATGTGGTAACTAACTTTGACAAAGACGGTTCGCTCACAGGCAAGCGCTTGGCAGTAGGCGACAAGGCGATAAAGTTCGTGATGCCGCAGGATGCAGACTATGCAGCCGAAATGGCTGTGAAGAAAACCGTGCCGTACCTCGTGGTTGACTATAAAGATGTGTATAACGACGCATCGAAGAACGTCAACATGACTTACAACGGCAAGGAAAACATCTTCCGTTACTTCTACCCGTCGCTCAATAAGCACAACAGCAGCAACTATTATGTTGCCAACGCTGCAAAGATGCGCAACGGTAACCTCAACGGCGTGCTGATAATGCGCATGGCGGAGGTTTACCTCATCGCTGCCGAAGCAGACATCTACCTTAACGGTGGAGGCAGTGCTGCAGGCTATATTAATAAGGTGCGCCTGCGTGCAGGAGCCAACGCCCTCGGCGGCACAGCCACTCTGCGCGACGTTCTGGACGAGCGTGCACGCGAGCTTTGCGGCGAGCACACACGCTTCTACGACCTCAAGCGTACGGGAATGCTTAAGGACAACACTTATCTCAACGCTACGCATCCCGACCTCGGTCAGTATTTCGAGCCCGAGTATGCCCTGCGTCCCATACCGACGCCGTTCCTTCAAGGTCTGAGCAACGGTGACGAGTACCAGAACCCGGGATATTGATATAATGTGAATACGTATGAAAGTGCTGCTGCCGGTTGCTGAATAATTCCCCGGCTACCGGTGGCGGCGCTTCCGCTGACAATCAAACTTTTAATAACAAACTAAAAAACATTCAGATGAAAAAGATTTACACATTGGCTATGATGGCCTTGGTAGGCGTTGCCTCTGCAAACGCGCAGGCATTCAAACTCGACAGGAACTATGTCCTCACAACGTCCATGAAAGTTGCCGACGGCACAACTGTGTCTCCGGGATTTGCAGGTGATGAGATTGGCGGAGGATGTATCGACAAGATTTCAGAGGCATTCCTTGATGCGGAATACAGCACGTTGCCTATTTCAGGCGGAACGGCAGCCGGTGCAAACTATCACATCCTTAAGAATGACTATACGGATGCCGAGACGGGTATAGCATTCAAGGCCGGAACATATGCGTGCCTGAACTCGAATACGGAGCTGAAGTTCAAGGATACATTCAATCCGCAGGGTGTGTCGAACATAAAGAAAGTTATCTTCTATCTGGCTTCGCAAGGACAGTTGCAGGCATATGCACGCCAGTACACCGGAACATCGGTGGAAAACGACTACTGCCATTTTGAGGGTGATCCTACTAACCGCAAGCTTAATCCGTATTATGCACCCGGTTTTGAGACAACGACATGGACAGAGATGTCATTCAACAAACCGCTGAAACTGGTGCTCGACCTGACAAACAACCAGGAGGGAACGACAGAAGAACTTACGGCAGGAACAATAAAGATGACCATGGGAGGCGATACCGAACTCGTAAACATGCTTTATCAGTTCTACGAGAAGGCAACGGGTCCCGATGGCACTTCAATAATACAGGGCGAGAAACTGATTCCATGGACTGCAGACAGCAAGTTTGTGATATCGTTCAAGAAGAAAGCGTATGTAATGGGCGTTGCGCTCATTTGCGGTGACGCGGATGCAAAGACGGCATATCTGGACATAACGGCTGAAAATCCGCAGTGGACGGAAGAAACACCGACAGGAATAGGTTCTGCGGTAGCAGAAAGCACAGCCAAGACTGTTGAAGCTATCTACACCGTGGGCGGAACCCGCGTCAACGCGCTCGGCAAGGGTGTGAACATCGTGAAGTACAGCGATGGAACATCTGTGAAGGTTATAAAGTAAGAGCCTTATAACATCTTTATAACATATATAATATATGGAGGCGGGAGTGTATGTACATTCCCGCCTCTTGTCGTTGCTTTATTTCCACACCCCAAAGTGCGCCACTTTAGCTTGTAATGTGCGTAACATCACGCTGCAAAGTGCGTAGGTTTACGGTGTGAAGTGGCGCACTTTATCAGCTCCGGAGTGGTTTGCCTCATGTTAAACAAGGCAACAGTCTTGGAAAAGCGGCATATTTAACAAATAAAACCTTGGAAAAGCGGCATATTTGTTATATTCTTGCAAAGAAATTACCTTTGAAAAAGGTGGGGACGCGCATGAAATATTCTACTGAAACATGCGTCGCGGAGGATTAAAACAGCGCGGTGGCAGACGGCAGAAGCATGTTTTAGGGTGGAACAGACGTGATTTGCGAGCGGGAATATGCACTTTGCGGATGCGTGGCACGTGCCGGAGAGAATTTTGGATCGATCCAAAATTTTTTCTGGATCGATCCAAAAATTGCTCCGGCACGTGCCAAAAATCCGCTTGGCGCTCCGTTTGGCGACTTTCGAAGGTATCTTTGCGCATCCGGAGCATGCAGACTTTTCTTTCGCGCATCGTAACATCCTGTATGACAGCACCCTTATCTCCGCTCGTACGTCTTTGCGATATTTCAGTCCGCATGCACTTGTTTTTTCAAACATTGCACGTATCGAGATTCATGCCAAATCACGGTGAAAGCAAAACGCAAGGAATGCTTGGCACTGTGTCACAACGAGAAATACGGCGCGCGAAAAGGGAATTGCCACATACCACCGTATTATAATAAGGAAGGATATGCGCCGAGGTATGTATTGCCCTCTCGGCAGGACATGAAACAGAGACATGCCACACGGCGTTCTTTGACGGAGCCGCGGCTGTATTGAATGCCGTTACGGCGAGATATCGAGACGTTGGACAGACTATCAATTACAATAACAATGAAAAAACTTTATCTATTACTTGCGCTTATCTTTGCGATGCTTCCGATAAGCGAGATGCAGGCACAGCAGAAGATGCTTGCCTTTCCCGGCGCCGACGGATATGGTAAATACACCACCGGCGGACGCGGCGGCGAAGTGTGTTACGTAACGCGGACGGACGACTGCACCGACAACAACCTCGTGGAAGGCACCTTGCGATGGGCGCTGAGACACGACAACGGCGGACGTCCGCGCACAATCCTGTTCGCAACGTCGGGCACAATCTACCTGACGAGCAAGCTGAAGTTCCAGTATCCCGACGTGTCGATACTCGGACAGACCGCTCCCGGAGGCGGCATCACCCTTAGCGGCTATCCGCTGTACATCTGCAAGAACAACGTCATCATCCGGCACCTGCGCTTCCGTGCAGGCGACATTCCCAACGAGAGCCTTACCGGACTTGACATGGAGAACTGCGACAACGTAATCATAGACCACTGTTCCATGACGTGGTCCATGGAAGAATGTATCACCGCATACGACACGGACTACACCACCATACAGTGGTGTATCATAGGCGAGGCTCTGTACAACTCGAAGAACTCCAAGGGCGCGCGTGCATACGCCATGCAGTGGGGCGGCGAGCACTCAACCATGCACCATACGCTGATAACAAACTCGATGTCGCGCTCGCCACGTTTCAACGGCGTGCGCAAAGTAAGTGCCACCAAGGGCGAGCACGACCAGTTCGTAGACTCTGAATTTGCCAACAACGTGATGTTCAACTGGGGCTCGAACAACGGAGGCAGCTACGGCGGCGAGTATGTCACAGACGCCAACGGATACAACCGCGTATACATGATAAACAACTACTGGCGTCCCGGACCCAACGCCACAAGCTCACGCTATTTCACAAACCCGTCAACTCCATACGGCGAGTGGTACCTTAGCGGAAACAAATACGAACTGTCGAGCAAGCATGCGCCAAAGGCGACTGTATGGAGCGATGCCGAGCTTTCAAAAGTAAACGCCGACAACTACTACGGCACGGTAAACGCCAACAACAGCCGCGGCATAAACATGACAGGCGCAAACGCTGAGAAATATCTCCTTAAGGAACTGCCATATGCCCTCAGCGGCATGACATACGAAACGGCGGACGCAGCATTCCAAAACGTCACGACAAAGGCGGGCGCATCGCTGCCGCGCTATGACGAGGTGGACACCCGATTGCTGGCAGAAGCGGCAGGCACGGTAGACCCGCGCTTCAAGGGAGGCACCAACGCACTCGGAATAATCGACTCGCCCAATGACGTCAAATTGTCATACGCCGACACATACGTTGTGAACGGCGTGGTTTACAACAACATGCCGCGCATGTTCGTCGAGGGACAGGACAAATACATGCGCGACTCCGACGGCGACGGAATGCCCGACGAATACGAAGAAGAGACGGGATTGGACAAGAACAACCCTGCCGACGGCAATGCCGTGGCAGCAAACGGATATACTAACCTCGAGAACTACCTGAACGCCGTGGCTGACGGCACCATACTCAAAACAAAGTACGAGACATCCGCCACATACATAGAACCGGGACCGGAGGTGGTGGCACCCGAGACCGTCACTATTATATATAAGGTGGCAGACACCGCCGTTGAGGGTGAGGCGCCTGCCACGACCACAGGCAGCTACGGCACCGACGGACGCACGGTAATCATACCACAGAACACCACGCTCTACAAGGAAGGATACACCCTCACGGGCTGGCAGGCAGAGGGAAAGGTGTACACACCCGGACAGCAGGCAACGTTCAAGAAAGAGACTGTGACGCTCACGGCAATATTCACCAAGAACAAGGTGGACATGGCAGACCGCACAAGCGATGTCACCGTGGTATGGAACATGGCTGCCGCACCTGCCATAACGGGCAAGGGCATATACGTAACGCAGGCAAACTTCTCGGGCGCAGCTCACGACGTAAGGCTGAGCTACGACAACTCGGTGATAACCATACCCACATGTCAGGGAGCAAAGGTTACGATAAGGGTTCTCCCGTCTGCAAATTCTGTTGAGACAGAGGCTACCGGCGATACCTACGTCTACACGCACACTACAGGCAAGATGAGAGACATCACCGTGATGATGCCGTACAACTGGAACACTCCCGACCGCGTGTTCCACAGTCCCGAGATACCCGTAGGCTTCAACTACGAGATATTCTACACCACACCCGACAACGTGAGGGCGGTAGACTGGATACAGGCATCATATCTTGACTATCCCAACGACCGCACCTTCTTCGATCCCGTAATAGACGACAACACCGCATACTACACAGGCAAGGCCGCATTGGTGAACAACAGCGACAAGACGATGGACATGTTCATAACAGGCACGGAGAAAGTACGTGTGTTCGTTACAAGTCAGAGCAGCAACACCGACTATGCCCTCGTAACGGCGACACCGACAGACGGCAGTGCGGCAGTAAGTGCACAGTCGGGCGCCTTTGCGCACAAGCAGGACCCGAAGGTGCTGGAGCTTGCGCTCGACAAGACAAAGAAGTACCGCCTGCAAGTGGCAAGCATCGAGGGCTATGAAGTGGCAGTGGGCGCAGTCAAGCTGTTCGGCGAGACACCCGTCATAACCGAGGGCGACGCAAACATAACGTGGGCGTGGACGTCGGGCGAGGCAACGGAGAACGGCGTGAAGGTGCCTTCAAACATGTTTGTCAAGGCGGCAGCCGTAGTAAGCACGGCGCTGACCGTTGCTTCTGAGACAAGACAGGGCGAGACATTTGTAAAGGTAAGCCCGGTATCAGGCGTACAGAACCCTGAAAGAGTGGCGTCGGACAATATAACTTTTGACATACAGCCTGCGGCAGGCGTGTTCTTCCATCCGCAGAACATCAGTTTCCACTCGCTGCGTTTCGGCACAGGCTCCATACTCGTGGACGTAACCGTGCAGCAGGGCAACGGAGAGGAAATCACCGTACTGGAGAAGTTCAAGCCAAACCGCGAGAGCGAGACCATCAGCAACGTTTCCATAGACCTTGCAAGTGTCGCTTCCGTAGTGTCGTCGGCAGAACCGCTAAAGGTACGTATCTATGCTTACGATGTGTACCCCTCCAAATATGTAGGTTTCAACAACATTAAGATAAGCGGAAAGTTCAGCGGTACTGCTCCCGAGGTAAAGAAATATACGTTCAACGCCACGGCTTCTCCCGCCGATGTGGCACAGATCAGCTGGACGCCGGCAGGCAGCGAATTTGACGAAGGCTCGGAAATAGAGCTTATCGTAAGACCGAATGCCGGCTATCTTTTCGAAAACTGGACGGATGCAAACGGTAACGTTGTAAGCACCAAAGAGAACTTCATCTATACCATAAAGAGCAACACTGAGCTTACAGCCAACTATAAGTCGTATGATGATTACGGCTACATCTTCGACGCGGCTCCGTACGATGCGGCGGTGAAGACGATAAACGAACTTAAGGTAGCCCTTTCCAAAGCCAACAGCCGCGCGGACATGGCACAGCGTTACCGCATATTCCTGCACAACGGTGTATACGACTACGGCACCTCTGCCAAGAACCAGGTGAAAGGCAATATATCACTCATTGGCGAGAGCCGTGACGGTGTAGTCATAACAAACAATCCGGTGACAACAGGTAACTATGCCGACACCACGCCCACACTCTTCATAGACCAGAACCAGAACGATGTATACATGCAGGACCTTACAGTACGACAGGGTCGTGACTGGGACACGAAGAAGTCCAAAGGTCAGGCTATGGCGATAAGGCAGCGAGGAAAGCGTGCCGTATACAAGAACGTAGCGCTGCAGGGCATACAGGACACCTACTATCTGAATAAGGCTGACGGCTCTGCCTATTTCGAGACATCCGTAATCGCCGGACAGACAGACTACGTATACGGTGACGGTACGGCATGGTTCGAGCAGTGTACATTGCATAATACAGGTGCCGGCTACATAACAGCCCCCAATACCCAGCCCGGATATTACGGCATGGTGTTCAACGGTTGTACGGTAGAAGGCGATGCCTCCGCAGCCGGACAGTTCTATCTCGGACGTCCGTGGGGCGACTCTCCGCACGCCACCTATCTTAATACGACGTTCAAGCAGCTTCCGAAGGAAGAGGGCTGGGGCAAGATGACTGCCGGTCTCGTTTTACGTTTCCATGAGTACGGTTCGATGGATGCAAACGGCAACAAGCTCGACCTATCCATGCGTTCGCTTGCCAACTGCAGTGCGGCATCAGGTTCGGACGAACCTGTAATAACGGCTTCCAAGGCGGCAGAATATACCATTGGCAAAGTTTTGGAATCAGGCTGGGAACCTCAGCAGCTCACCATACAGCTTGCAGCACCTGCACCGTCATTCAGCGGCAATATGATTACATGGCAGTCTGTACCCGGTGCTATCGGCTATGCTATTGTCAAGAACGGCAGTGTCGTTGCCTTTACGACATCCACGTCATACAACTTTAGCGAACTGGGCGGCGGCAGCTACTGTATACGTGTTGCAAACGCATGTGGCGGACTTGGCGAACCTTCATCAGTCATTACCGGCATGGACGGCATCATTGCCGGCGAGACATTATCGGATGAAGGTAACACATACAACACTTCCGGACAGCGTGTAGGTACATCGTTCAAAGGTATAGTTGTGAAGAAAGGAAAGAAATACGTACAGAGATAATTGTGCTTATGCATTGATTACATAAAAAAGAACAATCGGTCGTGGCGCATACATGCCACGACCGATTGCCGTTTATAAGTGTATTAAGGTTTATACAGCCTTATAAGACTTTTTATAATATTAAATCTCGACACGTAGATGTGATTATTCACGCAATTTTATTAAATTTGTCTCGATTAACCACAGTAACATGACTTCTCTGCCTTTAAATGCATCTTCATATATTGTTTCCTTTTTGTTTCCAAAACTATTATAAAACTCTGAATAATGGATACTCGCGCAATTTTAAACAAACGTATTTCTTTTTGCCCAAATATTTATGCAAAATCATATAAGACGATTACCCTGTTCGAAGCGCTCAATGCGATACGTAAGGAAGTTTACAAAAAGCAGGTAAAAAATATTCGCAGACTGTATTTAAAAGGGAACTTGAAATCATATCGCGCAATAAAAAAACAATTGCCGGCTTATATCTTTTCCGGAATATTTTTTGATACAAGACATAAATTTGATATCAGCGGATACACTTCGTTGCTGATAGTTGATATAGACAATCAAAGCGAAGTTGAAACTATAAAATCACAATTACAATCAGACCTGTATATTGTTTGTGTATGGAAGTCTCCTTCAGGTAACGGATTAAAAGCATTGCTTTATTTAGAATATGCAGAATTAATTGAACATGATGACATCTGGATTATACATGAACATTGCGCTTTTCCACAAGTCATGGACTATCTAAAAACTAATTATGATATAAATATTGATAAAACCGGTGCAGACATAACGAGAATGTGTTTTATCTCGTCAGATGCTGAAATTCATCTTAAATGTGAATTTCAGCCATTTACAGTACATAATAATCTCACGAAGAAACAAATTTGGAAGATTCGCACAAAGTATTATTACAGCAGAAAAGATGTACGGGCAGCTGTTACAGAGATGAAACGCATTTCAAAACTAATCAATAAGTCCGATTCGGATGATAATGTCGAAATGCATGCCATAAATAATTAACGTTCTATAAATCTATTATTTCCTAAATATATATTTAATAATATACATACATGTATTTAACCTTTAATCCTTTAATTTTTCTTCTTTCCGATAAGGTTTTCCGGCAGGATGAAAACTGAGCGTTATTTTCGCCAAATCGAATGTGCTTTTATCGTTATGTGTTACAAATCCGATAATCGGGCATAAAAACATTCCTTTAATTTTGTGCATAATTCCTTTCTAAAACGAAGGAAATTATCGTAATAAAAAGCAATGCTTATTTTAACAAACAAAAGACTTTTTACATTTTGTAAGTTCAACCGGCATGTACAAATTTACGTTTTCCCGTCAAACATACGAACAACGTTACACAAAAATCAGTAAAATGAATACAAATACCCCGTTTATTGGTACATCCAGTTTTATAAGGAAATGATAATTTTGCAATATAAAAACTATTGAGAATGATGAACCGGTAAACAGATATGGTGGAAGAAATCTATCATGACGACGTCGGCTTCTTTGCCGACCGTTATCACACAACTCCCGATAAGATATTGCAATGTCTTATCGAACAAAACGACACTTCTTTCGAAGCAGTGTCAGGAGTATTCCGGTTGGAAAAGAACGAGATGTCCATTCTGCAGGACATTATTTCAGAAACACATAAATGAGTTGAATATGAGAAAGTTATTATTGATTTCGTTTTTAATGTTTGCCATGTTTTCCATGGCTGCATGCAGCAGTTCTGATAACGAACCTGCAATTCCCGAACAGCCGGAGAAACCTGATGGTGATGACAACAAGGAACACCCCGACACTCCCTCTCCCGACGGTAGTGCTCGTTGTTTGGTGCTTTACGCTTCGCGCAGCGGAAATACCGAGCGCATGGCGGAGGAAATTTGCAGACAATTGGATTGCGATGTGCTCGAGATTGAGCCGCAAACGCCCTACGACGATGATTATAACGCCATGCTGTCCCGTTCACAGGAGGAACTTGACGGCATACGCCGAGGTCATTATCCACCGGTAAAAAACACGGTGAAAAATTTTGATGATTATGACATGATATTTGTCGGTTATCCCATTTGGTACGGCAGTATGGCTACTCCCATGCAGACGTTTCTGCACGACCATGCGACGAAGCTTGCAGGAAAACGGATAGCTCTGTTCGCATCAAGCGGCAGCAGCGGCATTTCTACTTCCGTAGGTGAAGCCCGCAAACTTTGCCCTGGTGCAACGGTAATCGAGCATACACTGTTGTTAACCTCTTCAACCTTTATACAAATGAAAAACCGCATTAAGACATGGCTCGAAGATATAGGAGCAAGTAAAGAAGAACAAAATATGACATCACTGAAAGTGAACATCACGTTAGGCGACCGCACGATTATCGCCACGATGGAGGACAATGTCGCAGGCAGAGATTTCCTTTCCCGTCTGCCATTGGAGGTTACACTGAACGACTACAACAATATGACCGAAAAAATCTTTTATCCCACGCCGGCACTGACAACCGAAGGTGTAACGCGCGGTTGCACCCCTAAGCCCGGAGACATCACGATTTATGCGCCTTGGGGCAACGTGGCGATTTTTTGCAAGAGTTGGTCGCACAGCAATGATTTGATAAGGATAGGTCGTATCGACGGGAATGGAATTGAAGCTCTGACTGTTGGCGGCGATATACGGGTAAAAATAGAAAAACAATAAAATCATGAAACGAATTATTTTAATCTCAGTATTTAGTCTTATAACATTTCATATTATGGCACAGAAAAAAATAATACAGACCGCAGGACGCGACCAACTTGGCGAGTTCGCGCCGAAATTCGCAGAACTGAACGACGATGTTCTCTTCGGCGAGGTATGGAGCCGAAACGACAAACTCGGTCTGCGCGACCGCAGTCTGGTGACGATCACGTCACTTATCAGTCAGGGAATGACCGACAGTTCGTTGACATATCATCTCCAGTCGGCAAAAAACAATGGTATTACCCGTACCGAGATAGCCGAGATTATAACCCACATCGCCTTTTATGCCGGTTGGCCCAAAGCGTGGGCTGCGTTCCGTCTTGCTAAGGATATATGGACGGAAAACACAGCCGGAGATGATGCAAAAGCGACATTCCAGCGTGAAATGATATTTCCTGTAGGCGAGCCGAACACGGCATACGCCAAGTATTTTACGGGCAACAGCTACCTTGCACGGATTTCGACCGAGCAGATACTGTTCTCGAACGTTACCTTCGAGCCGCGTTGTCGCAACAACTGGCATATCCACCATGCAACGAAAGGCGGAGGTCAGATGCTGGTAGGCGTTGCCGGTCGTGGTTGGTATCAGGAGGAAGGCAAGCCAGCAGAGGAGATTTTACCCGGCACTGTAATTCATATTCCTGCCAATGTGAAACACTGGCACGGAGCGGCAACCGACAGTTGGTTTGCTCATCTTGCTTTCGAGATACCAGGCGAGAACGCCTCAAACGAATGGCTCGAGCCTGTCACCGACGAGGAGTATGACCGTTTGGAGAAATAAACCGGGAAAGTAGATAAAGGGAGATAGGAGAAGATATGTGGCTGTGCCACGGAAGAATCTTCCTTTATCTCCTTCCCCAACACCCAAAAACAAAATGTGTGTCAAAATGCCTTAACACATTGCCGCAAGCAAGTGTCTTTGCATCTTGACACACATGTCATTTATAAAGGTTGCTATTAAAAGAGTTACATCTTTCCTATAATACCAAGCTTTGTACCACGTATAAACTCGATGATATTGCGTATCTCTTTTCCATCCGGCACCTGTTCCTCAACCTGCATTACTGCATCGAACACAGATGTCTGACCGTGGAATATCAGGCGGTAGGCGTTGGCTATGTGGTTGATTACTTTTTCAGGCACATCATAGTTTTTCAATATCGTTGTGTTTACGCCTCCGTATTTTATAGGATTCTCGCTTGCAACGATAAAAGGAGGAATATCCTTGCTGAAACGGCTTCCGCTCTGTATCATGACGGCATCGCCAACACGTGCCCCGGGATTGGCAATGACACCCGACGAGAATATAACACGGCTGCCTATCTCGCAGTCACCGGCAATCTTTGTGCCGTATCCGAATACATTCGCATGAGCGATTTTCGCATCGTGCGATATGTGTACTCCCTCCATGATGAAGTTGCGGTTGCCTATCGCCGTCTGTCCGCTGCAATGGGTGGCGCGGTTTATCACTACGTTTTCGCGTATTATGTTCTCGTCGCCGATAACCAGCTGTGAGCATTCACCACAGTAACAGAAATCCTGCGGCTCGGCTCCAAGCACCGTATTCTGGAATACTTTGTTGGCACGTCCCAGCTTTGTGCCGTTCATTATGCTTACGTATGGATAGATGACGCAGTCGTCACCAATCTCGACATTCTCTTCAATATATGCAAAAGGATATATTGTCACGTTCTTGCCAATCCTGGCATTGGGGTGTATCTCTGCTTTTGGACTAATCATAATTCGTTATGTTAGATTTGATAATGTTAGATGTCTGATGTTTGACGTTACATCAACATTCTTTACTCCCTGCCTCCGCCAAGTGCGCTGTACAGGCTTACGACAGCCTGCATCTTGTTGAAGTCGTCGGCAACCTTTGCCAGTTCGGCATTGAGCAGTGCCTGCTGTGCCGTTATAACTTCCAGATACGTACTTCCGGAACTTGCCATGAGGTCTCTTGTATCCTCTACGTTCTTTCTCAGCACCTCTATCTGCTTTGCCTCGATACGGCTCTTCTCGTCCGACGAATTGTACATGACAAGGGCATTGCTCACCTCGCTTCCGGCAGATAATATGGCGTTCTGCCATGTGTTATATGCCTGTTCATACTTGTATTTTGCCACTTTCAGACCGGCAACAATCTGTCCGTTCTGGAATATAGGCTGTACAAGACTGCCCACAGCAGACAGCAACCATTTGCCGGGATTTACGATCCCGCCTCCCGAGTTGTTGGTAAAGGCTCCAGAACCGCTTATCGTTATGTTCGGATAGAAACGCGAACGGGCTGTCTGCACGTCATAGAAACACTGTGCCAGTGTCATTTCCGCATAGTGTACATCAGGACGGTTGGCAAGCAACTGCAAGCCTACACCGGTGCTGAACTCGGCAGGAAGCGACTGTTCGTCTATTTTCCCGCGTGCAATGGTCTGTGCCGGTTGTCCTATGAGCAGCGACATCGAGTTCTCCACCTCGCGTATCTGGCGTTTCAGATCTTCTTTCTGTGCAAGTACGGAATAATAGTTTGACTCCGCACTCTGTACGGACGTGGAACGATAACCTATCTTATTCTCTTTCAAGAACTTCATCTTCTCCCACGTATCTTTTGTCAGTCCTTCCATGTCGGTGACTATTTCGAGCTGCCTATCGAGCATCATCAGTGTGTAGTACATATTGGCTATGCCGGCTATGACATTCGTCTTCACAACCAGCTGATAGTCCTTTGTCGCCAATAATGCCATCTGGGCACTGCGTTTCTGGTTCAGCAGATTACCGAACAGGTCCACGCTCCAGCTTGCGTTTACCGGAAGCGAATATACCTTTGTCGCCTTGTTGCCGTCCCATGACGATATAGTTCCCTGAGGAGTAAACGTAAACGACGGGACGAAAGCCAGTTTCGCTACGGTCAGCTGTGCTTCAACCATTTTCACGTTAAGTGCGGCATTGAGCAGGTCTACGTTATGTTCCAGTCCCGTTTCGATAAGCGACTGCAACCGTGTATCCGTAAAGACACTGCGCCAAGGCAGATTGCCGAAACTCGTGGTGTCCGTCACTGCAAGCGTGTCATTAGCCGAGACAACGTCACGTACAAGTCCGCTTGTATTCACATCCGGACGCTCATACTTGTTGTATAGTCCGCAACTGCTCATCAGAACAGTTGCAGACATTATTGCTATTATATTAGATCTCTTCATATTAGTCTTTGTTTTTTAGCTTTTCCACAGGACGTGCATACTGTATCAGCTCTGTGTCTACAGTTGCAGAATTGTCATCCTCAAATTCGATTGGCTTAATCTTCTCCTGCAAGTACTGGAATATCACGAACAATGCCGGTACCACCATAATCTGGCAAAGCATACCTATAAGCATACCGCCGATTGCCGAAGCTCCAAGTGTCTGGTTTCCGTTTGCTCCTACGCCTCCGGGGATAAGCAGCGGCAAAAGACCGATAATCATGGCAAGAGATGTCATGAGGATAGGACGCAGACGGGCTGCGGCACCAAGAACGGCACTCCATGATATCGCCATACCTGTACGGCGGCGGTCGAGGGCGAACTCAACAATAAGAATGGCGTTCTTTGCAAGAAGTCCGATAAGCATGATAAGCGAAATCTGCATGTATATGTCGTTCTGCTTTCCGAACATGTTCGTGAACAGGAAGGCTCCTGCCAGACCGAACGGAATGGAAAGGATTACCGACAGCGGAAGCAGATAGCTCTCGTACTGCGCACTCAAGATAAGGTACACGAACATTAGACAGAGAGCGAAGATAAGCATCGTTGAGTTGCTCGACTGTTGCTCGGAACGTGTAAGTCCTGAAAATTCGTATGTGTATCCGGAGGGCAATGTCGTTGATGCAACTTCGCTGATGGCGCGTATGGCATCACCCGAAGAATAGCCTTCGCCGGCAGAAGCATTGACATCGATAGATGTAAAGAGGTTGAAACGTCCCATCTCCTGCGGACCGTATACCCTCTCAAGGTTCACATATTCCTTTATCGGAGCCATCTGTCCGCTGTTTGTGCGCACATAAATGTTCTCCAGACTCTTGTAGTCCTCACGCGTCTTGGGGTCACCCTGTATATATACACGATAGAGTTTTCCGTATGCGTTATAGTTCGAAGCGTACAGACCGCCGTAGTACCCCTGCATGGTTGTAAGTACGGCAGACGGTGATATACCGCTTTGCTTACACTTTACAACATCCACATTGATAAGATACTGGGGATAGCTTGAGTTAAACGACGTCATGGCGTTGCTTATCTCCGGACGCTCGTTGAGTTTCTTAAGGAATTCGCGTGTTATCTCCGCAAACTTGTCCACGCTTCCGCCTGTACGGTCCTGCATAGAAAATGTCAGACCGTTGGTTGCAGAGAAACCTTGTACCATAGGCGGCTGGAATGCCAGTATCTGTGCTCCTTTTATAGCTGCAGTCTGCTTGTATATCATTCCGAGTACAGCGGTAGAACTTTGTCCCATATTACGCTCTTCAAAGTCTTTCAGCTTGACGATGAAAGTACCCTGGTTGGAACCTTGTCCGGCAATGAAGTTATATCCCACGATACGCATACGTTCGTTCACAGCCGGATTGCTTGCCAGCATGGCATCTACCTGATCCATTACTTTCTCAGTAGCCGCAAGACTGGTTCCCGGAGGTGTGGATACGGTACAGAACACGGTACCCGTGTCCTCGTCAGGTATAAGTCCTGTTCTTGTCGTGGCTCCCATTATCACGAGCGCTGCAATTCCCACAACAACTGCTATGGATGCTATTATCTTATGTTCCACGATGTGGCGCACACCGTTCTTGTATTTCTCCTGTATCTTTCCGTAGGCAGTATTGAAACCTGCATGGAAACGGTCTATCAAGGACATCTTGCGTTCCGTTCCATCCTCATTCTTCGGTTTCAGAAGGATTGCACACAGTGCCGGAGACAGCGTAAGGGCATTAAGAGCCGAAATTACAATCGATATAGCCATCGTTATACCGAACTCACGATAGAATGTTCCTGATGTTCCGCCGATAAACGATACGGGGATGAACACCGCAGACATTACGAGAGTAATGGAGATAATGGCTCCCGAGATTTCGCTCATGGCATCGATAGACGCGGTACGTGCCGACTTGTAGCCAAGATCGAGCTTGGCATGCACCGCCTCGACGACGACTATGGCGTCGTCCACCACTATGGCAATGGCAAGAACCAGCGCCGACAGCGTCAGAAGGTTTATCGAGAAACCGAATATGAGCAGGAAGAAGAATGTTCCGACCAGTGACACCGGTACCGCGATAAGCGGTATGAGCGTGGAGCGGAAGTCCTGCAAGAAGATGTATACAACGAGGAACACAAGGATGAACGCCTCGAACAAAGTTTTGATAACCTCGTGCATTGAAGCATAGAGGAACGTCGTTACGTCCTGCATGTACTCAATCTTCATGCCGGGAGGGAACATCTCTGCCTGTCCGTCAAGCGTCTTCTTTACGTCCTTTACAATCTGTGTGGCATTAGATCCGGCAGTCTGTGCCACCATCATCATCACGGCGGAGTTGCCGTTCACGTCGGTCTTCACCGTATAGTAAAGTCCGCCGATTTCCACACGTGCCACATCTTTCACCTTCAAGGTCTGTCCGGTGTTGTCGCTCTTTATTATAATGTTGCCGAATTCCTCGGGTGTCTTGAGACGTCCGGTGTAGCGCATCACATACTCGTAGCTCCTGTCGCTTTGTTCACCGAACTTTCCCGGAGCAGCCTCGATGTTCTGTTCTGCCAACACACCGGTAAGGTCTGACGGTATAAGTCCGTGTTCCTTCATGCGTGCCGGGTCGAGCCACAGACGCATGGTGTATGTCTTAAGGCCGATCGACTGGCAGTCGCCCACACCGTTCACACGCTTTACTGTAGGAATGATGTTGATGTCCGCATAGTTTGACAGGAACTGTTCGTCATAACGACCGTCACTGGTGAGGGCAAGGATAAGCACATTCGATGTCTGCCTTTTCTGTACAGTCACACCTCCCTTGGTAACTTCTGCCGGCAACAGGCTTGATGCTTGTGACACACGGTTCTGGACGTTTACCTGAGCCATGTCGGCATTGTAGCCTTGCTCAAAGTAGACAGTAATGGATGCCATACCGTCGTTGGTGGCGTCAGACGTCATGTATGTCATGCCTTCCACACCGTTTATCTGCTCCTCCAGCGGTGCAAGCACGGACTTCTGCACTGTCTGCGCATCGGCTCCCTGGTAGAAAGCCTTTACGCCTACCGTAGGCGGTGCAATGTCGGGATACTGCTCGATAGGCAGCGATACCAGTCCGATGATACCCAGTATCACCGTCAGTATGGAGATAACCGTAGACAGTACCGGGCGTTTGATAAATCTATCTAATTTCATCTTTTACCTTATTAATATGTTCGTTATTTGCTGCTGAAAGCTTCCTTCATTTTCTTATAGTCGCCCTGTATTGAACCGAGTTCCTGCGCTTTCTTTATTTTCTCCTGATATTGTGCCTCGGTTATGGGTTTGATTTCCATTCCGTCGCTCAGTGCCGTAACACCGCTTACAACAATCTTGTCGCCTGCTTTCAGTCCGCCGGTTATTATATAGTTCTTGCCGTCGTTGTTGGGATAAATGCTTATCTCAGTATATTTCACTTTGTTTCCGGCTCCGAGAACGTATGCGAAATGCTTGTTTTGAACCTCAACCACCGCTTCCTGAGGTACAAGTATGGCATTTGCGTCCTTGTGCGGCACAACGATTGAGCCGGAACCGCCACTCTTTAGCAGACGCTCCGGGTTAGGGAAGTCCGCACGTATCTGTGCCGAGCCTGTTGTCGGGTCGATAACACCGCTCACGGCTGCCACATGTCCGTCGTGACCGTAAATGGAGTTGTCGGCAAGTTTCAGTTTAACGGGGGGGTAATCCTTTATTGCCGCGCTCATGCCTCCTGCCGTCTTGGCAAGATCCATAAGGTCTTTCTCTGTCATCGAGAAATATACCTGCATCGATGATATATCCGAAACCGTTGTCAGCGGCTGCTGGCTTGAAGCGCTGACAAGTGCCCCTACCTTGTAGGGAAGCATGCCGACGACACCGCTTGCCGGACTTGTCACATAACAGAAGTCAAGATTCTGTTTCGCAGACGTATAGCTTGCCTTTGCCTGTGCAAGCGCAGCTTGTGCCGTTTCATAGCTGTTCTTTGCCGACTGTAGCTCGTATGAGCCTATCACGTTGTTGTTGAACAGTTTCTGATTGTTCTCGTATGTCAGTTTGGCAGTATTCAACTGAGCCGTTGCCGAGTTCACGGCTGCTTTAGCCTGGCGTACCGCAGCCTCGTATGTAACATTGTCTATGACGAAGAGCAACTGCCCCTTCTTCACAGCTTGTCCTTCTTTTACGCATAGTTTTGTAATAAATCCTGAAACCTTCGGACGTATCTCTACGTCTTGTACACCTTTTATTGTTGCCGGATAAGATGTCTCCAACTCTGTGCTTGTAGTACCGAGAGTCCTTACAGCATACTCGTTGTCACCGAAATTGGGCTTGCCTTGTTTTCCGCCACATGACACGAGCATGGTTGCAAGAGCAACTGCCAATAAGATTCTGTTCTTTTTCATACCTAATAACTGTTACTATATACTTTGTTTTTACGTTTGTCTTGGTGCTTCGGCATACAATGAATGCCGATATAGAAAACTTTACACTGTTAAAAAGTTTTCTGCGTGCAAAGATACATTATTTAATTTAACGGATTGTTTCGAGTAATGAAATATTGTGATGTTTTAACTTTATTTTTCCCTAAAAAAGGACTTTCAGCTTATCCCTATGGATACTAATGTCTTATATCGTGTGCGGCATGTGTTATTGTTATTTCGTCCGGTAGAAAATGAAAAAAGACAGGCAACAGGCTTTACGCCTGTTCCTGTCTTTGTATGATCGGATATTTCCGTGCCGTATTACAGCAGGTTCATCGTGTCTGTCGCAATCATCAGCTCCTCGTCGGTGGGGATTACGACAACCGTAACTTTCGAGTCGGGAGTGGATATCACAGCTTCTTCACCGTGAACGGCGCTGTTTTTCTCCTTGTCGAGTTTGATGCCCATCCATTCCATGTTCTCGCAGACTTCTTCGCGCATAGACGACTGGTTCTCGCCCACACCCGCCGTGAATACTATGATGTCGCATCCGCCCATTGCAGCGGTGTATGCTCCAACATATTTCTTTATGCGGTAGTTGTACATGTCGAGTGCCGTTTTTGCCAGTTCGTTGCCTTCTTGGGCTGCTGCATCGACCTCTCTCATGTCCGAAGAGACACCGCTCACGCCTGCCACGCCGCTCTTCTTGTTTAGCAGATTTGACATGCCGTCGGCATCGAGGTTGAGTTTCTTCTGTAGGAAGGTTATCGCTCCGCCGTCGATGTCTCCGCTGCGTGTTCCCATCATCAGTCCTTCGAGCGGTGTCAGTCCCATCGACGTGTCCACACACTTGCCGCCGTCAACTGCTGCTATACTGCCTCCGTTGCCGATGTGGCAGGTAATTATTTTCTTGTCGGCAGCATTCACGCCGAGGAACTCGCACACACGCTGCGACACGTAGCGGTGGCTGGTGCCGTGGAAGCCATAGCGGCGCACGCCGTATTCCTTGTACAGGTCATACGGTATGGCATATAGATAAGAGTGCTTGGGCATTGTCTGGTGGAATGCCGTGTCGAACACACCCACCTGCGGCAGACCGGGCATAAGCTCGCTTACCGCCTTTACACCCTTCAGATTTGCCGGATTGTGCAGCGGTGCGAGGTCGCTGCATTCTTCGAACACTCTCAGCACCTCATCATCGAGCACCACGCTCTTGTTGAACTTCTCTCCTCCGTGCACCATGCGGTGACCTACGGCGTCAATCTCTTTCAGGTCTTTGATAGCCCCGATCTCGGGATCGGTGAGCAGACTGAAGATGAATTTCACTCCCTCCGTATGCTCAGGAATGTCGTGCATAACCTGTCTTTTCTCTCCGTTCGGCAGCTTCACCTTCACAAAAGCACCGTCAAGACCCACGCGCTCAGCTCCGCCCGATGCCATGACAGAGTTGTCGTCCATGTTGTACAGCGCGTACTTGATGGACGAGCTGCCGCAGTTTAATACTAATATTTTCATAATTTAAATGAAGAATGAAGAATGAAGAATGAAGAATGTGATTTACTTCTCCGGCTTCAAGACTTCATTCATTTTATTTGACTATTATTTTGCTGTTACGTTTCACGGTTTTTATTGAGGCAACTAAAAGAGCTATCAATTCGCTGCAATCAGCTGCCATGCTTTCAAATTCCTTTGTCGTGATGCAATCGGTATCTCTCAACAGATTGAGCCAATTCATTGTTTCGTTGGCTTCTTTTAATGCTATTGAAAGTTTTGAAGCGAAGTCTGAAGGACTCTGAGCGAATTCCGATTCATGTACATTGGCAGAAACGGATGTTCCCGAACACAGCACCTGTTTGTAGATTGTTGCCAGGTGCCAGTCGTCACAGGACAAATGGCGAAACATTTTTACTATTCTTACTGCAAAAGAATAGCTTTTAATGTGAAGTACCGACCCTTCTCTCTTGTAATTTATAAAAGAAGAGTTATATTCATTCTTCATTCTTCATTCTTCATTCTTCATTTACTTACGCCTTCGCATCCATCGCCTGACAAGCCGTTATGGCAACCATCTTGTAGATGTCGTCTACGGAGCAGCCGCGGCTGAGGTCGTTCACGGGGCGTGCTATACCCTGGAGAATCGGACCAAGGGCCTCTGCGTCGCCAAGGCGCTGAACCATCTTGTAGCCGATGTTGCCCACCTCGAGGTTAGGGAATACCAGCACGTTGGCATGACCTGCTATCTCGCTGCCCGGCGCCTTTTTTTCGCCTACGGCGGGAACGAGGGCTGCGTCTGCCTGAAGCTCGCCGTCTACCTTCAGCGACGGGTCAAGTTCCTTGGCAAGTTTTGTAGCCTCAACGACCTTGTCTACCACCTCGTGACTTGCGCTGCCCTTGGTAGAGAAACTCAGCATTGCCACGCGCGGGTCTGCAAAACCTGCTACCGACTTTGCCGTCTGGGCGGTACATACCGCAATCTGTGCCAACTGGTTGGCATCGGGCATCGGCGTTACGGCAACGTCACCCACAACAAGAACACCGTTCTCGCCGTACTGCGGCTGCTTTGTTATCAGCAGCATGGCACCGCTGACGCATGATATGCCCGGAGAGCACTTGATGATCTGCAGTGCGGGGCGCAGAGTGTCGCCCGTTGTGCTGAGCGCTCCTGATATCTGACCGTCGGCGTCGCCCGTCTTGATAATCATACATCCTAAGTAAAGAGGATTCTTTACAAGCTCGCGTGCCTGCTCTATTGTCATGCCCTTCTTCTTGCGGAGCTCTGCAAGCAGTGCGGCATACTCTTCGCTCTTGGGATTGTTCTCGGGGTCTATCAGCGTTGCCTTGCCGATGTTTTCCAGTCCCCATTTCTCTGCCAGACCGTTAATCTCGTCGGGATTGCCGATGAGGATTATGTCTGCTATGTCTTCAGCCAACACCTTGTCGGCTGCTTTCAGTGTACGCTCCTCTGTTGCTTCGGGGAGCACGATGCGCTGTTTGTTGCTCTTTGCGCGCTCGATGATTTGCTGTACTAAATCCATTTGTTTTGTAGTTTATTAATATATGTGTTTTTAATATGTATGTTCATGTCGGTCGGGGCATATACTCCCGGCATCGTGCGGCATGTCTCCGTGCGGTATATACCTTGCTATGCAAAAGTAGAAAAAAAAACTGAATAAAGTCTTATCAGACGTTAAAAAAGACTTGCATGCCGTTTATTTTTCCCTTGCACGTGAATGTCTGTTTTCCAACAGCTGACCTTTAGCATTCTAAAAGGTGCCCTTTTGCATTCTGAAAGACCACCTTTCAGAGTCTGAAATGCCACCTTTTGGAAGCTAAAAGGTATCATCTTGATTTTCAGAGAGATACATCGAGGATGTAAAAAGTTGTAAAATGCTTGTAAATAAAATGTAAACAGCCTGTAAAAAGTTTGTAAAACCACATGTCATAACATTTTGTTTTTTTTGATATGACGAATTGTCATAATAGTCATAAAAACGGGAAAAAGGTGTACGTCATCAAACAACGTAATGATGAAAATACTATATTTGCAGATATGAAAAACAAACATTAAACAAACTAAAAAACACAAACGACATGAAAAGATTTTTGTTTCTATTGTTTCCCGTGCTTCTTACCGGAAACGTTTTTGCCGATAATGGACAGCAGACGGGACAGAGATCTGACCGTAAAATCATTGAAATTACAAAAATCGTAAAGTTGTCCGTAGAGCAGGAAAAAGCCATACGCGAAGCATACGACAGGTATAACGAGAAGATCGATTCTTCGCTTTATGACATAAAAGATGCCGTGGTGGCGGCAAGAATGAAGTACGAGGCAGGCAAGGCTTTTAATGAAGCACTGATGAATACACTGACCGAACCGCAGCGTAACAGGTATATACGTGTGACATCAACTCCGGAGATAGAAGTAAAAGCACAGTACAAAACAGACTTGCTTTCTGAGACGGGAGAGTATACAGATGCGGAGCTTAAGGAGAAGAAAACCGCCATATTCAATTATCTTATGGCGGAAAAGATTGTATATGTCAGGGACAAATATAATATAAAGAAACAAAAGGAAAACATACGCAGGCTTAAACAAGTGCAACCTGTGTCATTGCGAGAGAGCGAAATACGTGAAAAGCAGAAAGCGCAGGGACGTTTTGTAAACGGAAAGGTAAGGTGGTGACAATGAAAAAGATTATATTAATAATATGTATGTTCTGTGCTTTTGCCGCAGTACGTATGCAGGGACATCCTCTCGATTCGATAAGCACGAAGCGACTGCTGAGGATTGCCCACAACTGCAAATATGGAATAAATACAAGTGTCGACCTTGAGAAGGCTGCTTATATATATAAATATCTTGCCCGAAAGAAACATATTGTGGGTATGCGTGAACTCGGCTTGATGTATATAAAGGGCGAGGGTGTGAAGCGTAGTGTCATGTCTGCCCGTCGTTTGCTGAACGAGGCGGCGGCTTGCGGGGACAAACGGGCTATGTGCGAGTTGGGACGAATGTATCAGTTTGGCGACGGCGTAGGGCGTAACCTTACCATTGCGTATGCCTGTTACAAAGAGGCGGCTGACAGAGGAAGCGCACAGGGATGTTACGGCGCGGGATATCTTACGTATAAAGGCATGGGTGTGAGACAAGATTATGCCAAGGCTGTGGAACTTCTTGAAAAAGGCTCGGGCAAGAACCATCCGGGTTGCAGCTTCCTGTTGGGCACCTATTATGCTCATGGATATGATACGGTTCCAGACTATAAGAAAGCCGAGAAATATTTCGAAAGGGCTGTAAAGAACGGGCACGGATGGACTGTGGACTTGACGAAAAACAACGTGCTTGACTCTATAAAGGCGCAAAACGCAAGTGGAAAAACCGAGTGGAAAAGAATAAGCAGTTCTTACAGAAGCGCACGCAGGATGAAAGCCATGTGCAAGACGGCACGCAGGGATTCTATTGCCGGTACGTGGAGCGGTAAGATATATACATACGACTGGTCCGGCAAACAGATACTGAAAGAGGAAGACTTGTCAATGTATATATCATTGGATGACAGTTTATTGTCTGTAAGATGGATGTCGGGTGATGATGTCCGTGCCGTCTTCGTGTCGGACAGAAGGGTTGGGAACAGTTGGTCAAGACGCAGAATTACGGATGAAGAGAAGCTGCTTAAGTGGGTAATCAGTAACATGTCGTTCGAATTCTCGCCGGACAATACCATGTACACGCGGATTTCTACGGCAAAGACCTCTACACGAGAGAAGCGTAAACCCATGGTGGCGATAATGAAACGTGATTTTGCCACTACAAGCATAGACAATGTTTTGTCGGTAGATGCTCCGAAAGTTACACCTATGCCGATAACAGACGACCGATTTACCGTGAATATTACTGCACGCAAGCAGTGTATGGTAAAAATGAGCATATACAGCGTATCTGGAGCGAGACTGGCGGATTGCGGAAGTCATCATTTATCGGAAGGAGCCAACAACATCACTGTCAATGTTCCGCTTGCCAAAGGACAATACATCCTAAGCATAGATGGTGAGGGCATGCACGAGAGCGTAAACATCATTCATTTATAGTAATTTAACCATGAGAATACTGAAGATATTGTTTTTAGCCATATCTTTGTCAATGCCCTTGACAAGCTATGCTTGTTGGGACGATGATGATGACGATTGGGGTACATGGGATCCATGGAACGAGGATGACGACGACGACGGCAGTTATGACTATGATTCATGGACAGATGCCGGATGGGACGGATATGGAAGTAACGGTAAAGACGATGGCGGTGGAAGTGATTATGACTATGACGATTATTATGGTTATGGAGTCGTAATTACACCGGATGACAATGATAATGACGATGACTGGTGGAGACAACCAGATCAGGGTGATGATTATTCAAATGATGAGAACGATATTGAAAATGATAATAGTGATGATGATATTATTGATGATAAAAATATAGATAATAAAGATGAATTAAATAGAAAGACACCATCGCAAATAACAAATACAGCAAAAAATACTGTGGCTACTATAATATCCAAATATGGAACCAAAAATGCTTATTGTAATTTTGGCGTGAAAATAGCTTTTAAAAGTTTATTTAATAAAAATGATTTGGAGGGTAAAAGAGCTAATGATATGGTGCGATATTGGATGAACAATCCTATACATTGGGAAAGAATCTCTATAACAAATGCTCAAAGGCTTGCAAATGAAGGCTTTTTTGTTGTTGCAGGATGGATAAATCCCACCGGAAATAGCGGACATGTTGTTGTAATAGTACCTGGTGAATCAACATATAGTGGTAGTTGGGGTGGTTATGTACCCAATGCAATGGATACTGGATATATGAAGAGGAGTTCTTGTCAACCGATAAGTAAGAGCTTTGGTTCAAGTAAGAAAAATGAAGTAGTATTTTTTAAATATAAATGATTATGAGAAGTATATTATTGTTTTTTGTAACATATTTGTCAATATTGAATGTATATGGGCAGATACAAATATTCAGAACAGGTGATAATGGAAATATTATAACATCTCCGGAGTATATAGAACCATTTATCAATGGAACCCATTCTGATATAGAACCTTATATCTTAAAAGAGACATCGGTGATAAATACGGATGTCGGTTATACGATAAGATGTCTTAGATATAATGGTTGGGAGAATGAGACGGGAGATTTTAATGTCATAGAAATAAATACGGGTCAGGGCGAAGTGTTGAACTTGCAGTATGATGAAGGTTGGGAACGTGTTTCTATGCCCGGATTGCAATACGGCAATAAATCTTTTTATCATGAAACGTTGGTAAACGGCGAGGTTGCTCTGTTCTTCACAGGTGCTACATTGATGAGTCAGCCTCCATATCTTACAATTATCATATTGGCTCATGGAAGAGCGTGTCTTGTATTTAATAAGAGGATGATTGTAAACAATGTGGTTCGTGAAAATGGAGACTTGCTATTTAATTTGCAAGAGAATGTAATAGAGTGGACGGATGAGTACACTCCGGCTGACGATGCCGTATTGCATACAATATCAATAAAGAATGGTTTGATGTATTTTGAATGAATAATATTGCGTGGCATGAAACATGCTTAACGTGAGCCATACGAGTTGTAATGGCTGAATTCAAATTGATAATGCAACAAATGTGTCAAAGAAGTGAGTAAGCAAAGAGCATATAAAATGGGGACAAAAGACCTATAACCTCTTTCGTCCCCGATATTAAATGCTTACCTTTGCAGACAAACTTCCACATAAGTTGCAAATATGGCAAAGCATCTAACAGAGTTGCAAAGGTACGAAATATCTTTCAGACTGCAAAACAAAGAACGTCCTATTGACATCGCCAAGGCTCTTGGAGTACACCGCGCAGGTTCAACTGGCAAGTGCAAAAATAGCGATTTGTTTGAAGAATTCTTCTTTTGGAGTTGAGAAATTGAGTTTTTTGCGTGGACGGAGATTCAGTTTCTTTCCGACATTCCGAATGTAATTGTC
>NZ_JABKKJ010000024.1 GCF_013166515.1 Xylanibacter caecicola | reverse complement strand
ACAGAGCAGTTAAGCCCGCCCGCGCCGATGGTACTGCAATGCAATGCGGGAGAGTAGGTAGCCGCCTTCTTTGATTTCCGTCCCGGACACTTCCACGGCAGGAGGTTTCCGGGACGGATTCTTTTTTTGGGGGATGTATACTGTACATAAGGATACTGAATATATCAGTACTGTTGTGTGCTTGTCAGAATGTTTTTTGTATATCCGTGAGCACAGTCGCATGAATGTCAAACAGGATTTATTGTATTCATGTCCGTACTTCTATTCTCTGTTATAGACACTGTCTTTGTGCCCTATCCTTTTTTCCTCTTTTACATGTTGCGTATGCTCGAAGTGGTATGGGAGGTCTGTTGTTGCATTCGGATGCGGAATGTTCAGAGCTTGGATTGTTGGGATTAAAAATCGCAAGCCTTGTGAATACTTCTACATCTGAGGATTATTTTGTACTTTTGCATTCAAAGTTTTGAATATAAGAGATATGGGAGAAGATATTTTGGATTTTGGTCCTATTGAGGATAGGATGCAAGGCATTATCAAAGTTATTGGTGTGGGTGGCGGTGGTTGTAACGCCGTACGCAACATGTATGATGAAAAGATTTCCGGTGTAACATTAGCTGTATGTAATACCGATAGCAAATCACTTTCCACTTCTCCTGTTTCCGTCAAAATTTTGCTGGGAGAAGGATTGGGGGCTGGTGGAAAGCCTGAAATCGGTCGTTCTGAAGCAGAAAAGAATATAGCAGATATAGAGCATTTGCTGAACGATGGTACAAAAATGGTGTTTATTACAGCAAGTATGGGAGGCGGAACGGGTACGGGTTCTGCTCCGGTTGTTGCCAGTGTTGCGAAAAAGATGGGTATGTTGACGATAGGTATTGTCACAATACCATTTTGTTTTGAAAAGAAGCAGAAGATAATTCGTGCATTGAAGGGGGTAGACGAGATGCGGAAGAATGTGGATGCCATTCTCATTATCAACAACGAAAGATTGTGTGATGTATATGCAGATACACCTATTTCAGTGAAAGAGTCGTTTGCAAGAGCTGATAATATTCTGAAAGATGCTGTAATGGGTATATCAGAGTTGATAACAGTAAACAGTAATGGCGGTATAGATCTTGACTTTCGCGATGTAGAGACAACAATGCGCGATGGTGGCGGTGCAATTATGGCTATGGGACGTGCAAGTGGAGAGAAACGAGTGGAACGTGCCATACAGGATGCACTTCATTCTCCTCTTTTGTATGGAAGTGATATAAGTAAAGCCAAGCGTATTCTTTTCAATATATATTCCAGTGATGATGCTCCAATCATGGTGCCGGAGATGCAGGAAATAGATAGCTTCTTCGATAGTCTTAATCCTTATATTGAGGTTATATGGGGGATATCAACGGACAACACAATAGGCGAAGACGCTAAAGTCACTATCCTTGCAACGGGCATGGAGGAAGAGCACGATATAGATGAAGAGCTGAAAGATGATGCCTACTACGAAAGTTTGGCATCGCAACTATATAAACCAATCAAGCGGGAAACGGACGAACCTGCGCCCGAACCTGATTTTGTGATTGAAACAGCTCCGGAGCCTGAGCCTTCTGTGACGGAGGAACCTAAACGTCAGCCTACTATCGGAGATAAAATAAAGGAGTGGGTTACAAATATTATTCGAGAAACAGAGGAATAGGAAACAGATGACAGGTAAAAGTATTGAAGAAGTTGCTGTCGAGATTTCCCTGTTAGTAAGAGAAATCGTTGGTGCAGGTCGTAAAGATTTGCTCCTTCAGGCTATAGGATCGTCTTTACTTGAGGAACTGCGCATAGAGGCTGCAAGGGCAAAACTTAGCCGATTGCTGATAACTAAAGACAATCGTTTCATCCTTGTGGACTATAATAAAGAGGTAGAACTTCAGCCTGTTCATAAGGCGGTTTATATGTTGTTTCTCGCCCATCCTGAAGGTATAAGGTTTAAACAATTGGGTGACTATCGGGAAGAACTGACGCGATACTATATGGCAACGGCAAAGATGATGGATAAAGAAAAGATTATGGAGGGAGTCGGCATGCTGGTTAATCCGCTCGACAATTCCATTAACGAGAAGTGTTCGCGCATAAAGAAGACCTTTATGGACTTGATGGACGAGTATTCTGCCAACTATTACATTATTAGTGGACATGCACAGAAACATGTTGCAGGGACATCAAAGGTTTGGTATGAGCGACTTAAGGTTATTACTTTGCCGAGAGAGTTGGTAATAAATGAGACCAATATAATATAAGAGGGAGTGTGGAAAAAGTAAGTTTACCGGGATTATAACATCTTCTCCATAAGAAAGAACTTGCCTTTGCGGTATGTGGCAATGCCGGTTCGGGTATAACCAAGTCTTTTGTATAATGCTGTGGCACTATGGTTTTCTGGAAAACAGTCAAGTCTTATAGATGATGCATTGTTGTTTCTCGCATATTCTTCTATGTGCAGCATAATATAGGTGCCTATACCTTGCTTCTGTAACCGGGCATTTACGCACAGGCGATGTACGATGAAGTATGGTTCTGATATGTTTTTCCAATTTCCGTTTATGTATTCATTGTCACATTCGCTGTTTAAAGTATATGCAGCAGCCGGTAATGTACCATGTCTGGCAATGTACATTTCGCCTTTTATAATATCTTGTCTGATTGTCTCCCTGTCGGGATATATCTCATCCCATTGCAATATGCCGTGTGAAATCATGTCTGCAATGGCGGTCTTGTATATGATATTTATCTCATCAAGGTCATTAAGCAGGGCTTTGTGGAATGATAACTGAGGCATTGCCGTATTGTCCGTTTTATTCATTCATTCTCCTTTCGCACCCCTTTATCATGTTTTTTGCCTGTTTGATGCGTGCTGACAATGTAGGAGTGATTTCGGAAAAACTTTCGTAGAAGGCGACGGCAGAACTGAAATAGTCGCGGGCGTTGGTCCAATCCTCGTTGAACATGTAGCAGAAACCGAGACGATATAGGGCATCACCCTTTTCGTTGTTGAAGCAGACGTTAAGCAGTTTCTCGTAAAGCGGTATGGCTTCTTTGTATTTTTCCAACAGAAAATGGCTCTCGGCGTTGCAGTAATAATATACACTCCTTTCGTGAGGTGCGTAGTTTTCGATGTCCGGAAGCGCCGTGTCAAGATACTTGCAGGCATTCTCATAATCCCATTCATAATAATAGCATACGCCGATATATGCCTTGAAACGCGGGTTCAGGTTATATCTTTTGTCGATTTGGGTAAACAAAATCAAGGCTTCGTGATATTTCCCGCCCGAGAAATATTCCAATGCTTTCCCCAGTTGCTCACTATCTGCCGATTTATCTCTCTGTGCATACGAACAAAGAGTCATTGTCGATACCATGAACAATATGATAAATCTTTTCATTGACAGCAGAGACACTCCCTATTTGGTGTAGAAGTCGATAAGATTGGTGAGCGCATTACGGCAGACGATGCAGAACTCCGGATTTTCATTTGTCCTCATCCTGCAATCCTGTACGCCCCTGTACACGCCGTGCATACTGTATCCCGCACCCTCGAAAAGACCCACTCTACTCTTTATAGTCTCAGGGTTGCCGCTTGGCGGCGTCGGGGTAGGAGTGTCGGAAGGTATGATGTTTTCCCATTTACCGTTGAAGTCTTTCAGTGTCGTGATATTAGGTTCCCATGGCTCAATATCCTTAGGATACATGTCCAGTTGCTCCGTTTCGTAAGCATACTCGTCGGCAAGCCCTCCGAAACTGTGCCCGAACTCATGAACAACCACCGACTTGTATGCCGGATGATGCGTCATCGACAGGTTGTATGAGTTCAATATGCCCCCTCCACCATAGTGTCCGGTGTTTACAAGTATTATGATATGCTCGTATGGAGTGCCGGCAAGGCGGTCGTGTAAGTCCTTTATATTGAGGGTGGTAAGATATCTTTCGCTGTAGAAAGTGTCGAAGTGCGCTCCCAATGCCGTGTTCTTCCATATTCCTTTCGACGGTTCGCTTGTTCCGCTTTCCTCAGATACTGCCTTTACGGCAATGACATTAAACCTGCCTTTCATCGACTTGAGCGGCTCGTGGGCGAACAAGGCCTCGTTGGCAATCTTTGCATCATCGATGAAAGTTCCCATTTCCCCGTCCGTATACCCTTCGGCAATATATGCGATGTTTATACATTTGTCCTTGTTTTCAGCCTCCTGCAGTGTCACGTATGGAGTGACGTTGTGTTCGCCGATATGCCTTATCAGTATGTCAGACGGGACAACCGTGTGTGTGAACGACGCCATTATTTCGCGCCTGTTGTTGCGCAGGTCTACCGTAACTTCCACCGTGTCGAGCGGCATGGGTATGAGAAACACATTCTCGAACGAGCGTCCCGTCCGCTTCGCCTCGGGGTATGTGAGCCATTCCTGAAACAAAGTCGAGAACGAGTTGCGGTATATTGTCTGTCCGTCTCTGACACTTTTCACCGTTATCTGCCCGTTTCCTTCCACCGGAACCTCTGCCAACCTGTCGTGTTTGCCATACCAGCCCGGTATTACGCTTAACTTGTCTACATATATATCCTGCCTCTCAGCGTTTCCCGAGAATGTGTAGTCTATGCGCAATGTCCTTTCCGAGAAATATTTCCCAAAGTCTTCCGCATGCAAAAGCGTACAGCCTGCCAGCAGGTACACCACCGCCATTATCTTGTAAATTCCTCTTTTCATAGTCAGAATGAAATGTTTTTTATCAGTTTTTGTATGTAGTCGCGCTGCCAGTCGCCTGTGTGCAGCCTTGTATCGTTGAATTTCAATATGTCTATGTCTATTGCTATAATTCCTTTCATAGAGTTTTCCGCCGTGCGCCCTATGCACCTCTCGATATATTTCAGGTTGCTTTCCACCGCCGCCATGTCGTCGCGCGACTTTATATGGCACAGACAATTAAGGAATTTCTCCGATTTCATTCCCACCGGTTCTGTCCATAAAGCCTCTGTAAACTCGGCAAAAGGAAACATCTCCCCAATCATTTTTACGGCAAGTATGATGTTTCTTGCCTGATCCGTGTTGCTTCCCAATGAGATGATAATGTTGTTCATACAATCGGAAAACCCTCTTTTTGCTACTCTTCAGAGTCTGCCGTGCGCAGTATTATGCTTGTGGCGCCGATGGTAAACAGCGAGCCGTCGTATATTATCCGGCGCTCCCGGTCGCCCAAAATCTCGTTGTCCACAAATGTTCCCGTGTAGCTCGGACCGTCGCGAAGCACATATTTAAGATTTCCTTTCTTGTCGCGCGACACGTTTATCACGCAGTGGTTCATGTCAATACTCGGATCGTTTGTCTCTATCGGCGTGTTGGCGGCACTTCCCTTCATGTACCTTCCTATGCTGTTGTCGCCGTATTGCAGCGGTATCACCTGCTTGTAATGAAACACGTTCTCTATGACAACTATCGAACCGAAGCCCTTTTCGTTTGCCTGTTCGTCGTGCTTCTCGTCGTGCGGTCTGTCTTTCAGTTTTGAAACACCTATGCGTATTCCGAACTGCTTTCCACACTCCGTGCACTCGAATACGAGCGACTGCCCGTCCTTGTATTTCGTTTCGTCAAACGTGATAAAGTTATCACACTTCGGACACCTTACTCTTTTCATCCTAATTCCTTACCCTGTAGACCCATACGTCGCTGAAGCTCTCGTCTTTCTTCATGCTGTTCATCGCGGCGTAAGCATCCTTTTCCTTACCATATCTGCCGGCAATCACCTTTACACCGTTCCTTTCCTTAAGCACGGTGGCGCTGTCAACCCCGTTCTTGCGCAGTTTTGCGGCAAACTCCTCCGCATTCTTCTTTGTTATGCGCGAAGCCAATACTATGCAATAATAATCTTTCTGTATCTCTTTCTGCTCCGCTTCCGTCTCTACGGCATTGTCTTCCGCCGCAACAGGTTGGCTCTTTACATCCGTCTTTTCCGTTGTTTCGGTTGCGGGTGCCTTGTCCGTTGCCTTGATATTGTCGATGTCTCCCAGCGTCACATCCTTAGGCATAAGCCTGTAAATCACGCCATTCTCAATCTTTCCCATCTGCACTCCCGGCTGCTTGTCCGAACCAAGAGGTGTGGAAATAAGGAAAAAAGCAATAACGGCAACGATGAAAGCCACCGCGTTGCGTATGGCGTTAACCCTTATGCTTATAGTCCTTTCCCCGTTCTCTTCCGCATCTGCCGGTGCCGCATCGTCTTCTTTCATTACGATGTCCTCAGCCTTTACGGGAGCGGTGTTTACGGTTATTGCCGGTATGTCTTTGCCGTTGTCGCATACATCTATTTCAAACGATGACAGACCGTAAAGACTCGGTGTCAGTATTCCTGCCTCGCATGGTGTGAAATCGTATGTCCCGTTGCCGCTAAACGCCAGCACACCGATATTGTTGAGGGTGTATTCACCGTCTCTCTCCATATACTTTTTAAGCACACTGACCTCCTGTCTTATGCGGTTCTCCGCCTCCGGGTAACTTAAATCGTATGCTTCTGTATATGAATGTATTAACAACGAGTCGTTCATGTCAAGCTTCGGGTTGAACCCAACGGTTCGCATGGGAGGGAAAAACCTGTTTTCCACGTCATCGTAGCACGCATCAACATGATGTGCCACGAAGCCTCCAAGCCCCGGAACAATTACACAGTCGTTGTTCAACAGTAATATTTCGATATGTCTTTCCAGTTCAATCACAAATGCAAATTTACTCCTTTTTATTTAATTGAACAAATTAAGTGGGCGTTAAAAATAAACATATATGGATAAAAAATAGTAAGATGTGGAATGACGTTGTCGTTGAACGGATATCGGAAGTAACCGTGTGTATGTGTTGCAACAGTACCGCGGTATAGGCTTTGTCATTGTCTTGCATGCTCTTACGTATTGTTTCTTGATGTGTTGTTGGTTGTTCTGCCCGCAAAATAACGAAAGTTTGACGATTATATAAACCTCTCCGGGGGATGTTTCAAAATAAAATATGTCCCTACAGCGTGGATGAATGATTGTTCAGACACGCCCTTCAAGGGGTGGTTCGTAATATAGTATAGAATATGAATTCATCGAATTCATGTTAAGATACATATTCGGGCGGTTTTAGATACGGCATTTCTTTTATTGTTAATTTGTGTTTACGACCGTTAACCGCAAGTCTTCTCTTTTTATTCGGCAAAACATTCAAAATAGAAGTGCGCCATGCACAAATGTCATGTTTTGTGCATTGATTTCTTGTCTATGCCATATAAAAATGCCAAATATGTTGCACAGACAGTCGTTATGTGTGCAATAAAATGCCGGATTGTACACTTTTTAACATCTCTTTGGCATCTTATGCGCCCTTTTTACTGTTCTTCAAAAGCGTGAAAATGCCCTTTTTGTGCATAACCCATAGTTTTACACATCGTAAAGCTATGCTTTTTGCAGCATAACACATAGTGTTTTGTGTGCAAAGTGCGCCACTTTGCACTCAGAAATGCCGCCTTTTACGTTCCAATATGCCGCATATTGCAGTCTAATATGCCGCCTTTTGCATCCTAAAGTGGTGCACTTTGCATTTTTATACCCTTATTTGTGCATAATCGGGCGGTAACTTGACAAATCATAGCAGTCTGCATCGTTTTCGTTCATAATATACTTGCCGAGATTTCAATGTATGGAAACTTGTCCTTGTAAGTTTGAAAATATGCCGGAAATACGAAGTATAATGTTAAAATGTAGTTTATGAAATGTTAACGAGTGTTTATATCGTGAGCTGTTCCTCTATGTTATTTACGCTTTTCAAATGCCTTGTACCGACAAAACACATGTTTTTATATCATGTATAAGATATGATTACCGAATATTATTATTACTTTTGCATACAAAATTTACTGTTATGACTTATAATGAAACCGAAATCAAGGGCGTATATGTAATAGAGCCGCGTGTGTTCAACGACAGCCGTGGATATTTTTTCGAGGCATTCAAGCAGGAAGAGTTTGACGAACATATCGGCGGAGTGAAGTTTGTTCAAGACAATGAATCGAAGTCGGGCAGGGGAGTCCTGCGCGGTCTTCACTATCAGAAGGGCGAACATTCGCAGGCAAAGCTGGTGCGTGTAATCAAAGGCAGGGTGCTTGATGTGGCTGTGGATATACGTAAAGGTTCGGAAACATTCGGAAAACATGTCATGGTAGAACTGAGTGAGGACAACAAACGCCAGTTCTTCATTCCGCGCGGCTTTGCACACGGTTTCCTTGTGCTCAGCGATGAAGCAATATTTACATATAAGGTGGATAACGTATACGCGCCGCAGAGCGAGGCGTCCATAAGGTTCGACGACCCCGATCTGGGTATAGAGTGGCCCATGGCAGCGGATGAGATACAGACAAGCGAGAAGGACATGAACGCCAAGTGGCTGAAAGACGCCGAGGTTTTTGAATGATAGGTGGATGAGCGAACAGGCTCTACATACTTATAAATATATACGTTTGATTTTGAACATCTGATTATTAGTATATGAATATAGCAATTGTCGGCACGGGATATGTAGGACTTGTGTCCGGAGCCTGCTTTGCAGACACCGGCGCCAACGTGACTTGCGTGGATGTAGACGCCGCCAAGATTGACGCCTTGCGGCAGGGAAACATACCTATATACGAGCCGGGACTTGACGACCTTGTCGTGAAGAACATGAAAGCGGGCAGACTTAAGTTCACCACATCGCTGGCAGACGTTCTCGACAGCCAGCAGATAGTGTTCTCTGCTGTGGGCACTCCGCCCGATGAGGACGGCAGCGCCGACTTGAAATACGTTCTGCAGGTGGCAAGAACCATAGGCAGGAACCTCAACAAATATGTTGTTGTCGTGACGAAGAGCACCGTTCCCGTGGGCACGGCACGCAAGGTGCGCGCCGTTATACAGGAAGAACTCGACAGGCGCGGCGTGGATATACCGTTCGATGTGGCAAGCAATCCGGAGTTTCTCAAGGAAGGTTCGGCGATAAAAGACTTCATGAGTCCCGACAGAGTTGTGGTGGGCGTGGAGAGCGAGAAGGCAAAAAAGCTGCTCACCAAGCTGTATAAGCCGTTTCTGATAAACAACTTCCGTGTGATATTCATGGACATACCAAGTGCCGAGATGACGAAATATGCCGCCAACTCGATGCTTGCCACGCGCATAAGCTTCATGAACGACATTGCCAACCTTTGCGAACTTGTCGGCGCAGACGTCAATATGGTGCGTGCCGGCATCGGGTCCGACGGGCGTATAGGGCGCAAGTTCCTTTATGCCGGATGCGGTTACGGAGGCTCATGCTTCCCAAAAGATGTAAAGGCGCTCATCCATACGGCAGACGGCAACGGCTATTCCATGGAAGTGCTCAAGGCTGTGGAGCGTGTAAACGAGAGGCAGAAAAGCATATTGTTCGAGAAACTGTGCCGCGTATACGGCGCTGACGGACTGAAAGGGCTTACCGTGTCGCTGTGGGGACTGGCTTTCAAGCCCGAGACCGACGACATGCGCGAGTCGACAGCGCTTGTAATGATAGAAAAGCTGCTGGATGCCGGCTGCTCACTGCGTGTCTACGACCCCGTGGCAATGGACGAGTGCAGGCGCAGGGTGGGCGACCGCGTGACGTATTGCAAGGACATGTACGACGCCGTTCTTGACTCCGATGCCCTGTTGCTGCTCACTGAGTGGAAAGAGTTCAGGCTTCCGTGCTGGGAAGTCATCGCAAAGGCGATGAACAACCGTGTCGTGATAGACGGACGAAACATCTATGATGCGGAGGAACTGGAGGAAAACGGATTTAAATATCTTTGTATAGGAAAATGAAAAACAGTATCATAGCCATACTGTCTGTCATTATGCTTGCCGCGTGTGAAGGCAAGAAGCAAGTTTATACTGAACCGGAAGAGGACAAAGAGGCTAAGTCCGACCTTCAGGGTATATGGGTGGATGCCGACGAGAGCAGCGTTGTGTTCCGTATCAGCGGCGATACAATATATTATCCCGACTCGGCAAGTGTTCCGGTAAAGTTCATTATATGCAGGGACACGATGGTTCTGCAAGGTGCAAACGTGTACAAATACATAATAACCCGCCGCGATCATGACTCTTTTGACTTCAAGAACTACAACGGCGACATAGTGAAACTGGTGAGAAGTACAAACTCGTACGACTCTCTTCAGTTTGTCCGCAGGGCGGAAGTGTCGCTTAACCAGCGCAAGGTGATAAAGCGTGATACCGTCGTTGCGCGCGGCGACGTGAAATATCACTGCTATGTGCAGGTGAACCCTACTACATACAAGGTTTTCAAGACCTCGTATAACGATGAGGGGCTTGCCGTGGAGAACATCTATTACGACAACACCATTCATATAAGCATATTCAAGTCGGGTGTGAAGATATATTCGAGAGACTTTGCAAAGAAAGACTTTGCAGACAAAGTTCCGCCGGAGTTTCTCAGTCAGAGCATATTGAGCGACATGAACCTTAAGAATGTCGGTGACGAAGGCTTCTGTTACACTGCCGAACTGGCTGTTCCCGACAGTTATATAAGCTTTATTGTAGAGGTGACAGTGACGGACAAGGGCAAGGTGAGCATGCAGGTTAGGAATTGAAAAGAACAATATTTTTAGTCGTATTCTCCTCCATGTAGGGACATATTCTTGTATTTGTCCGCACGCCTCAAATAGGCGTTCTTTATACCAGTCACACAGATAAAGGGGACGAAACAACAAGGTTTTTTGTATTGAAAACTTTAATTTCTTATCTGAACGCTTCTTCGAAGCGTGCGGACAAATACAAGAATATGTCCCTACATGGAGGAGAATACGACTAAAGTTCGACGAATTCACATACCCTTTTTATTGCAAATTTCCCCTTGTCTCCTTTTATCTTCTTATATTATTATTTCCTTCTATTAAGAAACTCCTTTGCCTTTTCCAGGTCTTCCGGTGTGTCTATTCCTATTGTTTCCACATCGGTCAATCCCACCTTGATGCGATATCCGTTCTGCAACCAACGCAGCTGCTCCAGGCTTTCGGCAATCTCCAATGACGATTGCGGCAGACGTGTTATCTCCTCCAGCACCTTTGTGCGGTAGGCATACAGCCCTATGTGCTTAAGAAACGGGAACTTGCCGAGCCATTCCGCTTTCTCCACATTTCTTATATAAGGTATTATGCTGCGGCTGAAGTACATGGCATAGCCGTTGTTGTCGGTGATAAGCTTGGGCGAGTTGGGGTTCTCAAGATCCGCAAAGTCCTGCTTTTCCGTAAAAGGTTTGCCCAGTGTGGCTATCTGTGTGTCCCCGTCTTCAAAACATCTGCATACCGTTTCAATCTGTGTGGCATGTATGAAAGGCTCGTCGCCCTGTATGTTTATCACCACATCGAAGTCTCCTCCGATTTTCTTCACAGCCTCTTCTATACGGTCGGTGCCGCTTTTATGGCACGCGGATGTCATCACCGCCTTTCCTCCGAAGCCTTCCACGGCGTTGAAAATCCTGTCATCGTCCGTGGCGACATATACGTTTTCAAGCACTTTCGACGTCTGTTCGTAAACACGTTGTATGATTGTCTTGCCGTCGAGCATGGCAAGCGGCTTGCCCGGAAAGCGCGTTGAGGCGTATCGTGCGGGTATTATTCCTATGAATTTCATAATCTTCTAAATGGTATTTGATAACATTGCAAAGTTACTAATAATTATCAATTATGGTTTGTATATCATCAATTTTTATAAAATAGTTTTGCCGAATGGTGCTTTTTTACTAATTTTGGAGGAAGAATTATAATTTGGACTAATCGTGAAAAATAATATATTAATACTGTTAATGCTGTTAAACCCGTTTGTTTGTCTTGCACAGAAGATCACTTTGGGCTCTTGTGTGACAAAGGACGGCGGACAGTATAAGGGTGAGATGTTCCAGGGAAAACCCCACGGAAAGGGCAATACCGTGTTCAAGAACGGCGATACTTACGAGGGAGAGTATGTCAAGGGAAAGCGTCAGGGCTACGGCGTCTATACGTTCTCTGACGGTGAGAAATATGAAGGCGAGTGGTTTCAGGACCAGCAGCACGGTCGCGGAACATATTATTTCATGAACAACAACAGGTATGAAGGTCTTTGGTTCCGTGATTACCAGCAGGGACACGGCATAATGTACTATTATAACGGTGACAAGTACGACGGTAACTGGTATCAGGACAAGAGAACCGGCAAGGGACGCTATACCTATGCCAACGGAGCATACTACAATGGCGAGTGGAAGGATGACAAGAAAAACGGCAACGGCTTCTTTGACTGGAAAGACGGTACCACATACGACGGCTCATGGGCAAACAACCAGAGGTCGGGAATGGGGGTCAACAAATATGCCGACGGCGACACATATACCGGAAACTGGCAGGACGACGTGCAGAACGGCAGAGGTATATACAAGTTCAAGAACGGTGACGTGTTTGAAGGCACGTATGTACGCGGCAAACGCACGGGAGAGGGCATCTTCAAGTTTGCCAACGGCGACCGCTATACGGGCAACTTCAACAACGGAGACAAGGAAGGGCACGGCACGTTCGTATGGAAAAACGGAGATACTTACACCGGCGGCTGGGGGCATGACATGCAGAACGGTCACGGCAAACTTGTAAAGAAAAACGGCGATACCTACGAAGGGACTTTCAAGGACGGGCTTTTTGACGGTCAGATGATTATCTATTACTCTGACGGTTCGAAGTTCAAGGGTACTTATTCTTCGGGAAAGAGAAACGGACCGGCAATAGAGGTGGATAAGAACGGCGTGCGCTTTGAAGGTTCTTACAGGGATGACAAACGCAACGGCAAGTATATAGAGAAGGACCGCGACGGGAAGATAATATCGCAGGGTGTATATACCGACGGGCGGAAGAACTGATGCCGGTGCCTTGTTGCATGTTACCGCATTTTTTATTGTATATAAATTGTTTAATCAAAAAATAACGACTATGATTATTGACACTCTTGACAATCTTAAGAACTATGAGTCTTTAAATCCTTTATTCAAGGATGTTGTCGAATTTCTTAAAGCTAATGACCTTAATACTCTTGGTGAAGGCAAGACCATGATAAAAGGTGCAGACCTCTTTGTAAACATACAGGTGGCAAAAGGCAAGACAAAAGAAGAGGCAAAGCTCGAGACCCACAAGAAGATGATAGATATACAGATACCGCTGAGCACATCGGAAACTTTCGGCTATACACCGCTTTGCGGTCTGCCCGATGCCGAATACAATGCAGAGAAGGACATTACAAAGTATGAAGGGCTTGCCGATACATACGTAACTCTCAAACCGGGCGAGTTTGCCATATTCTTTCCGCAGGACGGACATGCACCCTGTGTGTCGGAAGAGGCAACGATACGCAAGGCGATATTCAAGGTTTTGGCATAGAAGCAGTACTTTGTCCACATCATTTAATGTTTAATTTAACGAAAGGATAATCATGGCTGCTAAAACAAATAAGCCAAAGACAGTTTCCGGTAAGGCTGCCGGAAAACGGACAGTGAAGAAAGTAAAGCATATAGGTCTTGTGGCTAAGGATGGTTATCTTGAACCGTTTGAGGAGGCTATACGCGGACGTCATGAGCACGCCTTATATAAAATAGGTCAGTTTACGCGTGGCGGAAAGAAGACACTTGAGGACTTTGCAAGCGGTTACGACTATTACGGGCTTCATAAAACAGCCCGCGGCTGGGTGTTCCGCGAGTGGGCGCCCAATGCAACGGAGCTGTATCTCATAGGCGACTTTAACGGCTGGCAGAAAGCAGACAAGTATAAGGCAAAGCGCATTGAGGGCACAGGCAACTGGGAACTGAAGCTCCCTGCCAAAGCTCTTAAGCATGGCGACCTTTACAAGATGTGCGTATGCTGGAACGGAGGTGAGGGAGAGCGTATCCCCGCGTGGGCACGGCGTGTGATACAGGATGAGGAAACGAAGATTTTCTCTGCACAGGTGTGGGAACCGGAGGCTCCGTATGTGTGGAAAAAGAAGAAGTTCCGTCCCGTAAAAAGCCCGTTGCTCATTTATGAGTGCCATATCGGCATGGGGCAGGATGCGGAGAAAGTGGGCACATACGCCGAATTCCGTGACAACGTATTGCCGCGTATCATAAAGGACGGATACAACTGCATACAGATAATGGCGGTGCAGGAGCATCCTTACTATGGCTCTTTCGGCTATCATGTCAGCAGTTTCTTTGCGGCGTCGAGCCGTTTCGGAACTCCAGAGGATTTGAAGTCGCTCATCGATACCGCACATCAGAACGGCATAGCCGTGATAATGGACATCGTGCACAGCCATGCCGTGAAGAACGAAGTGGAAGGTCTCGGCAATCTTGCAGGCGATCCCAACCAGTATTTCTATCCGGGAGGGCGTCATGAACATCCGGCATGGGACAGCCTGTGCTTTGACTATGGCAAGGACGAGGTCATTCATTTCCTGTTGAGCAACTGCAAGTTCTGGCTTAAGGAGTACAACTTCGACGGTTTCCGTTTCGACGGTGTGACATCGATGCTCTATTACAGTCATGGTCTTGGTGAGGCTTTCTGCGGATATCAGGACTATTTCAACGGCGGGCAGGACGACAATGCAATATGCTATCTCACGCTTGCGAACAAGCTTATACACGAGGTCAATCCCAATGCAATAACCATTGCCGAGGAGGTAAGCGGCATGCCGGGACTTGCAGCAAAGTTTGAAGACGGCGGATACGGCTTTGACTACCGCATGGCGATGAACATTCCCGATTATTGGATAAAGACCATAAAGGAGCTTAGGGACGAGGACTGGAAGCCGAGCAGCATATTTTGGGAGGTGAAGAACAGGCGTGCCGATGAGAAAACCATCAGCTATTGTGAGAGTCACGACCAGGCTTTGGTTGGCGATAAGACGATAATCTTCAGACTTATCGATGCCGATATGTACTGGCATTTCAAGAAAGGAGACGAGAACGGCACTGCCCATCGCGGCATAGCCCTGCATAAGATGATAAGACTTGTCACGGCTGCCACGATAAACGGCGGATATCTCAACTTCATGGGCAATGAGTTCGGACATCCCGAGTGGATAGACTTCCCTCGTGAAGGTAACGGCTGGAGCCATAAGTATGCACGCAGGCAGTGGAATCTGGTGGACAACAAGGAACTGTGCTATCACTATCTTGGCGATTTCGACCGTGAGATGCTTGAGACAATAAAGTCCGAGAAAGGCTTTATCAAGACTCCCGTCCGGGAGATATGGCACAACGACGGCGACCAGATATTGGCTTTCATGCGCGGCGACCTCCTTTTTGTGTTCAATTTCAGCCCCACGCGCTCGTTTACAGATTATGGTTTCCTTGTACCCACGGGCTCTTACGATGTGGTATTGAACACTGATGCCGTTGAGTTTGGAGGAAACGGACTGGCGGACGACACCGTTTCGCATCTTACAACCTATGACGCCCTGTATGTGGAGGAACGCAAGGAATGGCTTAAGTTGTATATCCCCGCACGTTCGGCGGTGGTGTTGAGAAAGAACTGACGGCATGGCAAGACGTCGGGTAAGATATTCGGACAAGGACAATGGCAGCATTATATTACGTATAATGTGCGCTGTTGTCTTTTGTGTTTCAGCCTTTCTGTATCTTTTTGTTTATCAGCAGGATGTTATTGCATTGAGACTGTCACGGCTTTTTGACGGTGACGGATACTACGTTCCGCTTGTTTTTTCTGTCTTCGGAGTGCTTGCGTGCCAGGTTTTGCAACTTGTGTGTCTGCATGTCTTCAGGCATGAGAAGCCGTTGTGTGCCGTTACGTATTTCCCTTCGCTTGCCTTGCTTTGGCTCATTGCCGAATTTGATGTCTCCGATGCAGGCGGATGGGCGGTGCTTCTGACACTTGTTCTCATGCCGTTTGTCTTGATGTTCATGCTTGGAAGACATGGTTTCTTTATGTGGCAAGTACGGCATGTGCGGACATTGTCGCGCAGGATGTGGATAAATGTAATGTTTCTGTCAGCAGGATTTATTCTTATTTCATGTTGCAGCAACTACGATGATGTCATGCGTTTTCGTCTCAAAGTCGAAAGGATGATAGCTTCCGGCAGGTATGATAAGGCGTTGGGTGCAGGATATTATGCCGCTGATACGGACGCAAGTCTTACAATGCTGCGCATATATGCATTGTCCAAGAGCAACAGACTGGGAGAAAGGCTTTTCGGATATTCCCTTTCCGGAGGCAGCGGTGCATTGTTGCCCGACGGAAAAGATGTGAAATTCCTGTTGCTTGATGATGCTCTCGTCTATGGATATGTGGGTCTTGACGCGGCGGAATATCGCGGCTTTTCCGCACTGAAACATCGTTTCTTTAAAGAAAAGGGCTGTAACGGTCCTTTGGCGGACTATGTTCTTTGCGGTTATCTGTTGGATAAAAATCTCGAAGGTTTCGTGAAGTCTCTTCTGGCATGTGGCATAAAGGACTTCTCTTCATTGCCGCGTCATTATCGTGAGGCTCTTGTTTTATATTGCCGCACACGTTCCGGACATATACTTACATATAAGAATGAAGCCATGGATGCCGACTATGCCGACATGCAGGCTTTGGGAAAGAAGTATATGCTGTCGCCAAAGGAACGCCATTCTGCCGTGAAAGACGCTTACGGCAGAACATACTGGTATTATTATTACTATGTAAACTGACAGGGGCTGCGGCTGTTTACGTGCCGTCGGGTGCTATATTCCCAGTTCTTCTTTTATGAATTTCGACGTATACCCCTTGCCGTTGCGTGCCACTTCTTCCGGTGTTCCGGTGTCTACGACGGTGCCTCCCTTTCTGCCGCCTTCGGGTCCCATGTCTATTATGTGGTCGGCAAGTTTTATAACGTCAAGGTTGTGTTCTATTACAATTACAGTATTCCCGCGGTTTACAAGTCTTTGCAGCACGTCCATGAGTATGCGTATGTCCTCGAAGTGAAGACCGGTAGTCGGTTCATCGAGTATGTACAACGTCTTTCCCGTATCGCGCTTGCTCAATTCTGTAGCCAGTTTCACGCGTTGACTTTCGCCTCCTGACAAGGTTGTCGAGGGTTGCCCCAGTTTGATGTATCCAAGTCCCACGTCCTGTATCGTCTTTATCTTTCTGAGAATGTCGGGAACGTTCTCGAAAAACTCGACAGCCTGGTTGATAGTCATGTCAAGTATATCGGCAATGCTCTTGCCTTTATATCTTACCTCAAGGGTTTCGCGGTTGTAGCGCTTGCCGTGGCAGACCTCACACGGTACCATGACATCCGGAAGGAAGTTCATTTCAATCGTTCTGTATCCGTTTCCGCCACATGCCTCGCATCTTCCGCCTTTGACATTGAAAGAGAAACGTCCCGGTTTGTAGCCCCGCATCTTCGCTTCGGGGAGGTTTACGAACAGGGAGCGTATGTCGCTGAACACTCCGGTGTATGTTGCGGGGTTGGAACGCGGTGTGCGTCCGAGCGGTGACTGGTCTACATTTACAACCTTGTCTATGTTTTCAATGCCTTCAATGTCTTTGTAGGGCATGGGTTCTTTCAGCGACCGGTAGAAATGTCTGCTCAGTATCGGCTGCAGGGTTTCGTTTATCAGGGTGGATTTTCCGCTGCCGCTTACTCCCGTTACGGCAATGAGCATGCCCAACGGAAACTCTACGTCCACGTTTTTCAGGTTGTTTCCGCTGGCACCGTGTATTGTCAGGCTCTTTCCATTGCCCTTTCGTCTTTCTTCGGGCACCTCTATTTTCATTGTTCCGTTGAGGTATCTGCTTGTAAGCGTGTCGTGTGAAAGCATTTTCTGCGGTGTTCCCTGAAATACAACTTGCCCTCCTTTGCGCCCGGCTTTGGGACCTATGTCTACTATGTAGTCGGCATTCAGCATCATATCCTTGTCGTGCTCGACGACAATGACCGTGTTGCCGATGTCGCGGAGTTCCTTCAGCGATTTTATCAGACGCTCATTGTCGCGCTGATGCAGTCCGATACTCGGCTCATCGAGTATGTAAAGCACGTTTACAAGCTGTGAGCCTATTTGTGTGGCAAGTCTTATGCGCTGGCTTTCGCCTCCTGAAAGCGTTGCGGACTGGCGGTCGAGCGCCAGATAGTCAAGACCTACTTCAAGAATGAAGTCAATTCGCTTGCGTATCTCACGAAGTATTTCATGCCCTATCTTAAGTTGCTTGGCTTCAAGGTGTTGCTCCGCTTCGACAAGCCATTCCTTAAGCTCGCTTATGTCCATAGCCGCCAGTTCGGATATGTTCTTGTTCCAGATGCGGTATGATAGCGATTCGCGGTTAAGTCGCTGTCCGTGGCATTCAGGACAACGGCATACGGCAAGGAACTGTCCCGCCCATTTCTGTCCCCCGGCGCTGTCATCGTTCTCGATAACGCTGTGTAGATATTTTACAACGCCGTCGAATTCTACGAAATAGTCGCTGGATGTGTGTATGACCTCCTTCTTTATGCGTACGTTTTCAAGCCTGCCGTACAATATCTCGTTAAGAACATCTTCCGGAATGTCCTTTATAGGAGTTTTAAGTGTCAGCTCGTTATCTTGTAGAATGGAATCTATCTGCCAGAAAATCATCTGGTTCTTGTACTTTCCCAACGGAACAATGCCTCCTTCGTATATCGACTGTCCGTTGTCCGGTATCACCTTGTCGAGGTCTATCTCGTTGATGACGCCCAGTCCCTTGCATCTTTGGCAAGCACCTTCCGGAGAGTTGAAAGAGAATTTGTTCGGTGCCGGATCACCGTATGCCATACCCGTTGTGGGGCACATCAGTCTTTTGCTGTAATATTTCGCTTCGTTTGTGTCCTTGTCCATTATCATCAGCAGTCCGTCACCCTGTTTCATGGCAATGGAAACGCTTTTCTTAAGTCTTGCGTCGTCTTTATCCTGCACTTGCAGTTTGTCTATAACCACTTCTATATTGTGGTTCTTGTAGCGGTCAACTTTCATGCCCCGCTCCATATCTTTTATCTCTCCGTCCACGCGGCAGTACAGATATCCCTTGCGCCGCATGCTCTCGAACAGTTCGCGATAATGCCCTTTGCGGTTGCGCACAAGTGGGGAGAGTATGTAAATTCTCTTTCCTGTGTATTGCGAGTGTATCATGTCAAGAACGTCTTCCTCCGTATATCTGACCATTTTCTCGCCCGTTGCATAGCTGTATGCGGTTCCTGTGCGTGCATAGAGCAGACGCAGGTAGTCGTAAATCTCGGTGGTTGTGCCTACGGTGGAGCGTGGGTTCTTGTTCGTTGTCTTCTGTTCTATGCTGATGACCGGGCTTAATCCGGTTATCTTGTCGACGTCTGGGCGCTCTAGACCGCCGAGGAAGTTGCGAGCGTATGCCGAGAATGTCTCTATGTAACGGCGCTGTCCTTCGGCGAAAATCGTGTCGAAAGCCAGTGATGACTTGCCCGAACCGCTCAGTCCTGTTATAACAGTGAGACTGTTTCTCGGTATTTCAACATCTATATTCTTAAGGTTGTGCACTCTTGCACCCCATACATTTATCTTCTCGTCTTCTCTTTCCATGTCTGTTCTGATATTCTTTGCGGTCTTTTCCTTTCAGTTTTTCGTGTCATAATTATAATGACAATCATGCGGCATTACGTTTTTTCAGTTCCGATGCCTGTTGATCCGAAGCCTCTCAGCCTTTTAATGTCATTGCTCTACAGAGGTACTTTCCGTGTATCCGCGCAGCAGGTTCACATCTTTCTTTATGTTGAAAGTCCTTCCATCTGCCCCTCTTGCGTTTACGAGAACAAAGTATACACCGTCCTTTACCTCCTTGCCGTTGTGTGTTCCGTCCCAACCTCCTGCCGGATCAGTCCATTCATAAAGTTTCTGTCCCCAACGGTTGAATATGTAAGCATGAAATTCAACAAGCGACTGATATCCTTCTTTCGCCTTGTATATGTCGTTTATTCCGTCGCCGTTTGGCGAGAAAGCGTTCGGCATGTCGAGCTTACTCTCGCTTATGGTCACCCGTAGCGGGGTGGCATCCGCCCAATATTCCTGGGTATATTCAATAGTTTCAGTACCTTTGGTGAATGTGGCATACAGAACGATGTTGTGTGCTCCGGCTGTTGTGAACGTATATTCCGTATCCTGCTCGTACCTTATAATATAAGGTTCAGTCTCTCCCTCAAGCGTAAAGCGCCATTCATAATAAGGAGTATATCCCACCGCATTCTCGGGGTTTGCATAAAAGCGACCTGTAAGTGGAGCGGAACCGGACATGTCGGCATTCTCTTCGTCACCGCTTTCGGTTGTGTATATTGCAGTCGGGTTTATCGACGGCATGACGCTTTGTGCAATAGCGCGTTTATGAGAGACGGTAAAAATGACCAGAAACGATATAAGGAAAAGTTTTGTATTCATATTAATAACGATAATATTTATGCAAATTTACGTAATAAAGTTGATTTAGACACTCTTTTTTTGTATTTTTGTAGGCAATTTAAATTAATAAGTAGATGTCCAAAATTAATTATTATTATATTGTACGTTATTTTGGTGATGTTTTTTCATGTCAGAATAGTGAGTGTAGCGGGCTACACGACCGATGAGACATGGGAAAACAGCCCGAAAGAATGTACAAGATAATGATAAAGTAAATATAGCATCTACCGATTAATATATACGTTTAATTTAGAACATCTACTTATATGTTTATTATGAAATACTTCTTCAGATGTGTTCTTGCCCTTTTTATATTGTGCGTCGGTGTTGAGGTTCAGGCACAGAAGCAATGGCAGAAAATGCATAAGGTGAAGCGTCAGGAGACTTTGTTCGGCATAGCAAAGAAATATAATCTGACTATAAACGAACTTGTAAAGGCAAATCCGGATATGAATACCCCCGGATATGAACTGAAAAAAGGTGACTATATATTCATTCCATACCCTTCGGAAAAGACACAAAGTGCAGCGCCTAAGTCGGGAAAGAACGTGAATGCACCGACGAAAGCGGTTGCCACGAAGGTGCTTAATGTGGGGGTTATGCTGCCGTTGCACAATGACGACGGAGACGGAAAGCGAATGGTGGAATATTACAGGGGACTGCTGATGGCATGCGACAGACTTAAAAAAGACGGCATATCAATAAACATGCGTGCATGGAATGTGCCGCAGGACGCTGATATAGCAGACGTTGTCGCCAAAGAAGGCGCGGCGCGGTGTGATGTGATATTCGGTCCGCTGTATACCAAACAGGTGGGTGTCTTGTCTGATTTTGCCCGCAAGAACAACATAAAGCTGGTCATTCCTTTCTCGATAAGCGGCAACGACGTGGTGCTGAACCCCAATATATTTCAGGTGTACCAGTCGGCAGAGACAGCCAATACGGAAATAATAAATCAGTTTATATCACGTTTCAGTTCATATCATGTAGTGATTATAGACTGTAACGACAGGACAAGCGACAAAGGGCTTTTTACTTTCGGACTTAGGAAAAAGCTCGAAGAACGCGGTATTGCATATAACATAACAAACTTGAACTCAAGCGACATGATGTTTGCCAAGGCTTTCAGTTTTTCAAAGCCTAATGTCGTGATATTGAACACCGGGCGGTCTCCGGAACTTAATATGACCTTTAACAAACTGAACACGTTGAAGACAGAGCATCCGGACTATGTCATATCCCTTTTCGGATATACGGAGTGGATGATGTATGCCAAATATAATCTGGACAAGTTCTTTGCATACGACACTTATATCCCTGCATATTTTTATTATAATCCGCTGTCTGCGCAGACAAAGGCATTTGAGACCGACTACCGTAAGTGGTTCAAGAGCGACATGATGGACTATATGCCGCGTTTTGCCATAACCGGTTATGACCACGGAATGTATTTCCTGCGCGGCTTTTATAATCAAGGTAAGAACTTTACCGGTGCGGACAGGGACAAGAACGCTTTGCAGACACAGATGTATTTCAGACGTGTAGGAAACGGCGGATGGCAAAATCACGGATATATGTTCGTTCATTACAACAGAAACCGTTCAATATCAACAATCAATTTTTAAATGCAGATGTACAGACTCTTTATATCCGCAGTTGCGGTTATGTTCATGTTGCCGGCGTTTGCACAGATAGGTCAGCACCGCAACGACCTAAGTATAGGTGTAAACGGCGGTTATATATTAAGTAATGTAGGATTTACGCCCAAGGTGAACCAGACATTCTATGGGGGATACACCGGCGGAATATCATTCAGATACGTATGTGAGAAATATTTTAATACCATTTGTTCCGTACAGGCAGAGGTTAACTATGCCAAGATAGGCTGGAAAGAGGACATACTTGACATAAACGATGCCCCTGTGATAAATCCTGTTACAGGCGTGGCGGAAGAATACAGCCGCACGATAAACTACATTCAGATACCGGTATTTGCGCATCTTGCATGGGGAAGGGAAGAGAAAGGCTTCCAGTTCTTCTTCCAGGCAGGTCCGCAGATAGGCGTATATATGAGTGAATCCGCGGAAATGAACTTCCCGCTCGACAACATTAATACCGACGACCGTGTAAACGAGATCACGGCACAATATGCCATGGATGTTGAAAACAAGTTGGATTATGGCATAGCTGCCGGTCTCGGAGCGGAATATTCTCATCCTAAGATGGGACATTTCCAGGTGGAAGGACGCTATTACTATGGTCTTGGAAATATATATAAAGACTCGAAGAAAGACTATTTCAGCAAGTCCAATTTCGGGAACATCGTGATAAAGCTTACTTATCTGTTTGATATTATTAAAACTAAAAAATAAATTATTATGTTTGAAGGTCAACCTAAAGGGCTGTATGCCTTGGCTTTAGCCAACACCGGCGAGCGTTTCGGTTATTATACCATGCTTGCAGTGTTTGCATTGTTTTTAAGAGAAAACTACGGATTGTCGGCATCTATGGCAGGTACAATCTACAGTTCGTTTCTGATGCTTGTCTATTTCTTCCCGTTGTTCGGCGGAATGCTTGCCGATAAGTTCGGATTTGGCAAGATGGTAACTACCGGTATCATGATTATGTTTGTGGGATATTTGCTTCTGGCAGTTCCCCTCGGCGGCAATACCTTGGCGTTAGTCGTGATGCTGGCTGCCCTGTTGCTGATAGGTTTCGGTACGGGACTGTTTAAAGGAAACCTGCAAGTCATGGTCGGTAATCTTTATGACGACCCTCTGTATGCAAAGCGTCGCGACTCAGGTTTCTCTATATTCTATATGGCAATCAATATAGGTGCGCTGTTTGCACCGACAATGGCGGTTAAGATAAAGGAATATGCGGAGACGACATGGGGCTATTCTTCAAACGATGCCTATCACTTCTCTTTTGCAGTGGCTTGTGCGTCGTTGATTTTGTCTATAGCCATTTATTATGTTTTCCGCGCCACATTCAAGCATACCGAGGGTAATAAGAAGGTTGCAGACAAGGGAGAGACGGTTGTTGACGAGGTGCAGCTGTCACCGGCAGAGACCAAGCAGCGCATCACAGCATTGTGCCTTGTTTTTGCAGTCGTTATATTCTTCTGGATGGCATTCCATCAGAACGGTTTGTCATTGACATATTTTGCCGATGAGTTTACGGCGCGTTCCGCTTCCGGAGTGCAGGCTATGGCGTTTGATGTGTGGAATCTCGTACTCGTGATATTCATCGTATATGCAGGCTTCTCTCTCTTCCAGAGCAAGACATCAAGTGCCAAGGGCATTTCTGCAGCTGTAATCGTTGCCGCTGTCGGCATACTTATTTGGAAATACACTCAGATTACCGGTGATGTAGAAGTAAAGGCTCCTATCTTCCAGCAGTTCAATCCGTTCTATGTCGTTGCGCTTACTCCTGTGTCAATGGCTATTTTCGGCATGCTTGCCGCCAAGGGTAAGGAACCTTCTGCTCCGCGTAAGATTGCCTACGGTATGATTGTTGCCGCTGCCGCTTTTGCCATATTGGTGTTCTTCTCTATAGGTCTGCCTGTTCCGCAGACGGAAATCGGTTCCGACGGAATGCCGGTGGCAGTGCATGTTGCAGATGTAACCCCAAATCTTCTTATCGGTATCTATCTTATTCTTACTTTCGGTGAGTTGCTTCTTTCTCCTATGGGTATCTCTTTCGTTTCAAAGGTTGCGCCTCCCAAGTACAAGGGTATGATGATGGGCGGCTGGTTTGTTGCCACCGCGTTGGGAAACCAACTCGTTCTCTTCGGCGGACTTTTATGGGGAACAGTGCCCCTCTGGGCTTGTTGGGCGGTCTTCATGGGAGTATGTCTCGTTGCTGCAATCTTCATGTTTGCAATGATGAAACGTCTCGAGAAGGTTTGTTGATAGACAATAGTTTTTTTATTGCGATAATATGATGAGGGGGTGTCAATGACACTCCCTCACTTGTTGTCCATCGGATTTTGTCTTGTACCTGTCATTTCTATATTTCGGTATATTTTTTATATTGTTGCAGTGTACACATCTGCAATATCATCCGCTTTGGTATGTGCAAAGTTAGTATGTCACAACTTCCCGGATATGCTTTCCGATGCTTTATGATGCCTTGGCGTACACCGGCTTTCCTGCAATATCCCGTTAATGAATATAGAAATAGCTTTATGTTATTGCTTCAAGTATATACCGGTTGTTGCCGGTAAGGTTGTTTGTGCATCGTAAAAAGGCGGTTTTCATTGCGCAAAACGCTTGTTTTCATGACCCCAAACAATGGTTTATATGTCATAAAACGCCTGTTTACATTCTCGTAATATGCTCCACGTATTTGTCTTGTGTTGCCTCCAAAAAAATAACATTACCACACCGCGTTATATTGTGTGTGACAGATGCGGCAGATGTGACAGACGTTTTCTATAAATATTTATAACTATATAAATATATATATACTTTAAAGTATATGTATTTATTATTAATTCTACATTTCTATATAGAAAAAGTGTCACATCTGTCACGTGTCACGCAAGTTCAGCAGATGTTATCATTCCCTTATTATATTTTTCATCACTTTATGTTTCGGAAGTGGCTTATAAGTGTATAGTGTCAAGGAATATCACGGTTCAACTTTCTTATATTATATGTCCGTCTTTTAAAGAATATCACTATATTTGCATATACAATGAGATTATTGTTGTTTATTTTGGTGGATTATATGAATATTGAGCGCATAAATAGAATAAAAGTAGTTATATGTGGCATATAGAGACAGACATATTAGAAGATAATATATTGGACATATCACCCGATTTATTCGATGCTTTGCTCAAAGACCAGACAATGAGCACAGTGGACAGACAGTGCAATATATTTTGGGCAACGCCCGATTATGAATGTCTCGGCAAGGGATATGAATACAAATCGCCCATTCTTCCGGAACTTATTACAGAAAAAAACGGACGCGTTATCATGCCGCGTGTATTAAAAAGGCGTGATTTGCAGCGCGACCGCAGCCGTGAGAAAGCTGAGGTTTTCACTCCATCTTGGATATGCAATACTCAAAGTAATTTGGTGGATAGTGCATGGTTTGGACGTGAGGATGTTTTCAATCATGAGAATGACGACCACACTTGGACGACGAACCCTGAAAAGATTGTCTTTCCCAAAGGCAAGACATGGCACGACTATGTACGCAATACAAGGCTTGAAATAACATGCGGTGAAGCTCCGTATCTCGTCAGCCGATATGATACGACAACCGGACTGCCCATCGCATTGGAAAACCGTATCGGACTTCTTGACCGTAAACTGCGTATTGTGAGCGAAAACACTGAGACATCAGGCGAATGGTTGAAATGGGCACAAGTGGCATTTCAAAACATTTATGGATATGAATGGCAGGGTGACAACCTTTTGATTGCCCGTGAGAATCTGCTGATGACATTCATAGAGTATTATCAGGCAAAGTTCAATAAGGCTCCATTGCTAAAGTCGTTATTACATATTGCCCATATAATATCATGGAACTTATGGCAAATGGACGGTTTGAAATGCGTAATTCCCGATAGTTGCGGACTTAAACCCTCCAAACAACAGTTACTGTTTGATGAGCCGGAAATGACACCATGTGAAGGTTGCAAGACTGGCAATATGCATAGGCACAATGGAATTTATTGCAGAATAAAGGATTGGCAGAAAAATGAGACGCTGACTTTTGTTTCATTGTTAAAAGAAAAAGAATAATATGTCAAATGTAAGAATGGATACAACTCTTCTTGATGGTTTAATCGTAGGACGTGCTGAACCGTATATATATGCGTTCTCAACGGGAACTGTACCTAACTATTTGAAAGTTGGAGATACTGCACGAAGTGTGCGTGTGCGTTTGGACGAGTGGAGAAAGATATTTCCTAATCTGATAAAGCAATATGAACATTCAGCGCAGATAGATGATGATACTATCTTCCGTGATTATGCGGTTCATGCATTCTTGGAACAAGAGAAAGGTAGGAAACGATTACAACCTGACACTTTCAAGTATTTGCCTTACTATTCAAAAGAGTTTTTTGAAGGAGCAACGACTGCGGATTTGGATGAGGCTATATCGGATATAAACCAAAGTGCTCTTGACAAAGACGGTAAATATCAGTTCTATACCCCAGACAGATTGCCTCAGACATTTATTTATGAACGAAAAGAAAATTACCCACCCCGAGACAGCCAACAGAAAGTTATAGATAACTTTAAAGCGGCGGTATCTGCCGGACGGACAAATCTGTTGCTATATGCCGTCATGCGGTTTGGCAAATCATTCACGGCTATGTGTTGCGCCAAAGAGGTGAATGCAAAAGTTGTCGTTATTGTTTCTGCAAAAGCTGATGTAAGAGAGGAATGGAAGAAGACTGTTGAAAGCCATACATATTTTTCGGATTATATATTTTTTACAAGTGAATCGCTGCAACGTAGTGATACCATTATTGCCGACACATTGGCGGACGGCAATAACGTTGCGTTGTTCCTGACGTTGCAAGATTTGCAGGGTGATGTGATCAAAGCCAAGCACAAAGAGGTTTTTGAACAGCAGATAGATTTGCTTATCATCGACGAGACCCATTTCGGTGCTCGTGCCACATCTTATGGAAAAGTATTGCAGGAACATCATTTCAGAAAATCCGAAATAGCAAGAGAACTGAAAAGTATTGATGGCTTTGAAACCCTTGATCAGGTTGAAGATGTAGTAAAGATTTTAAATACAACAATCCGGATACATCTTTCAGGTACACCATATCGTATTTTGATGGGCGATGAATTTCAAAAAGAAGACATTATCGCCTTTGTCCAGTTTACGGATATTGTAGATGCTCAAAGGCAGTGGGATGACGAGCATCTGAAAGAAGACGAATGTAATGAATGGGATAATCCATATTATGGTTTCCCACAGATGATACGTTTTGCATTCAACCCTAATACTTCATCAATGAAAAAGATGGAAGAATTGCGTAAAAGCGGCATCACATACGCATTTTCAGAGTTGTTCCGTCCACATGCAATGACATCCAAAGACGATGACAGTCATCGGCATTTTGTACATGAAACAGAGATATTGGATTTTCTGGAGGTGATTGACGGTGCAAAGGAAGATGAAAATGTGCTCGGATTTCTTGATTACGACAAAATCAAGAAGGGCAAGATGTGTCGTCATATCGTCATGGTGTTGCCTTTCCGCGCTTCATGTGACGCAATGGCAGAATTGATTTCCACGAATAAGGAAAGGTTTAAAAACCTTGGCGAATACAATATAATAAATATTGCAGGATTTGACGAAGAGCGTAAGTATAAAACAACGGATGATGTCAAACGAGAAATAAAGGTTTGTGAAGAAAGAAACTGCAAAACATTGACATTGACCGTTAACCGCATGCTGACGGGTACTACTGTTCCGCAATGGGATACAATGATTTATCTCAAAGATACGGCTTCGCCACAAGAATACGATCAGGCTATATTCCGACTGCAAAATCAATATGTCACGACTTTTAAAGACGAAAACGGCAATTACATCAAGTACAACATGAAGCCGCAGACGCTGTTGGTTGATTTTGCCCCTAACCGTATGTTCCGCTTGCAGGAACTTAAGTCACAATTGTACAATGTCAATACCGAGGTTCAAGGAAATGTGCATTTGAAGGAGCGCATCGCAAAAGAACTGTCGATATCGCCAATCATAGTATTGAATAAAAATAAATTGCAGGAGGTAACCCCGAATAGTATCACGGATGCAGTTCGCAAATATTCATGTAATCGCAGCATAATGGACGAAGCGTCAGAGATACCGGCAGACAATATACTGTTAGACGATGTGGAAATACTTAAAGTAATTCAAGGGATCGCTCCCATTGATGCTAAAAACGGTTTGCAGATTAAACCTACAGAAGGCGACGGTGATAATTATGATATTCCCGATGAATCGGTTAATATTCAAAATGATGATGCAGAACAGGAAAACAATAATAATTTGGAATCCGAACAGCCGCAAGGGACAGATGATGACAAACTGGTGAAACAGTTGGCTGCTTATTATGCACGCATACTCTTCTTTGCCTTTTTGACGGAATCTACAGTGAAATCGTTGGAAGAGGTGATTACTGCAATTCCGATAACGGAAGATAATCGACGTATCGCTAAGAATATTGGATTGGATATCAATACTTTGAATATAATTCAGCAAAAGAGCAATCCGTTTATTCTACAGAAATTTGACTATAAGATTGAAAATACCAACGATTTGATACGTGATACCACTCTTCAACCCATTGAACGTGTTGAGGTTGCCATGCGCAAATTCGGACGCTTGTCGGTTTCAGAAATAGTTACGCCCGCAAAGGTAGCCAATGAAATGGTGGCAAGTCTTCCGTTCGAAGAATTGGATAAAAAGGGAAATGCAAAATTCCTCGATATTGCATCTAAGCAAGGTGAGTTCTCCATTGCATTGTATAGAAGATTTGGCGAGAAAGTAAAGACAAGATTATATGCAATCCCAACCTCGACGCTGGCATACGAATTTACGCGCAAAATTTACATACTGCTCGGAATGCCTGTTGAAAACATTTACTCCGATTTTAACTCGTATGATTTAATCGGCAAAAATAATGAAAAGATAATAAAGCAATTGAAAGATATGAGATTTGATACAATTATAGGTAATCCGCCGTATCAAAAAAATGATGGTGGAGGGATGGGGGCAAGTGCGCCTGCTATATATAACTATTTTGTTGATGTAGCACGTACTTTATCAACTCAATACATTTGTATTATAACTCCCTCTCGTTGGTTTACTGGCGGTCGTGGATTAGATGGTTTTAGAGATGACATGCTGAATGATAAACATATTATGATTTTGCATGATTATCCAGATGCTTCAGAATGTTTCCCCGGTGTGGAGATTAAAGGAGGTGTTAGTTTTTTCTTAAGGAGTAATTATGAGGAATGTTTATGCAAAGTTGTAACTCATAATGGTAATAAAATTAATGTGGTAGAGCGTCCGATGCGTGAACAAAATGCAGAGGTATTTATAAGAGATAGTAAGATCATTGATATTTTACGGAAGGTACAAAAAAACAATGAACAAAATTTTTCTGATATAATCAGTGCGAATGATCCATTTGGTTATGATATTAGGGAGAATAATAGCTATAAACGAGTTAAGCCTGATTTTGCTCTTGTTCCATTTTGTGATAGTATAAAGTTTTATTATAATGGGTGGCGTAAGAATGGAGTTGGTTATATTGAAAGAGAAACTGTTAGAAAGAATGTAGATTGGATAGATTCCTATAAAGTATTGATACCTAAAGCTTGGGGAATCGGAAATTCTAAGGTCGATTGGGTCACTCCATTTATTGTAGAGCCGGGATCTTGTTGTACTGAGACATATTTAGTTATAGGTCCATTTGAAAGTAAACAAGTTGCAGAAAATGTAGTCTCTTATATGCAAACCAAATTATTTCATCTGTTAGTCTCTATCGTTAAAATAACACAGAATGCAATGCAAAAAGTGTATTCATTTGTGCCTATGCAGGATTTCACCAAATCATGGTCTGATGCAGAGTTGTATAAAAAATACGACTTGACAGACAATGAAATAACATTTATAGAATCAATGATAAAACCGATGTGATTTTTATATTAGTATTAATATGAGCAAGGCATTATGAATGCGATATACAATGAAATTATAAAAAACATGAAAACTCGACCACATCTTTTTATATTAGGTGCTGGAGCAACAAAAGCGACAATCCCTAATGGTGACAAAAATGGTCGCAAGAGTCCTGTTATGAATAATTTCTTACAAGAAATCGGACAAGAAAATCTGTTAAGGGAAGTATCGCTAAAGAAACAAAGCAATAATATAGAAGATATTTATTCAGAATTGGTTGAGGATCCGGAATATGCTGAAACTGTTTCAAAAATAGAAGCGGCTATTATTTCTCACTATCAGCAAATGGAAATTCCCATAGAGCCTACTTTATATGATTATCTTATTCTGTCTCTTCGCAAAAAAGACTGCATTGCAACATTTAATTGGGATCCACTATTAATACAGGCATATAACAGAGTTAACAAAATAACATCCAATTTGCCTGAGCTGTTATTCTTACATGGCTGTGTTGCTGTTGGTTTATGCGAATCCTGTAAACGTTTTGCCCCTTTGCAGAATAAGTTTTGTCCAATATGTGGACGAGAATACATCATGCCCAAACTTTTATTCCCTGTAAAAAATAAGACTTATTATCAAAATATATTCATTCGAGATCAATGGAACGCTTTTGATTATTATTTGGAAAATGCAGGCATTGTAACTATTTGGGGATATAGTGCACCTAATAGTGATATTGAAGCAAAAGAGAGGATGTTGAAAGTTTTTTCTACTCAATTTCGGAAATTGGATCAAATTGAAATAATTGATATAGATGAGCATGAATTGTTGATGAACAAATGGCAACCTTTTGCAAAACAGACAAATTTCCATTTACAAATATTTTCGTCTTTGTTAGATACGATCATATCTGAATTTCCACGTAGAAGTATTGATGGATATACAAAAAGATATATTGAAGGCTGGTGGGGTAAATCAACATTGACTCTAAAAGAATGCAAAACATTTGAGGAATTAAAAACTCTGTTCTTACCTTTGTTGACAAAAGAAAGCTATAACAATTTTGAAATATAAGACTAACGTAAATTCGGGATAACGAACAATGATTTCATTCTTTTCTTCCATATACATGGGGTAATATTTTCGAATGTTCTTATCTCGAATTTGCGTTAAGACTTATGTATAAAAGCGAAGTGAAAACGTTTCTTGTCCCAGCTATTTTATGTTTAGAGCCTCTGCCGCTTCCTGTAACATCTCGTTTACGGTGGGGTGGGCGTGTATCATGTATTTCAGTTGACCGACGGTGGTGTTGCGGCACATCAGCACGCTTATCTCCTGCACCATGTCGGCAGAGTGTGCGCCGAAGGCATGACAGCCTATTATTTTCCCTGCGACATCGGCAATGAGTTTTACCATTCCCTCTGGCTCGTTCATGGCAAGTGCCTTGCCGTTAGCGCGGTGATAAGTTTTGTGGCATGTGTATGCCATGCCGGAAGACTTGCATAGGTCTTCACTTGCACCTACCGAAGCTGCCTCCGGATTAGTGAATATGGCAGACGGCATTATGTCAAAGCGTATGTCATCCGTTTTTCCGAGAATTGTATTCACGGCACGTATGCCTTGCATCGTGGCAGCATGGGCAAGCATGCAGCGGTTGTTTACGTCACCGATGGCGTATATTCCTGTCACGTTTGTCATCATGTTTTTGTCGGTGGCTATTCCGTTGACATCATATTTCACTCCGCTTGCATCAAGATTAAGCCCGTCGATGTTAGGACGGCGACCGGTAGCTACGAGTATTGCATCCGCCTCTATTGTCTGTGCCTTTCCTTTTTTCTCGAAGGTAACACTGCCTTTGGTGACAGCTGTTACGGCAGACTGCATGAAAAACTTTATGCCTTTGCGCGTCAATGTCTTTCGCAGACGTGCTGCCACATCGCTGTCGAGCACAGGGAGACACTCTTTCATATATTCTATTACGGTGACCTCGCTGCCGAAAGATGAGAAAATCGATGCAAATTCCATTCCAATGACACCCGCTCCTATAATACACAGGCGCTGCGGAATGCGGTCTGTCGCGAGTAGTTCATCCGATGTAATGACAGCATTTTTATCAAACGACGGTATGTTCGGCATCTTTGGAACGGCTCCCGTGGCGATGATGATGTTGTCGGCTGTATATTCCTCATTGCCTACAACTACCGTTTTGTTGTCCTTAAAGCTGCCATTGCCGTGTACAAACGTTATTCCTGGTTGCGACATCAGAAATTCTACACCGTTGCGCAATTGCTCGATGACGGTGTTCTGACGTTCTTTTATAAGACTGAAATCAATATCGTAACTTAGGTTTTTCAGTCCGAGTTTATCGGCTTCCCTGAGCATGTCCGTTATTTCCGCATTACGGCATAGTGTCTTTGTCGGTATGCAGCCACGATTAAGACATGTCCCTCCGAGTTCATCCTTTTCAATAACGATTACCTGCAAACCGTGCTTTGCTGCATATTCGGCAGCCCGGTAGCCGCCGGGACCGCTGCCGATAATTATAAGGTCTGTGGTTTTCATAGTCACTGTTCTTGCTTGTTATTACACATCTGCCTGTATGTCACGATAGGATGCTTGGCTGCCAGCACGTCGTCTACACGTCCTATCGGAGTGTTGTGCGGAGCGTTTTTGACAGTGTCTGGTTCGGTCTTCGCCTCTTCTGCAATGCGCCGCATCACCTCTATGAAGCCGTCCATTGTCTCCTTGCTCTCGTTTTCAGCCGGTTCTATCATGAGGCTTTCGTGAAATAAAAGCGGGAAATAGATTGTCGGTGCATGATAACCGTAGTCGAGCAGCCGTTTGGCAACGTCCATTGTCGTTACTCCGGTTGACTTGTCTTTCAGTCCGTTGAAAACGAACTCATGCTTACAAAGTCCGTCTATAGGCAGTTCGTAAACATCTTTCAAAGACTCTTTTATGTAGTTGGCGTTGAGTGTTGCAAGCGGACCTACCATTTTTATGTTTTCTTTTCCGAGACTTAGAATGTATGCGTATGCGCGCATTGCCACGGCAAAGTTGCCTTGATAGGGGCTTACTGTAGGGAAGAACTGCTCCAGTCCTTTGCGTACTCCCACCGGACCGGCACCGGGACCGCCGCCGCCATGTGGCGTTGCGAAAGTCTTGTGAAGGTTTATGTGCATCACATCGAAACCCATATCGCCCGGACGGCATGCACCGAGCATGGGATTAAGGTTGGCACCGTCGTAGTACATCAATGCTCCATGACTGTGTACCAGTTCGGCTATTTCGGGAATACTTTTCTCGAAAAGTCCCAGTGTATTGGGATTTGTCATCATCATTGCCGCCACCGTTTCATCGAGAATGCTGCGCAGATCGTCAACGTCCACGGTGCCGTCGGCACGGCTTTTCACTTCGACAACGCTCAGACCGCATACCGCAGCCGATGCAGGGTTGGTGCCGTGGGCAGAGTCCGGGACAATAACCTTTGTACGTTTCATGTCTCCGCGGCTTTCGTGATATGCCTTGATAATCATCAGTCCGGTCAGCTCGCCGTGCGCCCCGGCGTATGGTTTGAGCGTAAAAGCCTCCATGCCGGTGATTGCCTTTAGGGATTCCGACAAAAGGTTGCACACGTCTTCGGCTCCTGCTACTGTATGGTGCGGCTGTAGTGGATGCAGATTGGAGAATTCCGGCATGGCTGACATTTCTTCGTCGATAGCCGGATTGTATTTCATCGTACAGCTTCCTAATGGGTAAAAACCGTTGTTCACACCGAAATTGTTAGAACTGTGGTTCGTATAGTGTCTTACAACGGTCAGCTCATCGCATTCGGGCAGTCCGGCTTCCTCCTTGCGTTGCAATTCCTTTGGAACAGGATAGTTGCCGAAACGGTTTGCCGGCAGTGAGTACCCGCGGCGTCCTTCCTTGGAAAGCTCGAATATAAGATTTCCGTATAGTTTGTTGTTCATTGTTTTTAATGTTATGAAGTTGTGGGTTTTAAGGTTAGACTTTAAAGACCTTAAGGACTTTAAAGACTTTAAGGACAATAAGGTCTTTGAGGCTTAGATTAAACTCACAAGTCTGTCTATTTCTTCCTTTGTCCGTTTCTCTGTTACGGCAAACATTATTGTGTTGTCCGCCACTTTTATACCTCCGAAAAATCCTTCGTTGATGAGACGTTCTTGCAGGGCATCCGTGTTACCGTTGTATTTTACGCAGAACTCATTGAAGAACGGGCGGTTGTATGCCGGTGTGAACTTGCCTGTGCCGATAAGCTTGTCGTACATATAATGTGCCCCTGCATAAGACAGTTCCGCCGCTTCGCGCAGTCCCTGCTTGCCCATAAGCGACATGTACACGGTTACGAACAATGCCATGAGACTTTCGTTCGAGCAGATGTTCGATGTGGCTTTCTGCCTGCGGATATGCTGTTCGCGTGCCTGAAGAGTGAGAACGAAAGCCCGTTGCCCGCGGTTGTCGCATGTCATGCCGACAATGCGTCCCGGCATCTTCCGTATAAGTTTCTCCCTGCAACACATATATCCCACGTAAGGACCTCCGAAAGCCATCGATATGCCGAGACTTTGTCCGTCGCCAACGGCAATGTCGGCACCCCATTCGCCGGGTGTCTTCAATACGGCAAGGTCTGCCGCCACACTGTTCATTATAAGGAGTGCCTTGTTTGCATGGGCAATGTCGGCATATCCTTCATAGTCTTCAACGACGCCGTAATAGTTGGGCTGTTGTACAAGTACTCCGGCTATGCCTCCTTCGGCAATCTTTCTTTCAAGATCCGCTTTGTCCGTTGCACCGTCGACAGCATCTATCATCTTTATTTCTATGTCCTGAAAGTGTGCGTATGTCCGCACCACGTCAAGTATTTTAGGGTCTACGGTGGAAGAAACGAGAACAGTCTTACACTTTTTAGACGCCGCTACAGCCATGAGTACAGCCTCTGCCGTTGACGTGCTGCCGTCATACAGTGAGGCGTTGGATATGTCCATACCGGTAAGTTCTGTCATCATTGACTGATACTCGAAAATATAATGGAGCGTACCCTGGGATATTTCTGCCTGATAAGGGGTGTATGACGTAAGGAACTCCGAACGGCGGACAATTTCATTGACAACGGCTGGAGTATAATGGTCGTATACTCCTGCGCCGGCGAAACATGTGAGTTGCTTGTTTCGGGAGCCGAGTGTGGAGAATATTCGGCGTACCTCTATCTCGCTCATTGCCTCCGGCAGTTCATAGTCGCCTTTGAAGCGTATGCTGTCCGGCACTTCGGCATAGAGTTCTTCAAGCGATTTCACACCAATCTTGTCAAACATAGTCTGAAGGTCTGACGGCGTATGTGGAAAATACTTATAGTTCATAATTGGCAATTTATAATTTACAATTCGTAGGAGAATATATCAAAAGGAGATAAGGGAAGATAGAAGGAGATAAAGGGAGATAAAAGACGTATGTCTTGTTGGTTGATACAAGGCTATTGTCCTTTATCTTCCGTGGCGCGAGCCACATAACTCCACCTAACTTCTCTTAACTTCGTATTTTGACACACCTCCTTATGAATTACAATTCGTTATTCCTGTTCTTTGCAAAACTCCTCGTATGCCTTTGCATCCATGAGGTTGTCAAGTTCGGATGTGTCGGACATCTCGACTTTTATAATCCAGTTTGCAAAAGCATCTTGGTTTATCATTTCCGGACTGTCTTCGAGAGCTTCGTTTATTTCCGTCACTGTTCCGCTGACAGGAGAATTAAGGTCGCTTGCAGCCTTTACGCTTTCCACAGCTCCGAATTCTTCGCCCGCGGTCACTTCATCGTCTGTTTCGGGCATGTCCACATAGACTACGTTGCCGAGTGCATGCTGGGCATAGTCCGTAATGCCGATGTAACCGAAACCGTCTTCCACTCTCACATATTCGTGCGACTCCGAGTAATAGAGTCCTTCAATAACTTTTGCCATAGATTTGTTCTTTAAGGTTATAGATTTGTTAATTTTTTGTTTTACTGATATGATATCGTTGTACGGTTGTTAGTAGATAAAAGCGGTGACAAGGCCGCATAGTAACCTTTAAAACCGAATCCCGATTTTTATTTCTTGTAATGTTTGTCGTAGAATCTTTTCTTTACCACTGTGCCGGGGAACGTCTTCTTGCGTATCTGTATTTCCACCGGTGTGCCGAGAGCGGCGTGCTTTGCGTCTATCAGCGCCATGCACACGCTCTTGTCCGTCGATATGGTATGATATCCGGTTGTCACTTCCCCGATCTTCTCGCCCTCTTTCAATACCGCATATCCGTGGCGCGGAATGGCTTTGTCTGTAAGTTCTATGCCTACAATCTTGCGTGTTACGCCTTCCGACTTCTGTTTAAGCAGAGCTTCGCGTCCAATGAATTCCGGCTTGTCGAGCTTGCAGAATATTCCGAGACCTGCCATCAATGGTGATATTTCGGCAGAAAGTTCGTCGCCGTATAGAGGCAGTCCCACTTCAAAGCGCAATGTGTCGCGGCAACCCAGACCGCATGGCTTGCACCTTCCGCTGTCCATTAGCTTATCCCATAATGTACGGATTGTGTCGTGCGAACCGTATATTTCAAATCCGTCCTCACCCGTATATCCGGTGCGGCTGATGATAACGTCTGATGAAGATGTAATGACTTTGCATGTATAGAACGCCATTTCGGCACATGGAAGTCCGAGCACCTGTTCCGTCACGCTTTCAGCCTGCGGTCCCTGCACGGCAATCTGTCCGTACGCGTCGGACATGTTGTGCATGTCTATGTTGAAACCGTTTGCCTGACGTTGCATCCATTCCCAGTCTTTGTCAATGTTGGCGGCATTTATCACCAAGAAGAAGTCGTTTTTCCCCATTTTGTATACAAGCAGGTCGTCAACCGTTCCCCCGTCTTCATACAGCATCATGCCGTAAAGAATCTTTCCTGTCGGCAAGTTTGTCACGTCATTGGTGAATATATGGTTTACATAGCGTTCCGCATCGGTGCCTCGCACTATCACTTCGCCCATGTGCGACACATCGAATACTCCGCAGGCTGTGCGCACGGCGTTGTGTTCGTCTTTGATGTCGGTATATTGTATCGGCATGTCAAATCCTCCGAAAGGGCTTATCAGCGCTCCTTGCGCCACGTGTCTGTCGTAAAGGCATGTTCTTTTGTTTTCCATTGTTTTCTGTTTATTAAGGTTTTGAAGTTGTCATACTTTGTTATTGTTTTCTTTCAATCATCAGATTTATAAGGTCTTCGCGTTTAAGATTCATTATTATATCTTCCGTATGGCGGGGTAGGGCGGACGCCAGTGCGTCGTATGTCAGCGGTATACCCTTTAGCGGATTGATTATAGAACTGTCGATGTCGCCCGTAAGAAAATAGTCGCCCACAATATTCAGGCTTTTTATTACGTCGTTTTTCAGTTCCATTCGTATTTCCATGTACCCTACATTGTCAATCCGTCCACGTCTTGTCACGGTATATTTCGGGTTGTTGCCATATATGAAGTCGGGCGAAAGATATTCTTTCTCTATTTCCTCAATGGCGGCTATGTCACCGGCATCCAATGTTCTTTCGCTGTCGCAAAGGTTGTCGTGCACAAACTGCTTGAAGCTTTCAATATCTATGTTTATATAATCTTTCAGCAAGGCTATGCGCTGTCTTACACTTTGTATGCCTTTGCTTGTCAGCTTTTCGCCAGTCGGAGTAATGCTTCCCACCATGTTTTCCATATCGGTGTCGTACAGCATCGTGCCGTGCACGATGCTACGTCCCGGCAGCTTGTAGAACGCGTTGCCCGACACTTTGCGGTCGCCAATCATTATGTCGTTCCTGCCGTTCGCCCTTGCGTCGGTGCCGAGACGGCGGAGAACGGTGACAACCATGTTTATGTATTTGTTGAATGTAAATCCTACGTTGTCGTCGCTTGTGATATATGAGAACATTATGTTCTTCATGTCTGCATAGACGCAACCGCCTCCGCTTTTGCGGCGATATGTCCGAATGTTGTGCCTGTGGCAGAAATCAATGTTAACTTCGTTCTCGATAAGCTGGTTGCGCCCGAAAATGACGCTTGGCTCGACCTGCCACATGAAGAAACAATCGTGTTCTTCAATGTGACGTGCCACATATTCTTCCATTGCGAGATAGAAGGACAGGCGTCTTCGGGTGTCGTGAGGCAATGCTATGTATAGCATATTATTGCAGGTTAGTGTTCTTCTTTTGCAAATATACGAATAAGTCGAGAGCAAAACAACAAATTTATTTGTTTTTTGGCGAGCGGTAGTTTCAACTGGCAAGTGCAAAATTAATGATTTGTTTGAAGAATTCTTCTTTCGGGGTTGAGAAATTTAGTTTCTTTCTCGGTCTGAGGTTCAATTTCTTTCCCACTTTCTTGATATAGTTGT
>NZ_JABKKJ010000023.1 GCF_013166515.1 Xylanibacter caecicola | reverse complement strand
ATTCCGAACAGAGCAGTTAAGCCCGCCCGCGCCGATGGTACTGCAATGCAATGCGGGAGAGTAGGTAGCCGCCTTCTTTGATTTCCGTCCCGGACACTTCCACGGCAGGAGGTTTCCGGGACGGATTGTTTTTTGGGGGTATATGTATCTGTACACTGGGATACTGAATATATCAGTACTGTTGTGTGCTTGTCAGAATGTTTTTATACCTTAACTACGCTTCTATACTCTGTTACAAACACTGTTTTTGTGCCCTTTCTTTTTTACATGTTGTATATGTCCGAATTAGCTGTTGGAATCTGAATACTTCGTCTCTTTATATAAAGGACGCTTGATGCGGAGTGTCGCTTGATTTATGTTAAGGTGTTGTAGCTCAGAGTGTTAACCTGACTTAATATAATGTCGAATATCATGGTTTTGCTTGTGTGTTATTAATATTATTTGTAACTTTGCGCCGGTAAAAAGGACAGGATAGGCTTGATTGTTGTTTTAAGCCGTATTTTGTTTAGTTTCTAACTGGTATCCAGGCACGATTTTATTATTCTCATCAGAATTGTTGCCGTGAGTATAAGCATGTGTTTTTACCATACTCAGATACCAAAAATAGTTCATTATGAAGAGAATATTTGAGAGAGATTTGGTATTGTTATTTATGTTGTTATTTGTTCCTTTAGCTGCATCTGCGACGGGGAATGCGAGGACAAATAAATTTGATTGGAATCCGGTGATGGACGCGATTATTCAAGTGGAGAGTGAGGGCAACCCACGTGCCGTGAGCGGTAATTCTTGTGGGGCTATGCAGATTACTCCGATTTGTGTAAAAGAATGCAATATAATATTGAAGCGAAGAGGGAGCAAGAAGAGATATACATTGGCAGACCGTTTCAGTGTCTCTAAATCGAAAGAGATGTTTCTCCTTATACAGTCTTATCATAATCCCGGTAATAACATTGAGCAGGCAATACGTGCTTGGAACGGAGGGATGAATTATAGTGTGAAAGGTACGCAGCGTTATTATAATAAAGTGAGGAAATTGATGAAATAAGGATACCTCTGCTGAATATGCAGATGTGCCTGAATAGGTATCTTTCGATGGAGATATTGTACGTTGGGGTAAATATAAAGAGCCATATCATTACTCAATTTAGAGTTTGATATGGTTCTTTTTTTTGTTTAAGAGAAATATATCTTTATTTTAACATTTGTTCGACGAATTATATATAAATTTGTCGCGCCGCTTTATCTGCAAAGTTAGAGTGAGTTTTATTAAACGTGAGGAAATCCGTTATCACGAAAGAATGTGAGGACTATTGGAAAAGTACTTATAAAGTGTATTAAGACAGGTTATGTGTGTATGTCAATATTTTGATATTAAATAAAGAACGGACAAATGAAATTATCAGCGAAAGGAATGAAAGCACTCAAGGTCGTTCACCTTGTTTGTGCCATTGCATGGTTTGGTTCAGCCATATCAATGAACCTGTTGCGTCATCTTGTCGATGTGAACGATGCTGTCGGCATGTATTGGATGGCGGAGATACTTGAAGCTATAGACATGCAGATACTTGTGCCGGGTGCTGTAGGGTGCCTTGTTACGGGTATTGTCTATGGGATATTTACAAACTGGGGATTTTTCAAGCACAAGTGGCTTGTGTTGAAATGGGTGCTAACAATTTTCATGATACTGTTCGGAACATTCTATATGGGACCGCTTGTAAAGGAGAATGTCATCATAGGAAAGGCTGTAATGGAAGGTGGAGGCGATACCGCCCTTTACTGGCATAATGTTTCCGCCAATGCCGTTGCCGGTTTGTTGCAGCTGATATTGCTGACAGTTGTTACTGTCGTTTCTGTGTACAAACCTTGGAAACGTTCTGATAAAAGGCGTTGAGGAATGTTTTTTTATTCTTGGTAATATTGCACAAATTATAGACGATATTTATCCGTAGGGATGTTCTCTGGAACATCCGAAACCGCATGGATTGATATCCGCGTAATGTCGTTGGATGTTTCAGAAAACATCCCTACGGATTATATGAACTCGAAAGCATCTATGCTCTTTATTCCCGGCACGCCGAGATATCTTTCCTTAAACCCGAATACCATCACCTTGCGGCGATGAAGTTTGGGATTGTCTTCAAGGTTTAATTCGCTTCTCCACCTCGAACCGGACTTGAGTTGTATCGATGCCACCTTGTCCGTGCTGTTCTCGTTCATGTCGTCGGCAATGAGCAATGCTTGCGGTTGGGTGAACGGCTGTTCAAAATTGGCATTTGATATGCTTTTTGTGCAGTCTCCCACGATATATCCTACTACAAACACCTGGCAGTTTATTTCTTTCTCTATAAATTCTTTTACTGTAACCACATCTCCGGTGCTATATTCTCCGGTACCTGTATTGCCGTCGGGATCATTGTCACCGCCGGATGGCTTATTGTTCCCTCCCGTATTTATGTTTGGCGTGGTGTCCTCTTCGGAATAAGGTTTCTCGCATGAATACAATAGCAGACATGATAACAGTAAGGTCATAAAAAGTTTTATCAGCTTCATAGGTGTATTAGATTAATTGCGGTAAAGATACGACTTTTATTTAACAAGCAGGTGCCTGAAACAAATTATTGTTATATTGTATGTCATTTTGTCTGTGTTTTGTTAGGATAGTATTTCCTTTGAAAAAGCATGTTTTGTGCTATATTTTTGTGTCATGACACGGATTTATGAAGCAAAAGTACGTTTTTTATTAATATAATCAGTATAATATCTCCTTTCTTTCCATATTCTGACAAATATTTTGTATTTATCGCCACTTTCTTGTTGCGCATTTCATGTTTATGGAATACCGTCTGAAATATGTTCCGGATATATCGATTATTTACACGAGTTCGGGGATAAAGGACAATATCTTTATCCGTTTTCTCCTCGTATAAATAAATTTCTTGTTGTATCTTTGTATAAGCTAAGTTGAGTCTCAGCATTTGGCGCAAGAAGAAGGTCATGTAAAATACGGAGTTATCTCCTTTTTACACACCCTTGTACCCGTAAAAATATAGTTGACTTATGAATATGAATTTTGAAAAAGCGATTGGTGAAGATTTGCACAGATATTTAAGAGTATTGGGATTGCTCGACGAGCGTTTGCCGGAATGCCCGGATGTGGAGGGTAAATGGGAACAAATAGCAAAGGCGTATCTGCCCGATGGTGTGCGTGAGTTTGGTGATTATCCCACTGTTTCGTTAGGCTGGATGATGTATATAGGTATGGCTGTGGCAAAATATTGGGATACGGAGTGGGAGATTTATTCAAATATAGATGATCTGTATGTTTATATGCGCGACAAACGCGGATATGACAATATGGACGAATATGTACGCGAAAGTGTTTTGATGCTGGACGGAGATGATTATTCGGCAACCGAGAAACTTGTCGGTGAGTGTGCTTCGCGTGTTTACAGTCTGTTGCGTCATCAGAATTTTGAGGCAGGCACGCCTGTGGCTTTCCGTGCGTATGTGTCATGTCTGCATCAACTGTATCTTGCGGGAGCTGCCGTGCAGCTTAAACGTATGGGGTATCACATGACGTTGATGGAGTAATTTAAATAAAGAGGAGATAAAAGAAGATAGGAGAAGATATGTGGCTTGCGCCATGGAAGATATAGGACAATAGTCTAGTCTTATGACAAATACAAGACATACGTATTTTATCTTCCCTTATCTCCTCATATCTTCTTCTATCTCCTTGATTATATCTCCCTTTATCTCCTTAAAGATCAATTATAAAGTTTCTCCGCGTGCCTTGACGCGCTTTGCCCATTCCTCACGTTCTTTGGTAAGGTTGTATCCGCGTTTGCTCAAATAGTTGTTTATACGGCCTTTGTACTTGCCGAATGTTTCGTGCTTTTTCTTTGAGCTTTCGGCATCGATTGCATACTCGCGTGCCTCTTTCAGCCATGACAGTATCTGCACTTTCTCTTCTTCTTTCAGCGTAGGTATCATGTCGCATTGTGCCTTGTATGTTACGTTGACTACATTGTAGGTCATCACGTCTTTAACTTTTTCTATCTCTTTGTCTGTAAGATAGAGTGACAGGTCTGCTATAAAACCGAAATGTGAGCGATATAGCTTCATGTCTTTTATGCTTTCTGCCTCTTGCTGCTTCTGTTTCTTTGCTTCGCTTGTGAGCGTTCCGGCAACTTTCTTTATACTGTCACGTTCGTTATAGATGTCGTTAAGTTTGAAGTAGCGGTTGGCAACGATGTTCAGAACTTGATTGCCTTTCTCTGTCCCTGTTATTTCAAGTGCATCGGTTACTTTCTTTGCACGTCCGAGGATTGTGTTTACATATTGCGGGTCACGACCTTCTTTGTCCAGGTCTATAGCCCTGATTGTTGCTGTATTTAATGTGAGCAACGCCATTGTTATTAATAAGACTTTTTTCATTGGAATATTTCTTTTAAGTATTTAACGTTTTCACCATAGTTTTTCTTTACGTTGCGGACCTGTTTTATATCGCGGCTCCGTTCAACAAACATCCATCCGCTCCAACCCATTTTGTCGAGTGTCTTCTTTATTTCCGGCATGTCTATAGCCTTATCATTGCGCAGCCACACGCCATCGGTATTGCTGGCGTGTATGGCACATATATTATCCTTGCCGAGTTTTTTGATATCCTTGACAATATCCAGACCATTCTCTACGGCAGTCTGGAATTTATAGAATATCTTTATTCCCTCAGAACCTATTTCTTTCAACAGCTTCAGATTTCCTTTTGCATCGAGCGGTGTGTCTATGCCGATTACCTTTCCGCGTGCCTTTGCCATCTCTCCCGCCTCATGCAGACGTGTCACAATCTCTTTGCGTAATTGCAGAGAGTCCGTCCAGTTATTGCCGCATCCTCCTAACGGTAGGAATGCGACTTTCACATCCATTACTTCCATTGTGTTGAGACAGTCTTCAATGAGCCATTTGTAAGTTGCTTTCTTAGCAAAGCTCTGTCCGTAAAATCCGGACATGGCAATTGCACCTATTTTAATATTGAAACTGTCCGCTGTATGTCTGAACACTTTAACCATTTCAGGATTTCTTAACTTGTTGTCGAACGAGTCGCGGCGTCCCAGTCCGCCCATGTCCATTTCTAATCCGTCACATCCAAGTTCGTGGGCAAGTTTGAATTCTCCCAATTTCTGGCGTTTCAATACCATCCAGTCGCAAACGCCAACCTGATAGCGCTGTTGTGCCATTGCAAGTTCAGGCATGAACGAACTTATGGCAAGAAGCGCAGACATGATATAAATATGTATCTTTTTCATATCCCTATAACGTACCACGTTGTTGTTTGTAACTATCCGAAACGGATATAAATATATGTATGGAGAAATAGCGTGTTGAAAAGGCTGATTTGTTTTTGTCGGAAATATTTATTGTCTTTGCAGACAGCAAGAAAGAAGAATTTATAAATGCGGGAATAAATTGTTTTATTCTTTTGTCAAATATTCGGATAATGTCTTTTGTTGTTATTTATTACGTAAATATCTGGAAGTGTGTGTTTTGTTTCTTTTCAATAAGCCTTGTTTCATCCTGTAATATGCCGTCTTTTACGTTCCAATATGTCACCTTTCAGAATGTAAAAGAGCATGTTTTGGAAAGCAAGGAAGTATTAATCAACATGTGATGAATTTACACTTATTCCCACCCCACGTAAAGTATGCCACTTTAGCCTGTGATGTGCGTAACATCACGTTGTAAAGTGCGTAGGTTTACAGTGTAAAGTGCGTAGGTTTGCGATGTTAAGTGGCGTACTTTATGAGGACAGGGGGTGGGAGGTTATAACATGAAATGGTTCTTGTGACACTTGTGTCACTAATGACACCTGTTCTTATAACATTCCTATATATAATAAATACCCTTCCTTTAAAGGACATATATTTTATATTTTTCAGGTCTTTATATAGACAAGTGTCATTAGTGTCACAAGTGTCACAGGTAACAGAGTGAAGAATACCAAAACTGTGTTCTTCCTTTTTCCAAAGGAGAGACAGTGGGTAGATTGTATAATTCGTCGAAATCGCATTAATTACTTTGTAACGGAGTACTAATTACCGTGTAATATGACATGTATAGAGTGAAAAACATGTATTTTGAGTTCGATGAATAATACACCACGAAGGGTATCGTGCTTGTCATTTTGCTTCATGAGATATTATTTTCACTACCCAAGCATAGTCGCAGGGACTCTCTTCAACGCTTATTGCGGGAATCTCTATTTTGATGCCATCTGCAGTCTTATGCCATGAGATAGGCTTATTGTAGCCCAACATACTGATTTCTGTAGGATTCTTTACACCTTTTATATATAGTGTCTGCTTTTGGGTATTGGTAAGAAGGGCGTATGTATTATTGGCATTGACAGTATAGTATACACCTTGCCGACGGTTTTCTTGAGGCATATTATTCCATTGACGTGAGTTATATATAGCCTCACCGTTAACAGACAGCCACTTGCCTATCTGCAACAGGCGTTCCTGCATGATGACAGGTATACGACCGTCTGCTGTGGGACCGACATTCAACAAGAGATTGCCGCCTCTCGAGACCTTGTCAATCAATATTTCTATGAGTTGTTTGGCTGTAGAATAATCCTCGATATTCTCTCCTCTGTTGAAACCAAACGAACCGGCGATGCCTCTGCACTCTTCCCATGGATGGGTGTAGGTCATGTTCTTTGCGTCGTCATCGTGAACAAGGTCATACTCCGTTGTATAAAAACTACCATGCTTTCCACGTGTGTCACGTCCCCAACGATCGTTTACCACTACGGTCTTCCTTACAGGTGAGTCATTGTAAAGCCAGCTGAGGAACTCTTCGGCTCTCCATGTCTTGTCGGTCTGTTCCCATTCTCCGTCGGTCCATATTATCTCCGGTTTGTATCGCTCTGTCAGATCCTTTAGCTGAGGCAACATGTGTTCTGCTACATATCTGTTGACATCCGTACGATAGAGCGGATGATACCATTCATATAAAGAATAGTAGAACCCCATCTTGAGTCCTGTCAGTCTCACGGCATCCGTCAGTTCTCCACAGATATCCCTGTGAGGACCGATGTCAACAGAGTTCCAGTTTACGCTCTCGGCCGAAGGCCATAGTGTGAAACCTTCATGATGTTTTGAAGTGAGTACGATGTATCTCGCTCCCGAACGCTTGAATAGTGATGCCCACTGGTCGGCATTGAATAACTCTGCATTAAATAGGGACGCAAAATCCTGATATTTGGCTTTCTCTCCATACATTGTCTTGTGAAATTTCAGGAACTCCTCACCTTCGTGCGTACCTTCTATTATGCGATGCCAGTACCACTCCGCATATCGTGTGTACACATTGTCGGCATTCGGTGCCCATGCAGGTACGGAGTAGACACCCCAGTGTACGAAGATCCCAAACTTGGCATCTTCAAACCATGATGGGGTTTTGCGCTTGTCAAGCGATTTCCAGTTTGGTTCAAATCTTTGCTGTGCAGTCATTGTCAATGACGACAGCATGGCAAACAGTAGAAACAGTATTCTCATTTTTTTAGTTTTATCGTTTTTTCTTCAGTCTTATGAGCGCTTCAATATAGTAGTAGTCACCATAGCTAAGCGGAGCATCGATCTCGGAATTGATAGGGTAGTTGCCTACACCATGCTTCAATATGAAACCGTGCTGTGCACCATGTCGTGCAAGGTATTTTCCGGAAGACAAATTTTTCAGTTGCTTTATTGCAATGTTGATAAATTCTTGAGCGTCACATTCATCGCTGTATGATGCAAGTTCAAGCAGGGCAGAAGCCATTATTGCTGCCGATGAAGAGTCACGGTAGTCGTGCCTTGAAAAATCCCAGTAAGGTATGTAGTCTTTTGGCATGTTGGGATGATTTATCATGAACTTGGCAATTCCCTGTGCCATGTATAGATACTTTTTGTCATGTGTAAATCTATACATCATTGTGTAGCCATATAATCCCCATGCCTGACCTCTTGCCCATGCCGAAGAGTCGCTTGCCCCTTGATTGGTACCTTGAAATTCTACCTCGCCCGAATTCTTTTTATAAGACACGACATGGTATGAACTCAAATCATCGCGAAAGTGATTTTTCATGGTTGTGTCTGCGTGGCGTATAGCTATATCTCTCAGATTGGTGTCTCCTGTTTCATTGGCAGCCCACATCAACAGTTCCAGATTCATCATGTTGTCAATTATGACAGGGAACTGCCACCAGTTCCAAGGCTCCCACGATTGGATACAGCCCACATTGCCGTTGAATCTTGATGACAGAGAATAAGCCGCATTCACAAGAACTTGCCTGATATGTTTCGTAGTATGATATTTGTATGCCTGCCCATAGCTGCAGTACATCATGAAACCAAGGTCATGAGTGGTTTTGTTGTATTGTTGCGAAGCCAGTTGCAGAGTTAGCCGGAGTGCTCCGTCGTGCATTCTCTTACTGTTGGTCGCTTCATACAATTGCCATAGCACTCCGGGAAAGAAACCGCTGCACCACCAACTTGCATCGCTCAGCATCAGCTTGCCGTTCATATCTACAGAACGAGGAAAGACGCCTTCGCCTTTTGCCTCGATTTCACTTAGTAATATTTCAGATTGTTTCAGTGCACTTGTCAGAGCTTTATTTATCCATCCTTGGTTATTATCTTCCATTGATACTCGTTCAGGCATAACTTCGTCATCTTCCATAGTGTAAGGCAACCGCCACAGTTTGTTACCTTCTTTGTTACAGAAATATAAGTATGACGGAGTGATATGATTACTGTTACCGTCTGCCCAGAATGCATAGAAATCATTGCGGGCAAACAACGGACGACGTGCATACGAGTGGTTGCTGTCGCTGTTGCCGGTAATGTTGCGGACTTTTTCCCATGATATACCATTGTCGCGGCTGTTCCATAGTGCCATTTCTCCACCTGTACCATAATACTGGGGACCGGGTTCTGTTGGTCCTATGATATTCAACTCATTACCATTGATGTAGAGCGATCCCATATCGTAGTTATGAGTAGATGTGCAGATAGTCTGTTCGGTCCATGTCTTGCCGTTATATCTGTAAAGTATCCATTCTCTCGGGTTACCCTTCGGTCCGGGTTGATAATGACTGCTTTTTATTGCAAGCACAGCAGGATTGCCGTCTTTGTCTATGTTTATATCATTCAGATATAACAGCTTATCCTCTTTCTTGGTATCTCTCACCAATGCAGGGTTGTACGGTTCGTTCAGAGGTGTGGAAAGAACATCGCCTTTGATGTTCTTCCATGTCTTGCCCATGTCTGTAGTCTGCATGACATACAGGTTGGTACGCGTATCGGCAGAGCTGCGTGGGTGATAGTTGAAGGCTGTTATAATACGTTGTCCGTCCTGTACGCTTATCTGGTAGTGTCCTTCTATCGCGCCTATTTTCTTAGCCTCTGTCCATTCACGTCCGTCTTTGCTGGTGGAGAAATACAACTCTCGTCCACGGGTATTGGGAGCAGTGTACATGGTATAGAGCAAGATAAAGCCTTTACCTTCAACATAGTATGGTTGAGGATAAGTAAACACTCCTTTATAAACCTCTTCAAAATCATTGATGTCATATGGTTTGACACTACGGAATATCTGCCCTTTGCGAGTAACGTTCCGTCCACTCACAAACACCCAGATGTGACCGTCTGGCGTGATACATATCGAACCGTTGTCGTGAGGGTCGTCTACACCTTTTTTGTCGCATACGATGACAGGACGTGTCACTTTGCCCGTTTTATGGTTATATGCTCCGATGCATACTTGCAGATGTCGTTCGTCGGCTTTTGTCGTGCCACCGTAAAGGAAAAAAGTTTTTTTCGCTTTCTTTGCATAGACGGCAGTCGGTGTATGGTCTGCTGTATAAGTGCCCAGTCCGCCGGAGTACTTGTCACCATATTCAGAGAACTGGTTCAACGAATACCATATACCACGGTATCCTTCAGCCTTACTTGATTTTGCACCCATGGATAATGGCATGCAAAGTAGCATTGCAAATGATATGATATATTTTCTCATCATTGCTGCATCTTAAGACGTTTCAGACTGATTGTCATTCCTCCTTTATTCGAAGCAGCAGTATTTACGTAGACGTATGCTCTATACTTGCCATCGGCAGTTTCCATCCACGCACCACCTTTCTCAATGATGTTAATCATGAAGTCCTGAGTGTTGTCGAAAGTCTTTTTCTTCATGTCAATATCATCCACGAATACAGCGTTTTCGTTACGTGCCAGTTGCTGGTCGCAACTACCGTATGTACGAGCCATCTTCGTGCTGTTGGATATTCCGCCGGGCAATGTTATACCTTGCATGTATTGCGTCAGATTTGCTTGGGTAGGTGATATGAACGCATGGTTGAAAGTAACACCTCTTTTTATCTGGAACGAATATACAAAGTCCACATCTTCCGGATTAGCCTCCGCTTCTTCCTTTGTAAGCACCCTCATCCGGCTGATGGAGAAGCAGTCTTTGTTTTTTAGTTTTATATCAAGTGCCATGTCCATATTTGATATGGAGTATGGTCCCATTTTTCTGGTAGTCCTATTGCCATTGCTGTCTTTGGATGAAAACTCGAATGAAACCTCTTTGCCCCTAAGTTCTTCAGGGATGATATAGAAATAGCGTAAGGTGGCGGCACATGTGTCGCGGGTAAATGTCACTTTGGTTATGTTGTCATAATTCTCACATTTATTACCAATCATGACGCCCTCGTCGTATCCGCCGTTAGTGTGATATGACATGTTATCCAGGTATGTACCATCGGAGCCCTTTGCCGATGCTTTCACCGATGCCTCTATGATATGACCTGTGCCTTTGGGCATAGCCATGGCGTATGAGAAATCAATACTTTGTCCGACCATGTTTACACCAATTGAATTTTTCAGGCAATCGTCAGATAAATTCTTTATTCCTTCCGGAAGCGTGTAGGCATCATCATCGTTGCATGCAACTGTTATGCTTAGTACCAAAACGGATAGAGATAATCCGATAATCGTATTAATATTTTTCATTTCTTTATAATATTAGGCATTTGTCAATGTGTTTTTAATCCGGTTGCTGAACTGTAATATATAATGTATATTCTTTTTTTACCTTTCGGTTTCCCGATATTATGGTCCATTTACGCGGTTTCTCGATATTGGAGAAATCTTCCCAGCCCGTAATCTTCGGTGATATTTTGCAGTCTGTAGCCAGCGAAAACTGAGGCCATAGTTTCTTCAGGTTTGTGCCATACATCAGTTCGGCATGAATTTCGCATGCCACAGTGTCTACTTTTACTGTGGCTATTACGGAGTGATGATCCTCTCCCAGTAGTTCGAAACTTCCCACGTAGCAATCTTGGCGCCCGGTAATCAATAGCCCGTCCTCATCAACAGGATAGTCATCGCATGAGCATAAACAGTTCATCATAGCCGTTATGGTGAACAATGTGAGGAATATTTTATTTATACGTTTTATCATTGTCATCTTGTTGTTTATTATTGAAGTCATCTAAACTTTTATGACGAATAAAAATCTTAAACTTTTATCTTTTCTAAATCCAATCTTCACTTTTCTTTTTGGTCTGTTTTTACCCTTTCATCGGTCGAATAGCCCGCTACACTCCCTCTTCAAGTGCAAAAACATCCTCAAAAAATAAAGGCAAATATTGAATCTCATAAAAGTTTAGATGACTTCATTGTAAATAATTGAATGTTTCTTGTCTGAAATATCAGTTGTTATAACCATGGTCTGTTCTGTGTCAGATTAGGGTTCCTGTCTCTCTCACTCTGTGGAATCTTGAAAATGTATGCACGCTCCAGATCTCTTGAAGTAGGATTGATAAACCACCCTTGTTTTTTCGCACCATGTGTGTCAAGTACATAGATTCCTGAACAACCGGGAGATACGTTCCATGCCTTTTCTATGCGTCTCCATCTGCGAAGATCGAATGAGCGCTTGCCTTCTGCCATCAGTTCTATAAAGCGTTCCTGCTCAATGGCTTCGAAAAATGACGCCTTGTCTGCCGTTTTCTCCGGTTTAAGTGCCGGCAGGTTTCCCTGTGGCGTACGCGATTTACGAGATCTATGGCATATTGGGTCGGTCCCTCCACTTCGTTGCTTGCTTCTGCATACATAAGAAAGACGTCGGCAAGACGCATGACGGGCCAGTTCATGTTACCTTCATCACGTGTGGCTCCGCCATAGTTGCGTAAGAATTTACGGAAGAAAAATCCGTATGGGTCAGAGTCGTATCGACATGTGTTATACTCAATGCCGTCAATGTTGACTTTCTTGTTGTTCTGTTTGTGTATGAATACCACATCTCCTGTTACGGTACCGGTGTTATCGATACCTGTCACATGCTCGTAATCCCATAGTAGCGTTGCTTTCATACGATAGTCGCGATTGCGATAACTTTCGGGATTGATTGCAGAGTTCTTGGCTGTACGTGCATTTGGCTGACTGTTCGGATTCATGGGAATAAGTTTCTCACAGTAGTCACCGGTAATCGTTGATTGATATCTGTCTGCCACTTCATAGTATGGAAATACCCATGCCTGCGAGTTGCCGGTGCTGCGGCAACCGAAGTCTCTCATCAGAGCCTCCCCTTGCCCTGTGGAAGGACCCCCATGTGTGAAAAAGAAGATATTCTCTCCATCACTGTTGTCATTTACTGTGTTGGGAATAAACAAGTAAAAGTAGTTGGGTAGTACATCGCACTTGCCCATTTCTCCCCATTCGCCCGGTTCCCCGTTGCGAAATAAATTCAGGTTATAGTTTTCTATTACATCCTTGAAGTCATTGGCAGCAAGCTTGAATGCCTCTTGGGCTTTCTTTTCAGATGGAACAAAACCGTCGAGCTCCGGCCAGCCGTTCTTATTCCAAGAGCCCCAGTAGAGATATGCTTTGCCTCTGAATGCCAAAGCTGCCGCCTGGCTTGCTCTGCCCTTGTCAACAGCCTTTTGGGGCAGATGTTCGTAGGCATAGGTAAAATCATCTATGCATTTGTTTATTATCACTTCGAGTTTTGTTCTTGGTAGAGTTATTACCTCACTATTGTCATTGACAATGAAATCAATATACGGTACATCGCCCCACATGGATATTAGACGCATGTATATCATGCCTCTCATCAAGCGTGCTTCTGCAATGACGGTTTCCAGTCCGGCGCGTGAAGTCCCGCCGGCATTGTCAAGCATCTTTTGAACATTACCAATGACGTAGTTGGTCCTGTTTACTCCGCCGTAGCAGAATTTATAATAGTTATCATTCTTTGCACCGAATCCCCATGTAGGATCAGGGAAGTACAAGCCGCCTTGATATGCACCTCCTCGTACTATATTGCCGGCACTCGTACTCATGGTGCCACCGCCATCTCTTACGCGAAGCATGTCGGAATGTCCGTCAAAATAATAGTCACGGTCAAATAAGCCTCTTACATGGTTGTAGCATCCCATAAGGGCATATGTGGCATCAGCCTCTGTTTTCCAGAAACCTGAACCGGGTACCTCAGACGTAGATTCTTGATTTAGTATGTTGTCATAGCATGAGGTGAGTGTAAGTGTGCCGATCGCTATTACTATCGTACGGCAAGCATACATTATATTTCTTTTCATAATTATATCTCCAAGTTAATTCCAAATGTGAATGAACGTGTCAAAGGATAGCCGTCGTTGATATCTCTCTTCTCAGGATCAAGTCCTTTGAATGACGTTATTGTGAACAGATTGTCCGTAGAGAAATAAACGCGCATGGAAGACAAGCCTATTGCATTCATCCATTTCCTGTCAAGTCTGTATCCTACCTGTATGTTCTTCATACGTAGATAAGCCAGATTGTTGAGAAAATAAGTAGACTTCCTGTTATTGTTGTTTCCACCCATTCTTGGTAATGAGGCATTTCGGTTCTCCGGTGTCCAAGTGTTGTAGAACTGATCTTCGGTCACGGCAGCACGACCTTCATTCGATAGGTTAGAACTATTGTTTACTGTCTGGTAAAATGTTTTTCTTCCGGCAGTACCCTGGAACATTATGGCAACATCGAAACCTTTCCACTGAAAAGATGTGTTCAGTGCATAATTGATGGTGGGACGATCTTGTTGCACATCTGTATAAGCACGCATGTCATTATCATCTATGCGACCGTCGCCATTCAGGTCTTTGTATAAGATGTCTCCCGGCTGGGCGCCTTGCGGTGTGTTGTTATAAATGTCCTCCCATGACTGTGCTATTCCAATAGCTTCGTAAGCGTATAGGTATGCATAAGGCATATTGAGGAATATCAGATAGTTTCCGTTGTCATCTGTCTGATTGCGGCCAATATATTCGTTCCATTTTTCAAGTCGTGTCTTGTTATAGCTAAAGGTTCCGTTAAGGTTATATGAAAAATCCCCTATATTGTCTTTCCACGATAGGTTTAATTCCACGCCTCGGTTACGCATCTCACCCACATTAACCCGGGGTGCCGTGTAGGCTCCGCTCAACAAGAGTGAAAGATCGGATGGGCGGTGCATACCGGATGTGAAGCGGTCGTAGTAATCGAGTTCCATGCCCAGGCGGTTGTTCAGGAAACGCATATCAAGACCAACGTTCATTACTTGGGTCTTCTCCCATGAGAATGCTTTGTTGATCATCTTTTTGTTCACCAAACCTTTGACAATTTCATTATTGATAATGTAGTTGGCTGAAGTAAGAAGTTCCTGCTGTTCGAATTTCTTCACTCCACTGTTATTACCCAGTGTTCCGTATGAAATACGTATCTTACCCATGTCGAGCCAGTTACCGGCAATATTCTTTATAAATGATTCCTCGGAAAAGAACCAGCCTAATGATGCAGATGGGAAATAGCCGAAGCGATGACCATCAGAGAATTTTGAAGAACCATCGGCACGCAGTGTTGCTTCCATTAGATATTTGCCGTAGGCATTGTAATTAATGCGACCAATATATGACACGAGTCCCTCGCGGTCGCTGTTGCCTCCGATATTTATCTTTGAAGGGTTCTTCAGTGTGCCGTCTATCTCTGTCAGGTCATCATATATCTTGTCCTTGCTTGCAGCAGACAGGTTCCGGTTGTACCAGTATTCTTGACTATAGACACCCAACAGGGTAAACTTGTGATTTTTTGCAACTGTGAAGTCGTAGGACACCTTGCCAGTGAACTGTTGTTTAAATCCTGTATTTGAGTAGTTTTCCACACCGGCATCCTGTGCTACGTAGGTTCTTGAAATCATACCGGTCTGGAAATTATATCCATCGGCGGGAATGTCGCTTCTCATTCTGAACTGGTTGTAGTAGTTTAGTGCGTACTCACCGCTTGCCGTAAATCCTTTCAACGGTTTCCATTCTAATTTTATACTTCCGTTGGCTTCTTGACGGTTTGTGTGAGTTATCATGTTATTGTATGTGCAATAAGGATTGAACGCCTGTGAGTTTTCGCCTTCAGCCATTATCCCGCCGAAACGCCCTGTTGCAGGGTCGTATGGGGTTATGCCCGGTATGGCATAACGCATCATTCTTGCATCAATGATACTGCTGTAAGAACCGTCATTGCCGTAAGCCTGTTTCGACCAGTTGCCTGCGAACCTTGCACCAATGGTGATGTTCTTCTTTATCTTTGCTTCATAGTTGAGCCGTGCATTATATTGAGTGTAGTCATTGTTCATGACCATACCGTCTTCGTCGACCACACCGACTGATACATAGTAGTTCGAGAAATCCTTAACGCTGCCTTGTGCCGATACATTATACTTTTTCAATGCATAGTTGCGCATAACCACGTCGTACCAGTCTGTGCTTGGATGAGTTAGCGGACTGTTCATGGACAGGGCAAGCCACTCGTCAATTGTGCCTTGTTTGAAACGATAGTTTATAGGCAATGTATTTGTGCTTGCATTCCGGTTATGCAGTCTCATGGTGCGTGCATAGTCGCTCATATAGCTCCATGCATTGGTTGGCAGACCGAATGTGTATGAGGCAGATGCATTGATTCTTGCCTTACTGCCGGCTATTCCATTCTTGGTGGTTATAAGAATCACTCCATTTGCTGCTCGCGAACCATATACCGAGGCCGATGCCGCATCTTTAAGAACTGATATGCTCTCCACGTCATCAAGGTTTAGGCGGCTGAGTGATACGTCCGGCATTCCGTCGACAACGACAAGAGGACTGGCATCATTCACTGTTCCCATGCCTCGTATCAGGAGTTCTACTCCATTGTCGCCTGCCAAACCGCTTGACTGCGATACTGCCAGACCCGGTATTTTTCCTTGAAGTGCCATGGCCGGGTTTGCCATCGAACGGGAATTCAATTGCTCGTCGATTTTCACGTTTGATACAGCACCGGTGACATCAACCTTTCTCTGTATGGCATAGCCGACAACGACCACTTCATTGCTTTCCATTGCTTCTTCCTCAAGAATGATGGCAATCTGACGGCGGTTTTTTACTGCCGTATCCTTGGTTTTCATACCAATGTAAGATACTGTTATTGTAGCCGAACCTGGAACATTTTCAAGTGTGTAGTGACCGTCAATATCTGTTATTGCAGTATTGGTTGTTCCCTTTACTGTTACGGTTGCACCGGTAAGTGGCTCTCCGCTGCTGTCTGTAACGGAACCGCTTACTGTATATGGTGTCTGTGATTCTTGCTTGGTCTTCTGTGCCGCGACAGGGCTTGCCAGAGCCAGTGCCATTGCAGTGATGAAGCAGCAGAATGCACGAATATAGTGTTGTTTCATATTCATTAAATATTGTTTGGTAATAGTAGCCTGTGTCAGGTTATTTATTGATTATTTTCTTTCCATCACAAATGATGATACCCTTTTTGTTACGATCAACGCGCATTCCAAGCAGATTGTAACAGATACCTGTTTTTGCATGACCGGTGTCAGTTTTCAAATTCTCTATACCGGAGCTTTGACCGAATCGTACTATACCGCATCCGTCCATATTGTAGTATGCTTCCTGTTCGCTGCTGCACCATACAACGCGTTTACGACCGAGGTCATCGGCATCGTTGTCAACAACGGTCACATCGAAACCCAGCCCTTGAGGCAGGTTCTCGAATGCTTCCTTGCTAAGGTATTCGCCTTTGTCATTCAAGAACTTTTTGAGTGGAAGTTCAAACTCAACACCATAGCCGCTGTAGTCTTCGCGAAGTGAATAGCAGACCATGGCTTGATCGCTCATACTGCCGAATAGAAGTCCAGACATGAGGAACGGACTGTCGTAGCCATCTTCCTCAAACCATGGTGCGAACTGATAGTGACCGGGAGCGATTGTACCTCCACCTCCTTCGGTGCCTATGTAAGCCGGTCCGTTTCCGTCTTTCAGGTTGTCGTTTACATCGAAATAGATTTCCACTTTATCGTAGAACTGGTGTACATCCTTGACTTTCTCATTGTCAGCCTTGCCAACCCATACCGGAATATGAACATCATCAGTGACATCAACATAAACATAAAGGTAGTCGTCAGTGTAATACATCTTGAACCACGCCTTGACACTCGCATTTTCATTGCCGAATGGTGTGTCTATTGCTACCGGGTCCACATCTTGCCATTGCTCATCGTCACCCTTGCCGTCGATTGTGCTTAGGTTTGTACCTTTCTTTATTGTGAGTTGCTTTGTCTGTGCATTAATGCCGGAAAGCATGAAAAGGCTTATCGCCATAAGTATAATTGTCTTTTTCATATCTTTATTGTTAAAAAAATAATTGTTCCTCTTGATAAGAGTGTGTAATAATTCCTGCGTTTACTTACTTATTTATCATTCAGTATCGCATTTTTAAAGAATACTCCCTGTCGTGGTGAAGGAGTTCCGTCATAGTCATCAAGCATGGCAGGTGACCAGTCGGGATCGAGACACCATATCGTATATGAGATGCCATGTTGACGTAAATAATCCATAATGGCTTTACCGTATGTCTCGTCGCCTATGACGGGGTCATGTTCTCCTCTTTCTCCCTTTATTACGAAACCCAGTTCTGTGGCTATGACAGGGTAGTGGTCGGCTACGTGTCCCCAGTCTCCGGTCCATTGCGGTTCCCATGGTTGTTTGTGTCCCTTAGGGTAAGGATGAGTTACATAACAGACACCTTCTCGCTTAACCGGGTTTGCTACGACTTCGTTCAGGTTGTATGCCCAGTTCATTCCTGCCACTGCGCATAGACGCTCGTTGTCATAGGCACGAATAGTGTCTATGAGCTGTTCCGAGTATTCTCTCCAGTCATTCCAAGTGAGAGGCTTCTTTTCGTTCTCCGGTTCGTTGAATAGTTCAAACAGGCAAACCGTAGTATTGCCTTTGTAGTGTAAAGCCATCTCTTTCCAAAACTCTGCAGTCTCTTTCTTATCGGTCATATAGTTGAAATGAGGCCAGGCATCGGAATGCAGGTTGCCTATGGCGTGCCAGTCAAGTATCACATACATACCCGTCTGACGAGCCCATTCCACGCCTTGGTCGAGCATAGCCGTGTATTCTTTCTTACCTCTGTAACGCCACGTGTATGTGTGTATAGGCAGACGGACTACATTACAGCCCCAACTTTTTGCAAGTCTGAAATAGTCGAGGTTCCAGTGTCCTGCACGTTCTAGTTTGTCGGGATCCGACATTGAGACTCCTTTGAGCCTGATGGTCTTGCCTTCACAGACAAAGTCTTTGCCTGTAATCCCTATTTGGGGTAACTCGTTCAGGCAGTTGCATTTGTCGCATTTCTTCTGTGCCATTGCCGGCACAGAAAGAAATGCTAACATGAAATAACAAATAATCCTTCTCATTACTTCTTTACAACCTTTTTACCGTTTATTATAAGTATACCTTTGTGACCTGCCGTGTTCTCAAGCTTCTGACCTGTGATAGTGTATATGCCTTTCCTGTTACTTGTTACAGAGCTGACAGGATTATCTATATTTTCTATAGCTGTTGATACGTCATAGCCGTTGAAATAGTTGCGCAGTACACGCATCTGGGCACGTTCAAGCGTAAACTCCTTTGCAGGCTGTACGCTTACCGGGTCGTTGATGTATCCGTTTCCGCCTACCCAGTAGGTTGCATCGATGTTGTTTTCCTTTAGGTAGCTGCATACATCATCAAGAACCTTAAGCCAGCGAGAGTCATATTCCGGTACGCCGAACTCGCCGAGGATGCCTCGCTTTCCGTTCGCTACACACCACTCCACGAACGGGCTTATGCCGTCGATGTGTTGTGTCGCGCTGACCATTTCTTCTTCGTATGAACCAAGCACGTAGTGACCGCTGCCTTCTTTGTCGAAATATTTGTGTGCCTGCCAGATAATTTTGTCGGCACTGTCTATGAGCTTATTTGCAAGCGGCGCTCCTGTTGTGTTCCAACTCTTTGCCGATGCATAGCTCTCGCCTTCGATGACTATAGGTGTGGTGGTGTCAACCTCACGTATGGCATCAATAGCAGCCTGAGCGTAAATAGCCCATTTGCCGGGTATAAGTCCGTAAGGTTCGTTCATGATATCATATCCATAGAGATTGCTGTAGTCTTTGAACTCAGTGGCAAGTTTCTTCCAGACATCGGCAAAATGCTCCGGCTTGAGTTCAGTGTCACCAAACTTATATGTAGTCTCGCCGACCTTGTAGCGGCAGTAGTTGTGCATATCAAGCATTACGTGAATGCCCAGACGCTGACATTCATCCATAACTTCCTTCATCTTTGCAATATCAAGTTCTTTGTCAAGCTCGCCGCCAAGTTCGTGCTGTACACGTTCCCATGCAAACGGGAAACGGATCATTCGTACACCACGGCTCTTGAAGTACCATAGATCCTCTTTGGTAGGATAGAAATACTGTTGGTTCAATACTCCGTGCTTTCTGCCACCGCAGGCGCTTGCGAGGTTTACACCCATAAACGTTGTCTTCTCCGGGTCAAGCAGGTCATAGGCACGCTTTGCTTCGTCCCAGTCAATCTGCAGCACACCATCCTCGCCCAGACCTTCGTTGTAGGTGCCGTGGAATGCAAAAACATTGTCGAGATATACAGTGCCTTCGCTTGTCATCTGAATACCGCTGAATTTTGTTATGTCTACACCGGCTGCGGTAAGCTCCGATACGGGAATGTTCACATACACCCATTGCTTGGTAAGAACCTCAAGCTGTGTGGCTGTGGGCTTGTAATCGGTACCGCCTTCTGATTTGAATGCCAGTGTGACAGGTGCATTGCCGTTCTTACGATATATGTTGAGGTGGAGATACTCCTCTCCTGTAAGGTCAATAGAGTTCTCGAGTTTTATAGATGCCGAGCCGTTCATGTTGTCGAACTTGGCAACCCTGTCGCTTTCTTCAATCTTTGGGAATGTGACTTTTGCAGTGCCGGCATTGTCTACCACCGGTGCCAGTTCTGCATCATACTTGTCTGTCATGAAACATTTTGTCGCATTCTTTGGCATGATAGGCGTTGGTGCCTGTGGTATCTCGTAGGTTATGATGTCACCGCTTGGTGAACCCTTGAAAGCATAGAAGTTATCGAAATAAAGTTTCTCGATGGGGAAACCTGTTGCACAGAACAGACGTATCAGGCTTAGGTTGCTGAGTGTTGCGTCTTTCTCCTTGAGCAGTTCGATAGGAATGTTAATGCTCTTCCACTGCATTGGTGTGAGATATTGCCAGGGGGTACGACCGTTGGCTGTGCCATTGCCGAAGTCGAACACGATCTTTGGGTCTTTCTTTGTATAAACATCAACGTGGATATAGTCGTAATCATCGAGATTGACTTCCGGCGTAAGTCGGAGTAAACACCAGTTCATGCCCCAGAAACGGAGATACTTATTGCCTTCGACATTGATTTCCTCCATGGAACATACCGGGTCTCCGGCATTCTCCAGTGTTATTTCTGCGCCGTTTGTATAATGTGAACTATAGAACGAGAGTACATCCTGCTGCTGATGCTTAGGTGTTGGCGCCGGTATGGCAGGAGCGTCAGGGTCAACTTCTCCAATGTCTCCTCCGGTCTTCTTACCGCTGGCATAGATGTTGGCGACATAGATGTTGCGTGCATGTCCCAGACCATTGATGACACCAATCTGACTAACCGATTTGAGGTTTGGAACATTCTGTACCTTGGCATAGTCGTCGAGATCGATAACTACATGTGTCCAGCCTTCAGGCAGATCTGGGGTTACCGTCACTGACGATGATGTGGTGCTAAGACGTACTTTTAACTGGAATGATAATTCTTCAGGAACACTGTTTTTCGGATTGAACACATCCATTTCCAGCTTCTCATACTGAGAGATGTCGAGTGCATCGTTGAAGCAGAAGTAGCTCCATGAATTAAGACCATCTTTCAGATATAGCATCGGCATGGTCTTGCCGTCAATGGTAATATGTTTCTCTTCCACACTGCCTACGTTTACTGCACCTGTCTTGTTCCATGTCGTTGCAGGTGTATAGTGGCTTGAATAGAATGCCAAAACATCATCCTCTAATGCTTCCGGTGGTGCAGGCAGTGTGGTGGGAGCATCGCTCACTTCCTCTCCGGGGTCTCCGCTCTCACCTTTCACGAAATACACATTATCTATATATATAGTACGTGCGTTGCCTCCGGCGTTGATGAGACCGAATTTCTTTATTGCGGTCATGTCCGGCTTCTTGGCAAGACCGTCGAAGACGCTGAGGTCTATTGAAACATGGTTCCAACCTGCGGCAATCTTTTTGGCTATCTGGTAGCCGCTTGATTCGTTCAGGCGGATCTTCATCACGAACTCTGACTGTGTGTTATACACGTCAAACTCCATCTTCGTGTATTCGCTGATGTTCTGGGCGGCAGCAAATTCTGCGAATGACCAACTGCCAAGACCTGCTTTGACATAAAGCATTGGACGTGTCTCTGAACCTACATGAACATTCACTTCCGAAACGTTGCCTACACCTGAGCCTCCTGTGAAACTTGTAGCAGGGGTGTAATGACTTGAGTAGAGTGCCAACACATCATTTTGATTAGCGGTTGGATCTGCCGGGAAAGTTGCAGGAGCGTCGCTGCCTGCGTCAACAATTGTAGCCCATGCGGTATGTATCAGGAACAGACCTGATACGAGCGCTGCTATAAAATAAAACTTTTTCATATTTGAGAGTATTTAATTGGTATTAGTCCTCATTTTCTTCCTCCGGGTTTTATGTGCATTTGTCCTCGGGATAGTGCGAACAGGTATTGGGTTTGCTGTCATCACTTGTTGTTACTTGATTTGTTTACAAAGTTATATCTTTAGGTTCAAGCGGTCTGATAAAATATAAAAAGGAAATAAAAGAATATAAAATACTTATCCTCGCATATCTTTATTCTGTAATTTGATGTTGCGATTTATCCAAAAGCAACGAAAAACGATATTGCCTCGGTGTGCAGAAATGCAAAAATATGATGAAATGATGCCAATTTCAGGTATTATGAGGCTTTTAACGTGTTTTGATGCTTGCGGTTTCTGTAGTTGTTTTTTTATTGTTATTTTTGTGAGAAGATATTTGTTTTATTTTGTCTATTTATTTTATCCGATGTTCAAAAAACGTTTGTGCCTGTCCCTGTTATTCTCTCTTGTTATCCACCTTGGTGTGTTTTCCGTTAATCGTAATTACTTGGTTGGTGACGGTTTGTCATATAATAGTGTCTGGAGTTTGCACTTCGATTCCAAGGGATTTCTTTGGATAGGAACCAAGGATGGACTAAACAGATTTGACGGGCGTGACTTTAAAGTGTATCAGCGACAGCTTGATGATGACAGCTCTCTTGGTAATAATTTTGTACGCGATATAGAGGAAACTTCTGACGGAAGGTTGCTTATAGGTACCAACAATGGTCTCTATTTGTTTAATAGAAAGATGGATTCGTTTGTACCTGTCGTGTTGGATATGACTGCTGCCAATCAGCCTGTTATCAATAGCATCCTTGAGGATTACGCAGGCAGTATATGGGTGGGCACCCATGGTAAGGGACTCTATAGACTTGATGACAAACTGCGGGTAGTGGAGCATTTCGTAAAGAAAAGTAAGACCTGTGGGTTGCCCTCGGATTTCATTTGGACGATGAACATCGACAGTCATAACAACCTTTGGTTGGGCACGGCAGGCTCCGGAATATGCTTGTGGAATGCACATACACGAAGTTTCAATAGTTTCTCTTCATGGAAAGGTCTCACTCTGATTGGTCAGACGGTTTACAGCATTCTGCCGGACAAAGATGGCACACTCTGGATTGGAACAGCCAGTTCAGGGCTGATACACTTTTCGCCGGCAAGCAATACCATTACACGTTGTTTGGGGACACACCAAAATATAAGGTCGATAACCGATTACGGAAACAATGAACTTATAATGGGTTCTGAACACGGACTGATTGTCATAGACCGGAGCACGTGTAAGCAGCGTCACCTGCAAGGAATGGAGGGCTATGAGCAAAACTACAACGCAATATTTGAACTTGTGTGCGACAAGCATGGAGGCATTTGGACAGGTACTTATTTCAACGGGCTGAACTATCTGCAACCAAACCCCGGAAACGGCGTGGCTCAGGTGAAGATAGGGCGTAACTCTCTTTCAAGGTCTGCTATAAGCAGCATTACGGAAAGTCCGGATGGCAAGATGCTCATTTCTACTCACAATAGCAATGTTATCTATGAGTATGATACAATGAGTAAGAGTGTGAGTGATTTTCATAAGCTTGCCACCGAGAATGTGCAGGACATGATGTTCTATAACAACAGTCTCATTGTAGGCACGTCGGGGCACGGTGTTGATGTGCTGGAATATCCACGGTTTGTGCAGTGCGGACACATCGAACATAAACTGGCGGAGGGGAGGTCTATATTCACCCTGAGCAATGGAGATATTATTCTGATGCGGGAGCAGGGCGGTGCTGTCTATTGCCCTTTGCAGGGAAAGGAGGTTGTGCTCGACAAACTTGGATATTATCATCTTAGTGCTATTGTACAGGACAAGCAGGGTAATATCTGGTTCTCGACTTTTAACAATGGTCTTTTTATCTGGAACAAGAACGGCAAATGGGCGGTTGAGAAAAACCTGAGATATGGTAATCGAAATGTGTCGTTGAGCAACCTGACCTGTATGACCATATTGGGCAACGAATTATGGATATGTACAGAGGATAAGGGCATACTGGTGATGGATATTGCCAGTCATGAAATACTTAGAACCATCGATGCGTCAAATGGACTATATTCTAATGTGGTGTATTCTATTTGTACGGATAGGAAAGGTAATGTGTGGGCAACAACTAAGGATAATATAGTATGTATGGAGTCCGGTACAGGCAATATTAGATTCATGGGACGTCAGGGCAAGGAAACACCGTCCAACCTGCACCGTGCCTATGAGTCGCGCGATGGTAAACTCTACTTCGGAGGTACGAATGGCTTCTTTGTAGTAGACCCCGCGCAGGCAATGGCTGCTGATGATGAAGGTGCGAACATTATGCTTACCGGACTGTGTGTTAACTCGGTTATGGTTAAACCCGGCTCTGAAGACAATGTGCTCTCGGAGTCGATAGAGAGTGTTAAGCAGATTGTGCTCGATGATGGCATGAGCAATTTCTCAATATCGTTTGCACTGCTTGACTATGCGTCTCCGGAAGAGAATATTTATCGCTATCGACTTGACGGAGTTGATGCCGGCTGGGTCTATTCGCGCAATAATTATGCTTCGTACATTAATCTGCCTTCCGGCAGGTACTTGTTTCATGTTAGCGGAAGTAATGGTAACGGACGATGGAGCGAGGAGAAAACAGTTGAGATCATCATCAAGCCGCCTTTCATGTTCAGTCCTTTCATGCTCGTGCTCTACGTCATAGCCCTGATAATATTTGCCGTCATGGGGGTACGCATATATAAAGCTCAGATGCGCAGGCAACAGACAGAACGGCAGAAAGAGTTTGAGATTGTGCATGAAAGGGAAATGTACGAGCAGAAGATAAATTTCTTTACCAATATTGCCCACGAGATACGCACACCGCTCTCGCTTATTGCCGGTCCGTTGGAAGCTATACTGCGTGACAATAATTTGTCGGACGAGCACCATTATCTTGAGACCATTCAGCGAAATACCAACCGTCTGTTCTTGCTTGTCAACCAGTTGCTGGACTTCAGGAAGATTGAGAACGATATGTTTCAGCTCAACATACGCTACCAGAAGATAGACGGGGTGCTGCAACGTGTCTATGAGCAGTATGCACCTGAGGCTGAAGCTAATGGAATAGAACTGTCGCTCATAGTTAGAAACAAAGATGCACTTGGATATATCGATGCCGAGGCGTTGTATAAGATAGTCAGCAATTTGCTGTCGAATGCCTTAAAGTTCTGCAACAAGACAGTTCGCGTCGTCATGGAAGTTCATGATGGCAGGATGTTGGTGACCGTCACTGACGATGGAAAAGGTATAAAGACAGAGCATCATAAGAACTTGTTCCAGCCTTTCTATCAGGTGAATGAGTCGAGTGACCGTAATCGCGGCACGGGATTGGGCCTCTCGTTATCACGCTCGCTGGCAATAAAGATGAACGGACAATTGAGAATTGATGAGACATATTCTGCCGGCGCGCGTTTCATACTCGAGTTGCCGGCAATGTCTGACATAGTGTTGACAACAGAGACGAATGTTCCGGATCAGACGGATTTTCATGGCAGTGCAGACAAACAGAAACCTTGCATACTCGTGGTAGAGGATAACGATGATTTGTCCGAGTTCATTTCGTCAGCACTTTCGCGCGACTATATGGTCATCACTGCCGAGAACGGCAGGCGTGGTATTGAGGCTGTGACCGACAACGATGTGGATATAATCATCTCCGATGTCATGATGCCTGTCATGGATGGATTGGAACTGTGTCAGCAACTCAAGAATAGTCAGGAACATTCGCACCTCCCTATCATTCTGCTTTCGGCTAAGACCGACCTTGAGACCAAGGTAAAGGGACTAAAGGGTGGCGCCGATGTGTATCTTGAGAAACCGTTCAGTGTCGAGCAACTTACAGCTCAGATAGAATCCATTCTGCTCAAGCGTCGGCAACTGCATAAGCGAATCATGAATGCGCCGCTCGATTACTATAAACGTAGCACGACAAATGCTGACGACAGTTCGCAGTTCCTTAAACAACTGACCGGCATAATACTTGAACGCATGTCCGACCGTGACTTTAATGTTGATATGCTTGTAAAGGAATTTGCTACCAATCGCAGTGATTTCCAGAAAAAGGTGAAGAAGGTTACAGGGCTTACTCCTAACGACTACATCAAACTGATCCGCATGAACCGCAGTGCCGAGTTGCTCGCTACAGGCAAGTATCGCATCAACGAAGTGTGTGCCATCGTAGGTTTCAACTCGCCAAGCTACTTCTCGAAATGCTTCCATGAACAGTTTGGCAAGCTCCCTAAAGACTTTATCACTTGATGCTTTTTAAGAAAGTTCGTAATATTTCTGATAAATATTTGCGCGGTTCACAAAAAACACTAACTTTGCAGGAAATTATTATACGGGGGATTAGCTCAGTTGGCTAGAGCGCTTGCATGGCATGCAAGAGGTCATCGGTTCGAGCCCGATATTCTCCACCTGTAATATCCTTTCGTGTGCTTTGTTCTTTTAGCCGATGCCTCACGTGTTCTTTTTTGTCGGCAAATGTTTTTGTTGTCGTACTTTATTCATAAATCCTTGAAAACATGTGTTTTGCTTCTTTCCAATAAGCCCCGTTTCATTCTGCAATATGCCGTCTTTTACGTTCCAATATGCCACCTTTCAGGTTGTAAAAGGTCATCTCTTGGAAAGGAATGAAGTATTAATTACTTTGTAACAGAGTATTAATTACCGTGTAATCTAAATTGTTTTTACTATTCTTGCAGTATTATTTTTTGTATATATCCGATGAAAATATTAATAATGTTATGCCGATCAACAAAAAAGTTGCAAATAATTTTGCTTATTATAAAAAAAGATGTACCTTTGCACTCGCTTTTAAAACATAATGATCCGTTAGCTCAGCTGGTAGAGCACAACACTTTTAATGTTGGGGTCTTGGGTTCGAGCCCCAAACGGATCACTGAAGGGTCATCTTTGGACGATCCTTTTTCGTGTCCGTAAGCGATAGAAGTACAACATTTGGCAATTTAGCAACAGTTTTTCTCAATTTGCCGGCTTTGTAGAGTCTGTCAATATAAACTTTCCCATTCCCTCTCTATGATCTACTGTATAACATACAGCATCGCATATCATAGGGGCAAGTTGCCATTTATCAATCAAACGAGTTTTTTCGTTAAGTATTATATCTGGATTATCTTCTGCAAATATCATGTACTGTGAACGCTTGCGAGGATCATCCATAATAAAAACAGCACTGTTGCTATGGTGTTCCGCGGTTTTGGACTTACTACACCATTTTGCACCCTCCAACACAATTGCTCCTATACTTTATACGTATGGATAATTCTCTATCTATAATGCGTGGGCGATATTTATTAATCGTAAATATTTGAATTTATGATGCAAAGATAGCTTATTTCAGTTTTACTACCCAATTTGGCGATATTTGATAGGTGAAGATGAAGGTGACATAAACCCAAAATGCAATGAATAATGTCTTTATCTGTTTTGAACGTCGGAAACAAGGAAATGTATTGCAGACATGTCACTGATCCGGATTTTCCACAAATCCCCGGTATTTCTCCGGCAGTGCCGACATTATCGTCTCATAGCTCTTGTCCATGGTGGTCTTTATGTTCTCCAAGCCCTGCGTCTTAGGATATATGGGTTTGTGTATGGTGAGCGTCATAGGATGCCATGAAACCCAGTGCCAGTCCTTTGTGCGCGGCATGATGTCGAACGCGCCGTTTATCGTTATCGGCACAACGGGCAAACTAAGCTCGTCGGCAAGCATGAAGGCGCCACGCTTGAACTCGCCCATGTGCCCCGTAAACGTGCGCGCACCCTCGGGAAATACCACAAGGCTCATGCCGTCTTTCAGCGTGGCGCGTGCCTTGTCGTATGTCTCCTTTACCTTCTTGGGACCGCGCCTGTCCACGAATATGTGGTGTGCCTTCTCACAGGCAAAGCCCACAAACGGCATTTTGCGCAGCTGGTGTTTCATCATCCACTTGAAGTTGCGGCACAGGTGACCGTATATCAGGAATATGTCGAACATGCCCTGATGATTGCTCACTATCACGTATGACTCGCCTTTTCTGATGTTTTCGCGCCCGGTGACTTTTACCGGTATGAACAGGATCTTAAGTATTATGTTGCCCCACCACTTTCCGGGGTAGTAGCCCCAGAAGTGACCGTTGCCGACAGTGCATCCTATGCCGACGGTAAGTGATATGAATACTGTCCATACGGCGATGAGCGGCAGTGCCACAAACAACTGGTAGATGCGGTATATGAGTTTCATTGGGAGCTTTGTTTTTTTATTGTTATGTTCATTCTTTCATACAATGATGTATACAAATACGGTACTGCTGTCGTAACCCTATGAGTTAGCTGTCATAACCCTATGGGTTATACATCGTAACCCTATGGGTTTTTATTCCGGATGTATGCGGCTGCGTCATGCGTTATTGTTCCTTGATTTTCGGATAGTGCCTTGTCCAGCCGTCCCAGCGCAGACGCATCACCCCGAAGAACGCCTCGCCGAAGATGCCGCCGCTCATCTTTGACACTCCCTCGCGGCGGTTTACGAAGATAACGGGCACCTCTTTTATCCTGAAGCCCGTCTTGTAGGCGGTGAACTTCATCTCTATCTGGAAGGCGTAGCCCTTGAACCTTATCTTGTCCAGCTCTATCGTCTCGAGCACGCGGCGTTTGTAGCACTTGAAACCCGCCGTGGTGTCGTGTACCTTGAAGCCGGTAACGATCCTCACGTACTGCGATGCGAAATAACTCATGAGCACTCTGCCCATGGGCCAGTTCACCACGTTCACGCCGCTTACGTATCTCGAGCCTATCGCCACGTCGTATCCTTCGTCGTGACATGCGGCGTAGAGCCGCGGCAGGTCGGCGGGGTCGTGGCTGAAGTCGGCATCCATCTCAAAGATGTATTCGTAGTCTCTGTCGAGCGCCCATTTAAATCCTGCGATGTAGGCTGTGCCCAACCCCTGTTTTCCGCTGCGCTCCATGATGAACAGCCGGTCGGTGAATTCCTCGTTCATCAGCCGGTGCACCTTGGCAGCGGTGCCGTCGGGCGAACCGTCGTCTATTACAAGTATGTGGAAACACTTTTCCAGTGAGAAAACACTGCGTATTATTTTCTCTATGTTCTCGATCTCATTGTATGTCGGGATGATGACGATGCTGTCGCTTCCGTTCATGTTCGTTTTGTTTTACGGTGTGTAATGTATAGATGTGTGCAAATGTAGTAATTTATATTCAAATGCACCTTACTTTATAACTTTATTTTGTATTTTTGCACCTGCTTTTACAAGCCCTTTTTCCCGTTGGATGCGGGCGTTTGATGCTGCGCCGTCATTGTTGTTTTCATACCCGATTGTAAAAAATGGATATACACGAAATATTACGTCTTTATGCCTCGTCATCCCGTGTGGTGGCGCTTCGCTCGGCTTTGTGCGACACTTCGTTGCGCACGGTGTCGTTGCAGGGACTTGTGGCGTCGGCGGCTCCGGTGGTGTTTGCCTCGGTTGCCGGCGGAGGCGTACCGCCATGTCTTTTTATAATGAACGATGCCGACGAGGCAGGATATTTCTATCACGACCTTACACGCATGCTCGGCAATGACAGCGTGTTGTTCTTTCCTTCGTCATACCGCCGAAGGGTGAAATATGGACAGCGCGATGCCGCCAACTGCATATTGCGCACCGAGGTGCTCGGACGGCTGTCGTCGTATGGCACGGGACAGCCCTTGTACATCGTCACCCATTCCGAGGCTCTGAGCGAACTTGTGGTGTCGCGCGGCAGACTGGACGAGAGGATGATGAAACTTGCGGTGGGACAAACGGCAGACATAGCCGTGCTTGCACGCGAGTTGCGCGGACTGGGCTTTGCCGAGACCGACTATGTCTACGAGCCGGGGCAGTTTGCCGTGCGCGGCAGCATATTCGACGTCTATTCATACAGCAGCGAATATCCTTTCCGCATCGACTTCTTCGGCGACGAGATAGACTCCATACGCACGTTCGAGGTGCAGAGCCAGTTGTCCAAGGACCGTCGCGAAGCCATCGAGATAGTTCCCGAACTTGCTTCTTTTGCCGGTGACAAAGTGCCGTTTCTCGAGTTTCTTCCCGACGATGCGCTGCTGGTGACGAAAGACGCCGCCTTTGTGCGCGACGTGATAGAGCGCATATATCGCGAGGGCTTTTCTTCGCAGGCAATGACAGAGCGTCTTGAAGGCGCCACGGAAATGGAGCAGCAGACGATAATGCGTGAGATGAAGGCGGAGAACATGCTTGTGGGCGGCACGGCATTCGACAGTGCGTCAGCCCGTTTCCGCCACGTCAGCCTCGGAAGCACGGCAGATGACGCGGCGGATGCCGTGTTGAAGTTCTCGACAGAGGCACAGCCGCTGTTCCATAAGAACTTCGAACTGCTCACCAGGGCTTTCGAAGACTATACGTCGAGGGGATACCGTATGTATGTGCTTGCCGACAGCCGCAAGCAGAACCAGCGCCTGCGCGACATTTTCGACGAGCGTGCAGCAACGGCGGACGGCGGTGACGGCAGACGTCGCATTGCCGACGACAGTCCGTCGCGCATAGACTTCACCCCCGTGGACAATGCCTTGCATGCCGGTTTTGTGGACAACGACATGTGCATGTGCCTGTTTACCGATCATCAGATATTCGACCGTTTCCATAAATACAGCCTGCGTTCCGATGCGGCACGCAGCGGAAAAATGGCGCTGACGATGAAAGAACTTCAGGAAATGGAGCCGGGCGACTATATCGTGCACGTAGACTTCGGCATAGGAAAGTTTGCCGGACTGGTGCGTGTGCCCGTAGGCAACAGCTATCAGGAGATGATACGCATAGTATATCAGCACAACGACAAGGTGGATGTGAGCATACATTCGCTTTACAAGATATCCAAATACAAGCGGCGCGACAGCGAGACGCCGCCGCGGCTGAGTACTCTGGGCACCGGAGCATGGGACAGGCTGAAGGAGAAGACAAAGAAGAGAATAAAGGATATTGCACGCGACCTTATAAAACTATATGCCGCACGTCGACACGAGAAAGGATTTGCATACAGTGCGGACACGTTCATGCAGCACGAACTGGAAGCGGGTTTTCTCTATGAGGACACTCCCGACCAGCTTAAGGCAACCAACGATGTCAAGGCTGACATGGAGAGTCGCCGCCCGATGGACCGTCTTGTGTGCGGCGACGTGGGCTTCGGCAAGACCGAGGTGGCGGTGCGTGCGGCATTCAAGGCGGCATGCGACTCAAAGCAGGTGGCGGTGCTCGTGCCGACAACGGTGCTTGCATATCAGCACTATCAGACATTTTCCGGACGGCTGAAAAACTTCCCCGTGCGTGTGGAATATCTGTCGCGTGCTCGCAGTGCAAAGAAAACAAGGGAGGTGCTTGCCGATCTTGAGTCAGGGCGCATAGACATCATAATCGGTACGCACAAACTCATCGGCAAGGCGGTGAAGTTCAAAGACCTCGGACTGCTCATAATAGACGAGGAACAGAAGTTCGGTGTGGCAACGAAAGAGAAACTCAGGAAGATGAAGACCAATGTCGACACTCTCACCATGAGCGCCACGCCGATACCCCGAACGCTGCAGTTCTCGCTTATGGGCGCACGCGACATGAGCATCATACAGACGCCTCCGCCCAACCGTTATCCCATATGCACCGAGGTGCACACGTTTGACAAGAGTGTGATATGCGATGCCATAAACTTTGAGATGAGCCGCAACGGACAGGTGTTTTTTGTCAACGACCGTATAAGCCGTCTGCCCGAGCTGGCGGCACTTATAAACAAATATATTCCCGATGCGCGTGTTGCCATAGGTCACGGGCAGATGAAACCCGAAGAACTTGAAAAGGTGATAATGGGATTTATAAACTACGACTACGATGTGCTCATCTCAACGACAATAGTCGAGAACGGCGTGGACATAAGCAATGCCAATACCATAATAATAAACGATGCCCACCGTTTCGGACTGTCCGCCCTTCATCAGATGCGCGGCAGGGTAGGGCGCAGCAACAAGAAGGCTTTTTGTTATCTGCTGTCACCACCTAAAGCAGGGCTTACACAGGAGGCGCGCCGCCGTCTCGAGGCTCTTGAGACGTTCTCCGAACTTGGCTGCGGTTTCAACCTGTCCATGCAGGACCTCGACATACGCGGTGCCGGCAACCTTCTCGGAGCGGAACAGAGTGGTTTTATGGAAGATCTGGGATATGAGACGTATCAGAAGATACTGAACCAGGCAGTGACGGAACTTAGAAACGATGAATTCGGCGACATGTACGGCGAGGAGATTGAAGGCGGAAGACAACTCTCCGGCAATGATTTTGTGGAAGACTGTGCCATTGAGAGCGACCTGGAGATGTACTTCCCCGACAATTATGTGCCGGGAAGCAGCGAGCGCATGATGCTGTACCGTGAGCTTGAGAACATATCGAACGATGAAGAGCTTGAAAAGTTCAAGCAGGACATGAACGACCGTTTCGGTGAAATGCCGCACGAGGGACTTGAACTTCTCAATATAGTGCCGCTGCGCAGACTGGGAAGACACCTAGGCTGTGAGAAGATCATACTGAAACAGGGGCGCATGCAGATGCAGTTTGTGTCGAACGCCATGAGCCCGTATTACAAAAGCCGTGTTTTCGGCGATGTAATAAACTATGTCGCCGCCAATACACGTCGTTGCAGCCTTAAGGAGATTAAGGGAAAAAGGTCCATGGTGGTTTCCAATGTGGAAACCGTTGGGCAGGCTGTGGAGGTTCTACGGAATATAAGTAATTAATAATTTACAATTTACAATTTATAATTGGGGCGCAGCAAGTTTGGAAACAACGTTCGGCGACCGTAGGGAAAGCCAATTGTTCTCGCTGCGCGTTAATTATAAATTATTCATTATTAATTATAAATTATTATTTCTCCATTGTGCGAAGTGTCTGCGCCTTGCAGGATATGTAAGGTCGTGCCCGTGGGCGTATGCTTCTTTCTCAAATGATATTTCCATATATGCCTCGTGGCTGTTGCGGTGACGTGCGAATCGCAACAGCCATTCGGCTATGTATATGATATAAAAAGGAACGAACAGCAGTTCGCGTTGCTGCAGCGTATGTATGCGTTCATGGTTCATGACATGGATGTCTATCCATCCGGTGTCTCGCGCGAGCAACAGTCCGAACAGGTTGACACATATATCCTTGGGAACTAATCTGCACTTTATAACCTTCAAACAATTTATAATTAATAATTTATAATTGGCTTTCCCTACGGCCGCCGAACTTTGTTTCGTCACTCGTAATTCCAAATTCTTAATTCTTAACTCTTAATTTCTCAGACTTCCGGTATATCCTTGGTAAACCTCGTTATGTCTTCGTCTGAAACCTTGAAGTTGATAAGGTCGCCGTTAAGATATTGGCTGTACGACGGCATGTCGATGAGACCGTGTCCGCTGAGATTGAATAGTATTACCTTTTCCTCACCGCTCTCCTTGCACTTTTCGGCCTCGCGTATGGCTGCCGCTATGGCGTGACAGCTTTCGGGGGCGGGGACAATGCCTTCGGTACGTGCGAATATCATGCCGGCATCGAACGACTCCAACTGCGGAATGTCAACGCCGTGCATCATGTTGTCTTTAAGCAGTTGCGACACTATTACGCCCGCGCCGTGATAGCGCAGTCCGCCGGCATGTATGTTTGCCGGTCTGAATTCGTGTCCGAGTGTGAACATAGGCAGCAGCGGTGTGTATCCCGCCTCGTCGCCGAAGTCGTATTTGAACACTCCGCGTGTAAGTTTCGGACAGCTTTCCGGTTCGGCTGCGATAAACTCCGTTGTTTTTCCTTCCAGTATGTTGTGGCGCATGAACGGGAATGCGATACCACCGAAGTTAGACCCTCCGCCGAAACATCCTATAACGATGTCCGGATATTCTCCCGCCATTTCCATCTGTTTCTCGGCTTCCAGTCCGATGACGGTCTGATGCAGCGTTACGTGGTTCAGCACAGAGCCAAGAGTGTATTTGCAGTTAGGTGTTGTCGTTGCCAGCTCTATCGCCTCGGATATGGCAGTGCCCAGCGAGCCTTGGTGCGACGGGTCGCGCGTGATGATGTCCTTGCCCGCACGTGTGGACATCGACGGCGACCCTGTGACCTGTGCTCCGAACGTGCGCATCAGTATACTGCGGTAGGGCTTCTGGTTGAGTGTTATCTTAACCTGATAAACGGCAGCTTCCAGTCCGAAGGTCTTTGCGGCATAGCTCAACGCCGTTCCCCACTGCCCGGCACCTGTCTCTGTCGTTACGTTTGTGACGCCTTCCCTCTTGCAGTAGTAACACTGCGGTATGGCTGAGTTTATCTTGTGACTGCCCAGCGGAGTGGCGCTCTCGTTCTTAAAGTAGATGTGTGCAGGGGTGTCAAGGGCTTTTTCGAGGGCGTATGCACGCACAAGCGGTGTGGAGCGATAATATCTGTAACGCTCCTGCACCTCATCGGGTATGTCTATCCACGCATGTTCCTGGTCCATTTCCTGACGGCAACACTCCTCGCAGAATATGGGGTACATGTCTTCCGCCTTAAGCGGTTTTCTTGTTGCAGGATTCAGTGGCGGCATGGGTTTGTTTACCATGTCCGCCTGTATGTTATACCATTGTGTGGGAAGTTCGTTTTCCTGTAGTATGAATTTCTTTTGTTTTATCATTTTTGAGTGACGAATTTGGAATTACGAATTACGAATTGTTCTCGCTGCGCTGTAATTATAAATTATAAATTACCAATTCTTAATTATTCAAAAATCTTTCCGCCTCTATCGCCGCCTTGCATCCGCTTCCCGCTGCTGTTATTGCCTGACGGTAACGTGGGTCGGCAACGTCGCCTGCGGCGAACACTCCCGGTATGTTTGTAAGCGGTGTGCCCGGAACGGTCTTTATGTATCCCGTCTCGTCGGTGTCGAGCCACTCGCTGAACACTCCGGAGTTGGGCGTGTGACCTATGGCAAGGAAGAAACCGTCAATCTTTATTTCCACCTCAGCCTCGTCGGCCTCGCCCTTGCGGCGTATCAGACGGGCACCCTCCACGCCGTTCTCGCCGAACAGTCCCAACGTGTTGTGCTCGAACAATATCTCTATGTTCTCCTTTTCCTTTACGCGTTTCTGCATTACGTCCGACGCGCGCAGGAAAGGCTTGCGTACGATCATATACACTTTCTCTGCAAGTTCGGACAGATACAGTGCATCTTCACATGCTGTGTCGCCGCCGCCAACCACGGCAACGGTCTTTTTGCGGTAGAAGAAACCGTCGCATGTGGCACATGCCGATACGCCCATGCCGTTGTATTTCTTCTCGTCTTCCAGTCCGAGATACTTGGCAGACGCACCTGTGGCTATTATCACCGTGTCTGCCTCTATTTCTTTGCCGCTGTCGGTGGTCAGCACGTATGGCGCCTTGCTCAGGTCGGCCTTTACGATAACCCCGTCACGCAGGTCAACTCCGAACGCCTCTGCCTGCTGACGCATCTCCATCATCATCTGGTTTCCGTCCACTCCATTGGGATATCCGGGGAAGTTCTCCACCGTTGTGGTCTGTGTGAGCTGCCCTCCGGGTTGCATGCCGCAGTATTCAACGGGTTGCAGGTTTGCGCGCGACGCATATATTGCCGCCGTATATCCGGCGGGACCGCTGCCCACGATGAGGCAGCGCACGTGTTCTCTCTGTTCCATTTTTTTTGTTGATTGTAGGTTTTAGCTTCTATAGGCTCTATAGCATCTATAGCATCTATAGCAACTATAGTCTATAGTCTCTATAGCTCTTCCAGGAGCTCTTCTATCCTCTTTGCAATGTTCTCTATCTTCTCCGTAGGCTCGAAACGTGCTACCACCTGTCCTTTCTTGTTGATGAGAAACTTGGTGAAGTTCCACTTTATGCTCGGTTTCTCTTTATAGTCGGGATCCTCTTTCGACAGTATGTCGTCAAGCACCGGTGCTATAGGGTGTGACATGTCCCAGCCGGCAAATCCCTTCTGACTTGTAAGGAACTTGTAAAGCGGGTCGGCATCATCACCGTTCACCTTCAGTTTCTTGAAACGCGGGAACTGTGTGCCGTATGTCAGCTTGCAGAAGCTGTGTATCGACTCGTCGGTGCCGGGAGCCTGCTGCCCGAACTGGTTGCACGGAAAGTCGAGAATGTCGAAACCGCGACTGTGATATGTCTCATAAAGTTTTTCCAGTTCTTCATACTGCGGTGTGAACCCGCATTTCGTGGCTGTGTTTACAATCAGCACAACCTCGTTGGCAAAAGCCCTCAGAGATATGGGGCTGCCTTTTCTGTCCTTTACCGTGTAGTCGTAAATAGTTTTCATATCATCATTTGTTAATATGGTTGTTTTTAATATGTTTTATGCTGCTATATCAAATCCGTTATTTCTTACAAAGGTATAAGAAAATTATCATTTATCATTGCAAACCATTACTTTATTATGTTTTGTTAGGTTTTTTGAGGTTTTAAGGTGAAAATTGTTTTAGATTGTGAGAGCACAGGGAACAAGGCTGATGCAGTCGTTTTATTGTTATATTTTTCATTCTTCATCTCAAAACCTCAAAAACTGAAACCTTAAACTTAATATACATAGGAAAATCCCTACCAAACAATATGGATTTTACATTTTCTGGTTAAACAGAAAAACGTTACTTTTGCAACAGGAAATAACAATAACAAATAAACACATGATGATTATGAAAAAGATTACACGTTTTTGTACGTTTATGCTTGTGGCTCTCCTGTCGTTCACGTTTGTAAGTTGTGACGAGGATGACGAGATAGCATACACGCTTGAAGGGACTTGGAGGGGCAACATGTATGTATCCTGTGCTTATGACGGATACGAATATCAGTCCACCTATTCGGAAATCTGTTTCCTGCGCGACCCGTACACCTATTCGTCGGGAAACGGATATTGGGTAGACCACTACAGCCGTGCGCCGTGGGACTATATTGCCAACCATATAGACTGGCAGGTAAGTAACGGTGTCATAAGGGTGTGGTTCCGGGAAGAAGGAAGTTATGTAGAAATACACGACTACAGCTTGAGTGACAGATATTTCTCCGGAACCATATATGATGGTGATAACAATGTCGATTTCCGTCTGACACATGTGTCTTCGCCCAATTGGAACGATTATGAGTGGGGCTGGGATTGGTACGGAGCAAAGCAGAATGCAAAGATGAAGTCAAAGGGCGTTTCGTTCAAGGACGGTGACAGACCGGTACGCAAATTCCATAAACCTATGCTTTAGACACCGTAAAGCTATGCTTTATGCACCGTAACCCATAGGGTTATTGTGTAATTTATAATTGATAATGGATAATTGATAATGACCATATACTTTCATTATCAATTATCCATTATCAATTATAAATTATTTCAGCCCCCACACACTCGTATTGTACGAGCTTTCAACCCTGTTTTCAATGTCGTCGGGCAAGTTGCAGAAGAAGTCTATGTCCGTGCGGCGTTCCAGCTCGTCTATGCTTATTGCAAACTGTCTGAGGCTTTCGTTACCCCTGTCCCTGTTCTCGTTCTCCGCCCAGAAGGCTATGGCACGGTACTGTCCTTTGATCTTGAGAAGCAGCGCCATGTAGAAATACTTTGGGACAATGAGCTTTCCCTGTATACGTGTCAGTATGTTCTCTTCGCTGTCTATTGTTCCGCCCTTGCATACAAACAGGGTATCTCCCTTTGCCGTAGGCGTCCACTTGCGCACTCTCGCCTCCATTTCCGCCCAAAGCTTGGCGTTGAACTTGTTGTACTGAGGCTGCATGTTTGTCATGTAGAACGTCTGATAGTTCGCCTCCTTTGAATATTGGCGGTCGGCAGACGGGCATATGTGTCCGTGGTCAAATCTTGCGCCATTGAAATAGGAACCATAGAAATAATCTTCTTCCCAACGTTCCGATGCAGGCAGGTTGGGGTCGTATGGATACTGGCGTTCATTAGGATGATTCCCCGGATTTGTTTGAGGATCATACCTTCCCGCATTGCCACTCCAACCCTGGTACATCTGATAGCACGACCAGCGTTGCGACTTCTTGTCCGCATCCCATTCCACACAGTAGTTTATCCCGTATTTGTCGCCTGTGCGGTATACCAGTATCCGGTTTCTTCCGCCTTTTACACGCGGAAACTCGAGACGTGTCACGGCGTTTGTCGTCGTCACGGTGTTCTTGTTCACGTTTGCACTCGGCGTGTCGGGTGTGCCGCCGCTGCCTTCGTCATCATCGTCACCTCCGCCACATGACACCACGGTGAGTGCCATGAAGAGAATGTACAGTAAAAATCTTAGTTCTTTCATTGTTTTTCAGAGTCAGATGTTTGTATTAAAGACAAAAACAAAGTGTGTCCTTGCGAATATGCAACTACGCAGGAACACACTTCCTTTTCTTTGTTCTCGAATATATATGTATATATATTATTTCTTCGCAGCTTTTCCGTAGCGGCTCATGAACTTGTCCACACGACCTGCCGTGTCCACGAGCTTGCTCTTGCCTGTATAGAACGGGTGAGAGGTGCTTGAGATTTCAATCTTCACTACAGGATAAGTCTCTCCTTCAAATTCTACTGTATCGTTTGTCTTGCATGTAGACTTTGTAAGGAACATATCGCCGTTGGACATATCCTTGAATACGACGGGGCGATAGTTTTCTGGATGAATACCTTTTTTCATTTTGTTGTTATATTGATATTGTTAATTAAAATCTTGTCGTGATAACACTTTACGGGCTGCAAAGGTAATAATAAATATTATATAATCCAAATATTTATTCTTTTTTCGTACAGATGCGATGTCTTGAGATATGTCGGTAGTTTCAACTGGCAAGTGCAAAATTAATGATTTGTTTGAAGAATTCTTCTTTCGGGGTTGAGAAATTTAGTTTCTTTCTCGGTCTGAGGTTCAATTTCTTTCCCACTTTCTTGATATAGTTGT
>NZ_JABKKJ010000022.1 GCF_013166515.1 Xylanibacter caecicola | reverse complement strand
TGTTATAGGCGGCAAAGGTATCAAATGAAATCGTCGTGAAATCGTCGCGCTCGAAAAATCTCTGTAACTAACTAAATTTCAAACATTTCAAAGAACTATTTTGGATTTTAATGGGACAGCAATGACAATGTATAATCTATAAATGGGATATAAAACAAGGTGTATGAATTCATAGAACTCACTTTAAATAAAACTCTTTCGTCAATTCACGATACCACAGCGATCTCTCCCCTGCCGCATCACACAGGCACTCTTCAGCCGTCTCCACATTGCAGGGATGTTTTCTGAATGCCAACAAATAGCGGCGCGGCTGCTTGCGTGGTGTGGTCTTCACGGCACATATACGCGACACGGACAATCCGGACATCACGGCTGCCTGCTCGAACTTTTCACGACAGTCAAACGGTATTATGGCAGAGAACACGCCGTTGTCGTCGAGAAGGCGCGATACACCGGCAAACAAGTCGGCATATCCAAGCGTTGAGGCATGACGGGCAACACTGCGCGAAGCGTCGGGACACTCAAGTGCATCCACAAAGAAAGGGGGATTGCACACAATGGCATCATAGCTGCCGCGGGAAAACTGCTGCAACGGTTCGTGGAAGACGGACACCCGTTCGTTGAACACCGACCGTTGCACATTGCTTCGTGCCTGGTTGCATGCGCCTTCCTCTACGTCTATCGCCGTCACATCTGCCGAAAGAAACCTCTGCGCCATCATCATTGCGACAAGTCCCGTACCGGTACCGATATCCAATATACGCATGCCGCCCTCCGCCCATGCACCCAGCAAGACCCCGTCTGTACCAACCTTCATGGCACAGACATCCTGCCACACGGTGAACTGCTTGAATTTAAAAAAGCTGTTAGACATATTACATGCAAAAATAACCATTTATTTTCACATCGCACACCATATTATATAATTTTATCTGTCGTGCATCACACATTATCAATTTAATTACTTAACTTTGCATCTCAAAAACAAGAGACGACCATTATATGAAAAGAAATCAAAATAGTGCATTTTCGATGATAGCCGACTACGAGGGAGATGTTACGAAATTATTGGAAGAAAACCACGAAGGCAAACTGCCGATACTTGCTACACGCAACCTTATTTTATTTCCGGGCATAGTCTCGCCTATACTTATAGGCAGGGAGGCCAGCCTGAACCTGATAAACAAACTTAAGGAAAAGCCTAACGCCGTATTCGCAGTATTCTGCCAGAAAGATGCAGACAAAGAAGAACCCGGTAAAGACGACCTGTATGAATACGGTGTCTATGCCAGAATAATACGCATACTCGAAATTCCAGGCAGTGGAAACAATATCTCTGTAATTGTACAAGGACTCGGCAGATGCCGTCTTACGGAGATAAAGAAGACACGTCCTTACATGGAAGGAATGGTGGAAACGGCTGCAGAAGAGTTTCCGGACAACGGAGACAAGATATTCGAGGCTGCCATCGACGACTTGCGCAAATGTGCGGCAGGATACATCAAGCTGAACGAGGATATTCCGGACGAGGCACAATTTGCAATACAGAACATCACCAGCAGCATCATACTGCTGAACTTTATATGTTCGAGCATGCCGTTTGATATTACAGACAAGATCGAACTATTGGAAGTGAAATCTCTGAAAGACAGGGCTTTCGGCATATTAAGAATATTGAACCGCGAATTACAGCTATTGGAGCTGAAGCAAGACATACGCACGAAAACACGTGAGGACATAGACGAACAGCAGAGGGAGTATTTTCTGCAACAGCAGATAAAAAACATCAAGGAAGAACTTGGCAACGGTGACATGTCGCCCGAGCGCAAGGAGCTTATCGAAAAAGCCGAAGAAAAGATGTATAACGAAAACTTTGCAAAAGTATTCGGTAAGGAAATAGACAAGCTCGACATCCTGAACCCTCAGAGTCCGGAATACAGCATACAGCTCAACTATCTTCAGACACTTGTAAGTCTGCCGTGGGACGAATGCACTGAAGACGACCTGAACCTTAAAAGGGCTCAGAAAATACTGGACAAGGATCACTACGGCATGGAGAAAGTAAAGGAAAGAATTCTTGAGTATATGGCTGTCTTAAGCCTTCGTAAGGACCTTAAGTCGCCGATAATATGCCTTTACGGTCCTCCCGGAGTGGGAAAAACCAGTCTCGGAAAGAGCATAGCCAAATCCATGAAGCGAAAATACGTGAGGGTTTCGCTCGGAGGTGTGCATGATGAGGCTGAAATAAGGGGACATCGCCGGACATATATCGGTGCCATGCCGGGACGTATAATAAAGAGCATGCAGAAGGCAGGCTCGTCAAACCCCGTGTTCATACTTGACGAAATAGACAAGGTTACACAGAACACTGTCAACGGCGACCCGGCATCCGCCCTGTTGGAAGTGCTGGATCCGGAACAGAACAACGCCTTTCACGACAACTATCTTGACATGGACTACGACCTGTCGAAAGTGTTGTTCATAGCCACGGCAAACGACATAACAACCATTCCGCGACCGTTACTCGACCGTATGGAACTGATAGAGGTTAGCGGATATATAACCGAGGAGAAAATTGAGATTGCCAAACGTCACCTTATACCCAAAGAAAAGGAAAATACGGGTATGGACACAGACAAGGCACTGACGTTCAACAAGGCGGGAATAGAAAAGATAATCGAACAGTACACACGTGAAAGCGGAGTAAGGCAACTTGAAAAACAAATAAACAAGTTGCTGCGCAAGGCTGCTCTGATGAAAGTCAGGGACGGCAAGCTGCCTTTTACAAAAATAACACCTGCCGAAGTCGAAACGATGCTTGGCAAGGCTCCGTTCAGCCGCGATATATATCAGGGCAACGAATACGCCGGTATCGTTACAGGACTGGCATGGACAAGCGTAGGAGGCGAGATACTGTTCATCGAAACAAGCCTGAGCAAAGGCAAGGGAGGCAAACTTACACTGACGGGAAATCTGGGAGATGTCATGAAAGAGTCGGCTATGCTGGCACTGGAATATGTAAAGGCACATGCCGACGATCTGAACATAGATTACCGCATATTTGACAACTGGAACATACACATACATGTACCGGAGGGTGCCACGCCCAAAGACGGACCTTCTGCCGGCATCACAATTGCCACATCTATAGCATCCGCCATAACACAACGCAAAGTCCGCAAGAACACGGCAATGACAGGTGAGATAACTTTACGCGGGAAAGTGCTGCCGGTAGGTGGTATCAAGGAAAAGATACTGGCTGCAAAACGAGCAGGCATAACAGAGATTTTAATGTGCAAGGACAACAAGAAGGACATTGACGAAATACCTGACATATATCTCAAAGGTGTCAGTTTCCACTATGTGGAGAATGTGGGGGATGTATGGAACTTTGCACTCACGGATGAGAAAGTAAAGAATGCCGTTACATTTGAAATAGAAGAAAAGGAACAGAAACAGTAATCAATGAAATTCGAACTACAACATACCGACCCCGCAAGCGATGCACGCACAGGACTTATCACCACATGCCACGGGCAGATAAAGACACCTATATTCATGCCGGTGGGAACATGCGGCAGCGTAAAGGGTGTTCACTTCAACGAACTGCGCGAACAGGTAAAGGCACAGATAATACTTGGCAACACATACCACCTGTATCTCAGACCCGGACTTGACACGCTTCGTGCTGCAGGAGGACTGCATAAGTTCAATACATGGGATCGTCCGATACTGACAGACAGCGGAGGTTTTCAAGTCTTCTCGCTCACTGGCATACGCAAACTTAAAGAAGAAGGTTGCGAATTTCGCTCGCACATAGACGGTTCCAAGCATATCTTCACACCGGAAAACGTCATGGACACCGAACGTGTGATAGGTGCAGACATCATTATGGCATTCGACGAGTGTCCTCCGGGAGACAGTGACTACCAATATGCCAAAAGAAGTCTGGGACTTACAGAGAGATGGCTCGACCGTTGTATAAAGCGTTTCAACGAAACAGAACCTTTATACGGATACGACCAGAGCCTTTTTCCTATTGTACAAGGATGCACTTACAAGGACTTAAGACGTGAGGCGGCAAAGTTCGTTGCAGACAAAGGGGCAGACGGAAACGCCATCGGAGGGCTTGCCGTGGGCGAACCTACAGAAGTGATGTACGAGATGATAGAGGTGGTCAACGACATACTGCCAAAGGACAAGCCGCGTTATCTTATGGGTGTGGGAACTCCGCAGAACATTCTTGAGGCGATAGAGAGAGGGGTGGACATGTTCGACTGCGTGATGCCGACGAGAAACGGGCGCAATGCCATGCTCTTCACATACAACGGCACAATGAACATGCGCAACAAGAAATGGGAAAAAGATTTTTCTCCCATAGATCCGGACGGATGCGAGACAGACATCATATATACAAAGGCTTATCTTCATCATCTGTTCAAGGCACAGGAGCTGCTTGCCATGCAGATAGCAAGTATACACAACCTTGCTTTCTATCTGCGGCTGGTGACGGATGCAAGGCACCACATTGAACAAGGAGACTTCGTTACATGGAAAAAGTCTGTTATCGAACAACTTGGAAAAAGAATATAGTATAAACGACGATGAATATCAGGACGATAATAAACAAAGGCAAGAACAATGCGTCATACAGAAAGACAGCAGAGCTTGCCGGACGGCTGGGCAACAGACTCGGCTGGCTGGGATATGTCAATCCTAAAAGGTATGTAAAACTGCTCGACCTGTATATCATCAAGAAATTCATTGGTACATACTTCTATTCAATCGCCCTGATTATCTCAATATCCATTGTTTTCGACATCAACGAGAATCTGGCAAAGTTTACACAGTATCATGCGCCACTTAAGGCTATCGTTTTCGACTACTACATGAACTTCGTACCATACTTTGCCAATCTGTTCAGTCCTCTGTTCGTATTTATCGCCGTAATATTCTTCACATCAAAACTTGCAGGAAACTCCGAGATAATATCAATGCTCGCCGCCGGTGTAAGTTTCAAAAGGCTGATGCGTCCGTACATGATTTCGGCTGCAATCATTTCCATAATGACATATTATCTTGGCTCATACATCATACCTAAAGGAACAATCGTAAGACAGAACTTCGAGACGATGTATAAGAACAAGAAAAGAAACACATCGGCAGAGAATGTACAACTGCAGGTGGGCAAAGGTGTCATAGCATACATACAGCACTACGACAACAACCGCAAGAAGGGATATGGCTTTTGTCTTGACAAGTTTGAGAACAAAAAGCTTGTAAGCCACATGACTGCTTCAGAAATACAATACGACACAATATCCGATGCCAAATACCATTGGAAAGCCATAGGCTGGAGAATACGCCAGCTAAAAGGTCTCAGGGAGCATATTACAAGCGGAGCATCCAAAGATACGGTGATAATGATGGAGCCTACAGACCTGGTGTTTTCCAAGGGACAGCAAGAAACATTCACAAGTCCGCAGTTGCGCGAGTATATAGGCAAGCAGATAGACCGCGGTTCAAGCAACGTGGTACAATATGAGGTAGAGTATCACAAACGCATAGCCATGTCCTTCGCATCGTTCATCCTTACAACCATAGGACTGGCATTGTCTTCACGAAAGCGCAAAGGAGGCATGGGACTATACCTTGGTATCGGACTTGCACTAAGTTTCGGATATATACTTTTGCAGACGGTATCGGCGACATTTGCGATAAATGCCAATACTCCGCCTATATTGGCGGCATGGATACCAAATATTATATTTACATTTGTAGCATACTACTGCTACAGAAAAGCACCTAATTAAAAAATGGATTTTTACGATTTAGATTTGAACGACAATACATTGGATGCACTTGATGACATGAATTTCACCACGTGCACCCCAATACAGGAGAAATGTATACCAGCAATACTCGACAGAAAGGATGTGCTCGGAGTGGCACAGACCGGCACAGGAAAAACTGCGGCATATCTTCTGCCTATACTAAGCATACTCGATGACGGAGGTTTTCCGCAAGATGCTATCAACTGTGTCATAATGAGTCCGACACGAGAACTTGCCCAACAGATAGACCAGGCAATGCAAGGCTTCTCCTATTATATGCCTTCGATAAACAGCGTTGCCGTATATGGAGGCAACGACGGCAACAGGTATAATCAGGAACTTAAAGGCATGCAGCTCGGTGCCGACGTGATAATAGCAACACCGGGACGGCTGCTCAGCCACATAACCATGGGAAACGTCGACTTCAGCAAGGTTTCTTTCTTTGTTCTCGACGAGGCAGACAGGATGCTGGATATGGGATTTTCAGAGGATATCATGGCTATTGCGAAACTGTTGCCGGATACTTGTCAGACGATAATGTTCTCTGCAACAATGCCCGACAAGATTGAACAGCTTGCCAAAAGCATACTAAAAAATCCTGCTATAATAAAGATTGCCGTAAACAAGCCGGCTGAGAAAATAAAGCAGACGGCATACGTATGTCATGACAACCAGAAACAGAGGATACTGAAAGACATCTTCGGCAAAGAAAAGTTAAGCCGTGTAATAATATTCTCTTCGTCAAAGATAAAAGTAAAGGAAATAAACAGGACACTGAAACAGAACGGCATAAACAGTGATGAGATGCACTCGGATCTGGAACAGAGCCAGCGCGACGACGTGATGTACCGCTTCAAGAGCGGACAAGTAGACGTGCTCGTTGCAACAGACATTGTATCGAGAGGCATAGACATAGACGACATATCCATGGTGATAAACTATGACGTACCGCATGATGTGGAAGACTATGTGCACCGCATAGGTCGAACGGCACGCGCCGACCGCGACGGAAGGGCTATAACACTGATAAGAGGCAAGGAAATCGGAGCATTCATGAATATAGAGAAGTTTATCGGGCGCACCGTTGAAAAGATACCGCTGCCACAGGGTATAGGCGAATCACCGGAATACAAAGTCTATGCAAGGAATGAAAACAGAAAACGCAAACCGTATAACAAGAACAAGAAACAAGGATATAAAAAGAGAAACGGAAAAAGGTCAGAACGTAAACAGACCAATGTATAAAGTCTGAAAAACAGCCGGTAATTTATAATTGAAAGTCCGTTACCTTGCCCGACAGCAAGCAACCGTCAATCATAAATTACCGGCTTTGTATATAGCATAAGTAAGCATGAATTTGTCCGTCATATTATAATATATGTCAAATTCAACATTACGTTTAAGGTTCTCTGCTTTCACAACACCGGTATTTCCGTTTAAGTCACACGGAGAAATACGAATATCATGAAAACCAAGATTATCGGCAGAAAACAATTTATAAGCTGTCTCTTTTGCACACCAGCACAGCAATTGCCCGTGCAGGGACAAGGCATTTTCATCGTCTCTCAGGAATTTAGAGGCTACACGCCCCACCCTTTCACTTACATATTCTATGTCTACGGCAACACGTTTAACCGAAGAAACGATTACGGCAACATATCCACGCGTGTGGCTTATGCTTATTTCCGCACCGTTTGAAAGCAGGGGCTTGCCGTTTCCGTCATGAGATATCCGTATGTCATCCCCTTCCATGTGAGACAATAAAGCCCTGACGGCAAGATACTCCAGACAACGTGCTTCCGACTTGAAAGTATCAGTCACCGGTTTATGAACAAGTAAATGCGGATATAATTCAAAGAAAACGGACGTTGTTTCAGTTATATTCCACAACCCGAGGCAGACATCTGCGGAAATTTTTTCTATCCTAATCAGCGGCATTGCCTTCGATGTTTTCTTTCTTTTTGTCACCTATAGCCACTTTCACGCTTGATATACGACGCTCATCCATGTCCTGAATTTCAAAAGAATAATTCTTATATTCCAGTTTCTCGTTCATAACAGGGAAATCACCTTTAAGTTCAAGCAACAGTCCGGCAACGGTATCGGCATCGCCTTCTATATCTTCAAACTCGTCACCGTCAACATTCAGTATCTTATAGAAATCGCTCAGAAGAGTCTTTCCTTCAAATATATAAGTATTATGCCCTATACGCTTGTAGGTTTTCTCATCGTCATCATATTCATCGTTTATCTCGCCTACAATTTCTTCGAGTATATCCTCAAGCGTAACAATACCACTTGTTCCTCCGAACTCGTCCACAACAATGGCAATGTGCACCTTTCCTTTCTGAAACTCACGGAGAAGATCATCGATTTTCTTCGTATCCGGAACAAAATACGGCGGACGTATAAGGCTCTGCCAACGGAAATTGGCAGGTTTGTTTATATGCAACAGCAAGTCTTTTATATAAAGCACTCCGCGAATGTTGTCCGTATTGTCCTGATAGACGGGAATACGGCTGTAATTGTTTTCCACAATACATTTAAGAACGTCTGAGAACGAACTTTTTATATTAAGGTCTACAATATCCTGGCGGCTTGTCATTATCTCCTTTACAGTCTCCGCGCCAAATCTCACAATGCCTTTTAGCATGCTGCGCTCATCCTTTATGTCGTTTTTGTCGGTCAATTCAAGTGCCTGTCCCAGTTCATCCACACTCAGGACATGATTTTCCTTGGCAAAAATCTTCTCCGCCAAAACCCCACTCTTAATGAGAACTGTCCCCAAAGGCCAGAACAATTTGCGGAAAAACAGTATTCCGCCTATCGTACGCCTGCAGAACTTCAACGAAGACTGCCTTGCAAATATCTTCGGCATAATCTCTCCGAACAGAAGAAGAAAGAAAGTAAGCAGTACGGTTATACACACGAATTGCAGCCAATACGCATTTCCGAAGTCAATAATCTTGCCGAAAATATAGTTACATATCATGATTATCATGACATTGACAAAATTATTTGTTATAAGAATTGTAGCTAAAGTACGCTCACTGTCGTTACGCAGCAACTCTATGTTCTTGTCACTTTGATTATGTTCCGGCGACAATTCATTTAAATCGGATGGAGCCAGACTGAAGAAAGCTATTTCAGACCCGCTGGCAAAGCCCGAAACCAGAAGAAGGAATATTGCAAGCAATGAAGCTACAACAACTCCTGTGTCGGGAGCGTTAAGATGTACTTCCGACAAAGTAGTGCCCAAATACGATATTATGTCCAAAACCATTTTTTATTTCAAATATCACCTGACATCAGAATGGCAGATCTTGTGTTGTTTTATCCTGCTGCACCGAGGGTTCCGCCGACTTTCCGGCAGGCGATGATACAGCAGTCTGTTTAGGAGTAAGCATTTCCATATTCTCGGCAAGTATCTCCGTAACATAACGACGCATACCTTTCTGGTCGTCATAACTTCTGTAACGTATACGCCCTTCTATGTATAGCTTGTCGCCTTTATGAATATATTTCTCTGCCACTTTTGCCAGTCCGCGATACAGCACAATGTTATGCCAGTCTGTACGGTCGGGAACCTGTGTACCGTTTTGCAGAGTATATCCACGCTCGGTTGTGGCAAGAGGAAAACTTGCTACAGCCTGGTCTTGCTCATAATAGCGCACTTCCGGCTCTTTTCCTACATTTCCGATAAGCAGTACCTTATTCATAAGATTATTTCCAAAGTCCCAAATACTTGAACTTGAAGTTTTTTCCCTTTGCCGACGGGAACTGACTCCTGCCGTCAACCCTGCTTCTGAGATGCTCCACTATGCGATTGTAGCAGTCCATTCCCGAATGAGCCTTGCAATTGGCAACAAAATGCGTGTCACGATATTCATGCTTGCCCGTACCCGGTATCATTACAACACGCTTAAAGTCAAGAGTGCCCTCATACCACCCCGGACGTTCCTCGCCGAGACGCAGCAAAGAAGATGATGCATTCTCCTTGGGTTCATTGTGCACAGCTGTCCCCGATGAGCGCAAAGCCTTCTTCTGCTTGAAATCAAGCATTGTCGCAGCCTCGGTCTTTATCACTATAAAATAAACACGGGGACGTATTTTATAACGCTTAGGAAAATATACGTCGCTTGCTACGTATGAACGTATATCTGCCTCCAACTCGGGATTCATCCCTATTTCCTGTATCGAACCTAAAAAGAATATGGCATCATCGACATTATTTACTAATGTCTCTCTATCGAAATATCTTAAATATAAATTCATGATTTGTATTTTTCCTGTTCCTAAAAAACCGAGCGGAAAACGGGACTCGAACCCGCGACCCCAACCTTGGCAAGGTTGTGCTCTACCAACTGAGCTATTTCCGCAACAAAAAAGTGTGAAGAGGAGGAGACTCGAACTCCCACGTCGCAATTGACACTACCCCCTCAAAGTAGCGCGTCTACCTATTCCGCCACCTCTCCAACACAAAAAGCATTCTGAATAAAATTGTGCCCAGAACAGGACTCGAACCTGCACGCCGTTAAACACACGCACCTGAAACGTGCGCGTCTACCAATTCCGCCACCTGGGCAAAAAGGCGAAGATTGCTCTTCTTTTTTTATTCAGAATGTCCGAGCGGAAAACGGGACTCGAACCCGCGACCCCAACCTTGGCAAGGTTGTGCTCTACCAACTGAGCTATTTCCGCCTTTATCCTCTACCTTGACAGTAAAGAGCATTTCTCTAAATGCGGTTGCAAAGGTAGTATATTTTTTTTATACAGCAAACTTTTTCGGTATTTTTTTCACTTTTTTCTCTATTTTCAGTGCTGAACGCATGGTTAAACCGAAGCAGAACATGAACTTTCAAAAGCCGGTAGAAAACAGACAACTATATATGCACGCGAGTTCGGGATAACGGCATAGAGATGTGTTAAAATAATATTAATATGAAGGAAATGGTTGGATTGTAGCATAGAAAGCATGAGGAGAACACGAGTGAAGCTATTGTTTATTATCCCAAACTCACCGTATATGTTTACGCATCATAAAGCTATGAGTTACGTGTCATAAAGCTATGGGTTATGACAGTCAATACTTTGCAAACCAGCAACTTAAGATATTACGGCGTACGTCAGGATATATTATATGAAGCAGTGTAGGGTTGCAAGTTTTTAACGATAATCCCCTGACTGTATGTGTGTTGCATGCGTGGAATGTTTAAAACAAGGCTCCACATTTCCGGCATATCCTCTATATAACTAACGCTTTCTATGTTTAAATCCACATTAAACCGACAGCGATTGTAAGGCACGGTTATTGCTTTATCCTTATAACAATTTCATGGCAATAAAAGCACACGCTTCCGCATCGGACAAAGCATGGTGATGATGTTCCAGATCATAGCCAAGATATTCTGCCACGGTTTCAAGTCTATGATTGGGTATTTTGTTACGAAGCACCCGCCTCGACGCACGGCACGTGCAATAAAACTCATAGTCCGGATATTCCATTCCATATTCTTTAAAGACAGCTTTCAGACATCCTTCATCAAAAGGACTGTTATGGGCAACAAGCGGCAACCCTTTTATATAGCAGGATATCTCAGCCCATACATCCGGAAAAGCTCTCGCATCTTCAACATCTTCCATAGGAGACCATGTACTCGTGTTGTCCAATATGTAAAATAGTCAGGTCTGGGATAAATAAGGCTGTATGCCTCATCCTCTATCACCCCGTTTCTCACAACCACAATACCGACACTGCAGACACTGCTCATGTGTTGATTGGCTGTTTCAAAATCTATCGCCACAAAATCTTTCATCGCACTTCTTTATTAAGCTTTCAATTACGCAAAAGCAAAAAAGCCGGTATTATTTCATGATTTATCAAACCGTTTTCCTTGTCTCTTTCGCAAATCAATCATCTGCGTTTTCTGCTTTTTATCAAGGAATATGAATCGGAAACCATACGCTTAATCATCTCATCCGGCATATCTTCGTTGAACCGGATACTGATCCAATATCTACGATTCATATTATATGGCAAGCCAACAGCCATATAGCTTGCCTTCAATTCATCTATAATATCTGGACTGCACTTTATCGTGCATGCGTCAAATGTATCTATATCCAAGAAACAGAATATCTTTCCACACACATAGAATGCCAATATCGACTGTGCCGAACAAAAATCCTGAAACGGCATCTTCTCGCTACTGTCGGGCAGCGAAAGGCAAAAATCTCTGAATTCTTCTACATTCATACATCTATAATCGCAATATTCGAACTAATCCATGCGGCTTCTGTAGTCCTCATATCCGTATATACGGAGCATCTCGAGAGTGCCGTCGCTGTGTGCCATGGCTATCGAGGGATGGGTAATCCCGTTGAACATATTGGTCTTTACCGTGGTATAATGCAGCATATCCTCGAATATCACCTTATCTCCCACGACAAGCGGCTTTTCAAAACGCCACATTCCCATAAAGTCACCGGAAAGGCAGCTATTGCCCCCAAGCCTGTATACGTTATCATCAGACGAAGAAGCACAATCGTCCAGAACTTCCGCTCCACGCACAGCCGGCATGTAAGGCATTTCAAGACAATCAGGCATGTGACACGTAAAACTGACATTCAATATGGCTGTCTTTATTCCATGATCTTCCACAATGTCCACCACCTGCGACACAAGTGCTCCGGTCTGCCAGCCGAAAGCACTGCCTGGTTCAAGAATAATACGCAGATGGGGATAACGGCGGTGAATGTCGCGCATCATAGAAACAAGCAGTCCGGTGTCGTAACCTTCCCTCGTCATAAGATGACCTCCGCCAAAGTTTATCCACTTCAATTGCCCGAACCACTTTGAGAACTTTCCCGTTATGTGCTCCAACGTGCGCTGAAAGACATCCGCCCCACTCTCACAATGACAATGGCAGTGAAAGCCCTCGACATCTTCAGGCAGCACATCCGGAAGCTTGTCTGCCACAATACCAAACCTCGTGCCCGGCGCACACGGATTATAAAGGTCTGTTCCCACCTCCGAATACTCGGGATTGACACGCAGTCCTATACTTACCGCAGGATTTACAGCCTTGACTCTTGCATGAAGACGTGAATACTGGCTGGGCGAGTTGAACGTAAGATGACTTGAACAACGGGCAATATCGTCTATCTCATAGTCTGTATAAGCCGGAGAATAGGTATGTGCAAGGCTCCCGAATTCGTCTCTGGCAAGACGTGCCTCATACAACGAACTTGCCGTGGTGGCACTTATATACTCGCGAAACAAGGGAAACGTTTTCCACAGGGCAAACGCCTTGAAGGCAAGAATTATATCTATGTCTGCCTCGTCAGAGACTCTGCGTATAAGCTCAAGATTACGACGGAGGCGTTTCTCCTCTATAATATAAGTAGGTGTGGAAACGCTTTCGAATGTATTCAAATCTATCTTCATTACTGTAAATTATCAATTTTAAAGTGCAAAGATAAACTTTTATCATGGTTAAATTGTATGTTTAATAGAAAATTCATAATTTTGCATTTGCAAAAGAAAAAGCGATGAAACTCGTTATAATGACCAAGCCCACTTTTTTTGTGGAAGAAGACAAAATACTGGCGTCTCTTTTTGAAGAGGGCATGGAGTGCCTGCACTTGTACAAGCCGGACTCGTCCCCACTATATTCCGAACGGCTGCTGTCTTTACTGCCGGAGGAATATTACAGAAAAATCATCGTGCACAATCATTATTACCTCAAAAACGAGTACGATCTGGGAGGAATACACATCGACAGTCCTTCCACTCCCCTGCCCGACAAGTATAAAGGGCGTTTCACACGCACATGTTCAACGGTAGAAGAACTGAAAACAGCCAGGAAAAAGGCTGAATATGTCTTTCTCAAAGGTGTTTTTAACAGTTGTTCGGGACGTCATGCCACAGCATTTTCTGTCAATGAACTGCAAGCAGCGGCAAGACAGGGACTTATCGACAGACATGTATATGCACTTGGGGGTATATGTCCGGACAACATTAAAGCGGCGAAAGACCTCGGTTTCGGAGGCGTAGTGGCATGCGGAGACTTGTGGAACAAGTTTGACATTCACAACGAACCCGACTACAAAGAGCTGATAAGTCATTTTGACAAACTGAAAAAAGCAATATCATAAATTATAACTAATAATATAAACAATAAGAAAATGAGTGCGCAAAACTCTTTCATGGTATTTTCCGGTACGAATACAAGGTATCTTGCCGAGAAGATTTGCCAAAGTCTTGAATGTCCGCTGGGAAATCTGGTTATCACAAAGTTCTCTGACGGCGAGTTCTCCGTATCATACGAGGAGTCAATCCGTGGACGCGATGTGTTCCTTGTGCAAAGCACATTCCCTAATTCAGACAACTTTATGGAATTATTGCTCATGATAGATGCCGCAAAACGTGCATCGGCAAAGAGCATCAATGCCGTAATTCCATACTTCGGCTGGGCAAGACAAGACAGGAAAGACAAACCGCGTGTAAGCATCGGCGCAAAGCTCATCGCCGACATTCTCGGTGTTGCCGGCATAGACAGACTGATAACAATGGACCTGCACGCCGACCAGATACAGGGTTTTTTCGACGTACCGGTAGACCACCTGTACGCATCAGGCGTAATACTGCCATATCTGCAGAGCCTCAAACTTAAAGACATAGTAATAGCATCGCCGGATGTCGGCGGCAGCAAGCGTGCCAACACATACGCCAAATATCTTGGTTGCCCGCTCGTATTGTGCAACAAGACACGTGCAAGAGCCAACGTTGTTGAAAGCATGCAGATTATCGGTGATGTAAGAGACAAGAACGTTGTGATAATCGACGACATCGTGGACACGGCGGGAACAATCACCAAGGCTGCCGACATAATGAAAAACGCAGGTGCAAAGAGCGTGCGCGCGTGTGCATCGCACTGCGTAATGAGCGGTCCGGCAAGCGAACGTGTACAGGAGTCGGCATTAGAAGAGATTGTCTTCACAGACTCAATCCCATACACACAGCGTTGTGCCAAGGTAAAGCAGTTGTCAGTGGCAGACATGTTTGCCGAGACTATACGCCGAGTTCTCAACAACGAGAGTATAAGTTCGCAATACATTGTATAACATGAATATACGTAACATTATCGGACCGGCAGCAATAGCTCTGATGCTTGTTGCATGCCGGTCCAATTCTCAAAAGCCCGAAATGCCTGCTGCCCCGTCACAAGTGCAGACAGAAGAAGCATCGACATCCATTCCCGATTTCAGAATGAATGATATCGACGGCAATGAGGTATCGGCACTGGAAGAAGCTGCAAAGCACAAGATTACGGTAATAGACTTTTGGGCAAGCTGGTGCGGTCCGTGTCTTCGTGAAATGCCGGAAGTGGTGGGTATGTACAATAAATACAAGGACAAAGGACTGGGCATAATAGGCGTGTCGCTCGACAAGGATGCGACAAGTTGGAAAGAAGCCGTAAAGCGTATGGGCATGAAGTGGGTTCAGGTTTCCGACTTGCAGGGCTGGGACAATGCCGCAGCACAAATGTTCGGAGTACAGTCCATACCGTTTACAGTAATCATAGACCGGGAAGGAAAGCTCATCGATGCCGGACTAAGAGGCAGCGAGTTGGAACAGCGTGTGGGTGAGATATTAGAACATTAATATCTCACACGGTTCCGAAATAAAGACCGATGCTCCGTGCTCTTCAAGAAAAGCGCGGTCGCGAAATCCCCACAACACACTTATACAGGGCAAACCGCTATTTGCAGCCGTTGCAACGTCCACGTCGCTGTCGCCTATATATACTGCATTGTCGGAAGACACGCCAAGCAGACGCATAGCCTCTATAACTGTATCGGGTGCCGGTTTGCGCCTTATGTTTTCGCGTTCGCCTATTGCCACATCCACATAATCGCCGAAAAAATGCCGGCAAAGTTCTTGTGTGGCTGTATAGAACTTATTGCTGACAACGGCTATTTTCTTTCCTCTGCATTTCAATCCGTTGAGCATATCCGGTATGCCGGGATATGGTTTCGTGGTATCAAGCGAATGTTCCATATAATGTTCACGAAACGTTTTAAAAACTTCTTCAAATCGAGGATTAGCCATACCGTCGGGAACCGAACGCTCCATAAGCTTCTTTACACCGTTGCCGACAAACCAGCGTATGTCTTCTAATGTATGTTCCGGCATACTATATCGGTGCAAGGCATAGTTTACACTTGCAGCAAGATCGCCCAACGTATTAAGCAACGTACCGTCAAGGTCAAATATATACGTATCGTATTCTCTCATCTTTCCTTTTTATATTTCTGTTTTAATCAAAAGAGTGCAAGCCAAGCGCAACAATACTTGTTTCTTATTGCTGGTGTTCTGCTTGTCTTTGCACAAGTGCAAAGATACGAATAAGTCGAATACAAAACTAAACTTGTTTAAGTTTTGTTGAGCGTGAGTATCTTCGGCGAAGCCAAAAATACGGATAAGTCGAAAACAAAACAACAAATGCATTTGTTGTTTGCAGAGCGTGAGTATCTTCAGCAAAGTCCAAGATACGGAAAAACGAAATAACATATACCTGCTGTTACACATAAAGTTACTAATTATACAGCACGTATGTTATTTTTCCGTAACAACACACGTTATTTTGTCGGTTTTCCGTATCTTTGTAATAAGATAAAACAACTATGTCTATGAAAAAAATACTTATTTGTGCCGCCCTGCTGTCGGCATTTGTCGTAAACCCGGCAACGGCACAAAAGAAGAAGAAAAGGGTCAAAGCGCAACCCGTAATACAACTGTCCGAGGAAGAACTGATAAAACAGGCAAGACTCGAACAGATGACGGACGCCACACAAAAGATAATGTTTGTCGACAGCATTGTCGTGGACAAAGACATGTTTCTCGGCAAATATGCCATCAGTCCTGAAAGCGGAACACTTTGCAGATACAATGAAATGTTCAAGAACGGCAGTAAGCCCGAATCTTATCTGCACATAAACGAACTTGGCAACAAATGCTATTTCTCCGACAAGGATAAAGCCGGCAATATGAAACTTTACACCAGCGACCGTCTGGGCAATCAATGGACGGAACCTGCTGCCATTACCGTGCTTGACGATGACAACGAGCTTGAACAGATGAACTATCCGTATATAATGACTGATGGAACGACCCTCTATTTTGCTGCACAGGGCAGCGGAAGCATAGGAGGATATGATATATTCGAGACAAGATACGACTCGGAAACAGGAACATATCTCAAACCGGAAAATATAGGTATGCCTTTCAACTCCACGGCAAACGACTATATGTATGCCATAGACGAGACCGCCGGCATAGGTTGGTTTGCAACTGACCGCAATCAGCCCGAAGGCAAAGTGTGTGTATATATATTCGTTGCACCGGAAACAAGGCAGGTATATTCTGCCGAAAACTATACAAAAGAGCAGATTAAACAGTTTGCAGACATATCAAGCATTGCCGACACATGGGGAAAGGGCGGCGAAAGGAACAACGCATTGAACAAAGTCCGGGAAATAAGAAACGGTAACGGACATAAAGAAGATGCGAAAAACAAGATATCATTCGTCATTAACGACGATGTGACATACAACTCCATATCCGATTTCAAGGTTTCCGGAAACATGGAAAAGTTCAAACAACTGAACGAGATGAGAGCTTTGGCAAAGACATTGTCCGACAAAATAGAAAAAGCAAGGGAACAATATGCCAATGGAGACATGACCGTACGCAACAGGTTAAAAGCCACAATATTGGCAAACGAGAAAGAGAATGAGAAACTGGAAATGCAAATCAGACAACTGGAAAAAGATATCAGAAACTCTGAAAATATATTGTTGAACCAAAAAAGAGCAAATCATTATGAATAAACACTTTGCAGAATCAGAACTTATAATAAACGGAGACGGCAGTATATTCCATCTTCATGTAAAGCCGGAACAGCTTGCAGACAAAATAATACTTGTAGGCGACCCCGGACGTGTGGCGCTTGTCGCCTCTCATTTTGATACAAAAGAATGTGAGGTGGAGAGCCGCGAGTTCAAGACGGTGACCGGAACATACAAAGGCAAGCGCATAACCGTGACCTCAACAGGCATTGGATGTGACAACATAGACATTGTGATGAATGAGATAGATGCACTGGCAAACATCGACTTCAACACACGTATGGAAAAGGAACATACACGCCAACTGGAAATAGTACGTATTGGCACATGCGGAGGTCTGCAGACATACACACCCGAAGGGACGTTCATCTGTTCCGTAAAATCTGTCGGTTTTGACGGACTTCTGAATTTCTATCAAGGACGCAATGCCGTGTGCGACCTTGCCATGGAGCGTGCATTGCTCAACCATCTCGGGTGGTCCGGAAACATGTGCGCACCGGCACCATACATAATAGATGCGGACAGCGAACTTGTTGAGCGCATAGCCGGAGACGACATGGTACTCGGTGTAACCGTGGCATGCGGCGGTTTCTTCGGACCACAGGGCAGACAACTGCGCATACCGCTCGCCGACCCTAATCAGAACGAGAAGATAGAGAACTTCGAATATAACGGTATGAAAATCACCAACTTCGAAATGGAAAGTTCTGCCCTCGCCGGTCTGTCACGGTTAATGGGACATAAAGCCACCACCGTGTGCATGGTTATTGCCAACCGCAGGGCAGGAAGGGCAAACACCGGATACAAAAATCAGATTGACGACCTGATAACGCTTGTGCTGGAAAGGATTTGACAATACCTGTTGTAGTCTGGACATATAAAAGGATATGTCCATACATAGCGGATTCGGATGTCCTTATCCCAAGCTCGCGTAATCAATGTGACTAAAAACAAGGAAGATAAAAGACAGTGCCTTTGTACTTATCGACAAGACAAACGTCTTTTATCTTCCTCTGTTTTACCTTACTTTACTCTATATTCTTTTGACAAAGTCTATTCTTTATATCAAAAGAAACAAGAATATTATTATTTTGTCACTCTGAACCAATCGGCATCAATCCAGCCTCTGTTTGTCTTTCCCGCCGGTTCGATGGCAACAAAACCTATCTTGGCACCTATCCACTTGCCCTCGCGCATCTTGAACTCGTCGCCTACAGACTCGTATTTCTTACCGTTCTTACTGTAAGCGAAACGACATTTACCGTCATTGACGGTCATTCTGAGATAAATATCCTCGTGTATGGCAGGCTGATAGTCTATCTTGTCCACAGCCGTAGGTTTGAGAGTGGCAATCACCTTGACATCTTCCTTCTTGCCCTTGTCTGCACTGCGGCATGTTATCTGCTGCAACTGGAATTCGTCGCCCACTCTTTTCACCACCAATGCCGAATAGTCAAGTCCCATCATGATTATACCGCCCTGCTGATTCTGGTCTTTTGAAGTGAAACGTATCTTTGCCGTTGCAGTGAAGTTATCCGTGGGAGTCTTCTGCAACAGGAGATTGGGAACTTCCCACAGATTAACAAAGTTCTCGCTTACCTTGTGCGTATATATGCGGTATGTGCCGAAAGCCGTGGGCATTCCGAACTTCTGATCATAGTTTGCGTGCCATTGCCACTGCAATCCTAACTTTGGAGAATTGAACTCATCGCTCTCCACCGGGTTCATTACAACAGACTTGGCGGCAGTCTTGGGCTTACGGAACTTCAGAACAGGCTCACCGCAATAATCTCCGTCCTTGTCAACACCCATTACGGGCCAGTTGTCTTTCCATGTAACAGGCTGAAGATGAACCACACGACCGTAGCAACCCTTGTCCTGGAAGTGCAGGAACCAGTCTTCTCCCTGCGACGTATGCACCCAGCCGCCCTGATGAGGACCGTTTACACTTGTCTTGCCCTGTGCAAGCACGACCTTGCTTTCGTAGGGTCCGAAAGGACTCTTGCTGCGCATTGCCAACTGAAATCCTGTAGGCACGCCGCCGGCAGGGCACATTATCCAATACCAGCCGTCACGCTTGTAAAACTTAGGACCTTCAACGGTGCGGTTGGCGTTTCCGTTTCCGTCAAAAACAATTACAGGGTCACCAATCGCCTTTGTTCCCTCGGCATTAAGTTCACGCACGGTGAGCACCGATGCAAAGCGCGAACGGCTGTTTGCCCAACCGTTGGCAAGATAACAGCGACCGTCTTCGTCCCAAAGAGGCGTCGTGTCTATCATTCCCTCACCCGGTATGACACACACCGGCTCTTCCCATTCGCCAGCCGGGTCTTTGGTCTTTACCATAAACACGCCATGATCCGGGTCGCCCCAATATATGTAGAACTCGCCGTTGTGATAGCGTATGCACGGAGCCCACACACCGTTTCCATGCGAAGGCTTGTCAAATTTCTCTGCCGGCTCGAGCTTTTTCAAGGCATATCCGATAATCTCCCAATTGACAAGATCCTTGGAGTGAAGTATCGGCAACCCCGGAATACAGTTGAAAGAACTTGCCGTCATATAATAGTCATCACCGACAACACATACGTCGGGGTCACTATAGTCGGCATCTATTACGGGGTTGGTGTAGGTTCCGTCACCGTTGTCGGGACACCACACGTCAGAACGATACTGCGCACCGGACAGCAACGGCAGCATCATCAAGCATGACAATAATGTTTTTCTCATAAATCATTAATATTAATAGTTTTAATCATAAAGTCTTTACAAAATATTTATCCAGAGGAATCAACTTGAGACAATAGTTCACATCGTGGACAATGCGCATTGCATAAGAAGAGTCTTCTGCCAATGAGGACAGCGAAAGGGCGACATGCCCCATGGTACGACGCAGATTTACCTCAACACAAGGATGAACAACAAAGCCGTCCATATCCTTGCGTGCGACAATCATCATGTCCACCCCGAAAGGTCCTTCATACTTATTACGGAACAATCTCTCAAAATACTTTATACACCTTTGTTTTATAATATTTATTAACTCTTCCGTAACAAACCGTTGCAGAGCCTCGAGTTTGCGTTTGTCGTCGGCAATGATGTTCCCCATGTAGGCACCGTTCAATGTTTCAAAGAGAGAAATGCCGCAATACTCCACCCTGCCATCGCCATGAGAAAAGAACTCCATGCCAAAGTCTTTCACCTTATCATAATAAGGCTCTGCCATCACACCGCCCTGCGCGGATATAGTCCTGCCTATCCAGCCCGCCGTAGAGTCGCTGCAAGCACCGTGGACATATCTCAGTCCGCGACCGCTGCTGCTCCACGGAGCCTTTACCACAACATCGCCGACTGCATTTATAAATCCGGCTACATCCTCTGCCGTGGTAAAATAAAAACTTTCACCGCATGTGTCGTCTTCAATGTCTGCACGGATAAAATCGAGGGCACCGCCGGTATGCACCCTGCTTGAAAGCGAACGGATATGTTCCAAACCGTCTTCGGAAGGCAACAAGTCCGCCAACACACCGGCATCATGCAACTGAGTGGCGATACACCGGTCCCACCCCCACGGCTCAATCTTGTCAAAGGCAACACCTTTAAGCTGTTCTGCCGACAGAAACAGCACGTCGGCATGACCGCGTCCGAGCTTTGTCGCCGCCTTTACGGCATATTGGACATCATCTACAAGTATACAATCCCCGTCGTCTGCCCACAAACACGGGATAAAGCCTAAATTCATGCGCAGTTCCCTTGCCGCGTGAGGCACAACCAGATAGCGTTTGTCGTATGCCAGAGCTATATCATGCTCCGGATTAAAAATATGTAACTTCAAAACTTAAATATATTTATACCGATTAAACAACACCAAACCATTCATATCATATTGGATTATACATTCCGACAACGACCAGAACATGATAAAACAATGATTATTAGAACAAAGATAATGCAAGCCGAGAGCAATAAAACTTGTTTTAGATTGCTGAGGCGAAGCTTATCTTATGCAAAGGTAATAACAAAAAAAGTGAAACTAATAAAAAGGATTGAATATTTTTACGTTGCAGAAGGGACACCTTAAAACAAACATAATGGGTCTTTACAAAACTAACAAACCTCTAAAAAAAGATATCCACGACACTACAAATCACATTGTCACATATTACATCTTTTCCCTTTCTTTCTGATTTCCCATATCCTCTATATACGGAGAAGATTTGAAAATAAAATCTCGAAAAACCGTAAAGACGGGCAAAATCAGTATGCATAGATAATACACTATGTATCAATTCGTTATGTGACAAATCTCATATCTGTGCAACAAAACAGTGCTTTTCCGCCATGAAAAATGCCGGTTTTCAATGCAATATATGCCGTTTTAGGGGCTGAAGGTAGCTACTTTACGGTGCAATATGCCGCACTTTAGGATGCAAAACACGCCCTTTTGCACTGCAAAATGGCGCATATCGCAAACTTTTCCGCGCGGTTTTGGCAAGCGAAGCATCGTTTTAAGAAGCGTTAACATCTCTTTCAGAAAAAACCACGAACGTTTTCCTCATGACACATTGCAACCGTTCATACAACATGGCGTTACAATATGTTACATCATGAAAGCGCAGACACCTTTTGTTTCCCACTCCTTTCACTCCTTTACATCTTTTATCCCCCTGCTTCCTTTACTCCCGGAAGTATATGGAAATAACAACAATAAAAATGTTTTTTTGCAATGTATGGTTTGCAAATAAAGAATAAAATAGTATCTTTGCAATTGAAAAACTAATTAAATCGTAATGGACGCTTTCTTTCGCACGCACAAATATTTAGTCGAGCACACGAACGCTCCGGTTCATCGCATGCTTATGGATGAAATAAACTGGAACGACCGTATGATCGGCATCAAAGGGACGCGCGGAATTGGCAAGACAACATTCCTTCTTCAATATGCAAAGAAATACTTTCCGGCAAACGACGGGCAGTGTCTGTATATAAACATGAACAACTTCTATTTTCAAGGAAGGGGCATAGCCAACTTTGCAGGGGAGTTCTACAAGAGAGGGGGCAAAGTGCTGCTTATAGACCAGGTTTTCAAAGAACCAGAATGGAGCAAGGAGCTGAGAATGTGTTACGATTTGTACCCCTATCTTAAGATAGTATTCACGGGAAGCAGCGTAATGCGTCTGAAAGAGGAAAATCCGGAACTGAACGGAATAGTAAAGAGCTACAATCTGCGCGGCTTCTCTTTCCGCGAATTTATCAACCTTCAGACAGGAAAGAACTTTCCGGCATATTCTCTTGATGAAATATTGGGCAACCACGAACAGATTGTACGTACCATATTGCCCCACGTATCTCCTCTAAAATATTTCGAAGACTACCTGCATCATGGTTTTTACCCGTTCTTTCTTGAGCATCGCAACTTTTCGGAGAACCTGCTCAAGACAATGAATATGATGACAGAAGTGGACATTCTGCTGATAAAACAGATAGAACTGAAATATCTTACGAAAATAAAGAAACTGTTCTACCAGCTGGCGGTAAACGGATTGAAAGCCCCCAATATCAGCCAGTTGGCAATCGATATAGAAACAAGCCGTGCAACAGTGATGAACTATATCAAATATCTTGCCGATGCAAGACTGATAAACATCATATACCCCGAGGGACAGTCTTTTCCAAAAAAGCCGTCGAAGGTAATGATGCACAACACCAATCTCATGTATGCCATTTACCCCATACAGATTAAAAGACAGGATGTAATGGAGACTTTCTTCGTCAACTCCATGTGGAAAGACCACAAGGTAAATCAGGGGAGCAAGGACAACTTCTATGTAGTGGACGGCACAAAGAGATTTAAGATATGCGATGCAAACAATTCCGGCAAGACAAGAATAAGCCAGGACGTCATATATGCACGGTATAATACAGAAGTGGGAAAAGGAAACCAGATACCTTTATGGTTATTGGGATTTCTTTTTTAAACATAAAAACACAGTACACTAACATTAATATTTTATTAAAATGGCAAAAGAAAAAAAGTTTATTACTTGTGATGGCAACCAGGCCGCAGCACATATCTCGTATATGTTCTCGGAGGTTGCAGCCATCTACCCCATCACTCCGTCGTCTACAATGGCAGAGTATGTGGACGAATGGGCTGCTCAAGGTCGTAAGAACATCTTCGGCGAGACCGTTCTCGTACAGGAAATGCAGTCTGAAGGCGGTGCAGCAGGTGCCGTTCACGGTTCTCTGCAGGCAGGTGCCCTGACGTCAACCTACACAGCATCACAGGGTTTGTTGCTGATGATACCTAACATGTACAAGATTGCCGGCGAGTTCCTGCCCTGCGTGTTCCATGTATCGGCACGTACACTGGCTTCTCACTCACTGTGTATCTTCGGCGATCATCAGGACGTTATGTCAACCCGTCAGACAGGTTTTGCAATGTTGGCAGAGGGTTCCGTACAGGAAGTTATGGACTTGGCTGGTGTTGCACACCTCGCAACAATCAAGAGCCGCGTACCGTTCGTAAACTTCTTCGACGGTTTCCGCACATCTCATGAGATCCAGAAGATAGAGATGCTCGAGAACGACGACCTCGCTCCGCTGGTAGACCAGCAGGCACTGGCAGAGTTCCGCAGCCGCGCCCTCACACCCGAGCACCCTGTTGCACGCGGTATGGCAGAAAATCCGGATACATTCTTCACACACCGTGAGTCTTGCAATTCTTATTACGATGCAGTTCCTGCTATCGTAGAGGAATATATGGAGAAGATTTCGGAGATTACAGGTCGCAAGTACGGACTGTTCAACTATTACGGAGCAGAAGATGCAGACCGCGTTATCATCCTGATGGGTTCTGCTTCTGAGGCAGCACGCGAGGCTATTGACTACCTGACAGCCCAGGGCGAGAAGGTAGGTCTCGTTTCAGTACACCTCTACCGTCCGTTCTCTGTAAAGCACCTGCTCGCTGCAGTGCCCAAGACAACAAAGCGCATCGCCGTTCTCGACCGTACAAAAGAACCGGGAGCAAACGGAGAACCTCTGTATCTTGATGTCAAGGAAGCATTCTACGGCGTAGAAAACGCTCCTGTTATCGTTGGCGGACGCTACGGTCTCGGCTCAAACGACACGACACCTTCACAGATTATCTCAGTATACGAAAACCTTGCACTCAACGAACCGAAGAATCACTTCACTCTCGGTATCGTAGACGACGTGACATTCACATCACTTCCCAAGAAAGAAGAGATTGCTCTCGGCGGCGAAGGTATGTTCGAGGCTAAGTTCTACGGACTCGGTGCAGACGGTACTGTAGGTGCAAACAAGAACTCTGTGAAGATTATTGGCGACAACACAAACAAGCACTGCCAGGCATACTTCTCTTACGACTCGAAGAAGTCCGGAGGTTTCACATGCTCTCACCTGCGTTTCGGCGACACGCCTATCCGCTCTACATATCTGGTAAACACACCTAACTTCGTGGCTTGCCACGTACAGGCTTACCTCAACATGTACGACGTGACACGCGGTCTGCGCAAGAACGGTACATTCCTTCTCAACACAATATGGGAGGGCGACACACTTGTTGCAAACCTGCCGAACAAGGTAAAGAAGTATTTCGCAGACAATAATATTAAGGTATACTACATCAACGCCACCAAGATAGCACAGGAGATTGGTCTGGGCAACCGCACCAACACTATCCTCCAGAGTGCGTTCTTCCGCATTACAGGTGTTATTCCTGTAGACCTGGCTGTAGAACAGATGAAGAAGTTCATCGTCAAGTCTTACGGCAAGAAGGGTCAGGACGTTGTTGACAAGAACTATGCTGCTGTTGACCGCGGCGGCGAGTACAAGGAACTTGTTGTTGACGCTGCATGGTCTAACCTGCCTGCTGACGCAGTTAAGGAGAACAACGACCCTGCATTCATCAACGAGGTTGTACGTCCTATCAACGCACAGAACGGCGACTTGCTGCCCGTATCTGCATTCAAGGGCATCGAAGACGGCACATGGCCGCAGGGCACAGCCGCTTACGAGAAGCGCGGTGTGGCAGCATTCGTTCCTACATGGACACCCGAGAACTGTATCCAGTGTAACAAGTGTGCATACGTTTGTCCTCACGCTTGTATCCGTCCGTTCGTTATGGACGAGACAGAGGCTGCAGGTATCAACGCTACAACACTCGACATCAAGGCTCCGGCTGCACTCAAGGGCATGAAGTTCCGCATGCAGGTTGGCGTTATGGACTGTCTGGGTTGCGGCAACTGTGTTGACGTTTGTCCGGGTAATCCTAAGGCAGGTGGCAAGGCTCTTCAGATGGTTCCGCTGGAAGGCGAACTCGATGAGGCTGCCAACTGGGAATATTGCGTTAAGAATGTCAAGAGCAAGCAGGATCTGGTTGACATCAAGCAGAGCCCGAAGAACTCTCAGTTCGCAACTCCGCTCTTCGAATTCTCCGGCGCATGCTCCGGTTGTGGTGAGACTCCTTACGTTAAGCTGATTTCACAGCTCTTCGGCGACCGTGAGATTGTTGCAAACGCTACAGGTTGTTCTTCAATCTATTCAGGTTCAATACCTTCAACTCCTTATACAACAAACGAGAAGGGACAGGGTCCCGCATGGGCAAACTCACTGTTCGAGGACTTCTGCGAGTTCGGTCTCGGTATGACACTGGCAAACAAGAAGATGCGTGCACGCATTGCAGAACTGTTGAAAGACGCTACCGCACATCCTGAGTGCCCGGCTGAATACAAGGCTGCCGCTGAAGAGTGGCTGGCTGGCAAGGACGATGCAGATGCTTCAAAGGCTGCTGCTGCAAAACTTCGTCCGTTCATCGCTGCCGGTGCTGAGAAGGGTTGCGAGACATGTATGAAGCTCAAGGAGCTCGACCACTATCTCGTTAAGCGTTCACAGTGGATTATCGGTGGTGACGGTGCTTCTTATGACATCGGTTACGGCGGTCTCGACCACGTTATCGCTTCCGGCGAAGATGTAAACATCCTCGTACTCGATACAGAGGTTTACTCAAATACAGGTGGTCAGTCTTCTAAGGCTACTCCGCTCGGCGCTATCGCCAAGTTCGCAGCTTCAGGTAAGCGCGTTCGCAAGAAGGATCTCGGTATGATTGCAACAACCTACGGATATGTATACGTTGCACAGATTGCAATGGGTGCTGATCAGGCTCAGTGCCTTAAGGCAATCCGCGAGGCTGAGGCTTATCCCGGACCGTCAATCATCATCGCATACGCACCTTGTATCAACCACGGCTTGAAGAAGGGCATGGGCAAGGCACAGGCAGAAGAGGCAGCAGCCGTAGCTTGCGGTTACTGGCACCTGTGGCGCTTCAACCCGGCTCTCGAGGAGGAAGGCAAGAATCCGTTCACGCTCGACTCTAAGGCTCCGGCATGGGAGAACTTCCAGGATTATCTTAAGGGCGAGGTTCGCTTCCTCTCAGTTATGAAGCAGTTCCCCAACGAGGCTGCCGACCTGTTCAAGGCTTGCGAAGACATGGCTAAGAAGCGTTATCAGAGCTATGTACGCATGAGCAAGATGGATTGGAGCGAAGAAGCATAAGCTTTTAAATAACCAATAACAACAAGAGACTGTGTCGTGTATTTACGACGCAGTCTCTTTCTTTATGGAAATATTTGGCGTTATCCGCAGATACATTTCTCTTTTCCTTAAAATATTATTGAATGTTCCAGGCTTTTTGATTATTTTTGCCTTAATAATAAAACGTGCTTAGCATGAAAGACCTGTTATGCTCGTTGAAATAAACTTAATGTTTCATTTATAAGCAAACTATACAAGTAGATCTATGGAACAGCCCAAACTTATCGATAACATCCATGAATGCGTGGTAGATGACCTGAAAGTACGGTTATCCAAAGGGAGTCGCATATCTGTGGCTGCCGCCTCGTTTTCCATTTATGCGTTTGAAGCCTTGAAAAAAGAACTGGAAAATGTGGAAGGACTTCGTTTCATATTCACATCACCGACCTTTATCAAGGAGAAAACAAAGAAAGAGAAACGCGAATACTATATCCCGAAGCTCAATCGGGAACGCAATCTGTATGGAACGGACTTTGAAGTGCGGCTGCGCAATCAGCTGTCGCAAAAAGCCATTGCCAAAGAGTGTGCCGAATGGATTCGTAAGAAAGTCAAGTTCCGCTCCAATTCATCGCAAGAGCAAATGGGCGGCTTTCTTCATGTCCAAAAGGAAACGGAATATGTCTATCTGCCTTTCAATGAGTTTACAACAACCCAACTGGGATGCGAGCGAGGTAATGAAGTATACAACATGGTCAACGTGCTTCCTACCCCCACAGCCAAAGCCTATCTTGCCATCTTCAACGAACAATGGAACAACGATGAGAAGTTTTCGGATGTAACCGGTCGCATCCTTGAATACATCGAAACGGTTTATCAAGAGAATGCACCGGAATATATCTACTTCATTGCTCTTTATCATATCTTCAATGAGTTTCTGGAAGATATTTCGGAGGATGTTCTACCAAACGAACGTACCGGATTCAAGAACAGTATCATTTGGAACAAACTCTACAATTTCCAGCGCGATGCCGCTCTTGCCATCATCAACAAACTGGAGAAATACAACGGTTGTATCTTAGCGGACAGTGTAGGTTTGGGAAAGACATTCACCGCTCTCGCGGTCATTAAATATTACGAGAACCGCAATAAGTCCGTGCTTGTATTGTGCCCCAAGAAATTGAATGAAAACTGGCAGACTTTCCGAGCCAATTACAAGAATAACCCGATTGCTGCTGACCGCTTGCGCTACGACATTTTGTTCCATTCGGATTTGTCACGCGACCGAGGCATCAGCAACGGACTTGACTTGGAACACATCAATTGGGGTAATTATGATTTAATTGTCATTGACGAAAGCCACAACTTCCGCAATGGCGGCAATGTGGATGATAATGAAATCATAGACGAGGATTCCGACAAGAAAGAAAATCGCTATCAGCGTTTGATGAACCGTGTCATCCGACAAGGGGTTAAGACAAAGGTACTGATGCTAAGTGCCACCCCCGTAAACAACCGCTTCAACGACCTGAAAAATCAGTTGCAACTTGCTTACGAAGGCAAGGCGGAGAATATCAATGCCGAACTGGATATAGACCGCCACATTGACGATATATTCCGTAATGCCCAGACGGTGTATAACAGATGGGCAAAGCTGGAAGTGCAGGAACGGACTACGGAACGATTGTTGCACGACCTCAGTTTCGATTTCTTCCAACTATTGGACGCCGTTACCATTGCCCGTAGCCGCAGCCATATTGTGAAGTATTATGATACCAAAGACATCGGTGAGTTTCCCACACGATTGGCTCCGCTCTCACGTCGTCCCAAACTGACAGACCTCGACCATGCCATCAACTTCCGGGACATTGCCGAACAACTGAATGAGTTGAATTTAGCTATCTATACCCCCTCACTCTATCTTTTCGATAGTGTGAGGAACAACTACGTCATCGACTTTGACGGCGATGGCCTTTCCATCGACGGACGGGAAAAAGGATTGAGAAAACTAATGGCAACCAATCTGCTGAAACGATTGGAAAGTAGTGTCAATTCTTTCCGTCTGACATTGACTCGCATAAGTGAGTATATCCGGGAAACAATTGCCGCTATCGACCAATTTGAAGAAAAGCGTGGTAATGGCACCTTTGATGTAGCCTCTTTCACCGAGGACTTGGACTCGGCCGACAGCGAAACTGATGTATTCGCCACGCGCAAATCGAAAATCAATCTGCGCGACATGGACTATGTGTCCTGGCGCACCGACTTGAAGTCAGACCTTGAAAAGCTGGAACTTCTTCTCCTTTTATTGAAAGATATTACACCGGAACACGACAGTAAGTTACAGCGACTTATCGAAGATTTGAAACAGAAATTCGCACATCCCATCAACGGACAAAACAAGAAAGTGCTAATCTTTACCGCTTTTGCCGACACAGCGGATTATCTTTATACGGAATTGGCGGGTCGGATTAAAGAGGAATGCGGACTGCATACGGCACTTATCACCGGTACGACAGAAGGGCGTTGTACTCTCCACAAGTTTCCGCTCTCTTTCAACAATGTGCTGACTTGGTTCTCGCCATTGTCCAAAGACCGTGCCGCCCTTCATCCTCATGCCACTGAAGAGATTGACGTGTTGATAGCCACTGACTGCATTTCTGAAGGACAAAACTTGCAGGATTGCGACTATCTGATTAACTACGATATTCATTGGAACCCGGTGCGCATTATCCAACGCTTCGGGCGCATCGACCGTATCGGCTCTCGCAACAAGCAGATACAACTGGTCAACTACTGGCCGGATATGGAGCTGGACGAATACATCCAACTGAAAGGACGTGTGGAGAGCCGCATGAAGGCTACCGTACTCACAGCTACGGGCGATGATAACCTGCTTAGTGTAAACGAAAAGGGAGATTTGGAATACCGACGCAACCAGTTGCGACGGCTGCAAGAAGCGGTAGTGGATATTGAAGACATGGATACGGGTATCAACATCATGGACTTGGGACTCAATGAATTTCGATTGGACTTGCTATCTTACATGAAAGAGCATCCCGATATAGAACACGCCCCTATGGGCATGAGTGCTGTGGTCGAGAGTTGCCCAATGGTTCGTCCGGGTGTAATCTTTATTCTGAAGAACCGAAGCAATGCGGTGAACATCGACCGCAAGAACCTGTTGCATCCGTTTTACATGGTCTACCTCTCCGACAACGGCGAAGTTGTTTTCGACCATCTCCACCCCAAGCAGTTGCTTGATGTGATGCGCTATGCCTGTAAAAACAAAGCAGAGCATAATCCTGCACTCTGTGCCGCACTCAACAAAGAGACAGAGGACGGACGCAAGATGGAACGATACAGCAGTTTGCTTCAATCGGCAATTGAAAGCATTGTGGAGGTCAAGACAGAGAGCGACATTGAGAGTCTTTTCTCTTTGGGCGAAACTTCAGCTTTGCAGGGCGAAATAAAGGGGTTGGACGATTTTGAGTTAGTTTGTTTTCTAATAATTAAATAAAAATGAAAATATCAAATACCGAAATAGGAACATTCTTAAACTTCCTCAACAGAGATGGATATGTGTTGGAGTTCACAACAACAGATTTTGATACTTTTACATATGAAAGTATAGGAGTTCCTCTTTGTGCAACATATCATTTATCAAAAGGAAAATCACTGATTGCTTATGTAAAGCAAGCATCTGAACAAGATATAATCAAACTATTTAATGATTTGATTACACATTATGAATCATCATCTCAAAAAGAAAGCGATAAGCAATACAATAAACAATATGCTGTCGCTTACACTAAATGTCGTTCAATTCTAGACAGAATAAATGCAACTACTATAGTAGATGTTGAAGCTGTAAAACTCAAAGAAGTTTTCAATAGTGATTACATATCCACGCAAATAGATTTGATGGTAAAAATGCAGGATAAAAATCCAACAGATGCCATTGGAAAAGCAAAAGAATTAATCGAAAGTTGCTGTAAAACAATACTTGAAAAGGAAGAATGTATCACAGATAAGGATTGGGATATGCCAAGATTAGTTGATGAGACATTTAAACTATTTAGTATTATGCCCAAACAAATATCAGATGAAATAAAAGGTGCTAAATCCATAAAACAAGTTTTAGGGAACTTAAAAGCTATTGCCCAAGGTATATCCGAACTTAGAAATTTATACGGAAGTGGACATGGTAAAGCAAGTACTTTTACTGGACTTGAGCCAAGACATGCAAGCCTTGCCGTTGGAAGCAGTATAACTTTAGTTAGATTCTTATGGGATTCGTATGAACGCCATAGAAATAAAACTATATAAAATTGCACAAATATCATGCATAATATGCTTAGATTACCAGAAGCAACCCTCGTCAACAAGCCTGTTTCCAAAACGACTTTTTACCGGCACTTGGATGTCAATGCAAGGTTGAAAGCCCGCTTTGTGGAGGATATAGACCGTATCCTATGGTTAGCAAAGTTGGCACCTTCAACACTCCATGTAGAGGATGGAAAGACGGTGCATGAGATTACTGTCTTTCATGTCACGTTGAAATGCGAGGATGTGCCCGATGATGTGTTCCTCACCATCGACAAGCAGATGCCACGTCACATACTCTTTGTATTGCAGTTTGAAGAACGTTACCGCCTGTTGCTGAACTACAAAGAGTGGATAGACGAAAGCAAAGGTACGTTTCGCATCATTCGGTCGTTCCGAACAACTTGGACGGATTGCGAAGCACTGCAACTGACGATTGAGGGGGCAAACTTAGATCAGGTATATGAATCGTTTGCCGGACAGATTTCGGGCTTTGGCACAACCAATGCTGCCGACACCAAGCGCATCATAGAGTTGCAACAACAGTTAGCACAAAAGCAACAAACAGTAGAAGTTCTGCAAAAGAAGGTAAGAGCTGAGAAACAGTTCAACCGACAGATGCAGCTCAATGCAGAGGCGCGAAACTTGAAACGGGAGTTGGAAATGCTACAAAGAGAAATTGATAAAATCAAGCATACAATCAATAATAATCAAACATTTTAGTTTTAGAAATAGATATGCGAATATTTACAGAACAAGAAAATAAATGGATTGCAGAGTTAGTTGAAGCCAAGCAAAAAGGAAGGATTGCAATGCGAGATTTGCAAGTGGCCAAACTCTTGCGTGAAAAATTTGAGTTCTTTGCACTAAAATGGACTTATGGCAGTAAACCGCAAGTTTCATTGTACCATAGATGCGGTAAGTCTATGGAAGAAATAGCCAAAACAGAAAGATTATATTTGGATATTTGCGACTATATATATTTCATAAAGGAGCTGGAAACATTAGGATTTATTGCTATTCAACATTTTTCTTTAGAAGAAGAAAATCGTGAATTTAGTATTTTATATGACAGAACAAAATACACATATAAGGAAGATACGGATGAATTTGAGCCTAAGGAATATGAAGACTTAAGGGATATGATAAATTGTCAGTCTAATAAAAAAATCCCATTGGAGAAAATAGATGATAATATGTGGATACCCTTTCAAATAAATAGAATTCAAAATATAAATCTTGATTTTGCAAATGACCTACATAAATATGGAGAAGGCATAATTTACCCGTTGCCATTAGCTAAAGATTATGTCGAAAATGATTTCAAAACATTAGAAGAAAGAAAACATAAGGAAGAAATGGATATTGCATTAAAATCTGCAAGATTGAGCCAAAAATCTTTTATAATTGCATTTATTTCTCTTATTTTTTCTGTTGGCTTTGGTGCATATCAAAGATATTCATCTCAAAAAATAGATTCAGAGCAATTCAATATTATAAAAAATGCAATTTATAACAATCAGATAAAAGATCCATTGGAAATTAAAGATCCTTTGAATGTAAAAATCAAAGATGCCATTTGTACAAAAACAACAGGTATTAATCGTGGCAATATCCCAATAAAACAAAACGAGGGAACTGTAAAGTTAACACCTAACTCGTCAATCAAAAAGCAGGATTAACAAACTAATTGAAAATAAAACTATAACAATATGGAATTTAGTAAATTGGAATTACAATCAGCCGATGGTGCGCAGCTCAATATAGAGGCTCTTTACCAAATAGTCCCTTCGGTATTTACCGAAGCACGTGACCCGAAGACAGGCGAAGTAAGCCGAAAGGTAAACTTCGAGGCATTGCGTCGGCTCTTAGGAGATAATACGATAGAGAGTGATAGTGACGGAGAATGCTATCAGTTTACTTGGGTAGGCAAGAATGCTGCCAAAGCCGAAGCCGCACGCTCTACCGACAAGACATTGCGCCCTGTGCCGGAAGACTCCGTAGATTGGGAGAATACTAAGAATCTATACATTGAAGGTGATAATTTGGAAGTGTTGAAACTGCTCCAGCGTTCGTATATGGGTAAGGTGAAGATGATATACATTGACCCACCTTACAATACGGGTAATGATTTTGTGTACGATGATGACTTTGCTCGCACTGCTGCCGAAGAGGATTTGGAGGCTGGCAATGTGGATGAATTGGGACTTCGTTATCGTAAGAATACAGATTCAAATGGTAAGTTTCATTCGGATTGGTGTTCGATGATTTATCCTCGGCTTCTTGTGGCGAGGTTGTTACTTACAGAAGATGGAGTTATCTTTATTTCAATTGATGATAATGAGGTAAGGAATTTGCGGAATATTTGTGATGAAGTGTTTGGGGCGGGTAATTTTGTAGCAACCTTGGTTTGGGAAAGAGCTTTCTCTCCTAAAAATGATGCTAAATTTATATCCAATAGCCATGATTATATTGTGATGTACGCTAAAAATATAAATAACTTTACTATTGGAAGATTACCCAGAACAGAAGAAGCCAACGCTCGGTATTCTAATCCAGACAATGATCCAAGAGGTCCTTGGATGTCAAGTGACATTTCTGTTAAAACATATAATTCCGCTTGTGATTATCCGATCACGACCCCTTCGGGGCGTGTCGTAGAGCCTCCAGCAGGACGCTGCTGGAGTCTCTCACCGAAAGCTTTCGGTGAGAGACTCCGAGAAAATCGCATTTGGTTTGGACCCAATGGAGATAACACTCCCAGAATTAAACGATTTCTATCAGAATTGAAATTTGAAGGTATGGCACCCACTTCCATACTCTTTTACAAAGAAGTGGGACATAGTCAAGAAGGTGCTCAGGAGGTCGTTTCATTGTTCGGAGATAAAGGTGTATTTGATGGTCCTAAGCCTGTTAGACTTATGCAGCGTTTAATCACTTTAGCCAATTTGCAAGAGAATTCTATTGTACTTGATTTCTTTTCAGGTTCAGCATCTACAGCTCACGCTTTAATGAAAACGAATGCAGAAAAAAGCACTTGTTGCAAATTCATAATGGTACAACTACCAGAAGAAGTGAGTGAAAGCAAAAAGAATCAAGATTATGCAACCATTCCCGAAATCGGCAAAGAACGCATTCGTCGTGCCGGAAAGAAAATCAAAGAAGAATCCCCTTTGACAACCCAAGACCTTGATACCGGTTTCCGTGTATTCCGTCTGGACGAAAGCAACTACGAGGAAGTTTCAAAGTCACCCAAAGAGTACAACCAAGACCAGCTTGCCCTCTTTGCCGACAATATCAAGGCAGATCGCACCGACTTAGATTTGCTTTTCGGAGCAATGCTTGCTTGGGGTGTAGCACTCGACCTGCCAATGATCTCCGAAACGGTAGATGGATGCACCATTTACACCGTGAACGACGGTGACTTGGTAGCCTGCTTCTCCAAAGACATAACCGACAGTGTAGTAACAGCTATGGCAGGAAAGACACCGCTACGTGTACTCTTCCGTGACTCCTGCTTCACGCAAGACGCTCAAAAGATAAACATCTACGAGCAATTCAAGCAGTTGATGGATTGGACGGACGATGAAGCATTCAAGAACATCAAGGTGATTTAATTTTGCAGTTATGGAAGAAAACAAGATACTTATATACACCGATAGCAAAGGGCTTACCAAGATAGACGTAAAACTGGAAGAGGACACGTTATGGCTCACACAAGCACAGATGTGCGAGTTGTATCAAACGTCCAGAACAAATGTCGTCGAGCATATAAAGCATATCTATGAGGAAGGAGAGTTGCTTCAAGAAGCAACCTGTCGGAAATTCCGACAGGTTCGGGAAGAGGGAGAGAGGATAGTGGAAAGAGAAATGACTTTCTACAATCTGGATATGATTATCGCCCTTGGATACCGTGTGCGCTCCATCATTGCCACCCGTTTCCGCCAATGGGCAACCCAACGGTTAAAGGAGTATATGATTAAAGGATTCACTTTGGACGATGACCGTTTGAAACAACTGGGAGGTGGCGGCTATTGGAAGGAACTGTTGGAACGCATCCGGGATATACGTGCCACAGAAAAGGTGATATATCGTCAAGTGTTGGAAATCTATGCCACAAGCATCGACTACGATCCACGAGCTTCTGTGTCGCAAGAGTTCTTCAAGAAAGTACAGAACAAGATACACTATGCCATACACGGGCATACGGCGGCGGAATTGATTGTGGAACGTGCGGATGCGGAAAAGGACTTTATGGGACTTCTTACTTTCAAAGGCAATCAGCCTACATTGGTGGAAGCCCGTACCGCTAAGAATTATTTGGACGCAAAGGAACTTCGTGCCATGGGACAGTTGGTTTCCGGATATTTGGACTTTGCAGAACGACAAGCCGAACGGGAGCAACCGATGACCATGAACGACTGGGCGAACTACTTGGACCGGATTCTTACGATGTCGGGCGAACAACTCCTGCAAGGTTCCGGCAGTGTGTCGCACGCGGACGCTATGGAACACGCCACCAATGAATATCGGAAATACAAGCAACGCACTATTAGCGATGTAGAACGGGATTATCTGGATTCCATAAAACGCATAGGACATATGGGTAAGGAAGGAGGACAATATGAGAAAGAATGAATCATTAACCCCACAAGGCTATAACGAAGAGCAACTGTTTGCGCAAATCAAACAGATGTTGGATAAGGCACGGCGGCAAATAGCCCAAACGGTGAATGCTGCTACCGTAGAAGCTTATTGGCAAGTCGGTAAATACATAGTAGAATATGAGCAGGCAGGAAATGTAAAAGCAGAATATGGGAAGGGGATTATCGACTGCCTCTCCAAACGTTTGACGGCAGAATATGGTGGCGGTTTTTCTACTACTAACATTCGCTATATGAGACAGTTCTACTTGTATTATCCAATTCGCCACACAGTGTGTGATAAATTGAGTTGGTCGCACTACAGGCATTTAATAAGAGTGGAAAATGAAACAGCCCGAAACTATTATTTGTCTGAATGTGTAGCAGAAAACTGGAGTGTACGACAACTTCAACGCCAAATCAACACTATGTTTTATGAACGTATGCTTGCCAGCCGTGATAAGGACAAGGTGAAAGCAGAGATACAAACCTCCGCCCCGAAAACATGGACGCCACGAGAAATTATCCGTGACCCCTTCATCCTGGAGTTCTTAGGCATCAAACAAGGAGAACATTTCTTGGAAGGCGATTTGGAACAGATGCTTATCAGCAAATTGCAGCACTTTCTCTTGGAGTTGGGACGCGGATATAGTTTCGTGGCACGTCAAAAACGTATCACACTCGACGGGCAGCATTTCTACATCGACCTTGTGTTTTACAATATCCCGGCTCGTTGCTATATGTTGATTGACTTAAAAATAGATGCACTTACACACCAAGACATCGGACAAATGCAGATGTACGTCAATTACTATACCCGAGAACTGATGAACCCAGGAGATAATCCTCCTGTAGGCATTGTACTTTGTGCCGAGAAGAACGACACTGTGGTGAAATACACGTTGCCACAAGACGAGAAGCAGATTTTTGCCGCTAAATATATGACCTATTTACCAACCAAAGAAGAATTGAAGCAGTTACTTTATGGCAACAATGAAGATTAAATACAAGCACCAACGCTTTCAGGCGGAAGCAGCCAAGTGCGTGACGGATGTGTTTCAAGGACAGCTTAAAAGCGATGGGTTGAGCAACTTCCTTGTGGATCAAGGCAAGAACAGAGGATTCTATGAAGTGGAAGGCTTTGGCAATGCTCCACTGGTATTGAGCCGGGAAAGCATCGGCGAAAATGTACGCTCCATACAGATGGCACAAGGCTTGAAACCCATAGAACATTTGGAGGGCGAAGATCTGACTTTTACCATCGAAATGGAAACAGGTACCGGTAAGACATATACCTACATCAAAACCATGTACGAACTGAATCGACGCTACGGTTGGTCGAAGTTCATAATCGTAGTACCAAGCATCGCTATCCGGGAGGGTGTTTACAAGAGTTTCGAGAGTATGGCAGAACACTTTGCCGGTGAGTATGGCAAACGGATGCAATACTTCATCTACAATTCCAAACAACTTTCCAAGATTGACGGCTTTGCGCAGGATTGTGGCATTCACGTCATGATTATCAATACGCAAGCGTTCAACGCTTCGATGAACGAGGAAAAGAACAAGGAAGGACGTGGCGGAGATGCCGCGGCACGTATCATATTTTCCCGACGTGACGAATTCGGTTCGCGCCGCCCGATAGACATCTTGGCAAAGACCAATCCCATCATGATTATTGACGAGCCGCAAAGTGTATTGGGCACGGACAAAGGAAATGCTACCCGAAAAGGCATCCGGCTGTTCAATCCCCTTTTCAAGTTATTATATAGTGCCACACACCGCAAGAATGATGTATATAATATGGTGTTCCGCTTGGATGCCATTGATGCCTACAACAAGAAACTGGTGAAGAAAGTGGAAGTAAAAGGTGTGCATCAGATTGGCTCTACAGCCACGAACGGTTATGTCTATTTGGATGAGATTGTCATTACCAAAGGGAATCCGCAAGCCCGGATTGGCTTCGATATGAAAACGAACAGTGGTACCCGGCAAGTGATACGCCTGGTGGACGAACGTTTCAACCTGAAAGAACAGAGCGGCGGCTTGCAAGAGTATGATGACAACTATATTGTGGAGCGTATTGACGGTCTGACCGGTACTGTTCATTTCCTGAATGGCTTGACACTGCACGAGGGAGATATGTCAGGAGCCATCAACGAAGATGTAGTTCGCCGCCAACAAATCCGTGAGACTATCAAGACGCACTTGGAACGCGAACGCCAATTGTTCCCGAAACATATCAAGGTACTTTCTTTGTTCTTTATCGACCACGTGGACAACTACCGTCTTTACGACAAAGAGGGTGTGCGGAAAGGAAAATTCGCAGAAATGTTTGAGGAAGAATACCACAAAGCCGTACAAGAGTTGATGCCCACCTTTACCGATGGAGCCTACACACGTTTTCTTTCCGACCCCAAGAATGCGTGCGACCAAGTTCACGACGGCTATTTCTCAATAGACAAGAAAGGGGTCAGCGTAGAGTCTAAAGCAAAAGAAGGAGAAAACGAGGAACGTGGTTTCAACTTAATCATGAAGGATAAAGAGCGTCTGTTGAGCCAAGATTGTCCGGTACGTTTCATCTTCTCTCACTCGGCACTCAAGGAGGGGTGGGACAATCCGAATGTGTTCCAAATCTGTACGCTGAAAGATACTGCCAACGAAATCAAGAAGCGACAGGAGGTGGGACGCGGTATGCGCCTTTGTGTCAACGACAATGGAGAACGACAGGATGCCGATGTATTAGGCGATGCGGTATTTGATACCAACATTCTGACCGTTATTGCCAGTGAAAGCTACGATGACTTTGCAAAGAAATTGCAGAAAGAGATAGCCGAAGCCTGCGACAATCGCCCGGTAGTGGTAACTGCCACTCTGTTTACCGATGCAATGGCACAGACAGAAACTGGTGCTTTCGTAAAAATCTCCACCCAACAGGCGGTTGATATTCACGAGGAACTGATAGCGCAAGGATATGTAAAGAAAGGCAGACTCACCCAAAAGTATTTTGATGAGAAAAAAGCCGGTATACTCAACTTCGGGGAACAGAACTGTATGAAATCGTTTATCGTCAAGCAACTCGACAAAGTATTCAACCCTGATGACTACAAGCCTGCCAATGGTAGAGAGAAGAAAAAAGCGACATTCATTGCAAGCAAATTCTATAAAAAGGAGTGGCAAGAGTTGTGGAAACGCATCAATACACGCACTTACTACAACGTAAACTTTGATACTTCCAAACTTATCAAGAACGCCATTGAGGAAGTGGACAAGCACCTGAATGTAACAGAAATCCGCATCGTGGTAGAAAGCGGTTCGATGGAGGACATCCGCAATCGTGAGGAACTGGAAGCCGGTGCAGCCATGTCAGCCGCCAAAGTAAAGACCATTCGCGTGACCGAAGCCGTAGGTGGCAATGTGACCTACGACCTTATCGGTGAGCTGGTGCAGATAACAGGTTTGACCCGTCGGACTATTGTCAGTATCTTGCAAGGGATTGCTCCGGCAACCTTCCACCAATTCAAGCTCAATCCCGAGGAGTTTATTATCAAGACAGGAAGAATTATCAACGACTGTAAGGCTATTTCTTTGATACAGCACATTAAGTACGAAAAGCGCGACCACACTTTTGATAGCAACATCTTTGAAGAAGCAACTTTGCGTGGCACTTTAGGAAAAGATGCCATCGAAAGCCAAAAGTCGCTTTACGACCTTGTGGTAGTAGATAGTCAAGGGGTTGAGAAGTCTTTTGCCGAATCTCTGGAGAAGGAAAATGACGTAGTGGTTTATTCTAAACTGCCGAATGGCTTCTATATCAATACTCCTATGGGTAAATATAATCCGGACTGGGCGGTAGCTTTCCGCGAAGGAAGTGCAAAGCACATCTATTTTGTAGCAGAAACAAAAGGCAACGACATCGAAGTATCGCAATTAAGAAAAGCAGAAGACGCCAAGATAGAGTGTGCCCGCCGTCATTTTGCTACTATCAGTACTGGAGAAGTGATGTATAGTGTGGTGAAAACGTATCAGGATTTGTATAATGCAGTGATGAAGTAACCATTAATAGAAACAAACGTTCCGACCTACAACAAAAGATAGGCTGCAACATCCCCAAGAGGACATTGCAGCCTATTTTTATATCACATCAATACTGTTCTCTTATTCCACAGCAGCCTGCGCCGCAGCAAGGCGTGCGATAGGCACGCGGAACGGTGAGCATGAAGCGTAGTCCATGCCAACCTTTGCACAGAACTTAACGGAAGAAGGCTCGCCGCCATGCTCGCCGCAAATACCGGTACGCATTCCCGGACGAACGGCACGTCCCTTCTCAACAGCCATTTCGATGAGCTGTCCTACACCGTTTTGGTCAAGCACCTGGAACGGATCCACCTTCAATATCTTCTTGTCAAGATAAGCCGGCAGGAAGCTTGCGATGTCATCACGCGAATATCCGAATGTCATCTGGGTAAGATCGTTTGTTCCGAACGAGAAGTATTCGGCCTCAGAAGCTATACGGTCTGCTGTCAGTGCGGCACGCGGTATCTCTATCATCGTACCAACCTCAAACTCAACCTCTATACCCTCTTCTGCAAACACCTCGGCAGCTGTCTTCATGATAATCTCCTTCTGCTGCTTCAGCTCATAAAGGATACCGATAAGAGGAACCATTATTTCAGGTTTCGGATCTTTACCCTCTTTCTTCAGTTCACATGCAGCACCGAGGATTGCACGTGTCTGCATTGCCGTGATCTCGGGGAATGTGATACCAAGACGGCAACCGCGGTGACCCAGCATCGGGTTGTTCTCCGCAAGACTTGCAACACGCTTCTGTATTTCCTCAACACTTACACCCATTTCGTCTGCCATGGTCTGCTGTCCCTTCAAGTCGTGGGGAACAAACTCATGCAATGGCGGGTCGAGCAAGCGGATATTAACCGGACATCCGTCCATTGCGTCCAAAATGCCCTTGAAGTCAGCCTTCTGATAAGGCAACAGTTTTGCCAGTGCCTTCTCGCGTCCTTCCACATTATCGGCAAGAATCATCTCGCGCATGGCGACAATCTTCTGGTCTTCAAAGAACATGTGCTCTGTACGTGTCAGACCAATACCCTTTGCACCGAACGAGCGAGCAACCTGTGCATCGTGCGGAGTGTCCGCATTTGTACGCACCTGCAGTTTCGTATATTTGTCGCAAAGATCCATAAGAGCCTTGAAGTCTCCCGACAGTTCGGCTGCCTTTGTAGGAATCTCGCCTGCATAAACCTGTCCGGTAGAACCGTTCAGCGACAGATAGTCACCTTCCTTGTATACAACGCCCTCAACCTCTACGGTCTTGTTCTTATAGTTCACATTGATAGCACCTGCACCTGACACACAGCACTTACCCATACCGCGGGCAACAACGGCTGCATGCGATGTCATACCGCCACGAGCGGTGAGGATACCCTCTGCAGCAGACATACCGGCAAGGTCTTCGGGAGAAGTCTCAATACGCACCATTATCACACGATGACCGTCTTCACGCCATTTCTGTGCATCGTCTGCATGGAACACAATCTGTCCGCATGCCGCACCCGGAGAAGCGGGCAAGCCCTGTGTGATTACCTTTGCCTTCTTCAAAGCATCCTTGTCGAATACGGGATGAAGCAGTTCGTCCAACTTCTGCGGTTCGCAGCGCAACAGTGCTGTCTTCTCGTCAATCTCGCCTTCACGAAGAAGATCCATAGCTATCTTCACCATTGCCGTACCGGTACGTTTGCCGTTACGTGTCTGGAGGAACCACAGTTTGCCTTCCTGTACGGTGAACTCCATGTCCTGCATATCGTGATAATGCTTCTCCAGCTTGTTCTGAAGAGCATCGAGAGTTGCATATATCTCGGGCATAGCCTCTTCCATTGACGGATATTTGGAAGCACGCTCCTCTTCCGTGACACCCTGCAACTTTGCCCAGCGGCGCGAACCTTCTTTTGTTATCTGCTGCGGAGTGCGTATACCGGCAACAACGTCCTCGCCCTGTGCATTTACAAGATACTCTCCGTTAAAGAGATTTTCTCCCGTTGCCGCATCACGGCTGAAGCATACGCCCGTAGCCGAAGTGTCGCCCATGTTTCCAAAGACCATTGCCTGTACATTGACAGCCGTACCCCACTCTGCAGGTATGCCTTCCATCTTGCGGTAGAGTATCGCACGGTCGTTCATCCACGAGTCGAACACAGCACATATTGCACCCCAAAGCTGTTCCATGGGGTCTGTCGGGAAGTCCTTGCCCGTCTGCTCCTTAATGGCAGCCTTAAACTCTGCCACCAACTGCTTGAGTTCGTCTACAGTCAGCTCGTTGTCAAGCTTTATGCCACGCTGTGCCTTCACCTTCTCGATTATCGCCTCAAACGGGTCGATATCTTCCTTGTTGACAGGTTTCATGCCAAGAACCACATCACCGTACATCTGCACGAAACGGCGGTAGCTGTCATATACAAAACGGTCGTTGCCTGTTTTCTTTACCATGCCGGCAGCAACCTCGTCGTTAAGTCCGAGGTTAAGGATAGTATCCATCATACCGGGCATAGAAGCACGGGCACCCGAGCGCACGCTCACCAACAGTGGATTGTCCACATCGCCGAACTTACTGTTCATCAGGTTTTCAATATGATGAACCGAGGCATGTACATCGTCCTTAAGCAGGGCTACAACCTCGTCCTTGCCTTTTTCAAAATATTCGTTACAAACATCCGTAGTGATTGTAAATCCGGGAGGAACAGGGACACCAATGTGGTTCATCTCTGCAAGATTGGCTCCTTTTCCGCCAAGCAGATTTCTCATGTCTGCTCTTCCCTCGGCATTACCGTTGCCGAAAGTGTAAACTCTTTTTTCGCTCATAATTAATTTATGATTTTCACGTATATTTAGTTAGAAAAATGTTTCTTGCAAATATAATACAAAAAAGTTCCAAATGCAAATTTTTTCAAAAAAAATGAAAGACATCCTCCCAAATCATATAACAAATCACACCGTCACCTTCACGTTAAACATAGTATTGAAGTCATCTCAACTTTTATGACGAATAAAAATCTTTAACTTTTATATCTTCTAAATCCAATCTTCACCTTTCTTTTTGGTCTGTTTTTACCCTTTCATCGGTCGAGTAGCCCGCTACACTCCCTCTTCAAGTGCAAAAACAACCTCAAAAAATAAAAGCAAATATTGAATCTCATAAAAGTTTAGATGACTTCATAAAGTTTAGATGACTTCATTAAGTATATGTCCAGAATTAAACGTATATAATATTATAATAATTAACTTCGGACATCTACTTAGATGAATTATATCAGATATAGAAGACCGGACTGCATAATATTATCTTATCGCCTGCTACAACAACATACTAACTTGCATCTTCGCAAGGTGAAGCTTTGTTCTCCCCCCTAATACGTAGTACCCCTAAAGGGGTACGTAGTATGTATGAGGGGCGGAGGAAACAAAGAGGCTTCACCGGCGACATGTACCGTCGCACTAACAAGCAGGGACTGTACGTCTGCAAAATTAATAAGAAATATAAGCCATCATATAACAAAATCACTTACTGTGTGACAGATGTTGACAGCAGTTTTATAAAATACGCGAGAATTAAAAAAATAGGTGTCCTTTAAAGGAAGGGTATTTTTTTAATTTATAGAAATGTTCATTGCTGTCCCATTAAAATCCAAAATAGTTCTTTGAAATGTTTGAAATTTAGTTAGTTACAGAGATTTTTCGAGCGCGACGATTTCACGACGATTTCATTTGATACCTTTGCCGCCTATAACAAA
>NZ_JABKKJ010000021.1 GCF_013166515.1 Xylanibacter caecicola | reverse complement strand
ACTCACCCGTGCGCCGGTCGCCATCAATCTTTCCCGAGGGAAAAATCATGCTGCCCCGCGACTTGCATGTGTTAAGCCTGTAGCTAGCGTTCATCCTGAGCCAGGATCAAACTCTACATTGTAAAATTTCTTTATTTTTATCTTCCGTTGTCTCTTTACGGGAGAGTTCCGGAAAGTAAATTGTCTGTGCTCGGGACGTTTCCTTCAATGTTGTCCGACACCGCATTCAGCGGCATCGGGAATTGAACGGTTCGTATCATAACCCGAGTGCCTGCGCTTCTGTCTTGCGGCAGGGCGAAGCACCCGCTCTTGTACTACTTCTGTCTGTTTATGTAAATCTCTTTCAAAGAACTCTTTCTTTATTGCTTCACAAAGCGTAAGCCTCAAAAGCGGATGCAAAAGTACTGAGTTTTTACATTACTTGCAAGCTTTTTCAAGACTTTTTTCATAAAATATACGATTTTATCCGAAGAATTGATAAATATCAATAAGACATGAAAGGGGACACATCATTATATATTAATATTAAAAGGGAAGAGGGAATGAGGAAGGGGGGGGAAGGAAATAAGGGAAAGCTTTAAAGGAGATAAGGGGAGATAGAAGAAGACAGAGGGAGATAGAAGACAATACTCTTGTTGGTTCTTGTTGTACATACGTATGGTTTATTCGTTGCGTCAACGGCTTTATTGGGTTTTCTGGTATTACTGTTTTTAAGATTGGTTCAACAGATGCTCGGTATTCGTAGAACTGTAACATGGTGCAACCGATCTACAACATTCATGCAATTTGCGCTTCGGCTGCACCGGGGTACAGCCCTACACGGGTGATGGCTATTGGGGAAAGGGCGTGGAAACGTAAAGGGCTGGAATGCAGGAGGTGATGTTTCGGGGTCTAAGAGGTGGCATACTGGAGGTTGAAAGGGCGTCTTTTAGAGCATAAAAGGTGTTATTTGGGAAAGCAAAAGGTAAGATGTTGATTTTCAAGGGGTATAAATGGGGGGGGGGATATGAGGGCGGGAAGAAGGGAAGTCAAACACATTTTCTATTTGAATTTAATTGACAAAATTGCCATTGCAGCACTATCTATACAAGTTTTTTATATGAAGAAACATGGAAACGACATTTACGATGGCGGACAAATGCGGAGAAGGGTGTGTCTTTTGCGACTGCACTACCCTATCCGGAACTTAAGAAGGGATCACAAAGGAGCATGGAGTATGTAGCAAATGAGCATGATAAAGAGACGAATACTTATAAAAAGAAATAGCCTCGACACCACGTCGAAGCTATTTCTTTTACCATTCTGAATGTCTTAGTTATTAGTATTAATGTAGCATGTAATTCTGAAAATCTGTGTTGATATACGGCAAAGGTAAGTATTATAATGACGCAAATCAAAACAATGGGTATTTAAAATTAAAAAAACTACGTAAACGTTTACAATAGATAAATACGCAAAAACACACTCATTAAAGCTGCCGGCAGCACAAATAATGTATGCAACAACAGTAACTAAAAACAGATTTTCACATATACCGCCTATCAATTTACAGAACAAAGAAGTCTGACGGAAAAGGAGAAAAGAGCCGTGTTTGTATCATAAACCAACAATAAACATCGGGGTTCCACCAACAAGCACCTGCATCGCAAACCAACAAACGGCGAAGCAGGAAAGAACGCATCAACCGGCATTTCTCCAAAGACACTCTTGCTGCGTAGCATGTTTCAAATCTACACCATGTTTTTCCGTTTTCCACTTTTTTATCGTAACTTTGCACATTATATATAATGTATGAAAGAATTTGTAATATCCGAAGTAAAGGCTGAAACCGCCATACTCGTTGGTCTTATAACCCAAGACCAGGACGAAGCGAAGACAAAAGAATATCTGGACGAGCTTGAGTTCCTTGCCGACACGGCAGGGGCTGTGACCGTCAAGCGCTTTACGCAGAAGGTGAACAGCGCCAACCAGACGACATACGTGGGCAAGGGAAAGCTGGAAGAAATAAAGCAGTATATCATAGACGAAGAAGATGCCGACCGCGAGATAGGTATGGTGATTTTCGACGATGAGCTATCGGCAAAGCAGATACGCAACATCGAGAACGAGCTGAAAGTGAAGATACTCGACCGCACGTCGCTAATCCTCGACATATTCGCCATGCGCGCGCAGACGGCAAACGCAAAGACACAGGTGGAACTGGCGCAATACAGATACATGTTGCCGCGCCTGCAGCGCCTGTGGACCCACCTTGAGCGCCAGCGCGGCGGTAGCGGTTCGGGCGGCGGCAAAGGTTCGGTGGGACTGCGCGGACCCGGTGAGACACAGCTCGAAATGGACCGCCGTATCATATTGCAGCGCATAACACTTCTGAAACAGCGGCTGACGGAAATAGACAAGCAGAAGACAACGCAGCGCAAGAATCGCGGCAGGATGATACGCGTGGCGCTCGTGGGATATACCAACGTGGGCAAGTCGACGATAATGAACCTGCTGTCGAAGAGCGAAGTCTTCGCGGAGAACAAACTATTCGCGACGCTCGACACCACCGTGCGCAAGATGGTTATAGACAACCTGCCTTTCCTTTTGGCAGACACCGTGGGCTTTATACGCAAGCTTCCGACCGACCTTGTGGACTCGTTCAAGTCAACGCTCGACGAAGTACGCGAAGCCGACCTGCTCGTGCACGTGGTGGATATCTCCCACCCCGACTTCGAGGAGCAGATAAAGGTGGTGGAGAAGACGCTGAGTGAACTGGGATGCTCGGACAAGCCGTCGATGATAGTGTTCAACAAGATAGACGCCTATACGTGGGTGGACAAGGAACCGGACGACCTTACGCCGATGACAAAGGAGAACGTAACGCTCGACGAGCTGCGCCGCACGTGGATGGCGAATATGAACGACAGTTGCCTGTTCATCTCGGCACGCGAGAAGATGAACATCGACGAACTGAGGGAAGTGCTCTACAAGCGCGTGCGCGAGCTGCACGTTCAGAAATATCCTTACAACGACTTCCTGTATCAGGATTACGAAGAATAAACACCGCAATTCTGCACAAAGACACAAATCATGGAAAACTACAGAAATCTCACAACCGACGAGATAGCAAGGCTGGAACGAAACGGATGCACCGCAGAGGACTGGGGCACGGTGAACGTGGCACTGGAGTTCTGCACGGAGCATGTGCGCAACGTGGCGTTCTACGGAGAAGTGAACATCGGAAGATTTGACAAGACGCTCGAGACAGAAGACGGTTTCGCGCGCCACACGGGGATATTCAACGCGACACTGTGCGACGTTACGATAAGCGACAACTGCCTTATCGAGAACATCGGCAACCACATACGCCGGTATGTCATCGGCGAAGAATGCTACATATCGGGCATAGGGCGGATGACAAGCAGCACCGGGGCGACGTTCGGCGAGGGTACGGTTATTCCCGTGCTGAACGAGGCGGGCGACGGCAACATCATCATATACAAAGGACTGACATCTCAGACCGCCACATTCATGGCAGCCAATGCCGGCGATGCCGCCGTGTGGGATAGTCTGCGCGCGATGACCGGCAAGGACATCGAGGCGCGCCGCAGCCCGACGGGCAAGGTGGGGAAAAGGGTGAGAATAACCAACACACGCGAGATAATCGACACAATAATAGGCGACGGATGCGAGATAAACGGTGCATCGAGGCTGTGCAACTGCACTCTGGCGGTCACGGACAGCGCGGCGGTGCGCATAGGCAACGACGTGACGTGCGACGACACGGTGGTATCGGCAGGCTCGGCGATACTCGGCGGCGCCTGTCTCACGGGCTGTTTCGTGGGCGAGGCATGCCACATAGGCAAAGGCTTCTCTGCCGAGAGCTGCGTGTTCTTCGACAACGCGCACCTGGACAACGGCGAAGCGTGCGCCGCGTTCTGCGGTCCGTTCACGGTGAGCCACCACAAATCGACGCTGCTTATCGGCGGCATGTTCTCGTTCTACAACGCAGGCTCTGCCACCAACTACAGCAACCACGCCTACAAGCTGGGACCGATACACCACGGCACTTTAGAGCGCGGGAGCAAGACCGCCAGCGGGGCACACATACTCATGCCCGCCACCGTGGGCGCGTTCTCGATGTGCATGGGCAAGATACAGAACCACCCCGACACCGGCGACATGCCGTTCTCTTATCTCATCGCATCGGGCAACAAGACATTTCTCGTGCCCGGACGCAACATAGCCACCGTGGGAACATTCCGCGACACAGCCAAATGGCACAAGCGCGACAGGCGTCCGCACGACGGAAGGAAGAGCTTTGTCAACTTCGACTGGCTCAGTCCGTACACCTTACAAAAGGCGTTGGAAGGCAGGAAGACGCTCGAAAGGTTGCGCGGCACGCAGGGCGAGGACGCCGCAGAGTACACCCACGGGCGCTGCACGATACGCAACGGCGCGCTGAAGAACGGCATGAGGCTATACGACATGGCGATACGGATGTTTTTCGGCGAGGCTGCCGAGATGCACGACGGCGCACGGTCCACCGACAGCGGCGGCACGGGCGAATGGACAGACCTGGGCGGCATGCTCGTGCCGAAGGCTGAGGCGGAAAGACTGGCGGACGACATAAGGAGAGGCGTCATAAGCAGCATCGGGGACGTGGAGGAACGGATGAGGGATATGAACGACCGATACGACGAATGGTCGTGGAACTGGACGTGCAACGCCATTCGCGAGTATTACGCGACGGATGAGATGACAGAAGATGTCATGCGCCGGATAAAGGAGGACGGCAAGGAGGCATGGGCGGCGTGGCGCGCGGCGATAGCCGACGACGCGCGTAAAGAGGCGGCGCTCGGAGACATGGAAGAAGGCGTGCTGGAAGATTTTCTCGCGAAGCTCTGATTTCATCGCAAAGCCATAAAAAGCAAAGGACCGTCCACACACGGACAAGAACCGGCACAAAAACAACAGCACATACATTTATGGAAACAAAAGGAACAATCATAGAGACACCGCGGCTGATACTTCGCCCGTGGAGGGACACCGACGCCGACGTCCTGTACCGTCTTGCCAAGGACCCGACAATAGGTCCGGCAGCCGGATGGGCGCCCCACTCGTCGGCAGAAGAGAGCCGGGAGATAATACGCACAGTGTTTTCCGCCCCGGAGATATACGCCGTAGTGCCCAAAGACACCGGCGAGCCGGCAGGATGCTGCGGCATTGTGCCCGGCGGGACGGGCAACGCGGACATGAAGCAGGGCGAAGCCGAAATAGGATACTGGATGGGCGTGCCTTATCAAGGGCGCGGATTTACTACCGAAGCCGTCAAAGCGCTCACGGACAGATGCTTTGACAAACTGGGGCTGCAGGCGGTGTGGATAAGTCACTACGACGGCAACGGAAAGTCGGGGCGCGTGGCGGAGAAGTGCGGCTTTGCATTCCACCACACGGCACCGGGCACTTCCTCAGCCAACGGGGATACGTCAAAGGTGCACTATCTCGTGAAACGCCACGACGGCACATCAATAATAAAGATAACCGACAGTATGCGTTGGGATGAGCTTGTCGTGATATGGGAGGCTGCCGTAAGAGACAGTCACGACTTTCTGTCGGAAGACGACATCGCGTTCTTCCGCCGCGAGATACCCGAAAAATACCTGCCGGCGCTCGACGTCTACGCCATGCAGGACACCGGCGGCAGGCTGCTCGGCTTTATGAGTCTGAGCGACGGGATGACAGAGATGCTCTTCATAGACCCGCGGCACAAGGGGAAGGGCTATGGCAGGCGACTGCTCGACCTTGCCGTCATGGAGAGGGGCATACGGCGCGTGGACGTGAACGAACAGAACCCCGCGGCGCTCGCTTTTTATCGCAGCCGGGGGTTCGAGGTGACGGGGCGCGACGCCACAGACCCTTCGGGACGCCCGTTCCCGATACTGCACATGGAGCTGCCGGGCGCGGGGAAATGAGTTTTAATTTTAACGTTCCCTCTGTAGGATATTTTTCGCACGGGTATACAACGGCACAGTGCGTTTCTTCAACACAAAAACGCGCGGTTTACAACACGCAGAATGCATCGGCAGTCGACATTTGGAGCGTCCGGACGGGAAGACGGCGCATCCATAGGAAATTTTGGAACGATCCAAAAATTTTTTTGGATCGATTCAGAAAAAATTTTGGATCGATCCAAAATTTTCTGTCGAACGTTCCAAAATAACGGGGAGACGTGGTATAAACCACTCATGGAAGGTGTATTAGAGTTTAAAACATGCCATACGTATTTCTCCGGCATATAGTATAGAAATGTATCGCATATGGGATGCAAATCTATCGCATATGAGATGCAAATGTAACGCATATGAGATAGAAACGTAACGCATATGAGATAGAAACGTAACGCATATGTGGAAACGTAACGCATATGAGATAGAAACGTAACTCATATGAGATGGAAACGTAACGCATATGAGATAGAAACGTAACGCATATGAGATGCAAATCTATCGCATATGAGATGCAAATCTATCGCATATGAGATAGAAACGTAACGCATATGAGATGGAAATCAGTAATACCTGCTTAAGGATGACATGTAATATCCTTACATATCGGATACAAGTACGGCAGTAATAAAAACGCCTGAAACACGCTGACAAAGGAATATCTGTTTGGTAACAAAAGAAGACAGGAGAAGATAACGGGAAGACAGGGGACGCGCGCTTTACGGCATGCCACAAGGCAATTGTCCCCTATCTTCCGTGGCGCAAGCCACGTATCTTCTCCTGTCTCCCTCTATCTCCTTTCAGGCGCCATACGCGCCGCATTGCTCGCGCATGGCGCCTGAAAACTCAATATCCGAATATCTCCTCGGTGGTGAGGCGGTTCACCTTGCCTATCCTGCCGAGCGCCTCCATGTCCAGCTCGCCCTCGTTGCCGAGGATGACGTAGCGGCAGGGCTTGCGAGCCATGTTCTTCTGCTCGAAGTCCACGATGTCGGCGAGCCTGAGCTGCGGCAGGGCTTCGTAAACGCGCGCATACAGGTCGCCGCTGACACCGAGACGGCGGGCGTTGAGATACGCGTAGAGCACCGAGGCGCGCGTCACGCGGCGGCTCTGCAGGCTCTTCGTAAGGCTCTGGCGCGCAATCTCGAAGGCTGCCTGCGACTGCGGCAGTGTGTCGAGTATCTCGTTGAACACGCGTATGCAGTCGGTCATCTTGTCGTTCTGCGATATGATGTACGTGTTGAACGTCTCGGGATGTCCCTTGCGCCACGGACGGTCGTAGCTCGCGCCGGCGCTGTAGGCAAGTCCGCGTGCCTCGCGCAGCTCCTGGAACACCACGCCGTTCATGCTGCCGCCGAAATACTCGTTGAAGATGGTCTGCACGGGCATTTCATCGGCGTTCCACGGGCGGTTTTCGTTGTGATACTGCATCATGTAGATGTTCTTGGCGTCGTAGGGGGCTATGAACACCTCGTCGACGGGCGTCTGCTGCTCGGTGTATTCCCTGCCTGCGGGCACGGGTCGGAGCTTCTTCGGCGTCTTGTGAAGGCGCGTCACGAGCGCAGCTATCTCCTTCTCGCCATACGGACCGTAGTAGAGCACGGTGTGCTCCATGCCGTTGAGGCGCTTGAGCAGGTCGGGCAGCATCTGCGGACCTGCGGCGCGCAGCTCAGCCTCGCTCAGCGTGTTTGTATAGCTGTTGTACGGACCGTATATGGCATACGCCTGCAGGCGAGCGAAGTTGGCGCGCTGGTTCTTCTTGGCGTCCGCGCGCGATTTCATAAGCAGGTTTACATACTTTTCGTATGACTCGGAGTCGCCCTTGGCGTTGCCTACGAAGTCTTCCCACAGGGATAGCGCCTTGGAGAGGTTCTCGTTAAGACCGGTGAGACGTACATAGACCGCGTCGGACGACACGCTGACCGAGTAGTCGCACGCCAGGCTGTAGAACTCCTGCTTTACCTGCGCCGAAGTCTTCTTGTCCGTACCTATATAATATAGGTAGTCGGGCGCCAGCGATATGGCGCGGTCCGCCTCCGAACCGAAGGCGTAGTAGAACGTAAGGTCGAACAGCCCGTCGTCCGTGTTCTTCTTATAGAGCATGGGCAGCCCTGCCTTTGTACGGGTCACCGTCATGTCCCGGTCGAAGTCCACGAAGCGCGGCTGTATCGGCTCCGTCTTCGCGCTCTTTATCTCATTTAGAAAGGCGCTGCTCTTGTCGCGGTTCGTGGGGATGGGCGTAATCTGCGGCTTGTCTATCTTCTTTAGCGTCGTGTCGTTGCCCTGCACCTTGTAGACGCACGCGTAGTTGTCGGCGAGATGCCTACGCGCGAAGTCAACAATCTGCTGCTTCGTCATGCCGCTCACCCTGTCGAGCCTGCGCACAACGTCCTCCCATTTCTTTCCGTTCACGAATGCGTCGACAAACATGTCGGCGCGCGCCTCATTGCTCTGCAGCGACTTGTAGAAATCAAGCTTCATGTTGTTGACAACCGCCGGCAACAGATCGTCCGAAAAGTCGCCGCGCCTCAGCTTGTCAATCTCTCCGCAGATAAGTCCGCGCAGTTCCTCAAGGCTCTGATTGTCTTTCGGAGTGCCCGAAACCACGAGCGCCGAATAGTCGTTAAGCCCGTACAGGAACGCGCCGGCGCCCTGCGCCAGCATCTTCTGCTCGAGATTGACCTCAAACAGTCCTGCCTTGCCGTTGGCAAGCATGCTGGAGATGACGTCGAGGGTGTCTGCCTGCATGTCCGACGCTCCCTTGAAGCGCCACGCCATCATCAGGCGCTCCGCCTCCTTGCCCACCACGGTGGTGTCCTGCACGCCGCAGAGCGGTTTCAATTCGGGATACTCGGGGCGCGAAAGCGAGGCGGCGGGCTTCAGCCCTCCGAAATACTTGTCTACGAGCGCGATGACCTTGTCCGGATCCATGTCTCCCGCCATGCACACCGCCATGTTGTTGGGCACGTAGTAGCGGTTGAAGTAGTTCTTTATGTTCGTTATCGACGGATTCTTAAGGTGCTCCTGCGTTCCTATCGTAGTCTGCGTGCCGTACGGATGCCCGGGACACGCCTTTGCGAACAGGGCTGCGTATGCCTTCCTCGTGTCCTGTGCCAAACCGATGTTATACTCCTCGTAAACAGACTCCAACTCTGTGTGGAAACCGCGTATCACCATGTTGGCAAAGCGGTCGCCCTCCACGCGCAACCAGTTCTCCACTTCGTTCGCGGGGATGTCCTCCACGTAGCATGTCACGTCGTTGCTCGTATACGCGTTGGTGCCCTGCGCGCCGATAGACGCCATCAGCTTGTCATACTCGTTGGGTATGAAATACTTGGCAGCGAGCTGCGACAGGCTGTCTATCTCCTTGTAGCAGTCGCGGCGCTGCTGCGCATCGGACAGGCGGCGGTACACCTCGTACTTCGCCTCTATCTCCGCCAGCAACGGAGCCTCGGCAGCAGCGTCGCTCGTGCCGAAGCTCTTCGTTCCCTTGAACATCAGGTGCTCAAGATAGTGCGCCAGCCCCGTAGTCTCCGCCGGATCGTTGCGGCTGCCGGTGCGCACGGCTATGTAAGTCTGTATGCGCGGCTTCTCCTTGTTCACGGACAGATAAACCTTAAGCCCGTTGTCGAGCGTATAGATACGCGTGTTCATCAGGTCGCCCTCCACAGTCCGGTACCTGTACTCTTTTGCCTGCCCGCCAAGCGCCATTACTGCGGCAAGACAGGCTGTTACGATAAATCTAAGTTTCATCAGCTTCAATTTTATTAGTTTGTTTGCGCCCCGTACAACGACGGCACGCGCAAAGATAAAAATTTTTCCGCAAACGGCAAGGCATCGGCATCGCACAAACGAAAAAAATCACAGACACAAGCGCACCAACACCACAGAAAGAAAAATCCGGACCGCCCGACAATCATCGGCAGCCCGGAAAAAATATAATCAAGTAAACAGTCTTACCTTTCACATGCAACCGTCAATCAAGGTCTCCCCAGATGCCGCCGCCATCATCTTCCTTTTCCGACCATACGGCATCTCCGGCAACCGTCGGAGGAACTATATATTTATCATCGTCAACATCTGCCTTATTATTCTCTATGTCCCAAGACAGGCATACAAACCCGCCAAGCTCAACCTTCACGACTTCCGTAACCGGTCTCACATACAATCTTTTCTTCATGCCCACATTATTTTATAAGGATTTTCCTTCCGTTCACAACATATACACCACGTGGCAGATCAAAAAGATTGCCAGCCGTACCCACACAACGTCCGCCGGCGTCATAGACAGGACCCAGCAATAACCTGTCGCCATTCGTCAGTCCTGTCAGCCCGGTCGTACCGCCACTGTCACCATCCACTCTGAAAATCATCTGCTTTGCCCCTGCCGAACCGAGCGTCTCGTTTATCCAGAAACGGAATCCTTTCATCTTTGCACTGTTCGTTATCCTCCACAGCAAACCACGGCTGAAGGCATATATTCCCTCCGGCAGCGCCTGTTTATAGTTATACGTCCCGGCAAATGTGACGCTGTGCGTGTCTGACGTGTTTGAATATGTCTTCGTTGGCTCCACCTCGTCTGCAGCACTGTAGTCCACGCCGTTAATGACATACACATCTCCCGACGTATACTGCGTCCCGTCAGAGAACGTGTCCCAGCCGTCGTCCTCGGTCTTCTCATGTTCCGGAGTGCGCACGGTCTCTATTATATAGAACACACCGGGCTTTATCACCGCCACGTCATCATTCGTGGGGACATCGATCTTTCTGAAAACAAGCAAGTCGCCCTCCATGCCCTTAACCTCTGCAAGACGTGTGTCGTTGCCGAAAGCATTTCGCACCTGAAGCCCCGTCAGACTCACGGGCAGTACTATGGAACTCCACAAGTTGTCGCCGATATTGTTGCCACGGTTGAATGTCCTGTGCAACAACAGGCGTGCATTGTCATAATCCCTGCCCTTGTTCAGGACCTCGGCAACCTCCTCGTTCAGCACGATATCCTCCGAACACGAGGATTCGTCGTACACGTCGGGAATTCCGTCACCGTCGGTGTCATCGCGTACAAACACTCCGTAGATCTTGACATAGTCTAATGCGTCAGCAACTCCGGAGAACTCTATGCTCACCTCATCAAAATCCGTCTCAGGCTGCATGGTTACAAAACGCTTGTCGCCTGCGCCGATTACGCTCACGCCCAGAACTTTCCAGTCCTGCTGGCTCTCCTGCTCCTGTCCGTTAAGATAGGTCACCATCTTTATCCACTTTCCCACACCGATGGAAGCCATATAAGTCTTGTCATCGAGCACAAAGCCCACCTGTGTCTTTGCCCTGTAAGTGCGCCCTAAGTTCACGGCATATATAGAACCGCCTGCGGCTACCGTCTTGGCCAGCATAAACGCTGTCTCGAACTCCGGATCATCATCTATCAAGTTTGTAAGGTCGCGCTTTACACAAGCCACGTCTGCCACCGCCACCTCCGCCATTCTGTCGGCATTCAACGAGGCTCCGGTCTTGTCAGACACAACCGTTACGCTGCCGAGCGTGGAAACAGGATTATCGGTGTCATCGGCAAAGGCATAATATATATTCAACTTAGATATCTTCAGGTTCAGCACACCTTCCTTCCACAGTTGGAACTCATCTATGTCCCCGGCATCATCAGGCACTGCCACCGAGTAGCGCATCTTCTGCACCTTGCTGCTGCCTATAAGATCAAGCGATACGGCGTTAGTCTCCTCCACAGGCTTGTTAAAAGCCTCCTTGCCACCCTTGAAGCCGCGAATGCAGAAGAATTTGAGGGCATCAAGCCCTAATCCGTCGGACAATGTCTCCACCATAAAGCCCACACGCTTCAGCGTCTTTCCCGGCAGATGCTCCTTTATGGCACTGCCGTCCTTTGTCTTAACACCCACAATCCCCACATTCTCCGCAAGACCGAGACCGCCCACATACTGGGCATAGTCGCCCGTCTGTGCATTGAGCACATTCTCCTTGTCGCTCAGCCGGTCAAGGCTGATAAGACCACCATCTGTTATATGCGTTTCAGTAGACAGTTCATACACCTCATTGTCCACATTATAAAGAGGATTGTCCTCACCTGGCATCAGACTGATGTCATCCATGCCGCGGTGTATAGTGACAGTTTCTTTGCAGCCGCAGTCCTTCGTAGATGTTGCCGTCACCTCATAGCTGCCGTTCACCGTCATGCCTGTAACATTTCCCTCCGCATCTATTTGGGCATTCGCACCCTCAGGCTGGCTCGTTATCTCATAACTGACATCCACCCCGGTTATCTTATAGGATGTCTCACTGTCGCAAATATGCGCATCGGCAGAAAGGCGCATGTCGCAACGGTGATTCACCTCATCCGGAGTTCGTATGTACGCATAACGTATATTCATACCTCCAAGTCCCACGCCCCCTTCCTCAAGCTTTGCACCATAACAATCTTGATTTGTACGGATTTCTATATTACCGCTATTTCCTCCACTTAAAGAAAGCTTAAGAATATCACCAGATACGGTAATCCCATCACCCCATATATCTTCCGGCTGATTCAACAAGCCATTCTTCTTTCCCAAACATAATTTTATATCTTTTCCACCTATATTAAGTACATCGGTAGCAGCGGCAAAATGAAAGCCGAACACAGTACCTGCCTTGAACGGAGCTTTATTATTATCACTTCCAATGACATAGTCTTCCGGCATTGCCTTGATTTCTACATATCCTCCACCAGCTACCAGCTTTAAGAATGTCACTCCGTTATTTTCCAAATCAGCATCTATGAAGTTTGCCGTATTCGCCACATCAGAACTTCCAACCTCAAGTTTAAGACTGGTTTGGAAGTCTTCATTGAAGGCATATATACCGTCACTGCCGTCAGAGCACCCTCCCCGACCGGCATTAACAAGATTATACTGTCTTGCATTGCCTGCAAAAGCATATTTCACTCTCGTATTTTTAATCAGCTCCAAGTTTACACCTCCTGCCGGCATCAGGCAGACTTCATCAAACTCACCCGGTGCCACTGCCGATAACGTTGAAGTAACATCGTCCGAACCAGGTATCTTTATCAAAGAAAGATTGAGCGCACCAGCAGACTGTCCTTCCGTAACGGGAACAGCTGTTCCGACCTCCTTCCCGTCACAGTAAAACTGAATGGCATAAGCCTTCACGACATCCAATGACAGTAAACTGCCCTCAGCACTTGCAACAACAAAACCGGCAACTGTTCCTCCTGCATAATGATTCTCCATATCGCGGATACTTACAATCGGAGCCACACCGGCATCGATCGAAACACCAGTCGGAAACGACGCAAAGTTCGTCAGATCATCATCCACAAGATTGTCAAGCCCATTCGCCCAGGAAGCCACAGTAACTGTATTCACGAGCATGTTTACCTCGCATCCCTTGCCGGCAAGTGCACGACGGCCTTTCAAATAGTTACCTCCTTCAGGATCGGTCTGCTGCCACACAGGCTTTGTCGTCTGTGCAAAAGACACGCTTCCCCACAATACAAAAAGACATAGTAGCATATATCCTGAGTTTTTGCCGCAATGTCTCAAAAACATGTTTGACCTCATAAAATAATTTTTTTATTACCTATTGTGTTATTTATATAGAATCCATATTCATGCTCTCCAATCTGCGGAAAACTGTCTTTCCCGGTTTTTCAGGTGGCAAAATTAGTGAAACATATAATATTCCGCATCATAGGTTAATATTCATTAATAATAGGGGGGTAATTTGCAGTATTTAACATAGACAAGATGTTATAATGAAGAAAAACATGTTTTTTCTTAAAATTACACAAAATCATAAGCGGTATGGTCTTTAAGGCAACGCACCCGTACAACTTGTCATCAAAGATAAACAAGCCTGCCGGATGGCATATCGGTATTATTGAGCACAATTTATCCTACCATTAATATTGTAATTGAATAATTATACCTAATTTTGCAGGCAAAGCTAAAACATATAACATATAACTATAAATACAAAACATTATGGCAACAACACCCGAATTTAAGTACGCGCCCATGTTCCAGACGGGCAAGGACGATACGGAATACTACCTGCTGACCAAAGAAGGCGTGTCCGTAGGCGAGTTTGAAGGCACACCGGTGCTGAAAGTCAGCCCGGAAGCACTCACGATGATGTCGAACGCCGCATTCCGCGACGTAAACTTCCTGCTGCGCCGCTCGCACAACGAGCAGGTGGCAAAGATTCTCACCGACCCCGAGGCAAGCGACAACGACAAGTACGTGGCGCTGACATTCCTGCGCAACGCCGAAGTGGCATGCAAGGGCAAGCTGCCTTTCTGCCAGGACACCGGCACGGCAATCATCCACGGCGAGAAAGGACAGCAGGTGTGGACAGGCTTCTGCGACGAAGAGGCACTGTCGCTCGGCGTATACAAGACATACACGGAAGAGAACCTGCGCTACTCGCAGAACGCTCCGCTAAACATGTACGACGAGGTGAACACACGCTGCAACCTGCCGGCACAGATAGACATCGAGGCAACCGAAGGCGACGAATACAAGTTCCTCTGCGTTGTCAAAGGCGGCGGCTCTGCCAACAAGACATATTTCTATCAGGAAACAAAGGCACGCATACAGAACCCCGGCACGCTCGTACCGTTCCTCGTGGAGAAGATGAAGACTCTCGGAACGGCTGCATGTCCGCCTTATCACATAGCGTTTGTCATCGGAGGAACATCGGCGGAGAAAAATCTCCTTACCGTAAAGCTCGCCTCCACGCACTACTACGACAACCTGCCCACGACGGGAGACGAGACAGGACGCGCCTTCCGCGACATAGAACTGGAGAAGCAACTCCTTGAAGAAGCGCACAAGATAGGTCTCGGGGCACAATTCGGAGGCAAGTACTTTGCCCACGACATACGCGTAATACGTCTGCCGCGCCACGGCGCAAGCTGCCCCATCGGTCTGGGCGTGAGCTGCTCTGCCGACCGCAATATCAAGGCAAAGATAAACAAGGACGGTATCTGGATAGAGAAACTTGACGACAATCCGGGCGAGCTTATTCCCGAAGAACTGCGCAAGGCAGGCGAAGGCAACGCCGTAAAAATTGACCTCAACCGGCCTATGAGCGAAGTGTGCAAACTCCTGAGCCAATATCCGGTATCAACGCGCGTAAGCCTCAACGGCACCATCATCGTAGCACGCGACATTGCCCACGCCAAACTCAAGGCGCGTCTTGACGCCGGCGAAGGTCTTCCGCAGTATTTCAAGGATCATCCTGTGCTCTACGCCGGACCGGCAAAGACTCCGGAAGGCATGCCTTGCGGTTCAATGGGACCCACCACGGCAAACCGTATGGACCCCTACGTAGACGAGTTCCAGGCTAATGGCGGCTCAATGGTGATGATTGCCAAAGGTAACCGTACACAGGAAGTTACCGACGCATGTCACAAACACGGCGGTTTCTACCTCGGCAGCATCGGTGGTCCTGCGGCTGTACTCTCAATGAACTCCATCAAGAGCATCGAGTGCGTGGAATATCCCGAATTGGGCATGGAGGCGGTATGGAAAATCCACGTAGAGGATTTCCCGGCGTTCATCCTCGTCGACGACAAGGGCAATGACTTCTTCAAACAGCTGAAGCCATGGGCTCCAAGTTGCGGCAAGTAATGCTATAAAGGATTTTTACTTGTAATAATAAGATAAAAAGATATAGGAGAAGATAAGGGAAGATAAAGGACGTATGCCTTGTTGTTTGCTTCAAGACCATTGTCCTTTATCTTCCCTTATCTTCTCCTATCTCCCTTTATCTCCTTATATCTTCTCCTATCTTCTTTTATCTTCTCCTATATCCCTTTATCTTCTTACAAAATAATACCCCAGCCTACTTCATCTGCCCTCTGTAATCGCTCGGCTTGCATCCGGTCTTTATTCTGAACTTGCTTGAGAAATAATCGGGAGAGTCAAAACAAAGCCTGTACGCAATCTCCTTTATGCTCAACCCCGTAGTCGACAACAGTTCCTTTGCACGTTGCAGGCGCAGATCCTGCTGAAACATGGCAGGAGACATACCCGTATACTCTTTGAAAAGTTTGCGGAAGTTGGAATAGCTCACGCCTAACTCTTCCGCCACCTGCTGCATGGTAAGGTTTGTCTCCACACTCTGGCGTATCCGCTCACGCGCTTTATTTATAAGATCGGCATATCCGCTCTTTCGGTTAAGCTCGAGATTACGCTCGAGATAATACATCACTCCAATAAGATTATTCACTATTCCCGCAAGTACCTGCTGCGAATATGCCGCTTCCTCGCGTGCCGCATCTATGGCAGAGTTGTACAGATGCACAATATCACTGCTGTAACCCACATGATATATCGGTTTTTCAGGAGACAGAAAGCCATAGCGCATACGGTCGTCCATGTTTCTGCCCTTATAACCAATCCAATAACTCTTCCAGTTAGAACCCGGTACCGGATGATAACTGTGCCACTCATCTGGAAACAGAAGAAATATATCCCCTGCCTTTATTCTTGTCCGGGAAACATGTTCCGATGAGAACACGCCCTCGCCTTCCAACAGATAAAGCATCTGGTATTCGTTGAGCACGCGTCCTCGTTTTATATCAAAATAATATCCGTCGGCATGCCCTTGCGTAGGATAAGGTTCGTCTGCCGACAGTTCGTCATAACCTACAGTGCTCACCGTAAGTCCCCACAGCGCATCCCGCTCATTGGCAACAAGATATTTGCTCTTCTGCATATAATTGTGTTTATGTAGATATCTGATATTGAAGATGTTTCATGGGATGTCCTCCCCACACCGTATCACCGACATGTTTAAAGCCCATCCTTACATACAGTCGTTCTGCAAGCGGATTACCCTTGTCGACAAGCAATCCCGCCGGAATTCCCATGTCCGACGCCTTGGCTATGGCAACACGCAACAAGTCACCGGCAATGCCACGTCCACGGTATTGCTCGTCTACAGCAAGACTGTCTATGTAAAGTTCACCGGGCGCCGTCTCGTCACCGATAGTACTGTAATCGCGTCCGAAACATTCTCGCGCCGCATGTATAAAAGCCTCTCTCAGTTCATGAAGCCTCGCACCGTCGTAAGTCACACATATACCGGCAACACATCCGTCATCATCCAGTGCCACATGAGTATTTGTATAACTATACTGCGAGTTGTCGGCTTCCACAAGCCGCGTCATCATCCTTTCAAAGTCTTCAAGACTATGCTCCGGTCCGGCATAATACCTGCAACAATCATAATTCATTGCTTGCATTATAAGCCGCGCTATTGCATTTGCATGCTCTCTGCACGCCGTCTGTATAACCATGTCTTTTTATAAAAGTCTATAATATCGGCAAATATAATAAAAAATAAGGCATAAACAAAACTTGTCAAGAAGTTTTGTCTATGATCTTTGCATATCGGTTGTCATACGGCTATGTATCTGTCACATTCCGTGAAAGCCACAACCAAGACAAGAAGACAAGCCTATAACCCTTAAAACAATGTAAGAGAATATAGATATACCACAGCCGCCGGCATTGCCATAAGCGACGAGTCAAACCTATCCAGCATACCACCGTGACCGGGAAGTATTGTGCCGCTGTCTTTTATTCCGAGTGTCCGCTTAAAAAGGCTCTCGACAAGGTCGCCCCATGTGCCGAACACCACCACGACAAGTCCGAGACCGAGCCACTGCGGAACAGTCAGAACATCGGCACCGTTATCCACGGCACATGTACCTACTATCCATGCGGCAACCATCACCAGTACGGCACCGCCTATGCTGCCTTCCCAACTCTTTGCCGGACTTATGCGCGGAAACAGCTTATGACGCCCTATCAGCGAACCCGTGCAATACGCGCCGGTGTCGTTGGTCCATAGAAATACAAATATGCTAAGCGGAATAATATAGTTAAAACGTATGCTCCCGTCGGCAGCGGCGTTGAACGCCAGCACATTTATCATCGACAGCGGCAACGCCACATACATCTGCCCGAGCATGGTGTATGCCCAATCGTTCACTGCATTCTCGTTCTTCGCATACAGCTCGCTTACGAACAGATATACTAATGTGAGCAGATACGGAATGAACACTGCCCCCGTCTGTACAAGTCCGCTACAGAAACCGCCCACGGCAAGAAAGAGATATACACCCGCCACAGTGCCGATAAAACGGTTTACGGTCACACCTTTCACACCGTTTACAAGTCCGCCGTATTCCCACATCGTCAGTCCCGTCACCAAGGCAAAGAGCACTTCCATTGCAAAGGCATCAAGAAAACATGTCACTATGGCTGCCACAAACAGCACTCCCGTTATACTTCTGGCTATCAGGTTGCCCAACTTGCTTTGCTTATCCGACATATCGTGCTCCTCTCCTATTCTTTTTCCCGGGTTTCCTCTACACTGTCTGCTGACACTTCGCCTTCATGTTCCTCTGTTCCACCGACAGTACTCTCTTGCTCATTCATTATTTCCTGCGAGCGGCTAACCCACTGACGCTTGCCGAATATATTCTCCACATCCTCGGCAAATATCACCTCACGCTCTATAAGCAGCTGCGCCAGTTTGTTGTGTCCCTCCTTATGCTCGGTCAGCAATCGCTTTGCACGCTCATACTGACTGTTTATCATCTCCAGAACCTCATCGTCCATCACCTTTGCCGTGGTTTCCGAATAAGGTCGCTGAAAGTTATATTCATTATTATTATAGTAACATATATTAGGCAGCCTGTCACTCATTCCGGCGTATGCAATCATGCCGTATGCACTCTTTGTCACACGCTCCAGATCGTTCATGGCACCCGTGGATATATGCCCCGTAAACAGTTCCTCGGCAGCACGCCCGCCAAGTGTGGCACACATCTCGTCAAGCATCTCCTCCTTTGTGGTTATCTGCCTTTCCTCCGGCATATACCATGCGGCACCGAGAGCACGTCCGCGCGGCACTATCGTCACCTTAACCAGCGGATTGGCATGTTCCAGGAACCATGATATCGTGGCATGACCCGCCTCGTGCAGGGCTATCGTGCGTTTCTCGGCAGCCGTCATCACCTTTGTCTTCTTCTCCAGTCCGCCTATTATCCTGTCCACCGCATCCAGAAAGTCCTGACGCTCTACAGTCTTCTTGTCGTGACGTGCAGCTATCAGAGCCGCCTCGTTGCACACGTTGGCAATGTCCGCTCCTGAAAATCCCGGTGTCTGTCTCGCCAACAAGTCTATATCCAACGACGGATCCGTCTTCACCGGCTTCAAATGAACAAGGAATATCTCCTTACGCTCGTTAAGGTCGGGAAGATCCACATGTATCTGCCTGTCGAAACGCCCGGCACGCAACAGAGCCGAGTCGAGCATGTCCGCACGGTTCGTCGCAGCCAATATTATCACGCCGCTGTTTGTCCCGAAACCATCCATTTCCGTAAGCAGCGCATTCAGCGTGTTCTCGCGTTCGTCGTTTCCGCCCATTGCCGGATTCTTGCTGCGCGCCCTTCCAACGGCATCTATCTCGTCTATGAATATTATACACGGTGACTTCTCCTTTGCCTGGCGGAACAGGTCGCGCACGCGGCTTGCACCTACTCCGACGAACATCTCCACAAAGTCCGAACCGCTCATGGAGAAGAACGGAACACCCGCCTCTCCTGCCACAGCCTTTGCAAGCAATGTCTTTCCCGTTCCCGGAGGACCAACGAGAAGAGCACCTTTGGGTATCTTACCGCCAAGTTCGGTATATTTCTGCGGGTTCTTGAGGAACTCTACTATTTCCTGCACCTCCTGCTTGGCACCCGCCTGTCCTGCAACATCCTTGAATGTCACGTTCAGCTCGCCGCCTTTCTCATACATCTTTGCCTTGCTCTTACCTACGTTGAACACGCCGGAACCTCCGGCAGAGCCTCCTCCCATGCGGCGCATGAAGAACAGCCATATAACCACAAGGAATATTATAGGTCCGAAACTGATGAGTATGTTCATGAAACTGTTGCCCTGCTTGTTTTCGTATGTGAACTCGCCGGCAAACTTACCCGCCTTGCGTTCCAGGTCAATGAAGTTCTCCACATTCTCCACACTTCCGAACTCGACATTCACGTAAGGTTCCTTACCGGTCTGATCGGTACCCTGACGGAACACTGTCCTTATGTGTTCGGGCTTTACATACATCTTCAGCTTGCTCTCATCCTTGTTGACAACAATCCTCGATGCGTATCCCTTGTTGACATATTCCTTGAATACAGTATACGATACCGGTCTGCTCGCACTTCCGGCTACGGCGTCGCCACCTGCAAAATATACCGCAAGCAATCCTACGATAACAAGACCGTAAATCCAATTCATGTTGAACTTAGGCATCTTTGGAGTCTTATCCTTTTCCATTTTCTTCCATATCGGCATCCGCCCGCCCCGTCGCCTGCTGTCATCTTTAAAACAACGGTACGGCACATATCGGCATCCGCCCTTTATATAAATAAGTAATAAATATTAAAAATACGATTGTATGAACCGGGACATCAGTCAAGATCCGGAACATTCACCAACGGCGCATCCATCCAGAGATTTTCAAGATTGTAGAACTCCCTTGTCTCCGGCAGGAAAATGTGAACTATAACGTCCGTATAATCCATCGCTACCCACTGCGCCTGTCTCAGTCCGACAACATTCACGGGTTTCTCTCCCGCATTTATCCGTGCGCTTTCTCCCACTGCATCGGCAATAGCCTCTATCTGTGAGGGCGAATTTCCCTCGCATATAACAAATCTGCTGCATATCGCCCCGTCAATTTTCGAAAGGTCGGCAACGGTTATTCCGCGTCCTTTCTTCTCCTGTATACCCTCTATTATTGCCTTAACTAACTTTTCTGTCTGTTCCATTAAATAAGCTGTTGTTATGGCGCAAAGGTACATTGATTTATCGTAAAACCACGAAAAAGCACCTCTTTATTTGAGTTTTTTTAGAAAAAAACAAGAAAAACTATTGCAAAGAAAAAAAAATATAGTACCTTTGCACTCGCAATCAGCCGTAAAGCACATTGCAAAAGATATATTGGGATATGGTGTAATGGTAACACTACAGATTCTGGTCCTGTCATTCTTGGTTCGAGTCCGAGTATCCCAACACTGAAAAAGGCTGTCTGAAATCGTTTCAGACAGCCTTTTTTCGTTCTCAACGGATATCCTTTATATCTTCTATATGGGCTATTATCTCTTTGTATTTGCGCTGTATTTTGAAGTGCATGTGCATGCCCATGATGCCACCGACAAGTCCGCCGATTGTTCCTCCTATGGCTCCTACGTATCCGTGGTCTTTTTCCAAAGTCTCAATCAAGAACCATACAAACCATGGTATTACTGTGGGAATGGAATATTTCAGCCAGTCTGAGTCTCTTTTCTTTGCCTTTGCCACTTTCAGTCCCGCTTCAATCATGTTATCGCCAGAGTCAAACGCACTGTCCAAAACCCTCATATTATAATAGGTGTATATTCCGGCTATAAGCATAAAGATACTCGTAACGATGCCGAAAGGCAATGAAAAGCCTATATGGGGCATCAATATCAGGTTGTATGGAATCATGGTGATGCACATTATCATTACGATTCGGTATTTCAGTTTTATCCTGTGCGACTTGTCTTTCATCGCCATCCTTATCATATTATCGCTGATTACGGTTTGTTTCTCAAGCCTGTTTTTCAACACGTCCAGTTGCAGACGCATATTCTCCATTTCGTTTGTTGTTTCCATTTCTTGCAGTTTTAATTGTCAGACATTTTCTTTAATTCTTCCTTAATCCTGAACAGACGTACCGAAACGTTCTTGGTACTGATACCCACCACGGCACCAATCTCTTCGTAACTCATGTTCTCGAGCCACAACAGCACTATCGCCCTGTCGAACGGCTGGAGCCTGCTTATCCGTTTGTGCAGCATGTTTATCTGCTTTGTCTCACGGTCATTGTCCTCAAAAAGAGCAATGTCCATGTCATGGATATTACATCCGGCTCTTCTTTTCTTCCTGTCGGCGGATATACATGTGTTAAGTGTCACCCTGTAAATCCATGTCCTGATGTCGCTCTGCCCGTTAAATCCAGGAAGTCCGCTCCAAATGTTTGCAAGCGTTTCCTGAAACAGGTCGGCAACCTCGTCGGCATTTTTGGAGAACATATAGCATACGGTATAGATTATGCTCTTGTGTGTTCTTGCAATCTGCGCAAATTCTGTTTCTGATACATTCATGATGTCTGTTCTGTTGATTAATCTCTGCACGTTAGACGCAGAACAGTTCGAAAAACTACAAGAAAATAGGAAAAAATGTCTGTTTTGTCTTTTGTTAATAAGGAAAAGTCTACAACAATGGTGAGAGAAGTCTGACAACCGACTCCCACAGACGTTGCAGATAAGGTATGCGTATGTAGTTCATGGCATCCTCTATAGGCACGCACTGCTCTACATCGTCCATGAAAACCTTCTTCAGACGAAGCGCCGTCGCCTCGTCGTATATAAAGACATTTGCCTCGAAATTGTTCTCAAAGCTGCGGAAGTCTACGTTGGCAGAGCCGCACGAAGCCAGAGCATCATCGCATACGAGCAGCTTGGAGTGGTTGAAACCGGCTTTATAAAGATATACCTTCACGCCCGACTCCACTATCTCCGACACGTAGGAGCGGCTTGCCCACTCTACAAAACGCGCGTCGGCGTGCATCGGTATCATTATGCGGACATCCACACCGGCAAGCGCGGCGATACGCATTGCAAACATTACAGGCTCGGTGGGCAGGAAGTAAGGTGTCTCCATATAGACATATCTGCGTGCCTCGAGCAATATGCGCACATAGCCCTGCATGATGTCGGGCCACTCGCTGAAAGGGCTGTCGGTGACAACCTGCATGAGACAGTTGTTTTCCGGCGCTCCTTTAAGTTCCGGATAGTAGCACCTGTCGGTGATGAGCGTGCCCGAGACAAAGCACCAGTCTACCATGAAAGCGCGCTGAACACCATATACGGCGTTGCCCTCTATGCGCAGATGGGTGTCGCGCCACGGCTGCGAACCGGTGCCTTTGATGTAGCGCATGGCTATGTTCATGCCGCCGATAAACGCCACCCTGCCGTCTATCACGCACAGTTTGCGGTGATTGCGGTAGTTCACCTTGCTTGTGAAAGCCGGGAAACGTACGGGCATAAAGGGATATACCTCTATCCCCGCCTCCTGCATGCGGTCGAAGAAACGGTTGTCCACGTTCCAGCATCCCACGTCGTCGTATATCACGCGCACCTCCACCCCGTCGCGTGCCTTGTCCATAAGAGCGTCTGCAACGAGATTTCCCAACGGATCGTCTTCAAAAATATACGTGTCGAGATGTATGTGGTGGCGCGCTCCGGCTATCTCTCTCAGCAACGAATGGAAATATCCGTAGCCGTCGGTATATATGTCGGTGGCGTTGTCTTTGAAGGGCAACGCCCAACTGCGGTTGGTAAAAAGGTTTATCAGAGAACGGTGGGTCTCCGGCACGTACAGGTTTTTCTGTTCAACAAACTCCAATACCGAGCTTTTTGTCAGCAGATCTATGTTGTGCTCGCTGAGATACCTTTCACGTCGTGTGTTCTGTCCAAAGAAGAAATAAAGCACAATACCTATCACCGGCAGGAATATCAGCGCCATTATCCACGCCACGGTCTTGGCGGGCTGGCGGTGGTCCATAAGCACCGCCACAATGGCAGACACCGTCACCACTATATATATAAGATATGTCAGCCAGTGAATGTATACCATACGTCATACTATTATTTCGTTTCCCAGTTCCTTAGCTATGCGGTTTCTAAGGTTCTGAACCTCCGTGTATTCCTTCATCAGCGGCATCAGCTTCTCCATGTCGCTGGCGGCAAGCGCCATTTCTTCGCGCAGCCTGCCGAGACGTGTCTTGACATAGTCCATGCGGAAGTCGAGCACCATGTGAACCACTCTGTTGCGCAGGCTGTCCTCGTCTTCCTGCACCTGCATACTCTTGCTCAACTGGAAACGATCGGCTGCCATCTCCGCCGCAATGGTGCTTATTCCGATATCTGGATGACGTGTGAAGTAAGCCTCTGCCTTGAAGTCGGCATCGGCACTGTGCTCCACTGCCTCCGCCAGTATGCGGTTGTACTCTTCGGAGTGGAACGAAAGTCCGTCGGCACCGAGGTCATAGCTTATGTATTGCGCCACATTAAGGTCGGTTGTCCCGCCGTCTTCGGTCTCCACATTGCGGTATATCGTCATCTCTCCGTGTCTTACAACCGCCTGCACCAGCATATATTCCACCTTTGATGCCTGCACGTCGGGCGTGGCAGGGCGCAGAGGTTCCTGCGGCTTGTCGGCAGTGCGTGCCTCTTCGCGTGCCGTCTCCTTGCGTTTTTCCTCCTTTCCGCTGCGTATGAACTTGTTCATCGTGCTAATGAGCGTCGCCTCGTTTATGCCTAGACGGTGGGCGCAATCTTTAATATATGTGGCGCGTACAATCTGGTCGTTTATCACCGACACGCTCTTGACGATGCTGTTTATCGCCTCCGAACGCTTTATCGGGTCGGTGACACCGCGCAGCATGATGTTTGTCTTGAACTCTATGAAATCGGTCTGATGCTCTTCTATATATTCGCGGAAGCCCGATGCCGAGTGGTTGCGCGCAAAGCTGTCCGGGTCTTCGCCGTCGGGCAGCAGCAGCACCTTGACGTTCATGCCCTCGGCAAGCAACATGTCGGTGCCGCGCATGGCGGCATGTATGCCCGCCGCATCGCCGTCGTAAAGCAAAACTATGTTGGCGGTGAAGCGTCTCAGTATGCGTATCTGGTGAACACTGAGCGCCGTTCCGGAGTTTGCCACGACATTCTCTATACCGCACTGGTGCATAGATATTACGTCGGTATATCCCTCTACCATATATACAAGGTCTTCCTTGGCTATCGCTCTCTTTGCCTGATATATGCCGTAAAGCTCGCGTTCCTTATGATATATGTCGGAGTCGGGCGAGTTGACATACTTCTGCTGCACGCCCTTGGTACGCGAATCGAGCAGACGTCCGCCGAAGGCACACACCTTTCCGCTGACGTTTATCCACGGGAATATCACTCTTCCGGCATAGCGGTCGGACAGTTCGCCGCCGTCGCGACGGTAGCAAAGTCCCGTCTTTACAAGATATTCTTCTTTATAACCTTTTAATGTGGCTGTATTTGACATTGCCGTCCGCGAGGGAAGGGCAAAGCCCAGACGAAACTTTTGTATGATATCGTCACGGAAACCGCGGCTGCGGAAATACTGCATGCCCACGGCTCGCCCGTCCACATCGTTAAGAAGCACATCGCTGAAATAGTCTGCCGCCCACTCGTTTACAATGAACATGCTCTCGCGGTCGTTCTGTTCGCGCTTCTCTTCATCGGAGAGTTCCCGCTCGCGTATCTCTATATGGTATTTGTTTGCCAGCCAGCGCAGTGCCTCGGGATAGGTCATCTGCTCGCGTTCCATGACAAATCCCACCGAATTTGTGGTCTTTCCGCACGAGAAACAGTGGCAGATACCGCGCGACGGCGACACATAGAACGACGGCGTGGTGTCGTCGTGGAAAGGGCAAAGCCCCTTGTAATTGGCTCCGACCTTACGCAGTGAGACAAACTCGGACACCACGTCCACAATGTCAGCAGCATCCATTATACGGTCTATCGTCGCTCTGTCTATCATCGCAAGCCTTCCTGTTGTTTATAAGATTATTGTGTAAAAAAGAGTAACATGCGGATTTTGCACCTTACAAAGGTAAAAAATAAATTTGACGATAAGGCTTCATAATATTACAAAGAATGTAACACGAGACATTTTAATATACTTTTAGGGTTGTTAATAATTTCGTTTTTATTGACTGCGGCAAATCTCATTCTACGCGGAAAAAGCACGGAAAGAGGACTGCCGACGGGCTTTAAAGAAGGCGAAAAGGCGGTTTTTGAGGCTGAAACAGCGCACTTCGGGGTGTAAAACACGGCACTTTGTGGCGTGATATGCCGCCTTTCAGCATGCAATATGCCGTGTTTTGCAGTGTGATATGCCGTATTTCACAATCCGAAGGCATATACTTGTGATGGCGGCAAGGCTGCATTCAAAATATAACCAACTGATATACAAACAATTACACACAAAAGAGCAAAATATGATGTTTTTCGTATGTTTTGCCGGCAAAAGGCAATCCGCGGTCTGCGACGGGCAAGAAAATGTTAAAAGCGCTCCGGAAACGGGTGTTAATATCTGCCTTGAAGGCATCTAAAAACATTGCCGGCACAACGGCATGTACGCCACACGGAAATGCACAACACAAGGGGTGATTGTGCATTTTAACCTTTTTTTCTTTGTGACAATACAAAAAAAGTGTATTTTTGCATTATATATACTATCTTAACAACCCGTATCCGACGGCATGTCTCATGAGATTTAAAGTCGCCGGAGGGTGGCTTATGAAAACATTACATTATACTTTTAATATATGAAATTGAAAATCATCGTGCTTGCAAAGCAAGTACCCGACACAAGAAATGTCGGAAAAGATGCAATGACTGCAGAGGGAACGGTCAACCGCTCGGCCCTGCCTGCAATCTTTAACCCCGAAGACTTGAACGCTTTGGAACAGGCTCTGCGCCTGAAAGAACAAAATCCCGGTTCGACAGTTGGCTTATTGACCATGGGTCCTCCACGTGCGGCAGAGATTATCCGCCAGGGACTTTACCGTGGTGCCGACACGGGCTGGCTGCTCACCGACCGCCTTTTTGCCGGTGCCGACACGCTTGCCACATCGTATGCGCTCGCCACAGCCATTAAGAAAATAGGCGGTGCGGACGTCATTATAGGCGGACGCCAGGCGATAGACGGCGACACGGCACAGGTGGGACCGCAGGTTGCACAGAAGTTGGGACTGTCTCAGGTGACATATGCAGAGGAAATCGAGAAGTGTGAGGACGGGAAACTGACCATACGCCGCCACATAGACGGAGGTGTGGAAATGGTGGAAGCACCGATGCCTATAGTGATAACAGTGAACGGAAGTGCGGCGCCATGCCGTCCGTGCAACGCAAAACTTGTGATGAAATACAAGCGTGCCACCGTTCCCATGGAGCGTACCGAAGGCATGGAATATGCCGGTCTGTATGATGAACGCCCTTATCTGACACTCAACGAATGGTCGGTAGCCGACATCGACGGCGACCCGCAGCAGTGCGGACTGAGCGGTTCGCCCACAAAGGTAAAGGCTGTCAAGAACATCGTGTTCCAGGCAAAGGAGTGCAAACGGATAAGCGGATGCGACTGCGACATAGAGTGCATGATGAAAGAACTTCTTGATGAGAAGATAATCGGATAAAAAAGAAGGAGAAAAGGGACTTGAAAGGAGATAAAGGAAGATAAAAGAAGATAGAAGAAGATAAGGGACAAATGCTGATGACGCGGACTTTCGAAGACATATTGGCTTGGCAAAAGGCTCATGAACTTGTTATCAAAATATACAAGATAACAAGAACTTTTCCTGAGACAGAGAAGTTTGGCTTGTGTCAACAGTTCCAACGCGCAGCAGTGTCAATAGCAGCCAACATCGCCGAAGGGTATAAAAAGCTGGGCAAGGCAGACAAACTTCGCTTCTTCAATATATCGCAAGGCAGCCTGAAAGAGTGCAGATATTACTGCATTTTGTCAAAGGGCCTTACATATATCGACGAAAATACGTTTCATAATCTTGTCTCTGAAATACAGAATACGAGCTTTATGCTAAACGCATATATAAAAGGGGTGGTCTGCAATAGCTACATAAAAGACTAATGTCTCATATCTCCCCATATCTTCCCGATATCTACTCATATCTTCTTTACCTAAAAAATAAAAAAACAATGAACAACGTTTTTGTATATTGCGAGATAGAAGGCACCAAGGTACAAGAGGTATCTCAGGAGCTGCTCACAAAGGGCCGCAAGCTGGCCAATGAACTTGGTGTGGAACTGCATGCCATTGTTGCCGGAACGGGCATCAAGGGCGCGGTTGAGGACCAAATATTGCCTTACGGCGTGGACAAGCTGTTTGTATTCGACGGCGAGGCACTGTTCCCTTACACGTCGGCACCGCACACCGAAATACTCGTTAACCTCTTCAAGGAGGAGAAACCACAGATTTGCCTTATGGGAGCAACCGTTATCGGACGCGACCTCGGACCGCGTGTATCGTCATCGCTTACAAGCGGACTTACGGCAGACTGTACACAACTGGAGATAGGAAGCTATGACGACAAGAAGTCGGGCAATCACTATGACAATCTGCTTTATCAGATACGACCGGCATTCGGCGGCAACATCGTTGCAACAATCGTCAATCCCGACCACCGTCCGCAGATGGCGACAGTACGTTCGGGCGTGATGCAGAAAGCCGTTTACGAGGGCGAGAGCCGCAAAGAAGTGGTTTACCCGGAGGTTGGCAAGTATGTGTCTGACGCCGCTTATGTGGTAAAGGTGCTCAGCCGACAGGTCGAGGAAGCTAAACACAACCTGAAAGGTGCGCCGATAGTTGTTGCCGGCGGTTACGGAGTAGGCTCAAAAGAAGGCTTCGACCTTCTGTTCAAGCTTGCCAAGGAACTTCACGGCGAAGTGGGAGGATCGCGTGCAGCTGTGGATGCAGGCTGGCTCGACCACGACAGACAGATAGGACAGACAGGTGTGACGGTTCATCCCAAGGTTTATATCGCCTGCGGCATAAGCGGACAGATACAGCACATCGCCGGTATGCAGGACTCGGGCATCATCATATCCGTGAACAGCGACCCCGACGCTCCTATCAACAAGATAGCCGACTATGTAATCGTGGGAACCGTGGAGGATGTTGTGCCGAAGATGATAAAGTATTATAAGCAGAACAGCAAATAAGTGCATGACAATAATAAAGTAACAAACATTTAACAAGACAGATAAATGGCAAATTATTATACAGACCATCCCGAAATAGAATTTCACCTTAGTCATCCGCTTATGGAGCGTTTGGTGGAACTGCGTGAGAAAGGATATGCGGACAAGGATGAACATGCCGATGCTCCGGTAGACTACAACGATGCCATAGAGAACTACAAGAAGGTTCTTGACATAACCGGTGATGTCGCCGCAAACGTTATCGCACCGAACTCAGAGGACGTGGACCTTGAAGGACCGCATCTTGAAAACGGACGCATGATTTATGCTTCGAAGACTTTTGAGAACCTTGACGTTACACGCAAGGCGGGTCTTTGGGGTATCAGCATGCCGCGCCGCTACGGCGGACTGAACCTGCCCAACACAGTGTTCTCGATGCTTTCTGAAGTGATAGCAGCTGCCGACGCCGGCTTCCAGAACATCTGGAGCCTACAGAGTTGTATCGACACTCTTTATGAATTCGGTAACGAGGAGCAGCGCCAAAAGTATATTCCGCGCATCTGTGCGGGCGAAACGATGTCTATGGACCTTACCGAACCGGATGCCGGTTCCGACCTTCAGCGCGTAATGCTCAAGGCTACGTTCGACGAAGAGAACAACTGCTGGCGGTTGAACGGCGTAAAGCGTTTCATCACCAACGGCGACTCGGACATCCACCTTGTGCTGGCACGTTCGGAAGAGGGCACACACGACGGTCGCGGTCTTTCCATGTTCATCTACGACAAGCGTGACGGAGGAGTAGACGTGCGTCATATCGAGCACAAACTCGGTATACACGGGTCGCCCACATGCGAGCTTACATACAAGAACGCCAAAGCCGAACTGTGCGGAAGCACACGCATGGGACTTATCAAGTATGTCATGGCGCTTATGAACGGTGCCCGTCTCGGCATCGCCGCACAGTCGGTGGGTGTAGAGCAGGAGGCTTACAACGAGGCTCTGGCATACGCAAAGGAGCGTGCACAATTCGGAGAGAAGATCATAAACTTCCCTGCCGTATATGACATGCTTTCGCGTATGAAAGCGAAACTCGATGCCGGTCGTTCACTGTTGTATCAGACAGCACGCTACGTTGACATCTACAAATGTCTTGAAGACATAGCACGCGACCGCAAACTGACACCGGAAGAGCGTCAGGAACTAAAGAGATACACACGTCTTGCCGATGCCTTCACGCCTCTGGCAAAAGGTATGAACTCGGAGTATGCCAACCAGAACGCATACGATGCAATCTCCGTTCACGGCGGTTCGGGCTTCATCATGGAGTACAAGTGCCAGCGTCTTTACCGCGATGCGCGTATCTTCTCTATATACGAGGGTACGACACAGCTTCAGGTTGTAGCTGCAATACGCTACATTACCAACGGTACATACCTCTCGATTATCAAGGAGATGCTTGAAAATACCGTTGCTGCCGAATTGCAACCGCTCAAGGAACGCACCGCCGCCCTTGTAGAGAAGCTCGAAGAGGCAATCAATACGGTGAAGGAAGCCAACAACCAGTGTGTTCAGGACTTCCTTGCCCGTCGTCTCTACGAAATGACTGCCGACGTGATAATGTCGCTCCTCATACTCGATGACGCAACACGTGCACCCGAGCTGTTCGCAAAGAGCGCAAACGTATATGTACGCCATGCAGAAGCAGAGGTGAACGCACACCACTGCTTCATCAAGAACTTCCGCGCCGAAGACATCGAGTTCTACAAGGCTCAGGAGAAAGAGGCAGAAGAGGCATAAGTAACATTATCCTTGTAAAAAGGAGACTTGTAAAATAAAAAATCATCCGCTATGCAGCGACATCTCATTGTGAATGTCGTGCATAGCGGATGATTTTATGACAGCCGGCGGCGTCAGTCTTTATTGACAAAGTCGCTCATTCCGCTCTTTATACACATGCCCAGCCCTATAATGCCGATAGCAATGATAGCCGCTTCTTTCATTCTGTTCATAATAATAAGTTATTGGTTAGTGCCGTAAATTTAATACAAGTAATGACAGAATGTACACACCCGCAGAATTATTTATGCTATATTACGATTTGTTTGCCTTGGTAAACAACATGTTTCGCTACCGTGCAAGAGTGTCACAGCAGCGAAACATGATAAAAAGAGATTGCCTCCAACCGGCTACGGTCTTATGTCAATATTGGGGAAGCGTGCCGTTATCTGTGCCTTTTCGTCATCAGACATCTTGCCATGTATAATGAACTTGTCTATCTGTATACGGTCCATCCACTCCGGCAGGGACACTTTGTCAATGAAATAGAGTTCAAGATTGCTCATATACTTTATCTTCGACAGTATCGGCGGGACTTCTTTTACGCGCAACGAAAAGTGGTTTTTCTTCATATCCTGTATTATTTCGTTGTCTGTATCAGCCACGCGCACAAGCCAACCGATCTTCGGTGTCAGGGCAAGCGTTGTGCTGTCTTCCTCTACTCCGACAAAACCGGACCACAGTTCCATCGGCGTTTCTGTCGTCGTACCCTCGAATACTGAGATATAACGGAACGGTACTTTCACCATTTCCGGCAGCATCTTTGTAAGGTTGGTCACCTTTCTTACACGCTTGCCGTCTTCATTATAGGGGAAGAGACGCAGGAACCAGCCGTCGAGTATGGTAGGTTTCTCGGAAGAACACAGTCCGCCGCGCATCCTGTCAGGGTGGTAAAGCGTAACCATGTCTTTCCAAAATCTACTGTTAGGACGCCCTTCCGACGCTTTCACGAACTCGCCAAGCACGGGCTTAACTCTGCCTATCCACTCTTCCATACCATACTTCTCAAGCTCACAGGTCTTGTCAAGCACCCGTTTCCAGTCGTCGGACGTGCCTGTAAGCGTTATCTCGGGTATTCCGCAGGCAATATATATCACGACATAATCAAAATAAGACTTCATTACATCCATCACCGTAATGCCCGATGCGATGCGTTCCACCGGTCCGGTGGTAGTAAAGTCTGCAACAAATGTTTCTGCTATGCTGTCTTTTGTGTTCTCGTTTATCTGCCTTAAAAAGTCCTCCATTATTCCCGACCAGTCGGCTTCTTCGTGCAACAGGCATTTCTTTGTCTGCACAACAAGGCTCATCTTTCCGTTGTAATCAACAAACTTGTTGCGCAACGCCTCGCTGTTGTTATTGAGATAATGGCTGAATACCTGGCAGATGTGAAGCCATATCATGTCGGGAGAAAGAACAAGCGGTCGGTGTTCTGCATACGCCTGGACGATACATTGGAACAGAACATCCTGTCCCATTGTCTTGAAAGAACAGTCCTTGAAACTTGATGCGACGTACCCACTATCGACATTTGCGGCTTTGTATTTATCCAAAAGATACTTTGCGATATAGTCACCGTCTTCATTATCCCAATACTTTGTACGTTGTGGAGCCGGCAAGTTCTCGTCAACGGCAAACGTTATACTTCCTTTCTTCTTGCTTATAATCCTACACTGAGGGTCGGGTTCCTGCGCTTGTATCAGTAAGAACATGGCAATGCAAGACAATAGTATTAGAATCTTTTTCATAACTCTTCTATAGTTTAAGATGTTTCTTTTACAAAGATAATACAAACCGAGTGCAATGAAACTTGTTTCTTATTGCCGAGGTGAAGCTTATCTTATACAAAGATAATGCAAACCGAGCGCAATGAAACTTGTTTCATATTGCCTAGGTAAAGCTTATCTTATACAAAGATACGCATAAACAGACTACAATGTCACAGTTTATCGGTTTTTTATTGACATTTGTCTATTTATTATAGTATATTTGCAGAAAAGTAATACCACGGACACCCTGTCTTTTAAATAAAGCAATGTAATTACATTGTCGTTTGAAAGGAACTGCTTTGAATTAACATAAACATTCATATCAATAAAGTTATACAAATGAGTATTATAAAAAAGTATCTGCCGTTTTTCACCTTATTATTATCGTTACCGCTGTCGGCACAACAGCCCGTTGCAGAAAAGCCCCGCATCCTAATAAGTACGGACATTGGAGGAACAGACCCCGACGACAATCAGTCGATGATGCACTATCTGCTTTACTGTAACGAGTTTGATTGCGAAGGACTTGTTTCATCTCCTTCATTTGGAGACGGCAACAAGAGCGAGATACTGCGCATGATTGACCTTTATGAACAGGACCTGCCCAAACTGAAAGAGCACAACAAGGAAGCCAAAACGCCCAACGCCTTCTATCCGTCACCCGAATATCTTCGTTCGATAACAAAACAAGGAAGACACGGAGCAGCCCCACTGGCGGGGTATTCCACGGCAACAGAGGGATCGGAATGGATTGTGCGCTGCGCCAACAGAGCCTCAGACCGCCCTTTATACATCCTCGTATGGGGTTGTCTTGACGATGTAGCACAGGCGTTGCATGACGCTCCGGAGATTGCAAACAATATACGTATATACTGGATTGGAGGACCAAACAAGAAATGGGGCATCAACGCTTATGTGTATATAATTGAGAACTTTCCCGATATATGGATGATAGAAAACAACTCCACATATCGCAGTTTCATTGCCAAATATAAACAAAAAGACCGGTGGAACGGCGGTTTCTACGACTATTACGTTAAAGGATGCGGTTTTCTCGGAGCCGATTTCTACAATTATCTGCATGGAATGCCTAAGCTCGGAGATACTCCGTCACTGTTGTACATGATGGACAGCGACCCTGCCAATCCGGAAAAAGACTCGTGGGGCGGAAGCTTTGAACGCTACAACTACACTCCAAGACATGTGTTTCACCATACAACCACGGCAAAGGACACGGCGCAAATATATTCTATTATAGAATGGCACATAAAAGGTTCCGTTTGTAAGAAGCTAAGTATTGGTGACGAGTGTATCACCTTAAACATTGCCAACCAGAATTGGCGTGGATATTATCTCGGAAACGGAAACTATGTTGTAAAATACAGCACCTACAAAACGGGAACTCAACCGTATTCCATAACCTCCGAAATAAAAGGCTTCCCTATACAAAACGGCTATATTACAATAGACAATGCCTTTCCCGGGAAACATCTTGACACAAACTACACTGTAGGAAAGCAATGGTGGTCCGACAGAACAGGTCCGACACTATTTCACGACGGACATCAAGGTGCTGCAACCATATTCAAGTTCCGTAAAGATATAATCGAGGACTGGGGCAAACGATGTTCGTGGCTAAAGAATATCAACAAATAGATATTCTTGTTTTTAATACTATATCGTAGACAAGTATACCGTTGTCAAAACATATTATCCAACAAACGGTTTATAAATATGATGTAATGAAAACAAGGATAAAGGACGACAGTCTTATAATATGCAACAAAGCATGCATCTTTTGTCGTCCTTTATCCCTATATTATCTCCTCTATCTTCTTTTGGCATAAATACCCTCAAGATATCTGAGGATAGTTTCCACGCATGCAGCGCCCAATGCCATAAAGAACAGATCCGACCAACAGAGTTCTTTACCCATCATTACATAAACCAAAAGCAGTCCGATAAAGAATAATGCCGTCTTCAGAATAAATCTTATAATCTTGTTCATAGTTGTAAATATTATTTCCCGCCGGTTTGTCTAATGATTGCATGGCAAACCGGCAAGTGCAATATTACGAAATATTTTTGAAAAAGACTTCCACCGATATATAAAATTTATGTACCTTTAGTTCTGTATAGCCGGATGTATAGCCGGAAATGCAGCATTACCTGTCATTATTCGAGAGTTACACGGAGTTGTCTATCGCCCGTCATAAACACGAAATCCCCCGGTTCAAGTCTCCAACGACCGTCATAGCCCACAAAAGCCAAATCGGAAGCCTTAAGATGAAAACTGACTGTTCTTGTCTCTCCCGGCTGGAGTTTCACCTTGACAAAGTCACGAAGACGACGTCCGTCAGGCACCATACTTGCCACAAGGTCACTGCTGTAAAGCAATACGCTCTCCATGCCCTCACGTTGTCCCGTATTCGTCACGTCCACCGACACCGTGAGCGTATCATCAGCATGGAACACTGTTTTGTCCACACAAAGGCGGCTATATTCAAATGTAGTATAGCTCTTGCCATAGCCAAAGGACCATTGTTGCGTAACCCTGGCATTATAGTCGTAGGCTCCCGCCATGGTCTTTGACTCCTGACTGCGCTTGAAATCGTAGTTGACAAGCGAATTTATCTCACTTGGATAAGTGAACGGCAGCTTACCGCTGAAATTTGCATCGCCCGCCAACAAATTCGCCAACGCATCTCCGCCATAGTTTCCCGGAAGCATTATATCCACAACGGCATCAACCATAGGTTCTATGTCTGCCAACAGCCGCGGGCGCCCTTCGTTCAATATCAGCACCAGCGGCTTGCCCGTGGCAGCCAAAGCCTCGACAAGTTTCTTTTGTGAAAAAGAAAGGTTCAGATCGGAAAGATTACCCGGTGACTCACAATAAGAGTTCTCGCCTATACAAGCCACTATGATGTCAGCTTGCTGTGCGGCAGCCACCGCCGAAGCTATGTCATGTGCATCTTCTTCATAGTACTTACCCTTTTCACTATAGGTGACTCCCTGGCAGAGCTTCACGTTGTCCTTGCCGAACTTATCAGCCAAAGCCTCATATATAGTGTTATACTGCGAGGCAAATTCATCCGTTCGATGTCCCTGCCATGTGTAGCTCCAACCGCCGTTGAGACAACGCATCCGGTTGGCATTGGGTCCTGTAACGAGCAAGCGCTTGCCTTTGGCAACGGGCAGCACATCTCCCACATTCTTCAATAACACCATGCCTTGCTCAGCGGTCTCCACCGCAAGGGCTGCAAATTCTTTGTCGCCAAACTTTGGATAGTCCTTAAATTTCTGAACAGGACATTTAAAAAGTCCGAGGCGATATTTCATACGCAACACGCGCCGTGCCGCATCGTCTATACGGCTCTCGGGTATGCGTCCTTCTTTTACCAGTTGGACAATCAAGTCACAGGCATCGGCATTGTAAGGCTCCATTATCATGTCTATTCCGGCATTGATAGCCATTTGCAGCGCATCTTTCTTGTCGTGCGCCACCATCTCGCGAGTAAAGAGATTGTTTATATCCGCCCAATCAGTAATAACCACACCGTCCCAGCCTGTCTCTTCCTTGAGCCATGTCGTAAGCAGCTCACGGTTGGCATGTACCGGCATACCGTTGACTGAAGCAGAATTAACCATTACAGACAATGCTCCCGCGTTAATGGCAGCAAGAAATGGAGCAAAATGTTTTTCACGCAATTCAGCGGGAGCGATATAAGCAGGTGTACGATCCTTACCACTGAAAGGCACGCCATAGCCCAGATAATGTTTGAGCGAGGTTCCCACGTGCCAACGGTCTATGCTATCCGGATTCTCTCCTTGGAAGCCCAACACCATCTCACGTCCCATAACAGCATTAAGCAAACAGTCTTCGCCGAAATTCTCATACATACGAGACCAGCGCGGGTCACGTCCAAGATCGACAGTAGGACTATACGTCCATGGAACACTGACAGCACGTGTCTCATAAGCCGTAGCCTCAGCCATCCGGCGCGCAAGATCTCGATTAAAGGTAGCAGCCACATTGATATTTTGCGGAAAGAGAGTTCCACCCTGTATATACGTCGAGCCATGGTTCTGGTCAAGACCAAAGATACAGGGAATACCGAGAATTCTCATGGAAGCCTCCTGTATCTTCGCCATATAACTTTCCCACTGACGTGCCGTAGGTGCTACAGTACCCGGAGCATTAAGCAACGAGCCAACCTTGTACAAAGAGAACAGTGAATCAAGTTTATTACTGTCTATCTCAAATAAACCTTGTGCATTGGTAGTGCCGACTACATCAATGACAACCTCCATCATCTGTCCTACTTTTTCTTCCAATGTCAGCCGGCACAACGTGCTATCTACCCGTTTTTCCAAATAGGCAGAAGCACCTGCCCTGATTACAGCAGATCGAAAAGTACCGACCTCTTCCATAGCAAGAGCGGTTGTCTTCGCTCCTACGAGAGAAGCAAAGACAACCGCAAAAGCAAGGAAAGAAATCCTTTTTAACCTTATCATGTCAACTATTCAACTGTGATACGTTTCAATGTATAGCCGTCACCGACAAAGAGGAAACCGTCCTGCTGTTTCATCAGCTCAATGGAGAAATCCGTCATTACATATTCCAGCATCTGATCGCCGGATATCATGATGTCTCCACGTTCCGGATCGGACTTACCGGTGAGAATGTTGTTCCACCATGCAGTAGTGGCAGTACCCTGACCGTTACCGCTTACATAAGCACGAAGAATTGTTCCGTCTTTACAATAGTTAATCATTGTGGTCTTCATCTCGTCGAAAGGAGTACCCCATGTCACATTGAACGAACCTTCCCATATTGTCTCTTCCTTTACGGGATAAGGATCGGTGGTCACTGTAATCTTGCCGCCACCGTAACTGTTACCCTCGGCATCCTTAAGCACCAGACGATAGTCACCCAGTGCGGCATCGGAAGGAACGACAAAACGAAGCACATCGCCGACTACCGACACCTGAGAACATTCATAGCCGCCCATAGACACAGAAGCGACTTTTTCAAGATTACTGCCATGTATGGCTGCTTCGGCACCGGGAGCCAGCCAACGTTCTTTCTCATTGTTTCCAAGCGTAGGATCGCCCTCACAAGGCAACACGACAAGTCGTGTGGTACGCGAGGTCTCCTTACCCTTAGTAGTCGTAGCAACAATCTTCAACAGATAATTGCCAGCCAGAACAAACTGGTCTATTGTATTGCCCTCGGCTATTTTCTCGCCGTCGAGAAGCCACGACACCGTGGTATAATCTACCGGTGTGGCGATAACTGAAAAATTGAATTTGGCATCGCGGTTTATCGTCAGCAGCGTTCCCGGCTCACCGTTACTCCATTCGGGAATGTCAGTGTTGAGAATGCGCGGCGAATCATTCTCTGTTGCCGTGAAGATCGGGTCATCGTCCGAAGAGCAGGCGGTGAACACCATTACGGACATCAGCATCAGCAATGTTCTGCACAGACTCTTTATTGATATGTTAGTTTTCATAATATGAAGTTTAATATGGTTTTTAACAATGGTTTATTTATAATTACCCTCATTGGCGTCCCACCAAACACGTTTGTGCCAGTCGTCGGTTCCGCCGAGACGTTCAATAGCCTCATTATAATTAGCGCTGTTGTACTGAGCCTCCAGTTGGGGATATCTCAGACGCGTAGGTGTGGTAAGGTTGTCGTCATCATAGGTGAAATCGCTTGGGAACTTATCAAGTTTGTTACGGTCCTGAAGCACAGGATAGTCGGAACGGCGCAGGTTAGCCCAACACTCGGAAGGATTTGTAAGGTGCAACATCCATGCCTGGGTGTTGATTGCTTCGCGGGGATTGGCATCAAGTTTGCCTGATGCAAGTACAGACGCCACGTAGCTGTCAATCTCGTCGTCACTTATCTTGTTACTTTTCAGATAATAGTTGTTCATAATCCGCATTGTTGCTTTTATACCTTCAACGAAGTGACTTTCAACTGTGCCTGGTACGTTCCAGCCTTTCGACTTTGCCTCAGCCAACAGGAATTCGGTTTCCGCCGACGTTATCAATATGCCGGGGCACGCAGCCTGACAGAAGTCGATTGAATAGGCAGGACGCATCATGCGGGCAGGATAGTTGTTCTTGTCATAACCGGCATCGGGATCGGATTTCACGAGAGCATCCAATGTCGGGATTTCCGAATTGGCAGGAGCATTCACCCAATTGTTCCACCATGCGGCACCGGGATTGCAAGGATGTACTACGTCACCTATCCTGTCCAGATAAGCATAAACCTCGTCGGTTACATCCACATTGCCCTCATAGTCGGCTCTAATCTCACTGCGTTTCGTATTGATATAGTGACGGCAGATACGCTGAAGACGCGGGTCATTGGTCTCTTTCATCATGTTGTAGAATGTAGAACAGATGAAAGAGGGAGACGTCGGATCCTGTCCATAGAGTATTTCACCGAGAGCATTAACACGGAAATCAAGATCATTGGCTCCGTCATAAAGCGTGAACGGGTTATCACTATACTTGATATAGGCATTGTCGGCAGCATCGGTAATATAACCGCCGGCAGCCGTGAGAGCCTTCTCGAACTCCTCTTGTGCCTTTTGGGGATTTACATCCGAGATACGCATTGCGAAACGCATGCGCAGCGAATTGGCATAACGCTTCCATGCGTCGGGGTTTCCTGCCATACTGGTAACATCACCTGTGATGCGGTCCGTACCCGTACCGAGCTGTTCTGCACAAGCCGCCAGTTCAGTAAAGAAGAAATTATATATGTCCTCCTGCTTGTCATAACGTGGGTTTGGAATGCCTTTCAAATATCCTTGACCGGCTTCCATACACGGTACATCACCGTAAATGTCGGTAAGAACGGATATCATATATATATAATGTATGCGCAACACAGCATTGAGATTGGGTTTGTCGGTACTGTTGGCTATGGCATCTGCCAGGTCCTTGATACCTATTGTATAATAGCGATCCCATACTTTCGAGCTTTGATCGTCTTGGGCATGTACGCTGCCTGCAAAATTGGAGACATTCCAACCGCCTGCAAACTGCTGCGTGAAACCGGTGATATAACTGCGGAAAGTGTCCATGAAGCTAAAGTCACCGTAGGTTTGCAACAGTGTCGTGGTAAGCAACGTGTTGGGGTCTCCGTCTTTCGACTTGGAGCCATCGGTGTTCATTTTTTCCATATAGCTGTCACTGCAAGAAGTGAAAACACCACCTATAACCAAAGCAGAGAACAGCAGGATAAATATATTCTTTTTCATCTTATCGGTTTGTATTTTACGTTTTTCCTTTTATTATTCACTCAGAACTTGACGTTCAGATTGAGACCGTAGCTTCGACGTGAGGGCAGTGAACCGTACTCAAGTCCAAGACCGGATGTGTTGTAACCTGAATCCGGATCAATGTTCGGTATGTTCTTATACAAGATAAACGGATTACGGGCCACAAACGACACGCTGAGTCCCTTGACATACTTACCTAACATCTTCTCAGGGAATGTGTAGCCGAAAGTTATTTCACGGCATTTCACGTATGAGTTGTCATATACGAACATACTCGGAGCACTGTCGGCAGCGCTCTTCCAGTAGGCTTCAGGATTGACAGGGATATCGTTGGGACGGTACGTTCCGTCACCGTTGTCGATAACGCCGGGAGCTATAAAGCCTTTGCAATTGCCAGATGCGCGCCATTCATCAATGCCCATGCCGGCAGCCTTGCGGGCTTCTTCGGAAGCATACCATTCCTCGCGCCCTGCAAGAGTGCCTACAGCTTTACCTGTCTGGTAAGCCGAACGCATCGACATCGAGAACAAGTCGGCACCCACTTTGACATCGAATGACGCGGAAAGACGGAAGTTTTTGTATGTGAACGTGCTGTAGAAACCGCCTGTCCAGTCCCAAGATGCATTACCGATAGTAGTTGTCTTGTCGGACACTTCAGGCATACCGGTGTTGCCGTTGATTATCACCTGACCGTCTGCGGTGCGTTTGAAATCTTTGCCAATGATAGAACCGAAGTTCTTGCCCACTTCCGCTCCGACTGAAACGCCGCACCATGTAGCCTTTTCAAGCTCGAAATAATCCATACCGTTGACCAGTGACTTGACCTTATTACTATTCTTCGAGAAGTTAACGCCCATGTCCCATGCGAAGTCTTTAATAGCCAACACACGACCGTTGAGGGCAATCTCTATACCCCTGTTCTGAATGCTTCCGGCATTGACAAGGCGCGATTCATAACCACTCGTGGAAGATGACGCGAGACGGATGATCTGATCCGTGGAGTTCTGATCATAGTAAGTGACATCCAATCCGAGGCGGTTGTTGAAGAACTTCATCTCCAGACCGAGTTCATAAGATGAGGTCATGGTAGGACGAAGATCCTTGTTGGGCTGCACCGTGTTGCTTATCATACCCAAAGTAAAGCCCGGATAGGAATATTTAGCAGTGGTATATCCAAGATCGAGTTGGTAAGGATCTGTATCACTACCCACCTTTGCCCACGATGCACGTACCTTACCGTAGTTTATTATCTTCTTGTTCTCGATGAATTCCGAGAACACTATACTTGTCGAAACAGACGGATAGAGATATGTGTTGTTCTTTATAGGCAGCGTGGAAGACTTGTCACCGCGCAACGTACCTTCGAGATAATAAGTGTGACGATAGCCTACGCTTGCACTTCCAAACAAAGAGTTTATCTGCTTGCGATAAGGATCACGGCGAATGTTTTGCTCACTATAGTTCATTATAGAAACCATGTCCTTCATCTGCTGGTTAAGTCCCGTAAGCGTGGTAGTCATGTTATTAACCTTAAAAATGTTGCCTCCGACAGTGGCATTGAAATCGAAATCGCCCCAATTGTTGTTGTAGAGGGCAAGCAGTTCGGCATTGAGAGTACGGTTGTTGAATATCTGATTGGTCAGTTTACCCGGAGCAGTACCCGGCGTAGTACGGCAGATGAAGTCCTCAAACTCCATGTTGTTGATGTCAGTACCTACCGTTCCTTGCAGTTTGAGGTGCTTGTCGATGTTCCAAATAGCCTTTGCGGTGAGACGGAACACATCTTTCTTGGTGGTGTTGACGTTCTTGTACAAATCCCAATACGGGTTTTTGTTGTACTGATCGTTACCGTTCCAGTTCGCATAATCTCCGGTTTCAGTCTGATAGTGTTTAAGCCATGCCTGATTGTATGTGCTTGCCAAGGTCATGAGGTTCTTACCGACATTGCTCTTCGAATCGCCTAAGGCGGGACGGTTCTTTACATCCTCACAAGTATAATTGGCAGTAAAGTCGAAGTCTACGGGACCTGCCGAGGTGTTAACGCGCAAGTTGAAGTTGTCGCGGCTCATCTTTGTGTTAGGCAGAATGTCGCGATTACGCATGTCGGTTGCCGAGAAGCGCACGCCTGTCTTGCCGGAATTTACGGAAAGAATAGCCGTGTTCTGTGTCGTGAAACCTGTACGAAAGAAGTCTTCAACATTGTTTGGCCATATCTGGAACGGACGTTTTACGCCGTCGAAATATTCAACCTCGTAATTGTCGGCCTTAGGTCCCCAACTCATGTTTGTACCTGATGAAGCGGTGTCTAAATACTGACCACCGTTTCCCATACCATATACCGACTGCACATCGTCCCATTTCGCAAGCTGCGTATCTACGGTGAACGAGCCATTGTACTCAACGCTCACCCTCTCTTTCTCGGCTTTCTTCGTCGTTATGAGAATAACACCGTGAGATGCGCGGCTACCGTACAGTGCCGAAGCAGCCGGACCTTTGAGCACCGTCATGGTCTCGATATCATCAGGGTTGATTGCCGAGATACCGTCGCCGAGGTCGTAGCCCCCAGCCAGACCTGCGCTACCGAAATTTGTATTGTCCAACGGCACACCGTCGATGACATAAAGAGGTTGATTATTACCTGTCATTTCCGTGTTACCACGCAGTAATACACGCGTGGAACCGGATGCACCTCCAGCCGTCTGCTGCACTACAAGACCTGCCACCTTACCGCTGAGCGAGTTTATGACATTGGTCTCCTTTGCCTTCGTAAGTTCATCGCCTTTGACTTCCGACACGCCGTAACCCAATGCCTTACGGTCGCGTTTTATGCCCAAGGCTGTCACAACAACATCGCCCAAAACTTTACCGTCTTCTTCGAGGACAATATTCATTGAGGGCAACGCTTTCACTCTACGTGTCTTATAACCCACATAGCTGATTTCAAGAACATCACCCACATTGCACTGAAGTGAGAAGTTTCCGTCCAAATCGGTTATTGCACCGGCAGACGAGCCTACCACTTTGACCGTTGCGCCGATGACCGATCCCTGCGCGTCAGAGACTTTACCTTTCACTGTCTGCTGCGAAGGTCCGGCCATAACTCCGGTCTCCGTACCAAGAGAAGCAAGGGCTTCGCCCGGCATCAACATCATACCTGCTCCAAACAGGCACAACAATAGTTTTCGATAATTCATCATTGATGTGATTATTAAGTTAATAAATAATTTTCTTACCGTTCTCTATGATAAAACCCTTCTTTTGGTCACTCTTCATCTGTATCCAAGAGACATCAAGAAGATGGGAAACGGCATACTCGGCACCGGCAATCATACTGCCGGTGACATGCATCACAGCACCAGCCGGAACTGACGCCCAGTCTGTAAAGGGGATTTCAAAGCGCTTTCCCCAATCATTAATGGCTTCTGCAAACACAACTGTCTCTGCCGAAGCCGTAAAAGGACAGAACGTGGCTATTGCCACAAGAATTTTTGTAAAGAATTGTTTCATTGTATTTTATTTGATTATTAACGATTTCAGATGTCAATGGTTAAAATTGTCATATATATGATATACTATTGATTAATGGTTCTATAATATAATTTGATATCATTTAATTACCACGAAGTTTTCATCTCTCTGATTTTCTCGGTAGTGAGCGGATAAACAAACATGAGTACCACCATCAATACAGAAATGGCAGCAGGAATGTAACTCATGGCAAGTTTCATACCACAAATGGCATCTGCTGTCTGATTGACTGCATTGGGTTGAAGACCGAAAGCACTGAAAAGCACCAACACCGCCGAACCGGCAATGGCACCACCAAACTTCTGAGCCATGGAACCGGACGAGAAAATAAGGGCAGTGGATGCCGTGCCATGCTTATAATAAGAGTAATCTGCAACATCGGCATACATACTCCATACCAACGGACTGACAACCCCCGTGAAAATGCTGATAACAATCTGTAAAAGCAACATGCAGACAAAGCCGCTATTAGTAACAGGCAAATAGAAGAATGCTATGCTCAATATGCCCATCATAACAGACGAGAACAGGAATGTCGTCTTCTTTCCCAAACGCTTGCTCAACGGCATAGCCAATACCACACCCACCATATTGCAAACCTCACCTATTGCAAGAAAAAGACCGGCAAAGAAAAAGAAAGAGGCAAAACCAAGGTCAATGGATGTATCTGCACCAATATAATATTTAAAATCATTGCTGTCCCATTAAAATCCAAAATAGTTCTTTGAAATGTTTGAAATTTAGTTAGTTACAGAGATTTTTCGAGCGCGACGATTTCACGACGATTTCATTTGATACCTTTGCCGCCTATAACAAA
>NZ_JABKKJ010000020.1 GCF_013166515.1 Xylanibacter caecicola | reverse complement strand
TGCATAAAGGTTGTACATACGATGGTTTGAACTTAATGTTTTAATCACCACTAAGTTACTAAAAATCAGCGACATGTACAACTTTTTACTCATATTTATCAACTTAAATTAATTCCGCCAACGGGTAGTTATTGTATCATTGTAGATATTAAATTCTTTGGCAAGAGCAACACAATCTTCATAAAGTAATTCATAGTATAGTTCTCCATTTTCTTTCTGATATTTATCCGATTGAGACATCAAAACTCCCATTATTTTATTATGATAATATCCTAAGGAGTCCTCTTGACTGACACTGTTTTCAGGAATATAATAATCGATACTATCTCCATTACAAGAATAATTATTTACATAGATACGAGGTGATTTAAAGATATTTCTGACACCTTCTTCCATTATTTTTACGGCAGCGTATGATGCAACTGCAGCCCCGAGTAACCTCCCAACACATCTACCTCCTGCATATCCTAAAATAGCACCGACAGGATTGCCTGTAAGACAGCCAATTGCACATCCAACTTGTTGCCCTATATATCCACCGGCTATAAACCCTCCATGGTCTGCATATTTTTCCAAACGCCCTTTACCGACATATTCTAAAAAGCCTCTTGATTTTTTCACTGTTTTTATCTTTTTGTAACAACGGCTTATACTATCAATATTTTGAACAAAAACATTGTAATCTGTTGTTGTATATGCTTTTTGAGGTTGGGTAATAAAATCTTCAGAATTATTACATGAATAAAAAAACATAATCATAATAAACAAGAAGTAAATAGAATTCTTTTTCATAAATTTATAGTTTAATTGTCGTTAATCAAAATATCCCTTCATACACTCTTCATCTACATACACCTCAATAGTGTATTTGTCAATACCCTCTTCTTCCGGCATCGTGATTGTGTTGCTTGTCTTGTCTATCGTTGTCCAACCATTATATATAATGTTGCCGTCAAAGTCTTTTATCACAACATATACATTGTCCAACGTCTCTTGGGCTTTAAGGGTGACGCTTGTGTCGTCATAACTCACACTAATTTCGAAGCGATGTCCTTTTGTACATCTGGCTCCGTCTCCATAGAGATGCATTTCCTGACTGTTTGCATGTACACAACTTAGCATGCAAAGGCATAAAGCTGAAAGTAGTTTTTTGTTTGTCATTTTGCGGTGTTTTAAAGTTCATCGCAAAATTATGTATAAAGAATAGCTAAGGCGTAATTTTTCAATTCACAAATAATTCACAAATGACATCTCAATATAGGACAAATTGACAAAACAGCATACATGAATTTTGTATTGCCTTGATTTATAACGATTTGACAAATTCATCAAAGTCGTTGCCGTTTCCGGATTTTCCTAATATTTTTGTATGTAATCGCTTGCGTACCATTGTTATGGCACTTGAACTACGCCCCACGAGGACTGCTATATCTTTCATTTTCAAGTCCAATCTTATGAGCATACAGATATTATATTCGTGACTGCTCATTTTACATATATCATATAAACGTTTGCGAAAATTTTTTATATTGTTGTTTATAACGACATCAAGTACTTCCCACTCTATGTCAGACAGGGGTTTGTCGGTTCTTGCTTTATTGAGAACAGATTTATAAATTGCCGTGTCATATATGCGTTGCATAGATGATATTTTGTCGTTGTAGTCTGTTTCAGACTTTTTGTTAGCAGCGATGAGCAATGTCCGTTGTTCTTCAAGCATGATTACAAGTTCGTGGTTCTTGTCCTTGAATGTGCTTATCTGCTGTTCCAGTCTGTGTATTTCTGCAAGGTTCTCCTTTCTGTAGTCTTGCGACATTTCATATTGATATCTTCTCAGTCTGTGAAAAAGTTCCTTTTGCCTCTCATTCCTGCGTATGATCTTGTGTAATATATAAAGAGCAATACATGTGCATAAAGATAAAAAAGATATTATCGATGCAAAGATTATTAAATTGTGGGCGCGCTTTGCTTTTAACCGTGCTATTTCCTTTGTGCGAAGATTATAGTTGAATATGGCATGTATATTGGCGACTGCTTCCTGTGCTCTGATTCTTTCAACGGAGTCACAATATTCTTCATATTTATCTGAATATATGCTTACTTTTTCATATTCTTTTTTCTTGCTGCATATTCTCATCAGATGTTTGTATGCAACCCTTTTCGCATGTATGTTTCCGTACATCCTTAGAGAATCACAGTATTTTTCCGCCTTATCATAATCCTCTGTTCCCATATATATGGCGGCTGCAATGTAAAGATGGGCGCTCTTGTCTGTATTGTCAGCAAGAATATTGTATTTGTCTAAAATCATTAATGCTTCTCTGTATTTTCCTCTTTCCACATAGATACCGGCTATTTGTCCTTGTATGTCCCGTTCAAGTTCCTTGTCGCCTTTGTCCTGTGAAAGTACCAGTGCCTGTCTGAAAACTTGTTCGCATGAATCGTTCTCTGCCTTCTTGTTGTATGCGTATCCGATATCGCGCAAACTGTATATCATATTTGCGGTATCTTTCAGGAGCGCATCTTTTTTATATGCTTCCTTATATGCAGAGACAGCCATGTCTGTTAGACCTTGCGACATGAAGACTTGTCCTATCTGGTTGTATATTCGGCTTTTCATTCTCAAATCCTTATCCGGAACATGCTCCAGCGCTTTTTGGAAATACTCCACTGCCTGTGGTGCATCGTTGAGGTCGCGGTATACGCTTCCGGCATAGAAATATGCTTCGGGAAGCAGGCGACTGTCGCCGCCGTTTTCATAGTGATTTAATATTTCGTTTATTTCTTTCGGTGAGGTATGCTTGATATATGCCTTGTCGGCAGCCTTTACGCACAGCAGGCGGTAATACCACAGTGCATCTTCGTCCATTGCACGGCAGCTGTCTTTCATACTGTCCAACATGTGCAGGGCACTGTCCGGACAAGTGCTGCAAAGGCTGTCAACCGTGATGAGCTGCGGAGGATAGCTGTGGCGCACACACGACGGTATGATAAGGACAAGAAGTATCAGTATGCCGTAAAGGTTTCTCATGTTGCAAAAGTAATATTTATTTGAGAAATAGCATTCAAACGCTTTCGGAATTGCATGTTAATGCGATGTCAACGAATTCATATTCCTTGTTATACAACAAAAGAGGTGACAGGATTTTTGTCCTGCCACCTCTTTATATAGATACTTCTACCCTATCTTATTTTATAAACTTTCTACCGTTCTGGATAAGAATACCCTTTGCATCCTTGCCTACACGCTGACCTGCGAGGTTGTATATAGGAGCGTTTTTATCAAGACCGGCATTTACAGTTACATCATTGATACCTGTGCTACCGGCTGTAAATTCAAAACCATAAAGACCTATCTGGCTCTTCGGATTAAACAAGAAATATGTCTTTCCTGCCTCAACTGGGAAACTTATATATCCCAATACCGGACGGTTCTGTGTTACGCCGTTTGTATGCTGAAGGACATAATCATCAGCCATCTTTCCTACATTCAGATATTTAGCTGTACCTTCATCAGCATTTCCTTCATAAGCAAAGCCTGTGTTCTGATAGAATATAGCAACATCTACACTTGCAGGGGCAAGAGGCTGTTTTGTTGACGCATCTACAATATAAGTAGGATTAGTATTTTTATTACCATATATTGCAACTTTCAATGTTCCACCCGCATTAGTGTCAAATTTCCAGTACGAGCCTTTAGCAGGCATATCATTACCCGGTTCCCAATAAGTTCCATATACTCTATGAGATGTTCCATTATCCGTTTCTTCATCAAATTCCCAGTGGGCAAGCTCGGGATTTCCCTGTCCCATCAAATACTTCGCAAATTGTGGTGTGCAACCGTCCACAATAAGAGCATCATTGCCATCAACAGTTCCTTTCAACTGCCATGCATCAGAACCGGCATTAATCGTTTTGTCTCCATTGGGAGTAGAAAGTGCCGTCATAGAAACACTTGCTGTATTAACCTTAATAACAGATGTCATCAGTTCACCCGGAACTGTAACATCTGGAGCATCAGCTGTACCGGCACCATATATACCTTCTGTTAGTTTTTCAAGAGTTGCCGTTCCAAGATCAAAATCAGCAGCCTTCCATATTTCCTGTGCATTAACAGACATTGCCATGCAAGCCACGGCAGCAAGAGTAAAAAATTTCTTCATATACTTCAATATTTTTTAGTTAGTAATTTATTCTTTTAAGCCCAAACGGACTTGTTTATAATAAGACGGATTTATTAGTGTAATGTTATCACACAACATTATTATTTAAACCATTTTAACATAATTAGAAGAAGATATGAGAAGATATAAGAAAATATGTGGCTTGTGCCACAGAAGATAAAAGAAAATAGTTTTATGCCAAGCAACAGGACACGGTTATGATACCTCCATTCTGTCGTCCGTGACACTTGTGACACTTATGACACTTTTCTATATAAAGAGCTGTGGAATATAAAATGTATGTCCTTTAAAGGAAAGGTATTTTTTAATATATATAAATGTTATAAGAACTGGTGTCAAAAGTGGCACAAGTGTCACAAATGCTATTTCATGTTTATAAATTCCATCCTCCCACTATCTCATAAAATTCGCCACTTAAGGCTGCAAAGTGCGCCACTTAACATCGTAAACCTACGCACTTTGCACTGTAAACCTGCGCACTTTGCAACCTAAAGTTACGCACTTTGCATGGGGAATGAGCCTCAATCAAAAATCATACCGATTGGGATTTAAACAGAACGACACAGGCTATACAAAAAAGGAACGCATCTCCAAATGCGAGATGCGTTCCTTTGTGTATTAAATATATTACCGTATTAATATATTCTATTATTCAGCCAGCGGATCGAATGTCCCGGCAGCATTTCCTCTATTGGTATCTGCCCATCCGATGGTCTGCTCTATACCTGCATTGTTACCAAGTGCACCAGAACTGATACCCATGAAGTAATAGTAAGGCTGATACTTCACAAACAGGTCAATCTTGTCGGATGTGCGCGCATCACCTTTCTTAAGCTTACGCACAAGATAAGTATCGTAGAACTCTTTCAGTCTTTCCTGCTCTACTGTAATATCCTTACGCAAGTCTATTGCATAAGCATCACGCTGCGCAACAGTAAGAGCCGGTGTCTTTCCACTAAGCAGAGGGTCAACCTCTGTGCGTGGTCCCTGTTTTGTAGCACCTACTGCATAAGGCTCCTTAAGACGGAATTCAAGATTCTCACGACGCTGGTCGTTCATCGGCTTAACACCGAGCCATGTACATGTGTTTCCGCCCCAGCCGGTAAGTGTCCATGAAGCAGGAGCACCGTCTACAGTCACAGCTCCGCCGTCGAACAACATCCAGCGACGCATGTCGTCAAAGCGCTTACCCTCGTAAGCAAACTCTATCTGACGTTCGTATAGAATTGCAGACATACATGCAGCCTGATCTGTAAGAAGATTTGCCGGCAGGCCATAGTTGTTATCAGCCGTATAGCCTACACGTGCACGGATTTTCTGAAGCATGTCCACTGCAACATCCAAATGTCCTGCACCGCATGCTGCCTCTGCAAGGTTAAGCATAACCTCTGTATAACGTATCTCTATATAAGGAGCGGCATTACGCTTGAACGAACGACCTGTATTCTCAAATATATAGCACGGCGACTTATTTACGTCAGCATCGTCAGAACGTTTACGCACATAGAAGCCCTTACCGTTTGTAAAGAGGTTGTCAGCTCCGTAAGACTTACCCTCCACATTTCCGGCATCATCGGCATTCTCATACCACATATAGTTCCAGAGGATGTAGTCGCCACCCTTGTACGGGTTATAGTTCTGGTCGCTTGTAGGATCACCTTGGAACGCCCAGCGTACACCCGGGAAAGCAAACGTACGGTAGAAACGCGGATCACGGTCCATGAAAGGAAGCTCCGGATCATAAATCTTACCGGATTTCTCAAGTTTTGTGTAAGTTCCTGCTGATTCCGGAACCTTACCGTCTGACATTGGGAACAGGTCGACAAGCATTGCAGAAGGAATGACACCGCCACCTCCCATGGTATTAGACGGACGCACTGCATTCTCCCAGTTGTTGTTACGGCTGTAGTCAGGTGCACCGCCGTCAGCAACATTGTTGTTTATCTGAATGAACACCGCCTCAGGATTGCGCTCTGTGGTAGTAAACATATTAGCCCACGTAGAAGCGTTTGTCCCGGGATTGCCTTCACCATAAAGTCCGTGACCGCACTGTGCCATAACCGTCATGGACTGGTTGATATACTCATAAGCGTCTCTCCAGCGCTGCTCGTCGTTGGCACGGTTGAAAAGCGGGCTTGCCCAAAGCAGCATCATACGTCCCTTCACTGCCATCGCCGTTCCGGCTGTCACACGTCCGTAGTCCTCGGCCTTTGTCCATCCACCGTCAGAAGTATACGGCAGAAGCAATTCTACAGCCTTATCAAGGTCGTTACAGATAAATTCATAAGTAGCCTTTGAAGTAGAACGCGGTGTAAAAGACGAAGCCTCTATAGGAACAACCTTATCTATTACAGGCACACCGCCATACCACTTGAACATCAGATAATAGCACCATGCACGGAAGAAATAAACCTGTCCGAGATACTTGTCCTTAGTAGCCTGGTCAAGCGTACCTCCGGATATACCGGCTATTACATCGTTTATATTTCTGACACGTCCCCATACAGACTGCACTATATTGTTGGCCTGTCCCTGGAAATAATCAGGAACATTGCCAACTTCTGCCTGCATAGGATTCTGCGGATTTACAAAACATCCGAAACCACTGAACTCTTCTGTAGACTTGCTCTCGTCATCGCTCAGTCCGTTCTGTGGCTGCTTCCACAACTGACGTGAGTTAGGCGTAGGAAGACACCACTGATAAACATCGTTCACACGTCCGGCCACACCTTCTATATCGTTGTAGACCTCAGAGCCAACTTGCTCGAAATTCTGCTTTTCCTCAAGGAAAGAATCGCTACATGAGGTCATTGCCACAGCAGCAAGCATAGCCACACCGACAAACTTAATATTTCTATATTTCATTATTTCCACTTTTTAGAATGATACATTAACACCTACAGTCCATTTTCTCAATGCCGGATAGCTTCCGTATCCGCACATCGGATCTATATAGTTGTCAGGATAAGGATTGTAGAAGCTCAACAGATTCTGCCCTGTGACATTCAGACGTACAGACTCTATGCCTATAGGCTTCAGCCAATTCTTAGGAAGAGAGTAAGCCAATGTAAGACGGCTGAGCCTTACGCGCGTTCCGCTTATTCTCCAGAATGAGCTCTGAACAGAGTTCACATTAGAGTATTTCAAGTTCGGCAGATTACCATCCCTATTAGCTTTCATCAGCAAGTTACCGCTTGCATCATATATATCCTCGTATACGAACATGTTGTCCGGATTCCAGAAAGAAGGCATATTGGTGTACTCGATACTATTGCCGGGCTTCAGCGCTGCGCTCTCAACAAAACTGTAACCACCCCAGCTTGCACCAATCTGTGCAGTAAGGGCTACACCCTTCCACTCAGCACTGAGATTGGTCGTAAATCCGTAAGGATTGCTGCGGTTTGACAGACATACCTTATCTTCCGCTTCTGAAACGATACCGTTAGGACCTGCATATATACCGGTCTCTTTATCATAAGCACCACGGACATCCTTGTAAATAAGCATACCAGGACGGACTTCGTCTCGCGACATACCCATATATGATGTGATATTGTACTTGTCAAAATATTCATAGATTTCCTGGAAGCTGCGGAACATACCCATACATTCCATTCCCCATGAACCCATATCCGTACGATGACCGTAATGTATCTGGCGATAAACCTCACTGTTTGTATTCCAGTCCATCAGCAAAACTTTGTTATCATGATATCCGGTATTTATACCAACCTTATACTTAAAGTCCTTGCCAATCTTGTCACGCCATGTAAGGCTAAGCTCATAACCCCAGTTGTCCATCTTTCCGTAGTTGATAGGTGCTGAGATTGTACCCACGGTACCCGGTATCGATGCAGAGTTCTCCAACAACATCTCACGGTTCCACTCATAATAGGCATCGAAGTTTATTGCCAGACGGCTGTCAAGGATATTCATATCAAATCCCAAGTTGCCCTTATAGCTCTTATCCCAGTGGGCATCACGGTTCACACGTGAATTGTTCTTATTAAGAGTAATATGGCTTCCGGCATTATTACCGTTTCCTGTACCGAAGGGTGCGCCCTTGTCCTTATCCGTGGCATACGTCTGCATCCACATCCACGCAGTAGTATTGTCGCGTCCGGTAAGACCGAATGAACCGCGTAGTTTGAAGAAGTCTATTTTCGGCATGGCTTTCTTGAACCATTTTTCTTCAGAAACCACCCATCCCGCAGAGAATGAGGGGAAATAGCCCCAATAATTCTCCGGTGCGAACTTGGTAGAGGCATCCGAACGGAAAAGGAACTCAAAGAGATATTTATTTGCATACGAGTAGTTCACACGACCGATGTATGACAACATACCGGATTCAGCGCGTGTAAACGTAGTAGACATCTCAGAACCCTGTGCAACAGAGTTGGACTGTCCGGTGCTGAAACTGTAAGGATTGGTAACATAGCCGTAAAGATACTCACTTTCGGACTCGCCTTTTTCTATTGAGAAAAGACCAGAAACATGGTGTTCACCGAAATCACGTGCATAAGTCATGGTGAAGTTCATCTGATAATTGTCGCTACGCAACATGTTACGGCTCAGATATCCCGAACCGGAGCCACCATTCAGCACAACTGCACCACCGTTGGCAAGTACAAAATTACCGTCGGTCATAAGTGCATCATAATCTTCGCTTCCGGTAGGAGTATAAAGGTGATTGCCACTTCCGGCACGTTCCGTCATCTGATAAATCTTATAAGACGAACCATATTGGTTACCCTTGTCATTACCTATGCTCTTTGAATAAGAGAAACGCATCTTAAGACCTTTAAGGGGCTTGTACCATCCGAAATCATAGTCAAGGGCAGCATTGATTGTCATATTATTTGTCTGAGTCTTGCTGTAGTCACCTGAGTTCTGAAGAACATCAAAAGCATAATTCTGATCGCCGTTCTTCTGAGTGTTACTCGGACCGTATGCTGCTATCGGCAGACCGTTTACATATTCGGGAATATAGTAAGGACGGGTCAAAAGCAGATTATAGTCCTTCTGGTCATTGGTTCCGCCAACCTTCACATTCGGCTTGTTCTTCTTGCCATAGTCACCACTAACCTGCATCGAAGCCTTAAGCCACTTGCTTATCTTCAAGTCCACACCGGCACGATAGTTCCAGCGGTCATAGTCCATGACTCCAAGGTTACCTTCTTGTGTAAAATAGCCGATGTTTGCATAATAGTTAGCCTTTTCCGACGCTCCACTAAGATTTACACTGTGCTTCTGTGTGACACCGGTTTCCCAGTATTTGTCAAGCAGGTCATAGTTAAGACCTTTCATTGCCTCAAGCTCATCAGCCTGGAACAGGTCTGTCCTAAGGTTCAGGTTTGTCTGCAACGGGTCACCGGCAGCTATAGCATTGTACAGACGGCCATAGTTATAAGCACTGAGCATCTTGGGATGAGACACGGCATCGGTAATACCAAACTGTCCTGAATAAGAAATTTTCGGAGCACCAAGCTTACCTTTCTTCGTTGTAACGAGGATTACACCGTTGGCAGCACGTGCACCATAGACCGCTGCCGCTGCATCTTTCAGCACTGTAATGCTTTCAATGGTCGACGGGTCGAGGTTATTGAATGCCTCAGAGCCGGGATTTGTCTCAACATTGCCGGCTTTAAGAGAACTTGGATAAATGAATCCATCGATTACATAAAGAGGCTCTTCACTTTTGCCACCTACAGAACCAACCGAATTCGCATCACGGATACTTATTCGGGATGGTTCTCCCGGACGGTTGATTGTAGGCGAACTTACATTAAGTCCGTTTACAAGACCGCTCAAAGAACTTGCGACATCTCCTGAAGCAAGATCCTGTATCTCATCCACAGGAACAGTTGCGATAGCACCCGTAAGGTGTGCCTTCTTCTGGGTTCCATAACCTACCACAACGACCTCCTCAAGGTTCTGCGCATCTTCTTTCAGCTGCACGCGCCCACCAGGGGCTACAGTCTGCGAAAGATAACCAATATAAGAGATGACAACCTTTCCGCCTTTAGGTACCGAAATTGTATAATTGCCATCAAGGTCGGTGATGACACCTGAACCTGACTGTCCGGCAACAACAACTGAAGCACCGATAACAGGCTCACCTTTCTCGTCAACGACAGTTCCCTTTACTGTCTGGTTTTGTGCAAGAGCAGGCATGGCAAACAGCGCCATGAAACTGATGCATAAACTTATTATGACTTTTCTTTTCATAATGATATGATTCTTTAATATTAGATTATTCTTCTACTACCGCCGGCAACCAGCGCGGGTCGCCGGTTCTCTTCGCAGCCTGCTCGGAAGATGGATTCACCGTAAAGTCACCATTTGCCGGGTCTGCAAATCCTGGATTGCTTTTTATCGCCGTGGCTGACTGATCATAATTCTCCTCGTTGTCGTATGCATCCGTGGCAACATCCTGTAAATATGTGTTGTTTGCAAAAACATACGTCGGACTTTTGCTAAAGTTTCCACCAATGAATCGACGGGCAATCTCCTTTGCACACTCAACAAAAATACTGTTCGTCATCTCAAACACAGAACATGCCTGTCCACTGAAACCGGAATAGTTGCTCCATTGTCCGGTTTTAGCCACATTGTAGAACGTTGAGTTTGAATAAATAACATAATTCTTCTGATAACCAGCACGAGTGGAACGCCCTGAATTGCTATATTGCACAAAGTACTTTGAATTGGAAGCACCTGCCTGATAGAATGTTGAATTTTTAATGTTAAGCGTGTTGGCAAAACCATTCTTGAAATATATAATGGCATTCCCGGACACTCCGCTTTCCTGGGTTGTAGTCAGTCTTACCACCGTATTGTCTATAAGAACCGTCTCTACACAATACTTAATATTATTATCGTATATGAACTGTGCATTGACACCATCAAATTCGCAATTTGATATATACAGCGTTCCCATGATGTTATAGTAGTCTCCGGAACCAGTTGCCCCTTTCAGTCCCTCAACAGGATTCTTACTGAGACCTATTGCCGCATCTGCCGAAGCGCTACAGTTAACCTTAAGGTTTTTCATTGCCAGAGGAGCAGAAGTACGTATAGTACCTGCATCACCGTAAACTACGGTAGGCTTATTGAATTTATTTGTACAACGAAGCGTCACCTTGTTGCCACCAAAATCAAGAATACCCGAAACGGTGTACTCACCACCTGCCTCCAAGTCAATAGGCAACTCTTCCGTATTACCCTCAGGAAGAGGATTGTTTTGGAAGTATTCATATAAGTCTGTTCCAGACGGTATTGCGGCGAATGCCGGAACGAACGAGGAAAACGCAACCTCAGTGGCAGTCTCCGCATCCTTATTGTTAAGTGCGGTATTGCCGAGAGCCTTGATTGAGAACATATAATTGCTGTCATCTGCACGTGGCACCACAATTGAACATCCATCAACCAGTTTATTGTTCATTTCACCAATTACGACCGGAGCCTCCGGATTGGTGATATCATAAACAGAACACAAATAACCACTGGCTCCCTGCACTACAGGCCATGTAATCTTTGTCTGTGTTCCGTCTGGACTGGCCGTAACCGTTATGTCCTCAGAGTTGGGCGACAGAAGAGTTTCATTCCTTACTCCGGAGCTAAACGCTTCTCCGTCAAAAGGGTCGTTTGTGCACGATGCAAAAAACAACGCACATACCGCAACCATAAGACAAGAGTACCCCTTACCTCGCGGGAGAACATCTTTAATCTTGCAAATTAATGATTTTTTTCTCATAAATTATTATTTTTGGTTAAGTATTAAATTAAAAGTCTATAACAAATGTACATTAATATGACAAATAACGTATTAATCACGCAAATGTAATCAAAAAATAATAAAAAGACAAAAATGTTTTAAACTTTTTGTTAACTGCACATGGCGTTTTGAACAATTTTGAACAATAAAGGAAAGGAGATATTTGTGTTAGTTTATTTTAATTTATGTTTTTTTACATCTTGCAAAACTATCATCGCTTTACCAATTTTCCTTTCTTTTTGATTTTCCATAACCCCGAAATACTGCGATGTTCAGAAAAAAGAAGCTTGTTGGTGCTAAATAACGCCAAAATTCGTGTGCAGATATAATACACTTGATATCAATATGTTACGTGTAGAAGTGAGAAAATGTGCATCATTCGGGATAAGAAAGTTGCCTGATTACTACATGAAAGTTGCCTAATTACATTCCAAAAGCAGCCATTTTACCCTGCAAAATGCGGCATTTCAGCCCCTAAAGACACGTGCTTTACTCCCTTTTGGACGTGCTTTTAGCAAAAAACGCACGTTAGTTTATCACAAGACGCACGCCTTTTCATCAATTACGACCGCTCTTAACAACTTTTAAAACGTAGAACGAGACTTTCAGATGACGGTTTTGAAATGACAAAATGACACGAAAATCTAATTTAACGTGAATTCGATGAATTCAAAATAACACTATAAAAATAAAACAATTTTCGCTAATCACAAAGCTATCAGACAATTAAATTCATCGAATTCACGCTAATAATAAGGGTTAATAATAAGGGAAGAAACGGAGACTTATTTGCAAGATTAAGGATACCTTGTCGCCCGGCAAGAAGCTCTCTTTGCCGGCTGTGGCGGTTCTTGGTCTTATGCTTGCATCGTGTGCGCAAGATGGTTTCGACGAGGACGAGAAGTGGCAATCGAGTGTCATGAACTCTCAACTGGAAACTCCAAAGGTTGATGATATTAAGATTACAGCTTCTCCCGATGAGACAAAAACCATCATTTCATGGCCTGTTGTTCACGGCGCGGGCGGATACATCTGCTCATTATTGGATGTCTCCGACCCTGAAAATCCGGTTCCGGTAGACGGAATGAACGGCAAACTTGTGGACGGATGTTCAATAACCCTTACACGTGAGGAAGATGTGAAATATCGTTTCACTATAAAAACAGCCGGCAACGAAAAACTTAACAACACTGAGGCGGAAACAACATCGGTAAAAGATTTCTCTATATTCACGCCTACTTACAGAACCATACCTGAAGGAACGGATCTTTATCAGTGGTTCATGGACAACCCCGTTCCACAGGGAGATGAGGCTGACGCCATAAAGGCAGAGCTTTATGACGGCATGGGAATTGCCCCGGAAGAGATTACAAACCAAATGCTTAACTATGACCTTGTACCCGGCGGAGAATATACGCTGTCTCAAACAATGGATTTCCTTGGGGGAAAAGTAGTGTTACGCTCAAGCAAGAAAACAGAATTTTCAAAACTTAAACTTATCGGCGACGGCACAAGCTTTAAGACTTATACATCTTTTGGTTTGAAGTATCTTGACATTGACTGTTCTGATACATATAAACCGTTAGTGGAATTAAGTGCGACACCCGACGAAAGCATAAAAGGGGCAACCGGAAAAGGAGATTATTACAACATATTAGGCACAATAATGCTGAGCGGTTGTAATGTGAAAGGTGTTAACGGTAACCTCATTTTTGACGGCAATAAAAAATATTGTCTGCGAACACTGATTATTAATAACTGTAAAATCCAACTCACAAGCAATTCACTGACCAATATAAGCGGAAATGCCGTTATATATTTCGGTAAAGGCTATGCAAACGACTTAACAGTACAAAACTCTACATTCTGGAATACAGGCGAGACAGACGCAAAGTATTTTATAAAATATGATAATAGCGGCAGACCCGACCGTGCCGGTCATGAAAACGGTTCTGTAAGGCATAAAAACTGCACATTCTACAATGTCGCAAGATTGGGCGGCAACGGACAATGGGCTAATTATGACGGAATGGCAAACTGGCAAAATACATTTGAAATGACAAACTGTATCTTCGTTGACTGCGCCAAGGACATTGCACGCCGCTTCATAAAGAATTATAGCACAAAACCGACTTATCTGTTTGCCTACAACACATATCTTCAGGATATGGCGACAGGCACGTTTGACAGCAATGCAACGACGTACGACAGGAGCGGAAGTATTATCACAAGCATACCAGACTTTGCGGATCCTGTAAACGGCGACTTCACACTTACTTCATCTGAACAGGCAGAGAAGCGTACCGGTGATCCACGCTGGCTACCGTAAAGAAATTAAGAGTTAAAAATTAAGAGTTAAGAGGTTAATAATTGGGAATTAAGAGTTAAAAGTCAAGCATTGAGAACTAAGAATTAAGTATATAAGATATTTTGCTTATACATAATGGAAAATATCATTCTTCATTCTTTATTTTCTCTTTATTCCTTATTAAAAGAACAAAATATGAAAAGAAAATTTATAATCGGTTTATGTATGGGTGCAGCGGCATTGTTCGCCACCCCGGCTCTCGCACAAAGCCAGACAGTAAAGGGAACTGTCGTGGACGATAAGGGAGAGCCTGTCATCGGTGCTTCAGTTATTGTTGCCGGACAGCCCGGCTCGGGTGTAATAACCGACCTTGACGGAAACTATACTATCTCTGTTCCCAAAGGCAGCAAGGTGACAATCTCTTATATAGGCTATCTTTCACAAACTGTGGCTCCGGGCGGAAGGGTGCAACTGAAAGAAGACTCGCAAAACCTTGAAGAGGTTGTCGTTGTAGGATACGGAGTACAGAAGAAAGCCCACCTCACGGGCTCGGTATCGACAGTACCGGTGGATGAAATACAGGATCTTGCTTCAGCCGGACTGGCAAGTACACTCAGCGGACTTGTAAACGGTCTAAGCGTAAGCGGTGGCGACGGACGCCCAGGAGAAAATGCGAAAATGACCATCCGCGACACAAACTCATTAGGAGAAGTCGGTTCTACGGCACAGCAGCCTCTTTTCGTAATCGACGGATATATCTATCCCAACGATGTTAAAGTGGGTAACGTTTCACAGAACCTTGGTGCTGAGGCATTCAACAATCTTGACCCAAGCGAGGTAGAAAGCATCTCTGTATTGAAAGACGCTTCTGCTGCTGTTTATGGTGCACGTGCCGCAAACGGTGTAATCCTTGTTACAACAAAGAAAGGTAAGCTTGGTGCTCCACGAGTATCGTACAGTGGCACATTCGGTTTTACAGACGAAGTGGCACGTCCAAAAATGCTTAGCGCATACAACTATGGACGTCTTTACAACGCAGTTATAGCTGCCGACCCTACAAATACATCCCTGAACAAATCGCTCGAACTGTTCCAGGCAGATGAACTTGAAGCCATGAAGAGTCTTAACTACGACCTTCTGGATAAATATTGGGAAACAGGTACAACAATGAAACACAGTGTCAATGTGAGTGGTGCCACAGAGAATGCAGGGTATTTTGCCGGCATATCCTATTTTGAACAGGATGGTAACCTTGGAAGACTTGACTACGATCGTTGGAACTATCGTGCCGGTGTGGATGTTAAAATAAGCAAGTGGCTTAAAGCAAGCCTTACCGTCAGCGGAGACTATGGCAAGAAGAACACTCCGCTTGTAAAGGTTGGAGGTTCCGGTAACGAAAAAGATTACAACTTGTTGCTGACACGTCCGCAATACATGCCGGAAAGTGTGGGTGGCTATGACATTGCCGCTTACGGTCCAAGCAATTCTGAGAAGAACCAGAATCAGAATTACAACTTCAATGTTCTGCAAAACAACGGCGACTATAAGCGCAACATGAATTCAAACATGAACATCGGCGGAAACATTGAATATGATTTCGGTTGGAGTAAAGTGCTGAAAGGACTTAACCTGCGTTTTTCTTACTCTAAGAGTATAAACACAGACAAAGGTAATGAGTATGGCTCGGCATTTACCCTTTATAAAATGAACAGACGTTTCGGAAGCGGAAATCATCTTTATACTCCGGTGGGAGATGAAATGGCGGACGACTATATATACAAGGACAATTTCTCACCGATGACACTTAATAACGGTAACTATCTATATCGCAGCATGACGCGTACGGACAATTATCAGATAAACTTCACGGCCTCTTATGCACGCGACTTTGGCAAACATCATGTAAGCGCACTCTTCTCCATTGAGAAATCGGAGGCGGAAAGCGAGTATCTGGTAGGACAGCGCGAGGCTCCATACGAATTCACGACAGGTAACTCAAACTCGGCAACGGGTGAAATGACAACAACATTTACACGCGCCGAGTCGGGAACATTATCTTATATAGGACGCATCAACTATGCGTATGAAAACAAGTATCTGTTGGAGTTCCTGCTACGCTCGGACGCATCGACGAAGTTTGCACCGGAGAACTATTGGGGAACATTCCCGGCATTAAGTGCCGGTTGGGTCATATCGGAAGAGAATTGGTTCAAAGACAAAGTAAAATGGATCGACTTCCTGAAAGTCCGCGCATCATTCGGTCTTACAGGTCGTGACAACACCGCACCGTGGCAATGGATGCGTGTGTATGCCCTCGATGCCAACCGTGGTGTGGTATTCGGCGAAGGAACCGGAAACGACTCAAGCAACCGTATCACCATAAACAAGAACAATGCAGACGTCAACCGCGATGTACATTGGGACAAGTCATATAAGGCAAACTTCGGTATAGACATGAACGTGCTGGACAGCCGTCTCTCCATAGGTTTCGACGCCTATAGGGAGTGGAACCGCGAAATGCTTATGAACATCAATCAGTCAGTACCGTCTATTGTAGGAACACAATCGGCGGCAAAGAATCTTGGAGAGATGGATAACTGGGGTTATGAGCTTAGCCTTACATGGCGCGACAAGATTGGTAAAGATTTCAAATATCGTATCGGTCTGAATACAGGATACAGCGACAACCGTGTGCTCTTTATGGATTGGGAAACAGACTACATATATCGTCAGATAGCATATAAGGGACGCACCGACATCGGTGTTTGGGGTATGCAATGCATAGGTATGTTCCGTAGCTTCCAGGATATCGATGAATATTTTGACCGCTATATGGTAAAATCAGACGGTACATACGGCACATACATGGGACTTTCAAAAGATCAGGTTCGCCCCGGTATGCTCATGTACAAAGACGTCAGAGGCGCGTATAACAATGAGACCGGTAAATACGCCGGTCCGGACGGTATTGTAGACGAGAACAACGATCAGGTTTGTTTGTCTAACCGTAAGAACAATCCTTATGGATTTACAATAAACCTGGGTGCAGACTACAAAGGTTTCTCGCTGACGGCACAATTCAATGCCAACTGGGGCGGTTATACAATGCTTCCCGGTGCAGCTCTGAAGCCTACGGGAAGCCTTGAATACTGCAATATGCCTTCTTTCTGGAATCCTGACAACATGTTTGTATATCAGGATATTCTAGACGGTTCGGACAACATGATAATGAAAGAGAATCGCAACGGAAGTCTGCCCAACCTTGCTTATACAAGTGTGAACTCAGTTGCATCTTCATTCTGGAGAGTAAGCAGCACCAGAATTACACTTAACCGTTTGACGATTGCATATACAATACCAACAAATATAGTGAAGACCATTGGTCTTTCGAGTGCAAGAGTAAATGTAACAGGACAGAATCTGATTAACTTCTACAATCCTTATCCGGACAATTTCATGAACCCGATGGCAGGTTCGTACGGCAGTTATCCGAACTTAAGAAAATTCACCGTAGGTGTAAATCTTTCGTTCTAAAAAAGAATATAGAATATTAAAAGACCTATTAAAAATGAAGAAAAATAATATAAAGATATTTTGTATAGCCTTAGCGTCAGTCATGTCTTTGACTTCGTGCAGCGACTCTTTCCTTGAGGATAAGAAGAATAATGACAATGTAGGCACAGAAATATACGAATTTACAAGCGGATGTAACGGTCGTCTCAATGATCTTTACAGCTGGTGCCTGCCCGCAATAAACGGTCAGTCATCCAAATATTCTTCAGACGGAAGTGCCGATATATGCGGAAAATCAACAGAGGAATACAGTGGGTTCAGCGATTTTGTAAATCCGCAAATAGAACTGTCTTCAATGAGCACCACCAACAGTGTGCCCGATTATTTCATGAATAATTCCGGCAATATACAGGAAGCCGTTTACGGTCGTATACGTAACATCAACGATTTTATCGGTTATGTTGAAGCTGGACCTATAAGTCAGGAGGACAAAGATGTGTATCTCGGTCAGGCTTATTTCCTGCGTGCATGGTGTTACTACAATCTCCTTAAATGGTATGGTGGAGTTCCTATAGTGACAGAAGTATTGGAAGCATCTGAAACATCATTAAAGCCACGTTCATCTGCAAAAGCATGTGTAACGTTTATTCTTGACGACTTGCAGAAATCGGCAACCATGCTGGCAGCAAAGACAAAGAACGGAGGTTGGAAAGGTTCAGACTACGGTCGTGTCACAACCGGCACGGCACTTGCACTTAAAGGTCGTGTGCTGCTGTTGTGGGCAAGTCCGCTGTTCAACCGTGCCAATGACATGCAACGCTGGACAAACGCGTATGAGGCAATGCAAAAAGACCTTGCAGACATAAACGCATGCGGATATGGTCTGTACAACGAAAGCGGCAATATAAACGGTTCTGCCTTTGCTAATATGTTCCTGCAAAGCAAGCAAAATCCGGAAGCCGTATTTGTTACATTATATAATAATGTGCAGGGCGACGGTCTTGACAATCAAAAGAACAACCGTTGGGAACGAGACATCAGACCTGCCAATACAGGCGGAGGAGGCAAAAATGCTTCGGCAATGCTCGTGGACATGTTCCCTATGGCTGACGGGAAAATACCGGCAACGGTCGGCACATATACAAAACTTGAAACATCATCGATTACGTATGAGAATGCTTATCCGTTCATGAATCGCGACCCGCGCTTTTATCGTACATTTGCACTTCCCGGTTTTCGTTGGACTTATAATGGAAATGCGAGTGAGAAAGACAAGAACAATCCCGCCGACGGCAAGAATTATGTTCTGTGGAACTATGTATGGTATAAGAATGCCAATGATATGGGCAATGCTGAAAGCGGAAGTTCGTATGCAGCCGACAACCTTGGCAACAGCAAGGTTGGTGTATATGTACGTAAAAAATCGGATGATGCAGATATTAACGGTTCACCGCTATACAACTATGTGGCAAATGATACAAAAGGGGCTGCTCCGTTCTATTCTGCGGCTCCGCTCATTGAACTACGCTATGCCGAGGTACTTCTGAACCTTGCCGAAGTGGCTTGTGGTGCAGAACACATGGACGTGGCTGTCGGTTATTTGCAGAAAATACGTGAACGTGCCGGATATACAGCAGAAAACAACTATGGATTGCAAAGCAACCTTGCATCAGACCAGGCTGCATGCATGTCTGCTATTCTATATGAACGCCAGATAGAATTTGCCTATGAGGGCAAGCGCTTTGATGACCTTCGCCGTTGGATGTTGTTCGACGGTGGTACGGAAAGAGTTGCCGGGGCGCCTAATACATGGACTCTTACCGGTTGGGGAGGCAATACATGTACATGGCTCGGTTTCAAACCGTTGAACGGGCAGCGCCGTGAAAATATGGAGTTCCGCACGGCAGACAAGTTTGGAACAGCCGATCCCGAGTATGGCAAGGACCCTCTTATAAAAGCTGGAGTAGAGAGATACAAAGGTGTTGATTTCCGTCTGGAACTTACAAGCCAACTAACAGACCTTAAAACATGGTATAAGAATAATCTTGTACGTAAGATGAAAAAAGGTGATGGTCGTGATGCAAATCACACAGATCTTTATATGAACTTCCGTGCACGTTATTATTTCCTTGGTCTTTGTTCCGGTGCCATGAATGCAACAAAAGGCATACAGCAGACAATTGGTTGGGAAGATTACAACAACGGTGGTGCCAACGGCACATTCGACCCGTTGGCTGAAAATTCTGAGGCTGAATAAACAAAAGGTTTCATTAAGGGTTTAATACATTCTTGACAAAGGGAGACGTCCGAAAAGGATGTCTCCTTTTTACTTTAAAAGTATTAATATTATCTTTATCTATAAATGGGTATGCACTTATAAAACAAATATATTATCTTTGCACGAAGATAAGCTGAGCCTCATCTATTAGCAAGTCTGACTACATTAGGCTTGTATTACCTTTGCAGAAGCATAAAAGGATATTACATTCTTATATCTCCTACGTCTTAAACAAAAAATACATATAAAAGATGAAAAACAAGTTTTTAATTATTGCAACAATACTTCTTTTGTCTTTCCTGCATACTTATGCCGGAAAGAAGCCAAAGGAGGTTTACATCCCTATGGACTATTCTACATGCGGATACCACGCTTCTGAAAAAGGGATACCGAATGTAAGGAATGTGGTTTTTGTAGGTAATACAAAAGGGGACAGTCACGAGAGGATACAGAAAGCCATAGACTATGTGGCATCACTGAAAATAGGGAAAGACGGTTTCCGAGGTGCCATATTATTGGACGAAGGCACCTATTATATCGACAGCCCTCTTAGAATAAGTGCATCAGGTATTGTCATAAGGGGAAAAGACAAAAACAGGACCGTAATTGTAAAGCGGGGCGTTGATCGTGGCGCGCTGCTATATATCGAAGGGTGTAAAGACTTTGTAAAGGGGGATACCGTAAGAATAAGCAGATATACGAAAGCAGGAAGCACGGAACTGATGCTTGACGGCAATCTTGTAGCTGCGGATAAAAGAATAATGATTGTGCGCCCATGCACGAAAGAGTGGATTGAATCATTAGGCATGAACGATTTCGGAGGCGGACTTGACTATACCGGTTGGAAAGCCACGGACATTGACATAACATGGATGCGCGAAGTAAAGGCTATAAACGGCAGCAGCATAACAATAGACTCACCGATAACAAGCACACTCGATCCTAAATACGGCGGAGGATTTGTAGTTACCGGATATAACAGGGGAGAAATAACGGAATGCGGAATAGAAAATCTTACACTGATGTCCGAACACAACACGTGGAACCCCAAAGACGAAGATCATTGTTGGGATGCCGTATGGATGGACAATGCGAGCGACTGCTGGATAAGAAGGATTAACTTCAGACATTTTGCCGGAAGTGCGGTGAACCTTCAAAAGAACACAAGACGCGTGACCGTTGAAGACTGCATTGCAAGCGAACCTGTGTCGGAAACAGGAGGTTGGAGACGTTGCGTGTTCCTGACACGAGGACAACAGACACTTGTACTGCGTTGCGTATCCCGCTACGGACTGCACGACTTTGCAGCAGGTTTCTGCGCTGCCGGTCCTAATGCCTTTGTGCAGTGCGAAGGAGAAGAATCGTTAGGATTCAGCGGAAGTATCGGTTCATGGGCTGCAGGACTGTTGTTCGACATTGTGAATATAGACGGCAATGACATACGTTTTGAAAACCTTGAACAATTCCAATTCGGAACGGGTTGGAACACAGGCAACAGCATGATGTGGCAGTGTACGGGATCAACTCTGTGGTGCTATTCTCCGGACAAAGACAACAGAAACAGTGCAAACGGATGCTGGGGTACGCTTACAGGTAACGGAGAATGGACAAGCAGCAACAACCACGTAAAACCGCGCAGTTTGTTCTATGCACAGCTTGAAAAAAGAATGAGCGGACAAAACATCAACGGATATATACTGCCAAGAAGTACCGATGCATCAAGTAGTCCGGAAATAGCAGCCGCACAACTTATGGCACAGGAATCGCTGACAACACCGAGACTGACGCTTGAAATGTGGATGGACTCTATCCCCTACTCCGCCGATGTTGCATCGAACGGATTGAAAGACATAGACAATATAAAATACTGCAAAAGTGGAAATGACACTCATGATGTCGTGGTATACGGCATAACGGACGGGCATATAACAGCCGGAGGCAACCTAATTATCGGTAACAGATACGCCATACCATGGTGGTCAGGACGTGTAAAAGACAACTTTGCAGAGAATGGAGCGAAGCCGGCTATAACCCGCTTTGTACCGGGAAGAGAAGGAACCGGATGGACGGACCGCATTGACTCTGTAGTAAACTATCTTGACAAGCACAATTACTGTATATTGGACCACCATTACGGACTTTGGTATGACCTGCGCCGCACTGATCATGAACGTGTGCGTCGCGCCGACGGCGACGTGTGGGCACCGTTCTACGAGTTGCCTTTCACACGCACTGGAAAAGGTACGGCATGGGACGGACTGAGTCTTTATGACTTGAAAAAGCCCAACAAATGGTATTGGATGCGCCTCAACGAATATGCGAAAAAAGGCGCTCCCTACGGACAGTTACTTTTCAATCAGCACTATTTTCAGCATAACATACTTGAAGCAGGCGCACACTGGGTGGACAGTCCGTGGCGCCCGGTAAACAATATTAACGGAACAGATTTTCCTGAACCGGTTCCGTTTACAGGGGACAAGCGTGTTTTCATGGCAGAACAATTCTATGATCTGAACAATGCCAAACTGAAAGAACTGCACAGGCAGTATATAAGACAATGTCTTGAAAACACAAAAGACAACGGCAACGTGATACAGCTTATAAGTGACGAATATACAGGACCGTTACATTTTGTGCGTTTCTGGCTTCAGACCATAAAAGAATGGGAGAAGGAAACAGGCAACAACACACTTGTTGCGCTCAGTTGTACAAAAGATGCTCAGGATGCAGTACTTGCAGATCCGGCGCTTTCGGAAGTGGTTGACATAATCGACATACGCTACTGGCACTACAACACAGACGGGCTTTGGGCGCCGCCTGCCGGAAAGAACATGGCTCCCCGTCAGTTCATGAGAAAGATGAAAGTAGGAAAAACCGGTTTTGCAGAAGCTTACAAGGCTGTAAGCGAATATCGCACAAAATATCCGGAAAAGGCCGTTACATTCTTCTCGCAGCAATATCCTCAATATGGCTGGGCTATACTTATGGGTGGCGGTTCGTGCCCCAACATACCGGTACATAACAATAAATTCCTCAAAGACGCAGCAAGAATGCAACCACAAACAGAAAACAACGCAACTGCAAATTATATTGTATCAGGAAAATCCGATGTAGGCTACATCATATATGCCTTAAACGACAAGGATATAAAACTGAACGTTGAGCCGGGAAAGTATAGAATCAACAGTATAAACGGCAAAACCGGAGACATAAAAACACTCAACAAAAGTTACAGGACAAGCGGAATTTGCGAGATAAAAAACAGCAAAGATAACAGTATATACTGGTTAGAACGTTTCTGATAACCTTTGGAAAATATTGATAACAGGTATTGAAAATCACATTCAATACCTGTTTTTTTTATTTTAAGACTGATTTTTCCCATTTTCTTAGTCCTTTCATTCATATCTTTGCAGCCGAAGAACTTAAAAAACCTATGATTAACTTTACCGAACTTTACGACAAACAAATTGACAACCTGTTTGCATTCGGCACAAAATTTACGTCCGATCGTGAAATGATAAAGGACTGCATACAGGATGTATTTGTTAAGTTGTATACAAAAAAAGATGAATTGGATTCAATCGGGAATATAGAATCTTATCTTTATGTATCGTTGAAAAACAGAATCAACGATGAATTTCGTCGTAACACCCACCTCTGTGACGAAGATGTAAACGAAAATCTCATGAAATCCATTTGTGACAGTTCTGAAACTTTATCTTTCGAAAAGAAAGAAGAAGAACAAAACAGAAATACCAAACTCGTTGGATTTATAAAAAGCCTGTCGCCAAGACAGCGCCAGATAATAAACCTATACTATCTGGAGCAGCGCAAATATGATGATATCTGTCAGATTATGGGAATAAACTATCAGTCTGTAAGAAACCTTATGCACAGAAGTATAATACGTTTGCGTACAATGGCAGCAAACAACGGGGCTATATAAGAGTACAAAAAATAAACAATGCCGTCTTTAAGATAAAACGATACCAAAAGATGGCACGTCGAAACCATATAAAGAAACTGACAAGAAAACTGCTGAAAAAAGATATTGCAAAAATTGCAGTCCTTTCAGATATAGAAAAAGAAGAACTTAAGATGCGCATATTATTTGCAATAAAGCAGCAAAACATATCATAAAGATATTTTTTTAGTTTGTTTTTAGGATAACTAATAGCCCCGAACGCTTATAAATTAGCGCCCGGGGCTATTACTTTACAGTAGACAAGTCTATATTACATAAGACTTGTCTTTCCTTTTAATGTATCATGGTTATTTTTCAAGTCAGTCCAATCAATCTTTTCCTTTGTACTGATACCGTTGATATACTTCTCGATGTTAGTATATCCGTCACCTGTACAATCCTTATTGGCATCAGACGGATCGTTAGGATTAAGACCGTTGGCGATCTCCCATTCATCCGGCATACCGTCACCATCCGTGTCCTTATATGGCTTACCCTTATATTCAGGCCAACCGCCCATCTGTGCCGGATCGGTTATTATACCATCTTTATAAGAGTCCTTGCCCAAACGGCGATATTTGAATGTGCCATCCTCAGCCTGTGACTTCGGGCTGAGTCCCCAAAGATCCCCATACGGATTTTTCTTTGGAAGTTTTTTCACATAATAAGCCTTTCCTGTACGTACCTCATCAACAATACGCTGGTCAACTATATCACGTGTAGGAAGCATGGCACCTACGTTATCAAGCACATAGTCAAATGTCTTATCAGAAGGAATAATTGTAAGCGGAGCCATTTCAAACGGCTCGTTAGAACGCATCAGTGCCAATTCGTCCGCACCAAGTTCACCGTCCTTGTCTGCCGTCTGGATACCACCTGCCCAGTTGTCTTTGGTAATCGCATCATATCCTTCAACGATATTACCGGTAGCATATACACGTCCGAACTGCTTGTACGGGAAAAGTTTCTCGCTGCGGCTTTCAGACTTTACTATTCTCCAGCCCACGTTACTGTTTTTCGGAGTAAGAGGTCCAGGTTTGTAATAGTTGTTGATAAAGTTGCTCATAGTAGAGTATTCTCCTCCATCTGCAGTACGGTGTACCCAGTTGTAGATTACGTTGTTCACAAAGTTGAACACGCCGCCCCAACCTATCGACGGATTACGTCCGGTGTTGTCAGCCCAAAGGTTGCGCATGAAAGTAGTGTTCTCACCGCCGATTGTACTGCCGAAAGCATGGTTGTAAGTATCAAGAGCCTTTGCGGAAATCGTGTTCTGAATAGTAACGTTTACTGTCGGCACCTTGCGTTTCGGCTTTCCGTCGTGCATGTCGAACATGTGACGATAAAATGAAATGTTCTCATCAAGTCCCCATTCGCACGAGCAATGGTCTATCATGATGTTACCAACAGGGTTACCTCCGAAAGAATCCTCACGATTCCACACGTTGGTATTACCACGACGGAAACGCATGTGACGTACAATGACATCGTGAGTATCTACCTGGAACGACTCGCCCGAGATGCACACACCGTCGCCGGGAGCCGTCTGACCGGCAATCGTTACATACGGAGCACGGAGTATTACAGGCGTCTTAAGCATTATGACACCGCTTACGTTGAACACGATTATACGCGCACCACCCTGCTCGCACGCCCAGCGGAACGAGCCGGGACCGTCGTCATTGAGGTTTGTAACAGTAAGCACCTTACCGCCACGACCACCGAAAGTATACATACCGCCACCCTCAGCACCGGGGAATGCCGGTATCTTTGCCTGTTTCAGGTCATAAGGACGCGAAGCCCATGGAACATACGGACGTCCTTCCATTGCCTCTTTCTTAACAATAGGGAATGCTACTGCCCATGCCGAGTCCGAATGTTGTGTCCATTCCTTGTTCTGAGCAGCATACTTGGCTTTAGCCTCATCGGTAATCTGAGGATACTGCGCCAAAGCGGCATTGGTTCCTGTAGCAAGCGCCAAAGCCGCAAACAATAATGATTTTGTGTTCATAATATATTTAGTATAAAAATTACATTAATCAACTTAAAGACTATTCAAAAGCACTTTTGTACCTAAGAAACATGTCTTATTTAAGCCATTCCACCTTTATCACCGTATATATTAGTCCGATCAAGACACCGGACAACATATAGCGATGATAAGATGATACCGTCATTGCCTGCTTAAATCACCCACAATGAAAGTATTTTTTCACCAGTTTCAGCATAGCAGGCTCATTGCCGTCTATGTCACGCCTCAGGTTTGCGTCGGCATATCCACACAGACTGTTTATCATACCGTCTATCATTGAAGGACTGAACACCCCGTATTGCTCATATACATGTCTCTGTCTTTCAAGACATCCGGCAGAAGCCTCGCAACTGTCGGGCAACTGTTCGAGCATGAGAAGCCTGTCCTTATTCTCATCGCTATGGATATTCACATCCACATAAGTCTTCTCAGCCAGTTCCAACGCATCCTCGCTCTCAATACCGTGACGGCATGCCACAGCAAGACCGGCAAGAAGCAAATATAAATCAGCCGAACCGTCTGACGAACGCATCTCCACCGTCTGCTTTTGGGTGGTGTCATATCTCTCTTCATGTTCCATGGGATTTGCAGCAGCACACATATCAACTCCCGTCACCCAGCCTAACGGAACACGCACAAGAACAGAGCGGTTGCGGTCGCCCCAGCAGATATTTGTAGGAGCCTCCTGATGAGGAACAAGACGGAAATAAGACATCGGATTGGTGTTGCCGAATGCCGTTATCGACGGTGCAAGCCTCATCATCCCTGCTATTGCCTTACGCGCCACGGATGAAAGCACTCCGCCGTCAAGCATCATACTGCGCCCGTCTTTCATCAGCCTCATGTGTATATGCAGTCCGGAACCGGCTTTCCCTGCCGTTATTTTAGGCGCAAATGTCACGTCATATCCGCTCCTGTACGCAAGATTGCGTATTATCCACTTCGCCACCATCAGCTGGTCGGCAGCTTCCTCGGCATATACAGGCAGGAATTCTATCTCGTTCTGTTCATAAACCATACCTCCGAGCGTAAAGTTTCCGACCTCCGAATGCCCGTACTTGATACGCCCTCCCGCCTGTGCAATATAAGCCATGCACTTTGTTCTGAAGTCATTGAACTTGGCATATGGTGCAGATTCATGATACCCTTTCTGGTCTGTGGCAGGGAACATGCCGTCGTCCGGTGCTATGACATAATACTCAAGCTCGCCCATTGCCTGAAATTCCATTCCCGTAACCTCACGAAACACACGGCAAGCCTTCTTCAATGTATATTCAGGAGAACTCTCCAAAAAATCTCCGTCCTTATTGAAGAAAGAGCACAACATTGACAATGTGGGTATTTCGGCAAACGGATCGAGGAATGCCGTGCGGAACTTAGGTATCACATACAGGTCGCTGCTGTCAGCTTCTATAAAACGGAAAAGACTTGAGCCGTCAACTCTCTCACCACAGGTAAGTATTGAATTAAGATGCTCAAGGTCGTTTATAACAAAATTCAATGTCTTCAGACGCCCGTCTCCGGCAGGATACATAAAATTCACCATGCGTATTCCGTTCTCGCTGACATATCGTATTATGTCTTCTTTTGTAAACTCGCTACAAGGCTTACCGACAAACGCTACCAGACCGTTAGGATTAAGATGTGTTTCTCTATTCATGGCATTGATATGATTTAAGGTTTACATTACTACCTACAAATATAATGCTTTTGTTTTTACTTAAGAAAGGATTTCAATAAAAAGTGTCTTTTGTCTGTCATACGGCGGCACCAACATAACGGTCATACACGCCCCGACAACCGTACAGAAAAGTTCCGTCTAACAGAACAAAAACACTATGCCGAAAACAGACATGAAAGCCCCCGTTTTCCAATATGCCGTCTTTTGCACTCTAAAAGGTGCCCTTTCAGCATGCAAAAGACCGCCTTTTAGAAGCTAAAAGACGGTCTTTTACAACCATACTGATTATCAACAAGTTACAGATTGTTTATTTATGACATGCAACAAGCCTTGTCATTGCTTCACTGACTGTCATTTTCATGTGCCAAAACAGCTATGCCGTGACATGTCATACATCATACATGTTATTTCGACTCCTCGCCAAGATTTTCATAAGTGTTCGTATCTTTCAACTTCGGAGCACTCTGTTTTACGGCGTTCTTGTCATAATATTCTTTCGACAATTCAAGATATTTCGGAAAGAGAGTTTTCACTATCTCACATTCGTCGCCCTCGGTCACGGGCGTGCGTCCCTTGTTGCTGCGCTTAACAAAGTCCAGTTCCCAGTCACCCAGACTGCTGTAGAAGTCATTGGCACGAAACGCCTCTCTGCCGTAAGTCAGCTTGAGGTTGTCCTCATCGTAAGTGGTACCCTCGTCAAGATGCTTCCGGAGCATGTCATAAAACTTCTGCCAGCGCACACAGTAGAAATTCTTTATCAGTCCGGACCACTCTCGCCATGAATAATCGAATATTCTCGGGTCGCCGTCTGCACCCCATATCGTCACCAACGAGGTGGCATCGCGTTCCATCAGGTCTTTCTCCTCCTCAGTCTTACCCCATTTTCTGGCATCGGCAATCCAGCGGTCAAAACTGTATTCCGGGCGCGTACGCAACATCATGTCCAAATCTTCAAGCATCTCGATGAAACGTCCCGAATGTATTTCAAAGCCCTCACGGTCTCCACTCTTGAAACAGTCGGCAGCCCTGCGGTGTATCACCTGTCCGAGGTTGGTCATTATCTGTCGCTGCAAGTCTACTATGTCAAAACGGTAAGGCTTTGAATGCGACATCTTGTCCATGTCTTTCAGCATCAGTTCCTGAGCACGGATAAGCAACTTTGGATTGTAAGATATCTTAAAACCATGGTTGGGACCCGACTTTTTGGGATACAAAGCGGGACGTGCCGCAACAATAGAGCTGCGCTCGGTGCCGTTAGTTCCTTTGCGGTAAGGTCCGTCAAGAAGCATCAACCACGCTTTCCGGGCAGAAGGAGATACAACTCCGTAACGTCGGGTGGCATAGTCGCCAAGCCATTGGTCGAGTTTTATGCTGTCCTGATGACACGGAGCCTCGAACGCCAGTTCGTAATAAACAGGGTTCTGCTCTATAGCTTCGGGAAACATTCCGCTTCCGCATACCGCCGGATTAATGCGCTCTGCACGTTTGAACAGGTTTGAAGACAACAGTCTCAGGTCACCGTGCATATTGATACGCCCACCGAAGTTATGAAGCGTTCCCACCACAAACGGGTATCCCCAAAACGACTCTCGCGATGAACCGTGAGTCTTAAGGTCGAGTATAAGCAGTTTATCCTTGGGCACAGCCTTCACTATCGGCTCTCTGATACTCCACGACTGCATCACCCATGTGCCCTGAGGGTCGAACTTTTGAAACAGCTCGTGTATTTTCATACCTACGTTTCCAAGATACTCCGGAGTATCTACCGGCGGACGTCCCTCATGAAACGGGTCGGCGGCATAGAATCCATGAGTGCCGAAAAGACGCTTCTCTTCTTGCAGAAAAGCCATACCGAAATCCTCAAAGAGAGGGTCGAGAGGATCGAGCTGAGCTGCTCCCTTGAAACCGCACCAGCCTCCCTTCTGCTTGATATTGGCTTTTGGAAACTTCTTTTTCATCTCACGCGGCACATATCCCGAGAAACCTTGCTGTATGGGATGCATGCCCAACTCAAGTTCGCGGCCGAGTATCCTGCGTCCCAATGCCAAGTGACCTTCTATAACCGACTTTGGAAGAGGACCTCCATAGCTCTGGATGTTCTGCATCCACTGCCATGCCGCATGTCCAGGACCTGCAAGAAAACTGCGTGCCTCGGTGTCGCTGAAACCGTATTTCAGCAGTGTATTGTACCATATAGCATCAAGCCCAACAGTAAAAAGAGGCATATTCACCGAGTTCATCGCCATGTAGTCAATCTCACGTTGCCAACGCTCCCAGTCCCAATAGGCAGCGGTATAGCTCACGGTGCAGTAGTTCATGTATACACGGTATTTACCGTTGATTTTGCGACGCTCCCTGTTTTTCGGCTGCGGCAACTGCTCGGGAAGATTCAACTGGTTGCCGAACCATGACACATGGGCGTTGCATGTATACTTAAGATACCAGTTGTATGCTGTCGCCAGAGCCACGGGGGTGCTTCCGCGCAATACAATCTTTTTGCCGTTGCCATCCACTTCAAACACATCCGAGTTTGTTTCACCCTCTATTATCTCAAGTTTGAACTGCCGGCTGTATCCCGGTGTCACTCTTTCTATAAGGTCCAAAACTGCCTTTATACTCTTGTCCGGCTTTGCCTCAGCCGTAAACAGCCAGAAAACGGCTGCCAATAATAATAATGTTCTTATATTCATTTTACTTTGTATTTTAATTTTTTACCAATCATCGGTTCTGAAAGAAGAGGCGGGAAGTCCTACCGAATTGGCATCCTCTTATACCATAACCTATTATAGCGCTAAGCATGCCATTGTACAATATGGAAGGTTTGACTATGTTCTCCATATCGGCATAAGGCTCAAGACTCTCTTTGATCATCCATGACTCCACACGCGAACCGCCACAACTCGAATTGATGATGCCTACCGGCACATCAAGCACCTGATTGAGCTTGCGGGCAAAAAAATATGCCGCTGCCGAAAACCCGGGCACCGTTTCCGACGATGCCTTCAGCCAGCCGCCGTCACAGTCATCGAGAGGGGTGCTGCTCTGCCTGACCTTTTCGCTAAACATCCTTATATTTTCATTGTCGCCGGTCATTATCGCATCAAGGTTACCATATATACCTTCTCCATACCGTCCGCCAACAAACATCGCCATATTCGACTGTCCGCCACACAGCCACACCTCGCCTATCATCACATCGCTGATAGTAAGTTCGTCGCCGTCGGACAGCATTATAATATATGGTCCGCCATGAACGGGAGTAGAGATATCAGTTTCCCATCTGCCGTCACCGTCGGTCTTTACCTTATATTCTTTGTTGTTCCACGATGTTTTTATATTCACCGTGCAATTGCTCCTGTCGCTTTTGCCCCGGCATAGACTTGTGTTAAACTTATGTTAATATGAGGAAAACGGTTGGATTGTAACATAGAAAGCAAAAGGAACGACAAATCGAAGTTTTTGTATTTGAATTCGTTGCTAAATCCCCATGTAAAGTCGGGATAAGGATTGCCCAACGGCACACGATCGTTATCGTCTATGATACCGTTATTATCGGCATCGAGCACTCTTATACCGCCGGGACGGTCGGATGTATGATGCGGATTGGCGTCGATCTCTTCCTGATTTTTCCAAACTCCGATGGATTTAAAACCGTAGAACTGTATCAGAGGATCACCGACACGTGCTATATAGTACTCCTTGTAGCTTCCGAGCGTAATCTGTTCTTTCGGACCTCCCAAGTCAAGAAGTTTGTTGCGGTTAAGAGAGAAATTCGCAGATGAGGTCCATCTGAACTGTTTTGTCTTTATATTAAAGGTATTCAATTCTATTTCTATACCGCGGTTTCTAAGCTTTCCTTCGTTTGTCCATGCTTTGTTGTAACCTGATACGCTGTTTATGCTCTTTTGATATAAAAGACTCTTTGTCTGAGAATTATAGAAATCGAACGAGAGATTTATGCGGTTCTTGATTATAGAAAGGTCGAAACCGATATTGAACTCGCCTGTCTGTTCCCATTGCAGCAATCTGTTACCAAGCGATGTGGAGTTGTTGGCAAAGCCGTTGACCACTGTTCCGTTTCCGGAACCGAGCACGTATGGCGCCGAATTAAGCAAGTCGGTGTTCGCATAGTTTGATATTGAATTTGTTCCGGTAAGTCCATAGCTTACTCTTAACTTGAACTGGTCGAGCCATTTTACCTTTCCTTTGATGAACGGTTCTTCCGATATGCGCCAGCCGGCAGCTATCGACGGGAACCAACCCCAGCGTTTGTCTTGTCCAAACTTAGAACTGCCGTCGGCACGAAGCGTTCCTGACAGGAGATAACGTTCAAGAAGCGAGAAGTTCAGACGACCATAGAATGAAGCCATGGCGTCATCACTCTTCCACGTTCCCGTTCTCAATGCGCTTCCTTCATACTGGTCTATACGACCTGCTGCACTTAATGAGTGTATGAAGTCTGTGGCAAAATCGAAACCAAGGATGCCCGCCTTTGTAGTTGTATTCTGATATATAGACGAACCAAGCAGTGCATTGAGCGTAAAGATGTCATCATAGCGGTAATCATAGGTAAACGTATTCTCCGATGAAAGACGCACCGTCTTGCTGTTTGAATAATATGCACGGCTCGGATCTGAGTCTGACCGGGCACCCTCATTGCGGTATTGTGTCGACTCCTGATAGTTATAGTTGAAGCTGTTGGCTGTTCTGAACTTGAGATTTTTCATCAGCAATATCTCCATATATGCTTGCAGCTGCATACGGTACTGATCTATTGGCTGCGAAGTGTTATCCAGTGTACATAGAGGGTTGCTGTTGTTCGAGTTCCAGGGAGTAGCCTTTACGGTCACCTCCTCGCCTGTCTCGGGATTGATACCCGTATATGTGCAGTTGCTGAAATGTGCACCTTTGGCATATTCACCTATTTCGCGCCCTGTTATCGCTGCCGTATACTCATCATGCTTCGCGGGGAGCCACGACGGCTGGCGTACAAAACCCATGAAGTTAGTTCCGGGACGTTCAGATTTTGTATAACTTGGGGCAATGTTGACGCCGAGCTTTATATTCTTCGTAAGATCAGCATCAATACGTGCCCTTACATTAAAGCGCTTATAATAATTCTTCTTAAGAATACCCATATCATGGTTATACGCACCCGATACGTAATATTTCATTCTATTGTTACCGCCACTTACAGACAGATCTCCCTGTATATAATAAGGATTGTCCTGTATGGCCTCTTTCTGCCAGTCGGTCTCTCTGTTCTGTGCAAGTATGTACTGTGCGATGTCTGCGGTTCCTAATGTTTGTCCCGTTAGTGCGTAATCTTGAAGACGGCGGTTAATATACTGCGTTGTGTTCATCATATCATAATACTTATAAACACTACGTGTACCGAATTTTGTCTTGAATGAGAACTGTGGTTTGTTGGCTTCGCCGCTTTTTGTCGTTATCAGTATAACGCCGTTGGCAGCACGCGAACCGTAGATGGCAGATGCGGCAGCATCTTTAAGTATCTCTACATTCTTGACATCTCCGGGGTTTATGGCATCGATACCGTCTTCGTAAGGATATCCGTCGACAACAATAAGCGGCTGGCTGCTGGCGCTGAATGATGATGTACCGCGCACAATGATATCGGGATCGGCACCCAATTCAGATGTAAGATTAAGTACTTGCAGACCTGCCGCCTTTCCCTGCAGTGCCTCGTCAAGGCGAGCAGTAGTAAGGTCTTCAAGGTCATCGGTCTTAACCTTTGCTATACTGCCTGTAAGATGAGACTTGCGTTGTACTCCGTAACCGATTGCCACAACCTCGTCAAGATGTTGCGATGTCTCCTTCATCACGACGACAAGGTTTCTCTTTCCTTTTGCCGATACTGTCTGTTTTGAGTACCCGATATATTCAAAGCTGAGAGAATTTCTGCCTTCAGGCATTTTCATTGAGAACTTTCCGTTTACATCAGTAACAGTTCCTTCTTTCCCACCGGGCACCTTAACGGTAACACCTATCAAAGGTTCATTGTTTTCATTTACCACCTGTCCCGTAACCACACGGCTTTGGCTTACCTGCTGCGTGGTTTGAACCGCTGCAAAAACAGACGGTTCGCACGTGAACGTAAAAATGGTAGCGGTCAATAAGATTGTTGCAATTTTTACCATATCATTTGTTGTTTAATATTTAGATTCATGGATTAGTTATTGATTTTCGCCACAAAGATATATTATTCCATATTACATTATTTACAATATTGTGTCTGAGATTTGTAAAAATATGTCAAAGCCTTTATAACAAGCATTTTAAACATTTACTATAAATAACTGATAAAAGAATTCTAATCTGTTGATGTGAATACATAGCACCATACTCTTCATTAATTTGCTTTAACTGTAGAAATCTGATATCATGTCGTTCCATGTCATAATAAAATCCGTAATCGGGGTACTTACGTCCGTAAAACAGGTATCGGGTTATAAGATATAACGCATTAATTTTGCAGCATACAAAAAAATATAATGAAGTCATCTAAACTTTTATGAGATTCAATATTTGCCTTTATTTTTTGAGGGTGTTTTTGCACTTGAAGAGAGAGTGTAGCGGGCTACTCGACCGATGAAAGGGTAAAAACAGACCAAAAAGAAAGGTGAAGATTGGATTTAGAAGATATAAAAGGTTAAGATTTTTATTCATCATAAAAGTTGAGATGACTTCAATAACTACAAATTTATGAACAGGAGATTAATCGCGCTATTTGTGATATGTACTATAATTATCACGGGAGCAACCGGCAAAAGAACGAGTAATTTAAATAACGAAAAGAATATGGAATATCTTAATTTGACTACCGTATGGAATAAGACGTTTCCCAAAAGCGACAAGGTGAATCACAGCAAAGTTACATTTACCAACCGCTATGGCATCACGCTGGCTGCCGACATGTATGTACCTAAGAATGCCACATCAGGCAAACTGCCGGCAATCGCAGTGTGCGGACCGTTTGGTGCTGTCAAGGAACAAGCCTCAGGACTTTATGCACAGACAATGGCAGAACGCGGTTTTCTAACCATTGCTTTCGACCCTTCTTATACCGGAGAGAGTGGTGGTGAACCTCGCTATGTGGTATCACCCGATATCAACACCGAGGATTTTTCGGCAGCCGTCGATTTCCTTATAACCAATGACAAAGTAGATCCCGGGCGTATCGGCATCATCGGTATCTGTGGCTGGGGCGGACTGGCAATCAATGCTGCAGCAGCCGACCCACGCATCAAAGCGACAGTTGCATCCACGATGTATGACATGAGCCGGGTAAATGCCAACGGTTATTTCGATGCCGATGACAGTGCCGAAGCACGCAACGCGCTCCGCAAAAAGCTTGCTGCACAGCGCACGGAGGATTTCCGAAATGGTTTTCCTAAGCCGGGCGGTGGTGTTCCGGATATTTTGCCTGCCGACGCTCCGCAGTTTTTTAAAGACTATCACGCCTATTACAAAACACCGCGCGGATATCACGAGCGCTCGCTCAACTCCAATCAAGGACGCAACGCCACCGAAGCAATTCCGTTCATCAACTTCCCGCTTATGAGCCGTGCCGGCGAGATAGAAAACGCAGTGCTTATCATTCATGGCGAAAAGGCACACTCCCGTTATTTCGGTGAAGATGCGTTCAAGAAACTGACGGGCGACAACAAGGAACTGATGATTATTACGGGTGCAAGTCATACGGACCTTTATGACAATTTTACCGTAATTCCGTTCGACAAAATGGAAGCATTCTTTCACAAGCATCTCAAATAAACGTTTAAAAACGAAGTTCGATATCACATCGAACTTCACGTAAAGTAGCGGGCTGCTACTGTTTCAGTGCAAAGATAATGCTTCCGGCATGTCCGTTGGCGGGAATTGGCAGCTATTGTCAGGATTTGGCATTATTTGGCAGAAATTGATAAAGAAACGGATATATATATGAACATATTGCCGTGCACTTTTTGATACTTGTGACTGTGGTTTATATAACATCATATAATAAAATAAGTATGCCCCATTTTAAAGGATTTGCATTTTATTTTTCTTGCACAAAAAACATGTCAAAATAGCAGGCTTTGTAAAGTGCGCCACTTTATAGTGCTATGTATGCCACTTTACAGCGTAAAGCAAGGCATATCAGACTGTAAAGTGCGGCACTTTACAAAGTAATATAACGTACTTTGTTTTGACGTGAGGCACGTATGAACGCCGGATGTAACCGTTATTCTGCCGGTATCCAGCTGCTGTCCGATTTGAACACTTCTGCTATAGTTATCTTGGCAGCCTCTTTTTTCGTTAGCTGCCGGCTCCATGGCGCACGCTGTGCGGTGCCGGCACCTTCGCCGCGGTTGTTGTATTCCATGTAACGTGCGGTCTGTTCATTTGAAGTCTTGCCCCAGTTGTGCCAGCCACGTGGAACGATATGCCCGCCCAGTTCGCAGTTCATGAACAGGGTGTGGGCGTATGGCCGCCATGGACGTCCGAGGTGTACTTTGTCTGCCGCAGGTGCTGCCGTCAGACGGCAGTTGTTGAATACATATCCGTAGGCGATGTCTGCCGGTGTGGATGCAGCGGTTACGTATGAGTTTATCTTGCTGTATATGGTACAGCCATCAAACCATGCTGTCGACGGACCGAAGATAAAGTCGGTCGTTCCCTCTATATAGCAGTTCTTGAAGTATAGACGTGTGCCGCCTACGCCGGTATATATCGTGTCCTGGTTGCCGAGAAAGCGGCAGTTGATGAATACGAGGCGGTCGCCCTCGGTGTGCAGTGCCACAGCCTGACCGAGCCGTGCGGCGTTGTTCTCTATCGTTATGTTCTTGAACGTGATGTCGTTGCCTTCCACCTTTACCGTGTATGTGCGGAAAGTTCCCATCTTGCGGTCTGTGCCCGGAATGCGTATGTTGGCGTGGTCGTCGTATGTGATGATTGTGTTTTCCGCGTCTTCACCGCATATTTCTATGTTCGTGAGCCACGAGGGTATTATCAGTTTTTCCTTGTAAACGCCTTTCTTTACGTAGATAACCTTGTGATAGTCCATGAATGCCCGGCAAACCTCCACTGCATCGTCAATGGTGCGGAACTCGCCGGTGCCGTCGCGCGACACGACCAGCGTATCAGGATTGTCGTAAGGATTGGCTGCGTCCATGGCTACTGCGCACATGAGAGCCGCGATGATTGTAAAGAACTTTTTCATTGTCGGTCTTAATATTTTAAGGTTATTGTAATTAATAATTTATAATGAGGAGATAGGGGGGAGGTAATGGGGAGATAGGAGACGTGTGTCCTGTTGCTTGGAACAAGGCTATTGTCCCTTATCTTCTGTGGCGTCAGCCACATAACTACCCGTAACTTCTTTTAACTCCTTATTTCTATACCGTCTGCTTTATTTCCTGAAGCCCCTTTATCGCCTTGAGCTTCTTCATTATCACTTTCACGTCGTCCCTGTCGTGTACGAGCAGTTCGAGCGAGCCGTCGAAAATGCCCTGGTCGCAGGATATCGTTATCTTGTGGATGTTAACGTTGAGCTGTTCGGATATCACCTTTGTCACCTCGTTGAGCATTCCGATGCGGTCTATGCCGCGTATGGCTATCGTGGCGTCGAAGAGAAGACGCTTGTGCATATCCCATTTGGCGTCGAGGATGCGGTTACCGTAGCCCGACTTCAGTTTTGAAGCAACGGGACACGAACGCTTGTGTATCTCTATGCGGTTCTTGCGGTCTATAAATCCAAGAACGTCGTCGCCCGGTATGGGATGACAACACTGGCGGAAGACAAACTGGTTTATGCTGTCGTCGGTGATGTATACGGGCTTTTTACGATTGAAGCCTTCGGTAACGATAAAGTAGTTCTGTTTGTTCTCTTCCTGCTTGCCTTTGTCCTTGGAGAGGAAAGGTACATACTTGCGCCATTTCCTGCCTGACGCCGGCTTGTGTCTGCCGTTTATCTCGTCGACATCCTTTTCGCCGAGTATTACAGACCTGTCTCCTATGGCGGCAAGCAGCCTGTCGTATTTGTCTATGCTGTGAAACTCGCACAGTGTGTCTGTCACTGCCGGGGTGAACTCGATAGAGTTGTTCTTTAGAAAATCCTTCAGTATCTGTTCGCCTTTCTTCTGCAGTTCGCGCCCCTCTTTTCGAAGTATGCTCTGTATCTTAGACTTTGCCTTGGCTGTCGTGGCAAAATTCATCCACGACGGCTGTACACGCTGGGAGTTTGATGTGAGTATCTCGACCTGGTCGCCGCTGTCGAGCTTGTGGCTCAGAGGCACAAGTTTATGGTTAACTTTTGCTCCGATGCAGTGTACTCCCAGTTCGGTATGCAGGAGAAACGCGAGGTCGAGAGCCGTACTGCCTGCCGGCATTGTCTTTATTTCCCCTTTTGGCGTGAAGACGAATATTTCCGACGCAAACAAATTCATCTTTATGGCATCGAGAAAGTCCATGGCATCCGGCTGCGGATCGTCGAGAATGTCTTTTATCGTGCGCAGCCAGTTGCTCAGCTCGCCCTCATCTTCCATTATCTCGTTGCCTTCCTTGTATTTCCAGTGTGCCGCAAAGCCCTGCTCCGCCACTTCATCCATACGGTCCGAACGTATCTGCACCTCTATCCATCGCCCCTGCCTGCTCATCAGTGTCACGTGTATTGCCTGATAGCCGTTTGCCTTGGGCGTGTTTATCCAGTCGCGCACACGGTCGGGGTGCGACTTGTATATCTTGCACAGCGTGGTGTATATTTTGAAACACTCGTCAACCTCGTTGTTGCGATCCTTCGGTGTAAGTATTATCCTTACGGCGAGAATGTCGTATATCTGGTCAAAAGTGATATGCTTTGCCTCCATCTTGCGCCAGATGGAATAGGGACTTTTCACACGTGCCTTTATCTGGTAGCTTACTCCCATGTCGTCGAGAACCTTGCGTATGGGCTGTGTGAACTTGTCGAAGAGCATGTCGCGAGAGTCCTGCGTGCTCTGCAACTGGTGTTCTATGGCGGCATAACGCTCGGGATGTTCGAACTTGAAGCTGAGGTTTTCCAGTTCGGTCTTTATCTTGTTCAGTCCGAGACGGTTTGCAAGCGGAGCATATATATATAATGTCTCGCCGGCTATCTTATACTGTTTGTTTGCCGGCTGGCTATCGAGTGTGCGCATGTTGTGCAGGCGGTCGCATATCTTTATCAGTATTACGCGGATGTCGTTGCTCATGGTCAGGAGCAGCTTCTTGAAGTTCTCTGCCTGTGCCGATGTCTGGTCGCCGAATATTCCGCCTGATATCTTTGTCAGTCCGTCTACGATGAGGGCTATTCTTGCCCCGAAGATGTTCTCGATGTCTTCAACGGTGTAGTCGGTATCTTCCACCACATCGTGCAGCAGTGCCGCGCAGATGCTCGTCGAGCCGAGTCCCATTTCCGAACAGGCGATCTGTGCCACGGCAATGGGATGCATGATATAAGGTTCGCCCGACAGGCGGCGCACTCCCTTGTGTGCCTGGCGGGCAAAGTTGAATGCCTTTGTTATAATGTCCGTTTTCTTGCGGTGACGTGACGCAAGATAACTGTCAAGCAGATTTTGAAACGCGCCGTTTACCAACTTTTCCTCTGCCGTCTCTCTTTCGTTAACAGTGTTTCTTTGTTCCTCCATAGTGTTCTGCCTGTATTTGTTATTCGTATGGAAAGTTGCGGGTCATTTAAACAAGTATCTGTTCAGAATTAACCATGTATATAATAATGTGTATGTGTGACCGGCTTTGCCGCCGGTTACGGACATGGACACGATATTATTTCACCCTGAGCTTTTTGCCTGCGCGTATGTTGCTGCCTTTTATTCCGTTGAGCTGTTGCAGTTTCTTCACGGTGGTATGGTTCTTTCTTGCTATTTCGGACAACGACTGTCCCGGTTTGATTGTTACGCTCTTCGCTCTTCTTGACTTGCCTTTGCTCCTGCGCGACTTCTTATACGTCTTCTTGCTGCCGCTGTATGATGTTCCGCGTCTGTTGTAGCCCGAATACTGGTTGCTGTTGTCCTGCACCTCCACTATCGAACGGCGTGTAAGGAAACGGTCGGCCTGGTGGTTGTATATAGAGTCTTCGTTCTGTATGAACGTGTTGACAACGGTGGCAGGCAGGCGCAGTACCGACGGCTTCGTCCCTCCGTTTACTATGTCGCGGCGATATTGGGGATTGAGCGTGCGCAACTCTTCAAGTTCAATGCCGCACACATCCGAGATCTGTTGCAGGTGCACGTCGCGGTTTACCACAACCGTGTCGGTCTTTGCCGGCAACTTGGTGCGCATCGGACATATATTGTGCTCGCAATAGTAGTTCATGGCATAGTTGGCGGCGATAAATGCCGGGACATATCCGCGGGTCTCGCGCGGCAGATATGAGTATATGGACCAATAATCCGCCTTTCCTCCCGAGCGCTGTATAGCCTTGCGCACGTTCTCCGGACCGCAGTTGTATGCTGCAATGACAAGGCTCCAGTCGCCGTAGATCTTGTAAAGGTCTTTAAGGAAGCGTGCTGCGGCATATGAAGACTTGATGGGGTCGCGGCGCTCGTCTACGAGAGAATTTATCTCCAAACCGTATTGCTTGCCTGTCGCCACCATGAACTGCCACAGACCGGCTGCACCTACATGCGATGTCGCCTTGGGATTGAGTGCAGACTCGATGACGGGAAGATATTTCAGTTCGAGCGGAAGACCGTATGCTTCGAGCGCTTCTTCGAATATGGGCATGTAGAAGTTTGATGCACCGAGCATGTAGCTCACCGAGCGACGCAGCCTTCCGGTATAGCGGTCGATGAACTTCTGCACGATGTCGTTGTAGGGCATCTCCATAACATTGGGCATTCTGCCCAGACGCTCTATATACACTTCCTTGGGATATTCGGGATTTACGTCGCGATAGTTGCAGTCTACATCGGGCTGCAGGTAGTTCTGCGAATAATACAGTTGCAGCAGACTGTCCACCCCGAGGTTCATCGCCTCGGGAATGTCTATCTGTTCCGTCTTGCCGTCTTCGTCTGTTACGGTTATCTCTTTGTCGTCGCTCTGTGCATGTAAGGCACTGCCTGTTCCGAAGAGCAGTGTGAATATTGTAATGAAAAGTTTGTTGTTTATATTAATCTTCATATCTTTTTATTGTAAAGAAAATGTTGTCAGAAATTAAGCGAGCACTGGACTCCCAATGAAGAAGACTTTATGGGGTTCAGTGACGAACGGTTGTTGATGACCGACGGTTCTATCTTAAGGCTGAGATCCTCGGATATGTCAAACTGTGACAGTGATGCGTCTACGTAGGCGTCTATCACAGACAGGGCGTATACGCCGATGAGGGCGAAGATACTCAGGTCGCGATACTTGCGGTAGTAGTCCTTGCGCCTTTTGAAAAGGTTCTCGTATCGCGACTTGTTCTCTTCCGTTATTTTGTTGCCGAGATGCAGAAACTGGTTGTAGCTCTGCGTGTTGGGATCGTTGTCCATGAGGTCCATGTATGCCTGCGAGTAGTCGCGGTACATCTGGTTGTTCCACCTCATGGCATAAATACATCCCACAAAGCCTCCGTAGACAATGGGCAGTTTCCAATATTTGCGGTTGTATATCTGTCCGGCTCCGGGCAGTACTATGGCAAGCCACAATGCCCTCTTGGGGTCGGGGCTCCATTTAGCCCAGTCGCGTTTCATCTTTTTTACAACGGCACTGTCTTTTGCAACCGTCATTACGGTTACCGTGCTGTCTGCCTTGTATATCTCTTTTGTAATAGAGTCTGTTACGGAGACGATACTGTCCGTCTGTTCCTCCGCCCCATGACATGGCATACCTGTTGCCAGCATTATGAAGGCAAACACCACTTTGAGCATGTATGGTATGTATCTGTTCACAATCGGGATATGTTGTTATTCCTTCATCTTGTCTAAAACGCTCATGATATGCTCCAGCTCTTCCTCGTTGGCAAAAGGAATGCTTATTTTCCCTTTTCCTTTTGCAGAGCATGTCATCTGCACCTTGGTGCTGAAAAAGTCGGAAAGACGTTGGCGCAGTGCCGTAAACTCCTCAGGCATTTGCGATGCTCCCGATATTCGTTTCTTTCCGCTTGTTATTTCCTCTCCGTTTTTCAGTTGTTTTACAAGTTCTTCCACCTTGCGCACGGAGTAGTTGTTGCGTTGTATCTCTTTGAACAGCTTTATCTGCAGCGACGGGCTGTCTATGGAAAGCAGTGCCCTTGCGTGCCCCATGTCTATCTCTTTGTTCTGCAGAGCCATCTGCACCTGTGCCGGAAGTTTCAGCAGACGGAGGTAGTTGGCTATGGCAGTGCGGCTCTTTCCCACGCGCTCGGAAACCTTTTCCTGTGTCATGCCCGTATTGGCGAGCAGATGTTCGTATGCCAGTGCTATTTCTATGGCGTTGAGGTCTTCGCGCTGTATGTTCTCTACGAGTGCCATTTCCATGACATTCTCGTCCTTTATCGTCCTGATATATGCCGGTATGGCTGTCAGTCCTGCAAGTTGCGATGCCCTCCAGCGGCGTTCACCGGCGATTATCTGGTATCTTTGATCTGCCACCTGCCGCAGCGTTATCGGCTGTATGATGCCTATCTCCCTTATGCTCGTGGCAAGTTCTTGCAGCGACTCTTCGTCGAACTCGCGTCGCGGCTGGTTGGGATTGGCTTCAATCTGTTCCAACGGAATCTCGTTTATTGTCGAGCTTCCCTGCGGACGCACGTCTTCGGTGGATATAAGTGCATCGAGTCCGCGCCCCAGTGCATATCTTTTATGTATTGCCATTGTATGCTGTTATTTGTTCTTGTTTATGATTTCCTTTGCCAGTGCCAGGTGGTTCTTGCTGCCGGTAGAGTCGGCATCGTATAATATTACGGGCAGTCCGTGGCTCGGCGACTCGCTCAGCTTCACGTTACGTTGTATCACTGTTTTGAATACAAGTTCCTGGAAGTGGCGTTTCACCTCGTCGTATATCTGGTTTGCCAGTTTCAGGCGGCTGTCGTACATGGTGAGCAGAAAACCTTCTATCTCCAGTTTCGGATTGAGTTTGCTTTTTATTATCTTTATGGTGTTGAGCAGTTTGCTTATGCCTTCAAGGGCAAAATACTCGCATTGCACCGGTATTATGACGGAGTCGGCGGCAGTGAGCGAGTTTACCGTTATCAGTCCGAGCGACGGCGAGCAGTCGATAAGTATGAAATCGTAGTCGTCTTTTATCGGTGCGAGCATTCTTTTCAGTATCTGTTCGCGGTGGTCGAGGTTAAGCATTTCAATCTCCGCCCCTACAAGGTCGATGTGGCTCGGTATGATGTCAAGCCCGTCTATGTCGGTTGTGTATACAGCGTCGCGCACATCGGCATTGTCTATTATGCACTCGTAGAGCGAGCAGTCCACGTCTTTGGCACTTACGCCCAGTCCGCTGGACGCGTTTGCCTGCGGGTCGGCATCGATTACGAGCACCTTCTTTTCCAATGTGGCCAACGATGCCGCAAGGTTTATCGTCGATGTCGTTTTGCCCACGCCACCTTTCTGATTGGCAAGTGCTATGATTTTTCCCATTATAATTTGCTAAAATTCTACTGAACGGCAACGAGACGCTATAGGTAATGACGCCGTTTGCCTGATAAACTTTTCGGCAAAGTTACATATTTTATGTGAGAAAATAGGTAGATTATACCTTTTTTAGTACTTTTGCGGACTAAAGAACAGTATTTATGAATGAAAAAAGACCGCTGATCCTTATTTCAAACGACGACGGATATGAGTCGTTGGGAATAAACAGTCTTATAGAATATGTCCGCGACATGGGAGATGTCATAGTGTGTGCACCCGATGCGGCACGCTCCGGTTTCTCGTGTGCCTTCTCTGCAACGGAACCGTTGTTGCTTACTCTGCGTGCAGAAAGCGACGGAGTGCAGATATGGTCGTGCACCGGTACGCCGGTGGACTGTGTCAAACTGGCGTTGAGCGAGATATGCCCGCGTAAGCCCGATCTGGTGCTGAGCGGCATCAACCATGGTGACAACGGTTCGGTGAACACCCACTATTCCGGCACAATGGGCGTGGCAATGGAAGGTTGCATGAAGTATATCCCTTCGGTGGCTTTCTCGCTGTGCGACCATAATCCACGGGCTTGTTTCAAACCGTTGAGGAACTATGTACGGGAGATAGTGAAGCGTGTTCTTGCCGAGGGACTGCCGATGGGCGTGTGCCTTAATGTCAATTTCCCTTTGGCAACCGAATTCCGCGGTATGAAAATTTGCCGTATGGCACATGGAACGTGGGGCAATGAAGTAGTGAAGGCACGCCATCCCCGGGGGTACGACTATTATTGGCTCGTGGGTTCGTATACCAGTGACGAGCCGCAAGCCACCGACACGGACAACCGCGCATTGACAGACGGATATGTCGCCGTGACACCTACACGTATAGACGTGACGGACTATGAGACGATGAACAGGCTGAAAGACTGGGAGAACATTATCTTATGAAATATTACATCATTGCCGGCGAGGCGAGCGGTGACCTTCATGCTTCACATCTGATGAAAGCGCTGCAGAGAGAGGATGCCGATGCGGACTTCCGCTTTTTCGGAGGCGACATGATGTCCGCCGCAGGCGGAACACGTGTAAAGCATTATCGCGAGCTGGCATATATGGGCTTTGTCCCCGTGCTGCTCCATCTACGCACAATTTTCCGCAACATGGCAATGTGCAAGGATGATATCGCCACATGGCAGCCGGACGTGGTGATACTTGTGGATTATCCGGGCTTCAATCTCAGCATTGCACGCTTTGTGAAAGACCACATGGACATACCGGTCTACTACTATATATCGCCCAAGATATGGGCATGGAAAGAGTACAGGATAAAGAACATACGCCGCGATGTGTCCGAGATGTTCTCCATATTGCCGTTCGAGGTTGACTTCTACGAGAATAAGCACGGATATAAGATAAATTATGTGGGCAACCCTACGGCAGACGAGGTGGCACAGTTCCGCATGTCTTACAAAGAGACGTTCGGCGATTTTGTCAAGCGCATCAACGGCTCGGTTGCCGATGACGCGGACAAGAACGGCACGACATCCTCATCGGTTCTTCCGTTGCGTAGCGACAGACCCGTTATAGCTCTGCTTGCCGGCAGCCGCAGACAGGAAATAAAGGATAATCTGCCCGATATGATAAAGGCTGCCTATGCCTATGCCGACCGCTATCAGATTGTGCTCGCCGCGGCTCCGGGCATATCACCGGAATATTACCGCCGGTTTGTGTACGGCAAAAAGGTGAGCGTCGTTTACGGAGAGACTTACGCACTGTTGTCGCATGCCGTGGCGGCTCTTGTGACAAGCGGTACGGCGACACTCGAAACGGCGTTGTTCGATGTTCCGCAGGTTGTGTGTTACGAGACGCCCATACCGAAAGTCATCGCGTTCTTACGCCGCCACGTGTTGAAGGTAAAGTATATATCGCTCGTCAATCTTATTGCCGGCAATGAGGTGGTGCCCGAGCTGGTGGCAGACACTTTCACTCTGGACAACATCCGCCATAATCTTGGCAGAATACTTCCCGGCGGAGACGGACGCGAGGAAATGATGTGCGGTTATGAACAGGTTAGGGAAAAGCTTGGAAATGCCGGTGCTGCGGAGAATGCGGCAAGAATTATGGTTGCGAAACTGCGTCCGTGACATATCTCAAGTGAAGATTCCAAATCGAAGTGCAAAATTTTGATTTAGGAATTACCTCTTTCAGAGTATTGTCCGTCCTCTCTTGGGGGCGCGCCCCCAAGAGAGGACGGAGCCAAAGTTTTTAACTGACAAAACA
>NZ_JABKKJ010000002.1 GCF_013166515.1 Xylanibacter caecicola | reverse complement strand
TTGCATAAAGGTTGTACATACGATGGTTTGAACTTAATGTTTTAATCACCACTAAGTTACTAAAAATCAGCGACATGTACAACTTTTTACTCATATTTATCAACTTAAATTAATTCCGCCAACGGGTATAAGTATGTTGTTTCTGCCTGTTGGCAAGGCTTCTGTCATGTATATCCGCCTTGTCGGACAACAGGAACTTCCAATCCTGTGCCCTTATCAATGAGTCGAGCATCTTTGTATCATACCCTATGGAGTACAACCCGCCTACAATGGCACCCATTGATGTTCCGGCAATATAGTCAATCGGTATGCCTGCACGCTCTATCACACGCAGCGCACCGATATGTGCCATGCCCTTGGCACCGCCGCCACTCAGCACCACCGCCACCTTTTTGCGCGGCACATCATGCTGCTCTTCCGCCGCACCGGCAAACGCGGAAAGCATCAGTGCTGCCAACATTATGACAAAAACACGTACTTTCATACCTATATGTCTTAATTACATGTTATGGTTCATGAACCTGTGCTCAGCCAGTTTCTCATATTTTGTGCCCGGCTGTCCGTAGTTGGCAAACGGGTATATGCTTATCCCGCCGCGCGGAGTGAATATGCCCGTCACCTCAATATATTTAGGTTCCATCAGGCGTACAAGGTCCTTCATTATAATGTTCACACAGTCTTCATGAAAATCACCGTGATTACGGAAGCTGAACAGATAGAGTTTCAGACTCTTGCTCTCCACCATTTTCTCTGCCGGAACATACTGTATGCGTATTTCGGCAAAGTCGGGCTGACCCGTTATGGGGCACAGCGACGTAAACTCAGGGCAGTTGAATTGCACCCAATAGTCGTTGCCGGGATGTTTGTTGGTGAATGTCTCGAGCACCTCCGGTGCATAGTCGTCGGCATATCTCGTAGCGGTGCCGAGAGCCTTCAATCCCTCACCGCATCTGTTTTCATTGTTCTCTTTCATAAATTGAATATTTTCCATATATTATAACTTATACCTTCGTCATATACATCGGTATCTTCAAACTCCTTTGTCTTACGTACAACACGTATGGTGACAGGGAGTACCATTATTTCATACAATGTCTTGAGCACGACCTGTGACACTATAAGCGACGGCATCTCCGACACCGGAATTACGCCCCACAAAGCTAAAGGAAAGAATATCAGCGAGTCGGCTGTCTCTCCGAATATAGTACTGACAACGGCACGGACAGAGAAATGCCTTCCTCCCGACGACAATTTCATGCGGCTCATCACGTATGCGTTGATGAACGAACCTGCAAGAAAGGCTACAAACGAGGCAGCGGCAATACGAGGAGCAAGACCGAAAACAGCATGGAAACCGTCTTCGTTGTCCCAATATGGCGCGCCAGGGATGAAATCGGCAAGAGCACCGAACATCACGAATATGAAGTTCATGGCGAAGCCCGTCCATATCAGCAACCGCGCCTTGCGGTATCCCCACACCTCGCACACACAGTCGTTGATGATGTAAGAAACAGGAAAGACCAGCAGTCCGCCCGTTATGTTCACCAAACCAAAGGAAATCTGCTTTGTCTCAAGCACGTTTGCCGTTATAAGGCAAACACAGAAGAGTATGCTGAAAAGCATGAACAGCACACTCACATTGTTCTGTCTTTTTCTCATTATTCTTGTTTTTTAAGAGGTTTACCAAGCACTCTGTTGTTAATATCGCGGCAAAATTAATAAAAAAACTCAACGGACAAGGTTTTTAGTACTTATTAATTCTTAAATAAACATTTAATATTTATCTTTGCTCAACAAACAATTATAAAGAAACATACAAATGAAAAGACATTTATCAATAGCCCTAATGGCTTTATGCGCCGCAACAATAAGCGCGCAAGACGTAGAGTTTAAAATCACAGGAACAGCTCCGGCTGACGTAAAAACGGTATACCTGATAAACAAAGATGCAAGAAACGATGTGGACAGCGTAGAGGTGAAGGACGGCAAATTCGGCTTTTCCGGAACAAAAGCGGCAAACACCTTGTTTATCGTTATGGCACAAAACAACGGCACAATGTTCTTCTGTGACGGCACACCGGTAGAAGTAGACCTGACCGGATGCACATCCAAAGGCTCGGCACTGAACACCAAACTGGGTGGATATATGGGGAAATACAACTCGTACATGTCAAGGATGAGCGATCTCGGCAAGCAATATTCTGAAATAAAGGGTAGCACTGACCAGGACAAGGCAGCAAAGATGAAAGCAATAGAGGATGAATATGACAAACTGAGCAATGAGTTTACGATATATGCAAAGAGTATTGTGAACGATAACAAGGACAACATCATCCCTGCCGCATTTATAAATAATATAATGTATGAGTTGTCTTACGACGAGCTTAAGGCACTGCTTCCGGAGACGGCACCGTATTACAGCCACGCACAGATGAGACAGCCGAAAGCCCTGCTGGCATCATACGAATTGCGCCAACCGGGTACAATGTTCAAGGATATTACGATGAATGACGACAACGGCAAGGAACGCAAGCTGAGCGAATGGTGCGGAAAAGGCAACTATGTGATGATTGATTTCTGGGCAAGCTGGTGTGGTCCGTGCCGTGGAGAGATGCCGAACGTAGTAGCAAACTACGAGAAATATCACTCAAAAGGTTTTGAAATAATCGGCATATCGTTCGACACTAAAGCCGAGGCATGGAAGGCTGCGATAAAAAGCCTCGGCATGAAATGGCCGCAACTGAGCGACCTTAAGGGCTGGAAGTCCATAGGAAAGGACATCTACGGTATCAACTCGATACCTGCAAGCATACTGCTCGACAAAGAAGGAAAGATTATCGCCGTGGATTTGCGTGGCGAAAAGCTGGGCGAAAAGCTGAAAGAGCTGTATGGGTTTTAAAAGGAGATAGAGGAAGATTTCAAAGGAGATAAGGGGAAGATTAAGGACAATAGCCTTGTACCAAACAATAAAGCATACGTCTTTTATCTTCCCCTTATCTCCTCTTTATCTTCCCTTTATCTCCTAAAAAACTCTGTCTCCTCTTTATTTATCCCCCGTCACACATTCACGACAAGCCATGTGATATATCCGCAGAAGAGCAAAGCAAGCACAACACCTTCCCAACGGGCTATCATATACTTGGTATACGAGAACATCCAAAGCAACACCACGCCGATAAGCATAACCAACATGTCTACGGTCGTAATACCTTCTATCTGCATCGGGGCGACGAGTCCCGTTACACCGAGTATCATAAGTATGTTGAATACATTACTGCCTATCACATTTCCTATAGCCATTCCACTCTGCCCCTTGCGAGCCGCGACAACACTCGTTGCAAGCTCGGGCAGCGAAGTGCCGCACGCCACGACGGTAAGACCGATAACCGCCTCGCTGACACCAAGGGCACTTGCTATGTCGGAAGCCCCGTTGACAAACAGGTGACTGCCGCCGATGAGACAAGCAAGACCGATAACAATAAATACAACCGACATACAAATAGAAAGATTTTCCTTCTTTCCCTCAACGACAGAAACCTTTCCTTTCTTTGCAAGACGCAGCGTATAAACCATGAAAAATATAAATGCGGCAAACAATAAAGCCGCATCCATGCGCGATATATCACCGTCAAGACTCATTAGCACAAGCATGAGAGTTGCCGCCATGGCAAACGGCATGTCCTTCTTCACCGCAGAACGACTTATAGCCATGGGTGCTAAAGCCGCAGAGACACCGACAATAAGCATCGTATTGAAAATGTTGCTGCCCACGACATTGCCCACCGCAAGGTCCGGGGTACCCTTTATCGCAGACACCAGACTGACAAAGAACTCAGGCATCGACGTGCCCATTGCCACAACAGTAAGCCCTATTACCATCTGAGGAATATTCATACGCTGCGCCAATGCCGTAGCACCGTCTGTCAGTCGGTCGGCTCCCCACAATACAAGAGCCACTCCTATTACAACACAAATAATGCCTATCATAAAATACTTTTAATGTTAATACGATAGACAAAGTTATTGAAAAAAGCCCGGAACCGGCAACAAAGCATTCTTATTTTAGCTATTAATAAGGATGCGAAACATTTATTTAACGTGAATACGACAAATTTATATTTCCTGTTATATTACAAACAACACCTGACCTTCCTTTGGAAAAAGAGGGACAGAGGCGGTTTGTACAATCAGTAGAACAAACGTTTTTCAAGGCAAAAACATCATCACTCCAACATAAAAGACATGCCATAAAAACGCATTGTCTAACCTCTTGTAAATCAGAATAATACCTTTTAGTTTCTAAAAGGTGGCATATTGCACGCTAATATGCCGCCTTTCGCGCTCCAAAACGCCACCTTTTAGAAGCCGCCAGGTCGCCTCTTGGAAAACAGGAACATTATTTGAAGATAAAGACGGCTGTCCTGCAATATAAAAGAAGTCTTTTCTTTGCTTTTCCACCTTTTTACATTATCTTTGCATTATATAAGTTTATCTTATTTAAAGATAACGCCAACCGGACGCAATCAAGCTTGTTTGATATTGCCAAGGCAAAACCTTACGGTTGGAATACACTTAGTATCTGCAATATAAAGTGAATATAACGAAACTTCTGAACAGTTCGCTGAAGATAGCGTTGCCGCTCGTTTTGGGCGGCATGATATTGTATTGGATGTACCGCGACTTCGACTTCAGACGTATCTGGAACGTTGTTACACACGACATGGACTGGACATGGATGCTGCTGTCGTTTCCGTTCGGCATTCTGGCACAGCTGTTTCGCGGACTGCGGTGGCGGCAGACGCTCGAGCCTATGGGCGAAAGGGCACGCACATCCACATGCGTACATGCCGTGATGCTGTCATACGCGGCAAGTCTGGTGATACCGCGCGTGGGCGAGTTTGCACGTTGCGGAGTGCTGAAAAGATATGACGGAGTGTCGTTTCCGAAAGCTCTCGGCACCGTGGTGACCGAAAGGGCGATAGACACTCTGCTGATGCTGGGCATAACAGTGCTGACACTGCTGATGCAGATGGGCGTGTTTTCCACTTTCTTCAAGCAAACGGGGACGAGCATGGACACTATTACAGGCAGGTTTTCCGGCACGGGCTATGTCGTGACGGTTATCTGTGGAGCTGCGGCGGTGATACTTCTGCATTTTGTAATGAAAAGGCTCGCCATATATAATAAGGTGAAAGCCACACTCGGTGGTATATGGCAGGGAGTGACATCGCTGCGCAACGTGCGCAACGTGCCGCTGTTTGTGTTCTTCACCCTTGCCATATGGGGAAGCTATTTCATTCATTATTATCTTACGTTCTTCTGCTTCGGGTTTACAGAGGGATTGGGAGCGGGATGCGCCCTTACGACTTTCATCGTCGGCAGCATAGCCGTAATTGTACCCACACCCAACGGTGCCGGTCCGTGGCACTTCGCCGTGAAGACGATGCTGATACTATACGGAGTGGCTTCGGACAGCGCTCTGTTCTTCGTACTTATCGTTCACACCATACAGACAATGCTTGTCATACTGCTCGGCATGTACAGTTGGGTGGCATTAGGTTTTACAAGGCGCATGGCGGAACGGCGGCAGACGTCTTCGGAAGTACAGTAATAAACGTGATATATTCATCAATCTAAAATAAATATACTATGAGCGAAATCATGAATCTTAAACCGGAGTGTATCTGGAGAAACTTTTACGGACTGACACAGGTGCCGCGTCCGTCGGGACATTTGGAGAAAGTGCAGCAGTTCCTGTTAGACTTTGCAAAGCGCGCCGGCGTGGAAGCATTCAAGGATGAGGCTGAAAACATCGTTATGCGCAAGCCTGCGACACCGGGAATGGAAAACCGCAAGACCGTCATACTGCAGGCACACATGGACATGGTGCCGCAAAAGGAAAAGGAAAGTGCACACAACTTCGAGACCGACCCGATACAGACATACATCGACGGCGACTGGGTAAGGGCAAAGGGTACTACTCTCGGCGCCGACAACGGACTGGGTGTGGCTGCGATAATGGCTGTGATGGAAGCGACAGACCTTAAACACGGACCGATAGAGGCTCTCATCACAGCCGACGAGGAGACAGGAATGTACGGTGCCAACGGGCTGCCCGCGGGCGAGCTTACGGGCGAGATACTTCTGAACCTCGATACGGAGCAGGAGGGAGAAATGATAATAGGAAGCGCCGGAGGCGTGGACATAACAGCCGTGTTGGACTATAAGGAGGTTGAAACGGACAAGAACGACGTTGCCGTAAAGATAACGGTGAAAGGTCTTAAGGGCGGACACTCCGGTCTGGAGATTGGCGAAGGCAGGGCTAATGCCAACAAACTGCTGGCACGCATCGTGCGCGAAGCGATATCCGAGGACGAGGCGCGCCTGGCATCATGGCACGGCGGAAACATGCGCAACGCCATTCCGTTTGAGGCGGAAGCCGTACTTACTCTTCCGAAAGAGAACATGGAAGACATCGCGGAACTGGCGGCCGACTATTGCGAGGCGTTCAACAACGAATACAAAGGCATAGAGAACGAGATATACGTAACCGTGGAAGAAACGGAACTGCCCGAAAACGAAGTGCCTTTGGAAATACAAGACAATCTCGTCAACGCAATATGTGCCGCACACAACGGCGTATGGCGCTACATACCGTCTATACCGAACATCGTGGAGACATCGTCAAACCTCGCCATAATAGACATCGCCGGCGGAAAGGCAGCAATAAAGATACTGGCACGCAGTGCAAGCGAGACGGTGAAAGACGAGATTGCCACATCGCTCGAAAGCTGCTTCGGCATGGCAGGAATGGAAGTGAAGCGCAGCGGCGAGTACGGAGGTTGGGATCCCAACACCGACAGCGAACTGATAAAGGTGATGCGCAAGTTGTACACAGACCTGTTCAACGAAAAGCCTACGGTGCAGGTGGTACATGCCGGACTGGAGTGCAGCATTATACTCTCCAAGTATCCGGGTCTTGACATATGCTCTTTCGGTCCCACGATGCTGTCACCGCACACCCCCAACGAGCGCGCGTTCCACCCGTCGGTGCCGAAGTTCTGGACGCTGCTGACAAAGACGCTGGAAGAGATACCTGCTAAATAAGGAGTGGAAAGACAGAAGGAGATAAGGGAAGATAGAGGGAGATATGGGGAGATAAAGGACGTATGTCTTGTTCCTTCGTAATCTGATAAACCCTTTATCGCCCGTATCTCATCATTTGATTTATACAGTTAGGGCTGTGCCGAAACAAACTTGCTTGTTTTGACACAGCCCTATTCAACAAAAGACGGCTTTGACGCGACATCGCATCAAAGCCGTCTTTTTATGCGTATTATTCATTGTTGCCCTGCGTCTGCAAGTCCCACCCTATCGCACTTGCACCGAGAACGGCTGCCGAAGAACCGCCGAGGCTGCTCACAAGGAACTGTGCCGGCTTCTTCAGGAAGAGCGGCATGACGTTCTTCTCATAGCTGCGCTTTATCGGTTCCATAAGCAAATCGCCCGCTTTTGTCAGTCCGCCGAAGAAAACAAACGCCTCGGGTGAGGAGAAGACAGCCATGTCCGCACATGCCTCGCCAAGCACTTCGCCCGTAAACTCATAAACGCTCAGCGCAAGTCTGTCGCCCTTAGCCGCAGCCAAAGACACATCGAGAGATGTTATATCATCTATATCCAAGTCTCTGAGAAGCGAACTGTCATTGCTTGTCATCAGGAATTCACGTGCCGTACGTGCCACTCCCGTTGCAGAACAATACGTCTCCAAACATCCGCAACGACCACATCCGCATGGACGACCGTTCTCACGACGCACAATCATGTGTCCCAATTCACCGGCAAAGCCGTCGCTTCCGTAAACCAGCTGACCGTTAACCACAATACCGGAACCTACGCCGGTACCAAGCGTGAGCATGATAAAATTCTTCATGCCGCGTGCCACACCATACGTCATCTCGCCTATAGCAGCGGCATTGGCATCATTGGTAATGGCTACAGGCAGCCCTATCCTCTCGCCGAACATGCCGGCAAGAGGCACCACACTGTCGTGTGCCCATGATATATTGGGAGTATGCTCAACAGTCCCTTTATAATAGTTTGCATTAGGCGCACCTATGCCCATCGCCTTTATGGTGTCTATTCCGCCTACCTGATCTATTATGATCTGCAACGCATCGCACGCCGCATCGACATAATCTTCCGCAGTGGCATAACCCTGTGTCTTGATTGTCGTTGTTGCCTTAATTTCCCCGCGGCTGTCCACGATGCCGAACACTGAGTTCGTGCCGCCCAAATCCAAGCCGATGACATACGGCTTAACAGTTGATAATGTGCTCATCCTGATAAATTTATATTTCATATATAATAATGTGAAAACAAAGGTATCAATTTAATTGCAGCAGGCAAAGTTTTGCTGTCAAAATTTGTATATTCGGCAAAAAAACAGGAACTTTGCAGCCACTATGGCATTTCCTATCCATATAGATATTCTTGACCTGATATTCAAGGGCATACTTATAGGCATCATTGCCTCTGCCCCGATGGGACCTGTCGGCGTTCTCTGCATACAAAGAACGCTGAACAAGGGACGCTGGTACGGGTTTGTCACCGGTATCGGGGCATGTGTCAGCGATATCTTCTACGCCCTGATAACAGGTCTCGGCATGTCTTTCGTAATGGACATTATAAACAAGGGGGACAACAAGTTCATACTGCAGATCAGCGGCAGCATAATGCTGATGGCATTCGGAATATACTGCTACCGCAGCAATCCTACAAAGAAGATACACATAAGCAACAACGGACGGGGCACGCTGGTGCAGAACGGCATTACGGCTTTTCTTGTCACATTCTCCAATCCGCTCATCATATTCCTCTTCATGGCATGCTATGCGCAGCTGGCATTTGTCGTGCCAAATCATCCGTTGGAGATGTGCGCGGGATACATGAGCATCATCTTCGGAGCCATGCTCTGGTGGTTCGGACTGACATGGCTTGTAGACAAGATACGCGGTATATTTGATAACAGCGGCATAATAATCATCAACAGGGTTATAGGAAGCATTGTCATCATAATCTCATTCATCGTGCTTATCGGTACCGTTTTCAACCTTTACACTTTCTCTCTATAACATTATCAATATCTAAAGGATGTTTATATCTCAGGAACTAAGAAAGACAAACATTGCCGAATACCTGCTGTACATGTGGCAGGTAGAGGACATCATACGTGCATACGGATGCTCGTTGCCACGTATAAGAAAGGAATACATAGACAAGTTTGACTATGACGAGGACAGGAAAGAGGACATGACCGACTGGTACGGCAACCTCATAAGGATGATGAACGGCGAGGGATGCAGGGAACATGGGCATCTACAGATAAACCGTATCGTGATGCAACAGCTGGCAGAGCTTAATGCGCAACTGCTGCAGAGCACAAAATATCCGTTCTATACAAGCGAGTACTACAAAGTCCTTCCGTTCATAGTGGAACTGCGGAACCGCAGCGGAAAGAAAGACGAAGACGAGGTGGAGACATGCTTCAACGCCCTATACGGCGTAATGATGCTCAGGCTCCGGAAGAAAGAGATAAGCCCCGACACCATGCACGCAGTAAAGGAAATAACGACATTCATCGGCATGCTGTCCGACTATTTCCTGAAAGACAAGGAAGAACCACTGGAATTTTAAAACACCGAAGACATGAACATACTTATCACCGGATGCAACGGGCAGTTGGGGAACGAGATACAGCTGCTCGAGAAAGAGAACCCGCAGCACAATTATTTCAACACGGACGTATCGTCGCTCGACATAACGGACAAGACTGCCGTAAACGAGTTTATCTTCAATAACAACATAGACGGTATCGTAAACTGTGCCGCATATACGGCGGTGGACAAGGCGGAAAGCGACAAGGAACTTTGCCGTAAAATCAACGCCGATGCCCCCGGACTGCTTGCCGAAGCCATTGAAAAGCGCAACGGATGGCTGATACAAGTATCCACAGACTATGTCTTCAACGGTACCAACCACACCCCGTACACCGAGGACGAGCCGACATGTCCCGACAGCACATACGGCGAAACGAAGCTGGCGGGCGAACAGGGCGCCACGGCTGCATGCGGCAAGACAATGATAATACGCACGGCATGGCTGTATTCCACTTTCGGAAACAACTTCGTAAAGACGATGATACGCCTCGGAAAGGAAAAAGACAGTATAGGAGTAATCTTCGACCAGATAGGGACGCCCACTTACGCACGCGACCTCGCCGTTGCCATAATGGCAGCGATAAACCATGGCATCGTGCCGGGCATATACCACTTCTCCAACGAGGGTGTCTGCAGCTGGTACGACTTCACCAAAGCGATACACCGCATGGCGGGTATAACAACATGCCACGTCCGTCCCCTGCATACAAGCGAGTATCCCACACCGGCATGCCGGCCTGCATACAGTGTCCTCGACAAGACGAAGATAAAGACAACATACGGCATGGAAATACCGCATTGGGAAGAGTCGCTGCAGGAATGTGTTGATATATTAAACGGACAAGAGCGCGAAGGGAACAAACAGGGATAAAAGAAAATCATCATGAACAACGAGATAGAAAGAAGACGCACGTTTGCCATCATATCACACCCTGACGCAGGAAAGACCACGCTTACAGAGAAGTTCCTGCTCTTCGGAGGACAGATACAGGTGGCGGGAGCCGTAAAGAGCAACAAGATACGCAAGACGGCAACGTCCGACTGGATGGACATAGAGAAGCAACGCGGTATATCCGTATCCACGTCGGTAATGGAGTTCGACTACGAGGGCTACAAGGTAAACATCCTTGACACGCCCGGACACCAGGACTTTGCCGAAGATACATACCGCACGCTGACAGCGGTAGACTCGGCGATAATCGTGGTGGACAGCGCTAAAGGCGTGGAGGCGCAGACACGCAAGCTGATGAACGTGTGCCGAATGCGAAACACACCGGTTATAATATTCATAAACAAGATGGACCGCGAGGGACGCGACCCGTTCGACATCCTCGACGAGCTGGAGCAGGAACTGGAGATAAAGGTACGCCCGCTGTCGTGGCCCATTAATCAGGGGGCAAAGTTCAAGGGCGTCTACAACATCTATGAAAACAAGCTCGACCTGTTCACTCCCGACAAGCAGCGCGTCACGGAAAAGGTGGAAGTGGACGTTAACTCTGCCGAACTGGACGCATGTGTGGGAGACACGGATGCCGCAAAGCTGCGCGACGACCTCGAGTTGGTGGACGGAGTGTACCCCGAATTCGACGTCGAAGCATATAGAAAAGCGGAAGTAGCACCCGTTTTCTTCGGCAGCGCACTGAACAATTTCGGTGTACAAGAGCTTCTTAACTGTTTCGTCGAGATAGCTCCGTCGCCCAAACCCACCAAGGCGGAAGAGCGCATGGTAAGTCCGGAAGAGTCAAAATTCACCGGATTTATATTCAAGATAACGGCAAACATCGACCCCAACCACCGTTCGTGCATCGCTTTCTGCAAGATTTGCAGCGGCAAGTTCGTGCGCAACCAGCCCTACTACCTTGTCCGCCAGGGCAAGACAATGCGCTTCTCATCGCCCACACAGTTCATGGCACAGCGCAAGAGCACCATCGACGAGGCATATCCCGGCGATATTGTCGGACTGCCGGACAACGGCATCTTCAAGATAGGTGACACGCTTACCGAAGGCGAGAAACTGCATTTCCGCGGACTGCCGTCATTCTCTCCGGAGATGTTCAAGTACATCGAGAACGACGACCCGATGAAGAGCAAGCAGCTCAACAAGGGCATAGACCAGCTTATGGACGAAGGTGTGGCACAGATGTTTGTCAACCAGTTCAACGGAAGGAAAATCATAGGCACCGTAGGACAGTTGCAGTTCGAGGTCATACAGTATCGTCTTGAGAACGAATACAACGCCAAATGCCGCTGGGAACCGGTCCATCTTTACAAGGCATGCTGGGTGGAGGCGGACGATGCGGCGGAGCTTGAGGCATTCAAGAAGCGCAAATATCAGTATATGGCAAAGGACAAGGACGGGCGCGACGTGTTCCTCGCCGACTCCGGATATGTACTGCAAATGGCACAGCAGGACTTCGAGAACATTCGTTTCCACTTTACAAGCGAGTTCTGACACCGTTTTCCATACAAAAGGACCATATTAAAACTGGAAACAACCGGCATTGTCGTGACTTTCTTATAAATGCCCGTTGCCACAGCACTGATTTTAAGGCTGAGGCAACGGGCATTTGCCATGAAATATCCTTAAACGGCAACAAATATCCAGCGTGATTCAGGCATTTTTTACTACCGCCGGACCTGTATCCGATATGTAAGGACATGGCATTGCATCCTTAAAAATATGCGATAGATTTGTATCTCATATGCGATACGTTTCTATCTCATATGCGTTACGTTTCCATCTCATATGCGATACATTTCTATCTCATATGCGTTACGTTTCTATCTCATATGCGTTACGTTTCTATCTCATATGCGTTACATTTCTATCTCATATGCGTTACATTTATATCTCATATGCGTTACGTTTCTCTACTATATGCTACAGATTTCTCTACTATATAGTACAGATTTCTCTACTATATAGTACAGATTTCTCTACTATATAGTACAGTTTTCTCTACTATATAGTACAGTTTTCTCTACTATATGCTACAGATTTCTCTACTATATAGTACAGATTTCTCTACTATATGCTACAGATTTCTCTACTATATGCTACAGATTTCTCTACTATATGCCGGAAAAACACGTACAGCATGTTTTAAGTTCTCATACACCTTCCGAGAGTGGTTTTAATATAAACAAGGGAAATAAATCAGGCGAACATTATTTATCATTCAGCATTCCCTACTCCTCTACAGGACGGCAACACCACCGCGAAACCTTTATCATCACCGCCATGCCGGGCACGTCTTTAAGCAGAAAATACTTGTGGCTCTGTCGCACAAGGCGTCCGGAAAGCCCCTTCAGCGGTCCGAAGTCAACCACCACACGCTGCCCTTTCTTCAGCTTAGCCTCACTTTCCGACAGAAACTTCTTCATCTCAATCTCCGGATTGCACATCAGAATGAACTCGCGCATCTGCTTGTCCGGAATGTTGTAAAGTTCGGGATTGTCCTTGCTCTTTCGCATCACAAACAGCCGCTTTGGGTATCCGGCATATATCGACAGCATGCGACGGACGCCGAAGACAGCCTTTACAAATATCAGATTGGTGACAACGGGACGTATGTCGTGGCGGCGCTTTCCATCCGCATCGACGTAATCGCGGCGGCACATGGGAATAAACGACTCCAGACCGCAGTCGGCAAAATAGTCAGCCACATCCTTCTGCCGCACGGCAAACAACTTTACGGCATGCCACGACACTGCATTCCCCGCATCATAACGCTCCTTTCCGGCGTTATCATCGCTAAAACAATTGTTGTCGTTGCCTGCCTTTTCCATGAAAAACTTATTATACCGGCTGCAAAAATACTTATTTTTTCCGATAAACAAGAGCGTTGCGGCATTTAAGTAGATGTCCAAAACGCATATATTAGAACCTAAAGATGCTGTATTTACTTTATAATTGATGTCGGACATCTACTTATCACATTGCAAGCCAGTTCTCAAGCATTTGCCTTCCGCATGGTGTCATCACGCTTTCGGGATGAAACTGTATGCCGCGGACATCGTATTCGCGATGCTTCATAGCCATTATAAAACCGTCGTCGCTCAAGGCTGTCGCCTCAAGACACGCCGGAAGACTGTCCCTGTCAACCACCCAACTGTGATATCTCCCCACCTCGAACCTCGCGCCGCATCCGCGGAACATCGGCTCGTTGCCAAAGTTGTCACACGGCGTTGCAACGCCGTGGCACACCTCGCTGACGTTCACCAACCGTCCTCCAAACACCTCGCCTATCGCCTGATGACCGAGACATACGCCCAAGATGGGCTTCACCCCGGCATAACGACGTATCACATCAGTAAGCAGACCTGCCTCCGAGGGGACGCCCGGTCCCGGACTAAGCACTATCTTGTCGAAGCTTTCAAGCTCTTCAAGCGCAAAACAGTCGTTGCGCACAACCGTTACATCGGCACCCGCCTCACGAAGAAGATGACGCAGGTTGTATGTAAAGCTATCGTAATTATCTATTATGACAACACTCATTGCAATTTATAATTGATAATTAATAATTTATAATTAATAATTGTGAGTTCGGCATGTTCTTTCATGCCATATGCCGCACCTGCAGCCGTGCGTCACAGCTTTTCCGCCAGTTCTATGGCACGGCGCAACGCCCCGAGCTTGTTGTTAACCTCCTGCAACTCATACTCCTCATCGCTCTTTGCCACTATTCCTCCGCCTGCCTGGAACCACAGTTCGCCTCCGCGGCTCACAAATGTACGTATCGTTATCGCCTGATTAAGACTGCCGTCAAAGCCTATACAACCTATACAACCGCCGTAGGCACCGCGGTTATGAGGCTCGTATTCGCTGATAAGCTGCATGGCACGCACCTTGGGCGCACCGCTAAGCGTACCCGCCGGGAAAGTGTCTATGAATGCCTTCACCGGATCGGCGCCATCATCAAGCTCTCCGCTTACACGGCTCACAAGGTGTATTACGTGACTGTAATACTGAAGATCCTTATAAAAATCGACCTTCACATCATGACAGTTACGGCTAAGGTCGTTGCGTGCAAGGTCTACCAGCATCACATGCTCGGTATTCTCCTTAGGGTCGTTGCGCAGAAACTCGGCGCCTGCCCTGTCACGCGCGGCATCGCCCGTGCGCCTCGTCGTACCGGCAATGGGGTCTATGTATGCCCTGCCGCCCTCTATGCGGCAATGGGTCTCGGGACTGCTGCCGAATATACGGAAGCCTCCGAAGTCGAAGTAGAACAGATATGGCGACGGGTTGACACTGCGCAACACGCGGTAGAGCCTGAAATCATCGCCCTCATATCTCTGTACAAAGCGGCGCGACAGCACTATCTGGAACACGTCGCCGCGCAGACAATGGTTTATTCCACGGCGTATGTTCGCCTTATGCTCTTCGTCGGTAAGCGTAGACACGGTCTCTCCCACGGCACGAAAGCCATAGTCGCGACCGCTGCCGCCGTTCATCTTTTTCAACATACCGTCGATAGCGGCATCGCCGCTGCCGGACGTTGCGCCGTCTGCAACAAGCGTCACTATCGTCATCGTGTTGTTGAAGTGGTCAAAGACTATCACGTCACGAAACATTATGTAATACAAGTCGGGCGCGTCGTCATGCTCAGCCGTCTCGTCCTTCACCGCTATATTCTCAAAGTATCTCACGGCGTTGAACGACGTATACCCGTACAGTCCGCAATATCGGGCATGCTCTCCCCTGACCTCGAAGCTGTCGAGAAACTCGCGCATGGCGTCTTCACACCTGTAATCGCCGACGACACGCCGCACCGACGTACCGTCAGGAAACGACAACACCGCCTCACCGTGCCCCACGGCAATGCTTGCAACAGGATTTATGCCTATAAACGAACGGCTGTTGTCGGCACCGTGATAGTCAGAACACTCCATCAAAACACTCTGAGGACACACATCTCTCATACTCATATACACTCCCACCGGCGTATACAGGTCGGCAAGCACCGTCCTGCTCTCCGCCGTATATCCGAACTTAGAACTTTCCATACTCTCCTGCCATATCTTTGTTTGCCAAATACGTCTCCACATCCTTGTCACCACGTCCGCTCACCGTGAGCACCACCACATCGCCCGGACCGAATGTCACCTTGCCAAGTGCCGCCACGGCATGCGCGCTCTCTATGGCAGGTATTATTCCCTCCATTCGCGTAAGCTCGTAACCGGCAAGCACCGCCTCATCGTCATTCACGGCATATACCTCGCTGCGCCCCTTTGCCGCCATGTTGCAGTGCATGGGTCCCACACCGGGATAATCAAGACCCGCCGATATGGTGAAAGCCTCTTCTATCTGTCCGTCGGATGTCTGCATGACGAGCATCTTGCTGCCGTGCAGTATGCCCGGCTCGCCGCGGTGTATCGTCGCCGCCGTGCGTCCGGAGTCGATGCCGCTGCCGCCCGCTTCGGCAAGCACTATGCGCACGCGGCTGTCGTCGACATAGTGATACACCGTACCGGCAGCGTTGGAGCCTCCGCCAATGCACGCCACGAGACAGTCGGGATAGTCACGTCCCTCCTTCTCCTGCAGCTGCCACTTTATTTCTTCCGATATTATGCTCTGCATGCGTGCCACTATGTCGGGATAAGGATGCGGTCCCATTGTCGAGCCGACGATATAAAACGTGTCCGACGGATGACAGCACCAGTCGCGTATAGCCTCCGAACAGGCATCGCTAAGCGTCATGTTTCCTGTCGTCACAGGATGCACCTTCGCACCGAGCATGCGCATGCGTTCCACATTGGTGTGCTGCCGCTCCACATCGGTCTTGCCCATAAACACCTCGCACTCCATACCCATCAGCGCACACACCGTGGCTGTTGCCACCCCGTGTTGTCCGGCACCCGTCTCCGCTATTATACGACTCTTGCCCATCTTGCGCGCCAGCAGTATCTGCCCTACGGTATTGTTTATCTTGTGCGCACCGGTATGGTTAAGGTCCTCACGCTTCAGATATAGCTTTATACCATACTTATCGCTCATTCTCCGCGCATGATACAGCGGCGAGGGTCTGCCCACATAGTCGCGCAGCAGCGCACGATATTCCGCCTTGAACTCATCGCTCTCCATTATCGGAAGATATGCACGGCGCAGATCCTCCACACATTTATATAATATCTCCGGTATATATGCTCCGCCGAAATCTCCGTAGAAGCCGTTCTCATCTGCAAAAAAAGAATCTTTCATCGTTTTATCATTTGTTTTTAAGGAGTTTCTACCTTCTTAAATCCTCATAAAGCCTGTCCATGGCATCATCCGCATTTCCCGTCTCATTGAGCAACGTGACAAACTTGCTCCCTATTATCGCTCCGGCAGCATTAGCCTGTGCACTCTCCAGCGTCTGACGGTTGGATATGCCGAACCCTATCATGCGGGGATTGCGCAGGTTCATTGCGTCTATACGGCGGAAGTACCGTTGCTTGGCATCATCGAAACTGCTTTGTGCACCGGTTATACCAGCCGATGACACCATGTATATAAACCCGTCCGTATTACTGTCGATAAAGCGCACGCGTTCTTCCGACGTCTCCGGCGTAATCATCATTATAACGCGTATGCCGTATCGGTCGGCTGTCGGCTTCACATCGGCAAGATAGTCGGCAAAAGGCAGGTCGGGGATTATCGCTCCCGACACACCCGTCTCGGAACATCTCCTGAAAAAACGCTCTATGCCGTGGTGCATTATCACATTGAGATAGCCCATCATCACGAGCGGCACCGACACCTCGTCCTTTATCTCCTCCAGCTGACCGAACAGCCGTTCCAATGTCATGCCGTTGCGCAGTGCCACCGTCCCGGCAGCCTGTATCACCGGTCCGTCGGCAAGCGGGTCGCTGAACGGTATGCCAACCTCTATCATGTCTATCCCTCGGCGTTCGAGAGTTCTAATCACGTCTGCCGTGCTCTCGGCAGACGGACATCCTGCACAGAAATATATCGAGAGCAGTTTGCGATCGCCGCGCCCTGCAAACAGTTCGTTTATCTTATTCATTGTATTAAGTAGATATTAAAAATCAAACGTATATATATTAATCTGCAGATGCAGTATTTTTATTTATACATCACCGGCGCAACCTACAGGTATGCGCCGCAGATCTATCCCCTCAGCGCACGGACAAACGCCTTCAGAGCCTCCACGTCCTTCACTGCCGGAGCCGTCTCAAACCTGCTGTTGAGGTCTATTCCCGCCAGCATGGGATGGTCGAAGTCTTTCACACGCTGCACATCGTCCGGTCCTATGCCGCCGCTGAGAATGAAAGGCAAACTGCCGTCGTAGTTTTGCAGCACATTCCAATCGAACATCCTTCCGCTACCGCCTGCACAAGTGCACTTGGTGTCGAAAAGCAGCATGTCCGCCACACCGTCATATTCGCGCCACTTGTCTACATCTTCTGCCGTCTCCACGCTTATCGCCTTTATTATCTTTACACCTTGACGGATGTCCGGTTCGAGTGTGCGGCGAAGGTTGTCTATCATCACCGCACTTTCACTGCCGTGCAGCTGCACGTAGTCCAGTCCGTAGTTATATACCCGGGTAACGATGTCCTGCGGCATACCGTCAACAAAAACACCGACTTTCTTTACACCGCCGTTCACACAGCGCCCGTTGTCTCCGGCATAGTCCGGCATGATGCCTGCTCCCGATGACATCATACTGACATATCTCGGACTGTCTTTCCAGAACACAAATCCTATCATGTCCACGCCAAGTTCCGCCACCGACCGAATGTTCTCCACGTCGCGCATACCGCAAACCTTTATCATGATATTCTTCATCGTCATCATCTCGTCTTATTTTGTTTCATTACCATATTTCCTTGTTCACTATCGCCTTTTCCGCATGTCTGCCACCTCAGCGGTCTATGTCATTGTCGTTATAAACCGGTGCAAAGCTTCTCCGGGCAAAGGCTCTTTCATGAAACTCTCACCTATGAGGAAACCGTTGAAGCCCACCTTACGCAACCGGCATACCGTGGCGGCATCGCCAATTCCGCTCTCGCTGACACGGCATATATCGCGCGGCAGTTTCTCCGAGAGTACAAACGAGTTTTGCACATCCGTGATAAACGTGCCGAGATTGCGGTTGTTAACACCGCACATATCCGGTTCTGCGTCCAGATATTCCAACTCTTCCGCTCCGTGTATCTCAAGAAGCACTTCCAGACCTATCTCATGCGCCGTACGCATAAGCATGGCACAGTCGTACCTCGATAGTGCGGCGGCGATAAGCAGCACAGCCGACGCACCGCAGACACGCGCCTGAAACAACTGATATTCGTCTACGACAAAGTTCTTGTACAGCACGGGAAGCGTCACACCCGACTGCCTTGCAATCTGCACAAACCCGTCGTTGCCGCCGAAATACTTCGCATCAGTAAGGATGCTCACAGCCGATGCACCGTTCTTCTGATAGTCCAATGGTATCACCGCGGCATCACCATCCTCACGTATCCACCCCTTTGAAGGCGAACGACGTTTAAACTCGGCTATTATCCCGCTGTCCGATGTCATCAACGCACGGCACATAGACGGCACGGCAACATCCTGCAAACTTTCCACCTTATTATATAGTACGGTTGCGGGGACGGTTTCCTTGAACCTTTCAACCTCAAGCCGCTTCCATGCCACTATCTCTTCAAGTATATCCATATCTGCCTGATCTTAATTGATTTAATGATATTAAAGGCTCTGACGGTCCGGAAACATCCAAAGACTGTAAAGCCCGTAACCTCCTTTTACGACTTGTTAAGTTCCACAAACTTGCGTAACGTGGCAAGGGCACGACCGCTGTCGAGCGACTCACGCGCAATATCCACACACTCGTCAATGCTCTTTCTGCCTTTTTCCGTCACATGTATGGCAAATGCGGCATTGGCTATAACCACATTCCGCTGTTCCGGTTGAGCACGGTTTTCAAGCACACTGTCGAATATCTCCTTTGCCTCTTCAACGGTATTTCCACCTCTAAGGCTCTCCGGATCTGCCACCGGCATTCCCAAGTCCGAAGGCTTGTAAATGTGCTCTCCACTGTTGGACACTATCTTAAAACTGCCGGTAAGCGAGACTTCGTCATACCCATCGGTGCTGTTCACAATACCGTAGTCCATGCCAAGTCTGGCATAAACACTGGCATAAAGACGCATCTGGGCAAGATTTGCCACTCCCAAGAACTGACATGCGGGACGCGAAGGGTTTACAAGCGGACCAAGCAGGTTGAAGCATGTGGGAAAACACAACATGCGACGCACCGGAGCCACAAACTTCATGGCACGTGCAAAGAGTGGTGCATGGAGATAAACCACACCGCAACCGTCCATCGAGCGGTTCAGTTTGTCGGTGTCTGCCGTAAACTCCACACCATGTGCCTCTATCACATTTGACGCTCCGCTTGCCGATGTTGCGGCATAGTTGCCATGCTTTGCAACCTTATATCCCGCACCTGCCATGACAAAACATGCACAAGTGGAAATATTAAACGTATTCTTGCCGTCGCCGCCCGTACCGACAATATCGGTATATCGGTCGCAATCAAGAACAGCAGGTACACCCGTTTCCAGTATGCCGTCACGAAGCCCCAACAGTTCATCCACCGTTATGCCGCGCATCTGCAACCCGGTGAGCAGCGCCGTTATCTGCTCTGCAGGAAACTCGCTGCGTGTAATGCCTATAAGTATGTCATGCGTCTCCTTTCGTGTAAGTTCCTCATGGTTCAGCATTCTGTATAAGATATCCTTCATCTCCATAATATTCCCTCCTGTTATTGTATTAATAAAAAAGACCTGTCGCAAGAACGACAGGCCTCATTATATTCTTATCAAGTATATACACGGCTACCGACTCACGACTTTTTAAATCTTGAGTAACGCCACCACCATGCATTGAATGATATACTGTTCATTTTCACCATAAAGTTTTAATCCGAATGCAAATATACATGTTTTATTGCAAAACAACAAAAACAAAAGGTGTTTTTTTACTGTTTTGTTGAAACATTTGCCTTTGGGTTAAGGATAAGGGGTAAGGACTTTAAGGTCCTTAAGGTCTTTAAAGAACTTTGTCAGAGACAGAATTCTCACTTGACCTTAAGGTCTTTAAATACTTTAAGGACCTTAAAGACCTTAAAAGAAGAAACCCTCAACGCCCTTTCTCCCGTTCCTTTCTCCGCATGGCGGACATCCTTTCAGAGAAGCCGCCGTTCTTCAGGAAATCTTCGGACAGGCGTTCAAGCTGTCTGAAAAGAAGATAGTCTGCCTGATTAATCAAGATTATAGCCATGTTGGCAATAGTTTCCGGCGAGCGGGTGCGCACTATGTCCATGAAGAAGGCAGCGTCGTTGTGATCCCTGCCGAGCCTGCGCATCGCTTCATATTCCCTGCTTCCCTTTTCCCATTGCCTGTGACAGCGTGTCTTGAGATAGTCTTCGTAATCTTCGAGCAATTCTTTAAGGCTTGCCTTTGCAACATTTACAAGTTTAATTTCCGTCTTTGAGGATGTGGCAGATGCGGCACATCCCTCTATGATATTTTGCTTTCCGCTTCTTGCAGCCTGAACCATTTGGTCTATGGTGCGGTCTCCGCGGACTAAAAAACTTTTACAGAAAAAGTATGTAATCTGGTATATCACATCCGTTTTCTGATATGTCAGAAGCTCCTTATAATTCCCTGTATGCGGTAGCAGTTTGTTCGTCATTTATTGTCCTTAATCCATTAAGAACACAAATATACACATTTATCCTGATAATCACAGCCTGATTTCAACAAATGACATATACTGAAAACAAAAACAATCATGCAATATATATTATAAAAAGGTGGCATTTGAGGTTCTAAAAGGTCATGTTTAGCAATGCTAAAGGTGGCATTTAGGAACACTAAATGCCACCTTTCATATTATAACAATAATGCTTTATATAATTAACACATTATATTATAAACATTACCATGCTTGTAATTTATAAGGCAAAAGAGAGGTTTCTGTTACGATTTTCAATACAGGTCGTCACTCTTCATCTCGTCCCTGTCTATGCCTTTCCTGTCCATTTTACGCCAAACAACTACAATATATGCAAGTACAAACGGAACAAGGAACGACACGTATGTCATGGTGCGGAGCGTGAACTCGCTGCTGCAACTGTTCGCGATGGTAAGGCTGCTCTGCAGGTCGGCATTCGACGGATAGTAGGCGGTATCGTTCCACCCGGCGCAAAGGAGAAGACTAAGAACCACAAGAACGGTTCCGGCACCGCCTGCCCATATACCGCGCACGAAAGTCTTGCTGACAACGGTGCGCACAATGGCATAAAGCACCATGACAACGCCTGCAACAAGCATCGCCGCCACATACCACATGTCGGCAAGATTAGCAAGATATTTCATCGGCTGCATGTACACTTCGCCGGTGGAAGCATTGACGGCATAGCCGTCTTTGAGGAGAGTGCGCACGAGAAACGCCACGAAAAGGAGCAGGAACGGCACGGTACATCCTATAAGGCGCACGCTGCCTCGGCACCGTATGTTCTCGTCGTTCACATTGTTCATCACATACAATATGCCAAGAACACGGGCGAGGAAGAACACGGCAAGTCCCAACACAAGGTTCCATGGGTCGAGAAGCGCATCGAGACCGTGCGAGGCATTAGCCCAGGAACTTATTACGGGCTGCATGCCATCGGTGAGATTCATCTTCGAAACAACAAAGTTGGAACCGTTGAAGAACGTCGCCACCGCGCATCCGAGCAGGAACGGACCGGCGATACCGTTTATGATGAGGAACCAACGGTATGCCGAGGTTCCGAGAATGTTTCCGTGCTTATTCTGAAACTCGTAGCTCACCGCCTGTAGAACAAAAGAGAAAAGGATGATCATCCACAGCCAATAGGCGCCGCCGAAGCTTGTACTGTAGAACAGGGGGAACGAGGCGAAGAACGCACCGCCGAACGTTACGAGCGTAGTAAACGTGAGTTCCCACTTACGACCGGTCGAATTTACTATCATACGGCGTTCTTCTTCGGTGGCTCCGAGGCTGAACAGAAGTGAGTTGGCTCCCTGTACGAACATGAGGAACACCAGCAACGCGCCTAAAAGCGAGACGATGAACCACCAGTAATGTTGCAAAAATATATATGTCATATTGTTTGAGGTTTTGAGGGGTTAAGGTTTTGAGGTTATAATGTGTGGGGTTATGAGGTGTTAATACTAAGGTTTCAGGTTTTGAGATCTGAGGTTTTAAGGTGTTAATACCGAGATCCTCATGCCCTTGTCATGCCTTTGGTCCTTTCTTTATCGCCTTACACAATATTGTTATCTCGGCTGCAAGAAGCATGGTGAAGAGCACAAGGAAGATGAAGAACGTCAGCATTACGCTGCCGGAACCGATGTCCGACACGGCAACCCACGTGGGCAGCATGTCCTGTATGGTCCACGGCTGTCGCCCGAACTCCGCCACTATCCAACCCGACTCGCTCGCGATGTATCCCAACGGCAGCATCACGAGGGCGGCAACATGCAGCCATTTTGCATTTGATATGTCCTTTCTGTAGACCATAAAAAGCACCACCGCGAAGAAAAGGATAAACAATACGCCAAGACCAACCATGGCTCTGAACGCCCAGAAGCATACGGGAATGTAGGGCACGGTCTGCTCGGCATCACTGACATATCCGTATCCGAAGTAAGGCATGTTGGCTTTCAGTCTGTTAAGAACCACGGCAACAGAGTCTTCCGATACGTCTTTCCTGTCACGGCTCTTCATCGAACGGTATGTGGCAAGGTCGTTTACAGCCCGGCTGCCGCGGCTTATCTTCTCGTCAAGGGACAATGCCATCGTGCCGTCCGGCTTTCTATATCCGCCCTTTATAATATCGTTTATACCCGGCACATAACCGTGTGCATCGCGTGTGGCAAGGAACGAGAGACCATTGGGTATGCCTATGCGCAAAGGAGGTTCGCCTTCGTTACTGTAATCAGGCTGCGAGAACGGATTTACCCATGCCACTGCGGTAAGGCCTACATCGGTACCGCCATTGTAAAGAGCCTCCATAGCAGCAAGTTTCATAGGTTGTACCGATGCGACACGATATGCCGAACCGTCGCCGGTGCCCGCTGCAAGCAGAGAGGCAAACAGTCCGAAAGCCGCACCAATCTTGATACTCTCGACGGCAAGTTTCTCTTCGCGTTTCTTCAAAAGATAGTAACAGCCTACGGCTACCGTGAAAACGGCACCTATTATCCATGCCGATGTCACCGTGTGACAGAACTTGTCTATGGCAAAAGGCGACAGGGCGACATCTGCGAACGACAACATCTCGTTGCGCATGGTGTCCGGATTGAACTCGCAACCCACCGGATACTGCATCCATGCGTTGGCGACAAGTATCCACCAAGCCGATATGGTGGCACCAAGACCGGTGAGCCATGTGGATGCAAGGTGAAATCCGGGCGACACCTTGCGCCACCCGAAGAACATCACAGAGACAAACGTAGCCTCCATAAAGAAAGCAACGATGCCCTCAATGGCAAGAGGTGCACCGAAGATATCGCCAACAAACCACGAGTAGTTGCTCCAGTTGGTGCCGAATTCGAACTCAAGTATGATACCGGTGGCAACGCCCATGGCAAAGTTTATGCCGAACAGTTTCTGCCAGAAACGTGCCGTATCTTTCCAAAAGCGCTTGCGGGTGCGATAATAACAGGTTTCCATTATGCCCATGATGACGGCAAGTCCCAGTGTTAGAGGCACAAACAGCCAATGATAAATGGCGGTAAGGGCAAACTGCGCCCTTGACCAGTCTACTGACGAAGCATCGATGTTTAGTAATATGTCTGTCATAATTTAAAAAATTAAGAGTTAACTGTCACCTGTCTGTTTTCCGTCTACCGCACGTCCTATTACCTGCGATGACACATAGTCCGCCTTGTTGCCGCGGGGCACCTTGCTGCGTATAAAGTCGGGGAAGAAAAACAGTTTGAGTACGGCAAATATGATAAAAAGCTTCAGCACGACGACAACACACAGCGTCCTACCAAGACCCATGTTCCCGAGTCTTCTGTAATAAAAGTCGCTGACACGATGAAACAGTTCCGTCTTTTTCATGATAAAAGTCTTTTCATGCCATATAAACCGACAGCAAATATACGAAGAATATTCGACAAAACAAAATAGTGAAAGTCGGACTTTAGTCCGGTTCGCGGTGGCGAAGCCGATTTTGTGAGTCACAATATAATCAAATATCATTAATATTGCTCTATTTTTCCATAAAAATCATAATCTTTACAATATTTAAGCATTGGCGTATGACAAATAATTTGCCGTTTAATTTTAAAACTATAAATTTGCATCGGTCTACATACAGACCGTGTTTCACTATAATATTAATAAGGTAATAAAGAACTAACGGCTATCGGTTATGAACAAGAAAGTTTTTATCCCCGTAATCATTTTTGTACTGGCACTTATCTCAGGCATAGTATATCTGGGCTACAGCCTCAACGAACAGAAACAGGCAAACAAGGATATGCAGGAACTGGCAGAACTCGACAAGAAAGAAATGGAGAACGAGTATCAACGCTTTGCCGAACAGTACAGCGAGATGAAGACTGCCATCAACAACGACTCGCTGGTGGAACAGCTCACACAGGAACAGCTTAAGACACAGAAACTGCTTGAAGAGCTGAGAAGTCTCAAGGCTACTGACGCGAGGGAAATAACGCGTCTGAAAAAAGAACTCGCCACATGCCGTGCCGTGATACGCAGCTACATACTCGAAATAGACTCGCTCAACCGCCTTAACAAGAACCTGACGGAAGAGAACACAAGGGTGAAGGGACAGTATGAAGAGGCGACAAGACAGATCGAAGGACTTAATGCAGACAAACAAAACCTATCCGAGAAGGTGGCTATTGCTGCACAACTCAACGCCACGGGCATAGCTATGCTTGCCAAGAACAAGAACGGAAAGAACCTTGACAAACTGAAGAAATGCCGCACAATACAGGTGAACTTCAACATAGCAAGAAACGTTACCGCCACCAACGGCGTGCGCACGCTTTACGTAATAATAACCAAGCCCAACGGAACGGTGCTCGGCAACGGAGGCACATTCCGCTATGAGAACCGCAGCCTGCAATTCTCAATGAAGAAAGCCGTAGAATATACAGGCGAGGAGACACCGGTGAGCATGTTCTGGAACGTAAACGAGACACTGACCGGAGGCACGTATAAGGTGAGCATATTTGCAGACGGTAGCATGATAGGTTCAAGGAGTTTCTCTTTCAAATAACAACAGCCTATGAAATGGTTTCTGTCATTAATAACATTGATGTGCGCAACAGGGGTCGATGCACAACAGATGCTCAGCCTTGACAGTTGCCGTGCCATGGCGCTGCGCAACAACAAGCAGCTGAACATCTCACGGTTGAAACAGGATGTAACCAAGAACATACGCAAGGCGGCACGCACAAAATACCTGCCGCACGTGGATGCCGCCGGGGGATACATGCATACAAGCAGGGAACTGTCGATACTGAACGGAACACAGAAATACACTTTGGGAAATATCGGAAGCATCATCGGCATACTTGACGAACAGACCACGGCTATAATCAACAGGATAGGTCAAAAGGTGAGCGATGCTTTCCGCACGGACACACGAAACATATACACGGCGTCGGTAATGGTAAGCCAGCCCATATACATGGGCGGAAGCATTACGGCTGCTAACAGGATTGCCGACATCGCGGAGGAAATGGCGGCAAACCAGACTGAAATCAGCACGCAGTCGACAATATACAATATAGACAAGGCATACTGGACCGTCGTATCGCTGAGACAGAAGGAAAAACTTGCCGAAAGTTTTCTTAAACTTGTCAGGAAACTCGATGACGATGTGGCGAAGATGATAAAGGCGGGAGTTGCCACAAGGGCAGACGGACTTAAAGTGAGCGTAAAGGTCAACGAGGCGGAAATGCAGCTTACACAGGTCGAAGACGGACTTGCCCTGTCGCGCATGCTACTGTGCCAGCTGTGCGGAATGCCGGCAGACAGCGACATAACGCTTGAAGACGAAGGCAAGGACGAGCTTGGAACGGAAATAACAGAAAGCGTCACCGACATAAAGGAAGCTGCACGGAACCGCTCCGAAGTGAAAATGCTACAGAACGCCATAGACATAAGCAGGCAGACAACAAAGCTCATGAGGGCTGCCAACCTGCCGCAGATTGCGCTTACGGGAGGATATATCGTAACCAATCCCAACCTGTACAACGGCTTTGAAAGAAAGTTTTCGGGCATGTGGAACATCGGGGTGCTTGTAAGGGTGCCGGTGTGGAACTGGTTTGAAAGCGCTTACAGGGTACGTGCGAGCAAGACAGCCACAAGCATTGCCGCAATGGAACTTGACGAGGCGGAAGAGAAGATAGAACTGCAGATAAACCAAAGCAGGTTCAGAGTGAAAGAAGCTGCAAGGAAACTTGCCATGGCAAAGAAGAATATCGAGCGTGCGGACGAAAACCTGCGATGTGCCGAACTGGGTTTCAGGGAGGGAGTGATGCAGACAACGGATGTGATGGAAGCACAGACGGCATGGCTACAGGCACAGTCGCAGAAGATTGACGCGGAGATAGATGTAAAACTTTCACAAACCGATTTGAAAAAAGCAATTGGCGAATTGAAATAAAAATTATCAGGATTATGTCAGAACAGAAGCAACACAACAACATACTTCTTGCCGTAGCGGGCTTTACCGCCGTGGTCGTAACGGTAGCACTCATAGGATATTTCACCATAGGACGCACCGAGGAGATAATACAGGGAGAAATAGAAGTGAGCGAATACAGGGTGTCGAGCAAGGTACCGGGACGCATTCTTGAGATACGTGTCAAGGAGGGCGACTACGTACATGCAGGCGACACGCTCGCCATTCTCGATGCTCCGGACATCAGGGCAAAGAAGGAACAGGCGGTAAGCGCCGAGTCGGCGGCACAGGCAATGAGTGACATGGCGGCAAACGGCGCACGCAGACAGCAGATACAGGGCGCATATCAGGTATGGCGGCAGGCACAGGCAGGTGCCGAGATTGCAAGAAAGTCATACGAACGTGTGCAACGGCTGTTCAACGAGGGAGTGATGACGGCCCAGAAACGCGACGAGGCATACGCCAACTACCGTGCAATGGAGGCGCAGGAAAAGGCGGCAAAGACACAGTATGACATGGCTGTTGAAGGCGCACGCAAGGAGGAAAAGGCGGCGGCAGCGGCTCAGGTAAACCGTGCCAAGGGTGCCGTTCAGGAAGTAAACTCATACATAAACGAAACGGTACAGACGGCACAGTTCGACGGTGAGGTCAGCAGTATATATCCTAAGGTTGGCGAACTCGTGGGCACAGGCGCTCCGATAATGAGCGTCGCCATAATGAACGACTGCTGGGGCACGTTCAACGTGCGCGAGGACTTGCTGAAAGGACTGAAGACAGGCGATGTAATAACGGCATATTCACCGGCGTTCAACAAAGAGATAAAGATGAAAGTCTACTACATCAAGGACCAGGGAAGCTATGCCGTATGGAAAGCAACCAAGTCAAACGGACAGTATGACCTCAAGACTTTTGAGGTCAAGGCACGCCCTGTAACGGGATTTGACGGACTGCGTCCGGGCATGTCGCTCATCATGAGACAGCGTCAATAAAGGGATACCGGTTACCCAGCAAGAGAGATATACAGACTATGAATGCAGCGGAATATATAAAACGAACCATGAATGTCGCGGCACGCGAGTGCGGCATACTGCGTTCCAACATGATATATCTGTTCTGCATGGTGGTATTTCCTGTCGTCATCATTTTCTTCTTCACATCACTGATGAACGAGGGACAGCCGGAAGACATGCCGGTGGGTGTGGTAGACATGGACAACACTGCCACAACCCGCAGCATGACAAGAAAGCTCGATGCTTTTCAGAACACCCGTATAACAAGGCATTTCAACGATATAGCCGAAGCGCGTGCAGCCATGCAGCGCAACGAAATATATGCTTTCCTGTATTTTCCGGCAGGAACAACAGACAAACTGCTGTCCATGAGGCAGCCCAAGATATCCATATACTACAGCAACACATCGCTTACGGCAGGCGCACTGCTCGGCAAGGACCTTAAAATAATTGCCACGCTCGGGTCGGCAGGTGTAGGGTCGGCACAGATGTCGGCAAAGGGATATACGGAGAAACAGATAACGGCGTTCTTGCAGCCTATAGCAATAGATCTGCACACGATACAAAATCCATGGATAAGCTATAACATATATCTCAGCACCATGCTCATACCGGGCTGCATAATGCTGTTCATATTTCTGATAACCGTATACTCTATCGGTACAGAACTGAAATTCGGACGTTCGAAGGAATGGCTTGCCGCGGCAGGCGACAACATATACGTGGCTGTGGCAGGGAAGATGCTACCGCAGTTTATAGTATTCATCACCATAATGCTTGCTTATATATGGTATGTTTTCGGCATACTTGACTTTCCGCATCCGGGCGGAACATGGACAATGATGCTGCTCGGACTGCTGGCAGTGGTGTCGGCACAGGGCTTCGGCATATTCATGTTCGGACTGATGCCGTCGCTGCGCATGTCGATGAGCACCTGCTCGCTTTGGGCGGTGATAAGTTTCTCATTGTCCGGTGCGGCATATCCCGTATTTTCCATGTCTCCGGCAATAGAGGCGTTGGCACAGTTGTTCCCCCTGCGCCACTATTACATGGTGTATCAGATATGTGTGTTCAACGGTTTCCCGCTGCCCTACGCATGGTTCAACATTGCGGCAATGGTTGGTTTTGCATGTCTTCCGGTATTCATAATGAGGAACCTTAAACGGGCTATGCTGAAGTTTGTCTATATTCCGTAACAAAGAAACATGAGTATGAAGATGCTGCAAAGAATCAACGAGGGACTGCACGACATGTGCCATATATGGGCGGAAGAGATGAAAAACGTTGTCCGCGACGAGGGCGTTCTGATATTCTTCGTCCTCGTCCCCCTGCTCTACCCCATACTCTATTCATGGATATACAACAACGAGGTGGTACGTGAAGTGCCTGTTGCCGTGGTGGACAACTCGCACAGCAGCATGAGCCGCATGTTCATACGCGAGTTCGACGCTTCGCCAGACACGAGGGTGGCATACCATTGCAACAGTCTTGATGAGGCAAAAGACCTTGTCGGCAGGCAGGCGGTGCATGGCGTAATATACTTTCCGCAAGACTTCCAAACAAGAATAAACCGTATGGAACAAAGCCATGTCAGTGTATACTGCGACATGAGTCTCATGCTTACCTACAAGGCGATATTCCAGACAGCAAGCTCGGTGGCGGCAAACATAAACTCCAAGATACAGACAAGTCTTTCGGGAAACACGACTGGACGAGAAGACGAGATAACGATAAAGCCGCTCGACTTTGACGAAATACCGATGTTCAACACCACCGGCGGATACGGCAACTTCATACTGCCGGGAGTCCTGATGCTCATAATACAGCAGACACTGTTGTTGGGAATAGGACTGTCTGCCGGAACGGCACGCGAAAAGAACAAGTACAAGGAGCTTATACCCGTAAGCCGCCATTACAACGGCATCTTCCGCATTGTCCTCGGAAAGTCGATATGCTATTTCATGATCTATTCTGTAATAGCGGCTTACGTCACTCTTGTCATTCCGCGCATGTTCGGTTTCGTAAGCCTTGTGCACGCCCCTGACCTTGTAACATTCATGCTTCCCTATCTGTTGTCGTGCATATTCTTCGGCATGATGCTGTCGTGCCTGGTAAGATATCGCGAGAACGTCATACTGCTCGTCGTCTTCAGTTCCATACTGTTTCTGTTCCTTTCGGGCATGTCATGGCCGTCGAGCAACATTCCGGGAACATGGAAAGCGGTGTCATGGCTGTTCCCGTCTACATTCGGCATACAGGGTTTTGTGAGTATGAACACTGCGGGCGCACGCCTCGGCGACATCAGTCTGCAATACATCTGCCTGTGGATACAGACTGTCGTGTTCTTCATAATGACATGCGCCGTGTATAAGTTTCAGATTGACAGAGTCAAGAAGTTAAGAAGCCGGGAACAATGAAATAACCCATAGCTTTAGCCCCCGTAACCCATAGGTTTACGATGCGTAAAGCTATGGGTTACGGGGGCTAAAGCTATGCTTTTCTTATCAGCTCCGTTTATACAAATATCTCTTTATGCTCTTCTTCGGAGTCTTCTCGAATTCTTCTTCCTGCAACACTATCGAAGACAGCTTGCTGTATGCCGGAAGGGCAGCGTTAAGCTCCTGACGGTTCTGCTCCATGACATTGATGATATCGTCGTTTGACAGCCCCATCTCCTTTGCCTCTTCATAGTCGGGGAAGACAAGTCCCACAAGTTTGTCACCGTCCTGCACTACAAGGCTTTCCACAACCATCGCCATGCTGTTGAGCTTGTCTTCTATTTCCTCCGGATATATGTTCTGTCCGCTCGACCCGAGAAGCATGTTCTTGCTTCTTCCCTTTATGAATACGTTTCCTTCGGCATCCATCAGCGCCAGGTCTCCGGTGTGATACCAGCCCTCGCTATCGAGTGCCTGCCGCGTGGCCTCTTCGTTCTTATAATATCCGAGCATCACATTGGTACCCCGTGCAAGTATCTCGCCGGGTATGTTCTGCGGATCGGGACTGTCTATCTTCACTTCCATGTGCACGACCGCCTTACCGCATGACGTGGGAACGAAACTGTGCCAGTCGCTGTATGTTATTATCGGTGCACACTCCGTGGCACCATAACCCACGGTCACCGGGAAATTGATGCTGTAAAGGAACGCCTCTATCTCCTGACTGAAAGCCGCTCCGCCCACAATCATCTCATAGAAGTTGCCTCCGAACGCCTTGCTTACCTCCTCGCATATCTTCTGTTTCACCTTCTTGCTTATCACCGGCATGTTGAGAAGCAGACGCATGCGGTGGTTCTGTATCTTGGGGAACACGCGCTTACGAATAATCTTCTCTATGATGAGCGGAACCGCAATGATAATGGAAGGACGGACATCCTGAAAGGCTTGTGCAATGATGGCAGGACTCGGCACACGCGTAAGGAAGTATATGTGGCATCCGTGACAGAATTCGAACAGGAATTCAAACGCCATTCCGTACATGTGCGCCATCGGGAGTATGCTTATCGTCTTTGAACCACGCTGTATGTTCTTGCCTATTGCGTCGAACGCAAAGTCAAGGTTTCCCCACATGGCACGATAAGGCAACATTACGCCCTTCGAGAAGCCGGTAGTGCCGCTCGTATAGTTTATAAGGGCAAGTTCGTCGGGATCTTCATCTATATAATAATGTACATGTTCCTTGCGGAAAGCCTTTGGATATTTCTTGCCGAAGAGTTCGTTGAGATGTTCGCGCGCAAACGTCAGCTTGTCCGTGCGCGACAACACGAGCGAGTAGTCGGGTATATATATGATGCCTTCGAGCGCAGGCATCTTCGTGGCGTCTATCGTCGTGGCTACGACATCGCCTACAAACAACAGCTTTGCCTCGCTGTGATTGACGATATTGTAAACCTGATCGGGGGTGAACTCATGGAGCACCGGCACTGCCACGGCACCGTATGTCAGCGTGGCGATGAATGCCACTGCCCAGTTCGAGCTGTTACGCCCGCAAATGGCTATCTTGTCGCCTTTCTGCACACCGCTGTTTTCAAACATGATATGCAGTTTCTCTATCTTACGCGCCACGTCCTTGTACTGCAAAGTGGCTCCTTTATAGTCTGTAAGGGCATCGAGATCCCAGTTGTTTATAACGCTCTGTTCTAAAAAAGAATTAAAACTTGGTATAGTTTTCATTGCACAAAGTTCAAAATATTGTGCAAAGATACGTCTTTATATGCACATTCCCAAATTATTTGTGCAGTTTTTGATTACCCTTCACGACGTATTCCGACCTTTATGAGCAGCAGTCCGAGGGCTGTCCATACAAGTTCGCGCAGTCTTACTATCAGCGCAAGGAATATACCGGCACCTACTGTCATCGACAGTCCGGTGACAGACATAAGGAAACCGCCCTCGCGCCCGCCGAGCTGCAGCGGCATGAAAAAGAAGATGTTCGCGATAAGGGTGGTAAATGCTATTATAAGGACGCACTGCACATATCCCACGTGGGGCATGAGGACCATAAATATGAACATCACCTCGAAAGCCGAAAGGAAGCGGCACACCAGTTCAAGCACCACCGCCGTCACAAACGTCCTGCGGTTCTGCCGGTGCAGGGCGGCTATCTGGCTGTCTATCACGTCGAGGCGTCCGCGGTTCTTGTCGACAAACCTCCCCACGCGCTTCTTTATCCCCGGCACATGTCTTATGATGCCCATTATCCTTACCGCCATGCCTTTCTTGTATCCGGAGACGAAGAACCACAGTCCCAACAGACAGAACACGCCGATAACGGAAAGCATCGTCGCCATTGCCGCATCGAGTGGCTGAGTGACGACGTAAAGGACTATAGACAGGAGCCAGAACCAGAAGTGACTGAAGATGTGAGTCATGACATACAGTATCACCGACGACGATGCACGCTCCGTTCCTATCTTCGGTGCCAGCTCCATTATACGGTACGGTTCGCCGCCCATAAGTCCGCCGGGCGTGGCATAATTAAGGGCGAAGCCGGACACCGTTATCTTGTAAAGCCACCAGAAGCCTATCTTGTCTTTCCCGTCGCCGCCGCTTCTTATAATAAGGTACCACGATGCCGTGTTTATGACATACAGCGCCGCCCACAGAGCTATCACGGCAAAGAACCAGAAGCCTGCACGACTGACACCGTCATACACTTCGGCAAAGTCGAGTTGCGACACCATTACCGCCAGCAGCACGATGCCGAGAATGAAGAATATGTTCTGATGCTTCATTTTGAATGACGAATTTGGAATGTGGAGTTACGAGTTAGGAATGTGTAGTTACGAGTTTGGAATTACGAATGACGAGTTGTCGCGCTGCGCACGATGAAAAATTACGAATTTGGAATTCATCATTGACAATTTTAAACTGATAATCGCACACAGCGCGACAACTCGTCATTCGTAATTCCAAACTCGTAACTCCTAATTCGTAATTCCACATTCCTAATTCCTAACTCTTTACCGCGAACCTCACCTTGTCGCTGTCGTCCTTCCGCTCATGATAAAGCTTCTTAAGCGGATTCTGCAGCGGCTCGTCATAATCCGCGCGGTTGCGGAAGATGTCTATTGCGGCATATATCGCGTTGCGGAACGACGATTCGTCTGCCACGCCTTTGCCAGCAATGTCGTATGCGGTTCCGTGTCCCGGCGATGTGCGCACGATGGGCAGTCCGGCGGTGTAGTTGACGCTGTTGCCCGACGAAAGCGCCTTGAAGGGAGCCAGTCCCTGGTCGTGATACATCGCCAGTATGCCGTCGAAGGCACGATAGCTGCCGTTGCCGAAGAAGCCGTCGGCAGGATACGGACCGAAGACATTCACGCCCTCGGCAGTCAGTTCTTCGACAGCCGGCGCTATGATGTCCTTTTCCTCGCTGCCCAGCAGCCCGTCGTCGCCCGCGTGGGGGTTCAGTCCGAGTATCGCCATGCGCGGATTTGCCACGCGGAAGTCGCGTTTCAGCGAGTCGAATAATATCGTCGCCTTCTCCTTTATGCGTTCCTTCGTCACGGCGGCGGCTATGTCCTTCACCGGCAGATGCGTCGTGAGGAGCGCCACGCGCAGAGAGTTCTCGAACAATATCATGAGCGACTTGCTGCCCTCGCCCGCGCGTTCCTCTATATATTCGGTGTGTCCGCAGAAGTCGAAGCCCTCGCCCTGTATGTTGTTCTTGTTTATCGGCGCCGTCACAAGCACGTCGAAAAGCCCCGCCTTATAGTCGCGCATGGCGCAGTCGAGCGCTTTCAGAGCCGCCGCGCCCGCGTCTTTCGACGGATGTCCCAGCTCCACCTTTATCTCTTCGTCGAATACCGTCAGCAGGTTTATCCTGTCGTCCACGGCATCCTCCGCCTTGCTTATTATCGTGAAGCTGGCGTCCGTGCCGAGCGCGTTGCGGTGATAAGCGGCAACCTTCGGCGAACCATATATAATAGGTGTGCACAGTTCGAGCATTGCCGGCTCGGAGAAAGCCTTGAATATCACCTCATATCCTATACCGTTCGTGTCGCCATGTGTTATGGCTATGCGTATTTTCTTGTTTCCCATATATTGTTTATCTAAGTTCCTGTTCTTTCTTTGCCGTGCTTAGCAGCCCGCAGGCGGCATATATGTCCTGTCCGCGGCTTGCCCTTATCGTGGTGAAGACGCCGTGGCGGGTGAGATAGTCGCGCAGGGCGGTCATCTTCTTATCGTCCGCCCCGTGCAGATCCACGCCGGGTATCTTGTGAAAGCGTATCAGATTGACACGGCATTCCAGTCCGCCGAGCAACTTTACGATTTCCCGGGCATGCACCGGCGAGTCGTTGACGCCGTCGAAGACGATGTATTCGAACGACAGCCGACGCTGGTGACTGAAGTCGTAGTTGTGCATCAGCGCGATGATGTCCGCCAGCGGCATGCCGCGTTCGGCAGGCATGAGCATCGCCCTCTGCTCGTGCAGCGGCGAGTGCATGCTTATCGCCACGTGGCAGTCGCTCTCGTCGAGAAAGCGTTTCAGCTTGTTCTTCACGCCCACGCTGCTCACGGTTATGCGCTTGGGACTCCAGGCATATCCGTAGTCTGCCGTGAGCACCTCGGTGGCTTTCATCACGTTGTCTATGTTGTCCATCGGCTCGCCCTGCCCCATGAACACTATGTTTGTGAGCTTGTCGCGCTCGGGCAGCGAGTATATCTGGTTCAGTATGTCGGCTGCGGACAGGTTTCCCTCGAAGCCCTGCTTTCCGGTCTGGCAGAAAAGGCAGTTCATCTTGCATCCCACTTGCGACGACACGCACAGCGTGGCGCGGTCGTTGTCGGGGATATAGACGGTCTCGACATACTTGTCGCCGCAGGTGGGGAAGAGGTATTTCACCGTACCGTCCGCCGACCGCATGCTATCCGCCGGAGGCATGCATCCCACTTCATACTCCTCTGCCAGCCGTTCGCGGTTTGCCTTGGAGATGTTCGACATGTCGTCTATCGACGTCACATGCCCCTTGTAGAGCCATAGTGCTATCTGTCCGCCAGTGAACGCGGGCATGCCGAGCCGTGTGGCAAGTACTTTCAGTTCGCCGGGCGACATGCCGAGAAGTGCTTTCTTTCTATCCGCCATTTTCCGTCTTATCGTTATAGATGCGGCAAAGTTACTGAAAATCTTCGGGAATGACGAATAAAACGGCATAAATGACACTCAATGCCTTGACTGTGCGAACGATATGCGCACGGTTCCGCACGCATGGCGCCGCGCTGACACTATTTAAGCGAAACGCCATGTCATGCTTACACTTTGCAAAATCACGACCGCTTATTTTCGCGATGTTTGCGAAAATAATGCCGGCGGGCACAAATTTCGCCAAAATTCGCGTGCAATCGCAAATCATTATCATACAGACAGTTACGCAAAGAGCGTCGAAAGTGTGCAGCGAAAATATCGTTTAAAGAGCCAAATAGGCGCTTTTCGGGTGCTAAAGATGCTGTTTTCAGACCGTAAAGACGCCATTTAGCATCCCTAAACACGCTCTATAGACTTTTTTCGAGCGTCGATACAAAATTTTCGATCGATCCAAAAATATTTTTCGCACGTGCGTTTCGTTCGCGCGGCACGTGCGTTGCATCCCCAGCGATGTAGTTTGAGAAAAAAACGCGACACTTTTTCAAAATCAAAGTGACGCCGATATCGCCGTAAAAGCGTCATTCTGTCACTTTTCGCACACCCGTATTATACCCCAAAACACCATAATCCACACACAGAACCGCCCAATTCTCAACTCTTAATCCTTAATTCTTAACTCAAAACGCCCCAATCCCCACACCGCGACAGCAAATTCTTAATTCTTAATTCTTAATTCTTAATTAAAAAGCGTTATCTTTGTAACCATTAACACACTCTTATCTTAAAAACTCAGATGAAAATAAAGACAGATTGTTTCATGCCGTGCACAGACCTGCGGGCTGCCGAGACAATGACCGTACAGCTGCGCAAATGCAGGCTCGTACACAACATATATCTGCTGGTTTCTGCCGAATTTGCCCAGAGCAATCCTGCGCCCGGCGACTGTAAATATATCATATCCGACGGCATATACTCGTCGGCGACGATGCGCGCCATTGCCGCACACGCCGGCGAAGACTACGCCCTGCTGTTGCTCAAGGACACGGCGCTGACATTCGGGATGTACGCCGTGGAGCGCATGATGCGCGCAGCCGCCGAGACAGACGCGGCGATGGTCTACAGCGACAGGCACTCGGTGGAAAACGGAGCTACCGTGAGCCACCCCGTGACAGACTATCAGGAGGGAAGCATCCGCGACGACTTCGACTTCGGAAGCCTCGTTCTAATAAACGCACGTCTCATGCGCGAGTATGCCGAAACGCACGACGCCGCATACAGATACGCGGGCTGGTACGACATGCGACTGGCACTGAGCCGCCGCGGCAGCCTGTTCCACATCGACGAACACCTGTACACCGAGGAGGAGAAAGATCTCCGTGCAAGCGGAGTGAAGCAGTTTGACTACGTAAACCCGGCAAACCGCGAGGTGCAGATAGAAATGGAGCGCGCCGCAACGGGGCATCTCGCCGCCATAGGAGCGCTGGTTGACACGTCGTCGTATCATACGCCCGACTTCGGCGAGCAGGAATTCGCATGCGAGGCATCGGTGATTATCCCCGTGCGCAACCGCGAAAGGACAATAGCCGACGCCGTGCGGAGCGCCGTGTCGCAGGAAACGTCGTTCGCATTCAACGTCATCGTCGTGGACAACCACTCCACCGACGGCACGACGGAGCTGCTTCACAGTCTCGTCGACGATACACATCGCATGGCGGCAGGCATGAAAGACGCACCGCAACTGATACATATCGTGCCGCAACGCACCGACCTGGGCATAGGCGGATGCTGGAACGTGGCGGTGAACGACAGCCGTTGCGGGCGCTTTGCCGTACAGTTGGACAGCGACGACCTCTACTCGTCGCCCGCAACGCTGCAAAGCATCGTTGACGCCTTCTACAAACAGCGCGCGGCGATGATAGTGGGAAGCTACAGGATGTGCGACTTCGACCTCAACACGCTGCCGCCGGGACTCATCGCTCACCGCGAATGGACCGACGACAACGGATGCAACAACGCCCTGCGCATAAACGGACTGGGCGCGCCGCGGGCTTTCTTCACACCGCTGCTGCGACAGATACAGTTCCCTAATACAAGTTACGGCGAAGACTACGCCATGGGACTCGCCTTCTGCCGCAAATACCGGATAGGAAGAATATACGACGAACTGTATCTGTGCCGCCGTTGGACGGGAAACAGCGACGCGGCCCTGAGCATCGGGAAGGTGAACGCCAACAACCTGTACAAAGACCGCCTGCGCACAATGGAGATAAAGGCGCGGCAAAGGATGAGGAAAGGCGGCGCCGACGTGCAGGAGGACAATCCGCTGAACAGGTTCTTCGCCCGACAGATGGACACATGGCGGGAGGCAAGGGAGCGTTTCCGACAGCTCGGCGGCGTACTGACACGCGAGCCGGTGCCGTGCAGCGACAGCAGCATGGATCTCAAGTTGCAGTTCAACCCCTCGCGCATGGTATCCACAGGCGCACGCACGGACAAAGCGGCGATAGAAAGCCGACCGTGTTTTCTCTGCAGGGCTAACCGCCCCGCGGAGCAGATAGTGAGGCACATCGACAACGGCTTCGACCTGCTTGTAAACCCCTTCCCCATACTTCCCGTGCACTTCACCATACCCTCACGCACGCACCGTCCGCAACGGATAGACGGCAGCTACGGCGAGATGAGGCGCATACTCGACCTGTATCCCGAACTGACAGTGTTCTACAACGGTCCCGAATGCGGCGCTTCCGCACCCGACCACATGCACTTCCAGGCAGGAACAAGCGGCGTGTTGCCCCTGCAGACGGGCTGGCAACGGCTGGCACGCAACCTGACGACGGTGGCGACAGCCGGCGAGGGCGACAGCATATCACTGATAACCGACTGGCACTGCCCGGCGCTGCTCATACGCAGCACGACGGCTGATGCCGGCGAACGCATGTTCCAGACAATATACAACGCGCTGCCCGACGGCGTGGGACATCCCGAACCGATGATGAACATCGTGGCATGGCGCAACGACGGCGAGGTGCTGACAGTAGTGTTTCCACGGCGCAGGCACCGCCCGGCGTGCTACTCGGCGACAGGCGACGCGCAGATGCTCGTAAGTCCGGGGGCGCTCGACATGGCGGGACTGATAATAACACCGCGCCGCGCCGACTTCGACAGAATGACGGCAGACGACGCCGTGGGCATACTGCGCGAGGTGAGTCTCGGAAAGGATGAAATGGACGCGGTAATAAGGCGCATAAAAAAGAGCATGCCCGACACCGCGGCAACGCGCATCGCGACAAAGGAAATAAAGGAGCCGCATGTAAGCGTGGGCATCGTGAGTGCCGAAAGCATACACTTCTCGCTCAACGGGGCGTACACGGCAAAGGACGAGACAGTGACGGGCGAGCAGACGGTTGAGTTCTCCGAGGGCGGCATACTGTGGCGCGGCAACCGTTATCGCGAGCTGCACTTCGTGCCGGGCGCCGCCGGCTCGTCGTTCTCACTATGCGACGTCACCATAGGCGTGAACTTCCACTGGGAAAGAAAGGAGAAGCAGACATTCAGAGGCGAGCTGGCACTGGTGGTGGAGGCGGACAGGATATGCGCCATAAACAAACTGCCGGTGGAAGACTATCTCGTCAGCGTGATATCGAGCGAGATGAAAGCCACGTCGTCGCTCGAGTTCCTCAAGGCGCACGCCGTGATATCGCGCAGTTGGCTGCTGGCACAGATGGAGAAACGGCGGCAGCAGCAGGCGGGAGGCAACGGCTTCTTCTCGTTCATAAAGAAGGACGACGAGCTGATACGCTGGTACGACCGCGACGACCACACCATATTCGACGTATGCGCCGACGACCACTGCCAGCGCTACCAGGGCATAACGAAAGCGACGAACAGGCATGTGGAAGAGGCAGTGAGGGCAACGCGCGGAATGATACTGATGACGGGCGACGAGATATGCGACGCCCGGTTCAGCAAGTGCTGCGGCGGCATAACGGAGGAATATCGTTATTGCTGGGAAGACAAGGACAAGCCGTATCTTGTCTCCGTGCACGACAACGCGGCATCGCTGCCGGGAACGGGCGCACCTGCCGTCAAAGGCATGAGCGAGGAGGAATGCAGGGAATGGATTTGCGGCAGTCCGGATGCGTTCTGCAACACCAAAGACGAGAAGATACTGTCGCAGGTGCTCAACGACTACGACCGTGAGACGGCTGACTTCTACCGCTGGCAGGTGGAATATACGCAAGAGGAGATTGCAGCGCTGATAAACGAAAAGCTGAAAACCGACCTGGGCGACATCGTAGACCTCGTCCCCGTGGAGCGTGGACGCAGCGGACGCATCAGCAGGTTGGAGATTGCAGGCACAAAGCGCACATTCACCATCGGCAAGGAGCTGGAGATACGCCGCACGCTGAGCACATCCCATCTGTACAGCAGTGCCTTCGTGGTAGAGAAGCACGACATACGCGCCGGCATACCGCAACGCTTCGTCCTCAAAGGTGCCGGCTGGGGGCACGGCGTAGGACTGTGCCAGATAGGTGCGGCGGTGATGGGTGCGCAGGGCTACATGTACGACAACATCCTCCTGCACTACTACCGTGGAGCCGAAATAAAAAAGATTTATGACTAAAGTCTCCAAAGTCCTTAAAGACCCTAAAGTCCTTAAGGACCTTAAGGACCCTAAAAACCCTAAGAACCCTAAAGACCCTAAAAAAACAATAGAACAATGAAAACAACCTCCCCCTGGGCATGGATCCCCTCGCTATACTTCGCCGAAGGACTGCCCTACGTTGCCGTGATGACCGTATCGCTGATACTCTACAAACAGCTCGGACTGTCAAACGCGGAAATAACCTTCTACACCTCGTGGCTGTACCTACCATGGGTGATAAAGCCGCTGTGGAGCCCGCTGGTAGACGTCGTAAAGACAAAACGCTGGTGGATAGTGACGATGCAACTGCTCATCGGTGCCGCCTTCGGTGGCGTGGCATTCACCATTCCCACCGGTTTCTGGCTGCAGGGCACGCTGTTCTTCTTCTGGATAATGGCATTCAGCAGCGCCACACACGACATAGCCGCCGACGGCTTCTACATGCTCGGGCTTGACAGGCACCACCAGGCATGGTTCGTAGGCATACGCAGCACGTTCTACCGCATTGCGACAATCTTCGGACAAGGAATATTAGTGATGATTGCCGGCAACATACAGGTGTTGTTCCGCGGCAGCATAAAATATTCGTGGAGCCTTGTGTTCTACGGCGTCGCCGGACTGTTCATCGCCTTGTGGATATGGCACGGCATGGTTCTGCCCAAACCCGACGAAGACCGCGGCATGGAGAAGATACGCATAAGGAGTCTTTTCGCCGGACTGGGCAACAGCATAAAAACATTCTTCACAAAGATGCCGGTTAAGGAGGTTACTGTGGCTTTTCTCTTCATGCTGCTATATCGCATGCCCGAAGGACTGCTTGTCAAGGTGTCGTCACTGTTTCTCGTCGGCAGTCCCAACAGCGGCGGACTGGGACTTACGCCGCAGGAATACGGTTTCGTGCAGGGCACGGTGGGCATCATCGGACTTACGCTGGGCGGAATACTTGGCGGAATGGCTGCCGGACGCGACGGTCTGAAACGGTGGCTGTGGCCCATGGTGTGCGCCATAACACTGCCCGACATCGTATACGTGTACATGAGCTACACCCTGCCCTCAAGCCTGCTCGTCATAAACGTATGTGTGTTCATAGAGCAGTTCGGCTACGGCTTCGGCTTCACGGCATACATGCTATACCTTATATATTATAGTCAGGGTGAGCACAAGACATCGCACTACGCACTGTGCACGGCACTGATGGCGCTGAGCATGATGATACCAGGACTGCTCTCGGGCTATCTGCAGGAAGCCGTAGGCTACCGCGCATTCTTCATCATCGTGATGTTGTTCTGCATCGTCACGTTTGCCGTATCGGCATTCATAAAGATTGATCCGAACTTCGGCAAAAAGGAGAATATCGAGTGAGGGTATGCCAGAATTCAATATTTGTTGCAAAGTGGATGATTATTTATTCTGACACACACCCTCATTACTATAAACATATAATGACAATAAGTAACTTCATTATGCCTCGTTTTGGTTAAAAAGAATTAAACGCGTGGCTTTTACCGCTAAAATGATTACATTTGGAAACACTATGCGTCTTCACCTATAAAATTGTCAACAACATCAAACAATAACCGGAAATACCATTTAAAATTACATTCAATATATATTATTAATCTAAAACTAACCATTATGAAAAAGAAGCTATTTACGCTTTGGACATTCCTTTTGCTCTTTGCAATGGGAATATCGGCGGCGGAAGTGACGCAAGTCATTACGTTCAAAGAAAGCGGCACTGCCAGTGACAACAGTGCAAAAGTTACAACAATCGATGCAATTATCGAAAATGGTGCTGAATATGTTTCTGCCATTAAAGAAGCAACGAATGTCTATAACGGACGGACAGGAAGAGGTCTTAAACTTGGTTCCAGCAAAAGCGCGGCAACTCTAACCTTGACTCTTGCCACACCTGTAAAACCAACAAAGGTTACATTTAACGCTATGTGGTATAAATCAGGCGAACAAAGTATCACCGTTAATCAAACTGACTTTACTGAACTGACTGCCGACATTACGGAATATACCGTAAACTATGACGGAAATACGGAAATTAACGAGATTGCAATATCAACACCTGCCAAGCGTGCTTACATAAAGGATGTTACCATATATTATGAAAGTGAAGTCGCAACTGTTGCTGCTCCAATCATCACCGGTACCACTCCTTTCATCGGCTCAACGGAAATAACAATGTCATGCGAGACAGCCGATGCAACAATCTACTACACAACAGACGGTGTTACCCCCCCTACTGCTGAAAGCACACCATACACCGGGGCTTTCAACATCGAGGCAACAACAACCATACAGGCAATTGCCATTAAGGGAGAAGACAAGAGCAGTATTGCAAAGAAAACGTTCGAGGCAATACCGACAGTCGCAACAATAGCAGAACTTAACGCACTTACAGACAAAGCACCATTCGTATTTACGGGAGAAGCCGTTGTTGTGAACAACCAGACTGTAACCGTAAGCGAAAAGACAAGAAACTACATATTCATCAAAGACGCAACAGGTCACAGCCTTATCTTTGACGCTAACGGAACAACAACAATAGAGGCAGGAAAGCACATCACTCCGAACTGGAAAGGATCTGTGTCTATATACAACAAACTGTTCGAAGTTGTTGCAGAAACAGAAATCACTGCAGTAGAAGGTGTATCGGAAAACATTACATACGATGTTGCCGAACTTGCAGACGTAACGGAAGAGAACATCAACAAGGTTGTCACCCTAAAAGGTGTTACATATACAACCCCCGATGCAAAAAGAAACTTCACTATCGCAAAAGGTGAGGCTACAGTTGCCGGATACAACCAGTTCTACCTGGAAATGGAGACACCCGTGGAAGGAAAGACCTATGACATGGTAGGTGCAATAGGCAGATACAACGACAACATCCAGTTCCAGCCAATCACAATAACAAGAGTTCCCGAGGTTAAAGCAATCACAATAGATGCAGCTACAGGCGCAGACCTCACTGCTCTTGTAAACGCTGAAAAAGAGACTATCGTAAATGGTGGCGACAAGGTTGGCGACATCACAATAAACCTTGCAGCAGACGGTGCATACACCGTAAGCGGAACTATCGAGGCTCCGGCAGCACTTGCAATCAACGGTAACGGTGCTACTGTAGACGCATCGGCACTTACAGACGCTTTCATCACAATGAGCAAGACCCCGAGCGTTGAGCTTATCAACGAATACTACCGTGTAGGTGCAGTGAAAATTGCAAACGTGAAAGTGAACGGTATCAAAAACAGCATATTCTACGACAACAACACGAAATATTGTGTCGTTGACTTCACAATTGAAAATGCCGTGCTCAACCTTGCAACAGAGGCTGTAAAGAACGAGGCGCTCATAGCATTCCAGGGCGGAGGTGCTAAAGACGTCACAATCAAGAACTCGACAATCTACGGCAACGCTTTCGCTAAATACTTCATACGATACAACAACAGTGCACGTCTTGACCGTTACGGATTTGACAAGAACACCGAATTCCAGGTAATGACATACACCGCAAATACATTTAACAAGGTTATCAGTGCTGGAGGACAGTGGGGTAACTACAGCGGTATACAGGGACAGAACTTCGTGAAGTTCGACATACAGAACAACATCTGGGTTGACAGCAGCAAGGACATCATACGCCGTCTGGCAGGAGGTCGCTTCGGAAGCAACGCACAGAAGACATTCGCACACAACACCTATTTCATGGACGGTGCAGACATGTCGGCAAGCGAGGCAAGCTATGACAATAGCGGAACGATACTCGTTACAGACCCGACATTCGCAGATGCTGCCAACGGTAACTTCACAATACATGCAGGTTCGCAACAGGCAAAATATCAGACAGGTGACCCACGCTGGTTGGTAGAATACGATGCTGCACAGGCATTTGCACTTCCTGTAACAATCTCACCGGCAACAGGTGCAGACATAACGACAGCCCTGAACGAAGCTAAAGCAAAAGTTGACAAAGTTGGCGACATCACAATAAACCTTGCAGCAGACGGTGCATACACCGTAAGCGGAACTATCGAGGCTCCGGCAGCACTTGCAATCAACGGTAACGGTGCTACTGTAGATGCATCGGCACTTGCAGATGCTTTCATCACAATGAGCAAGACCCCGAGCGTTGAACTTATCAACGAATACTACCGTGTAGGTGCCGTGAAGATTGCAAACGTGAAAGTGAACGGCATCAAGAACAGCATCTTCTACGACAACAACACGAAATACTGTGTCGTTGACTTCACAATTGAAAATGCCGTGCTCAACCTTGCAACAGAGGCGGTAAAGAACGAGGCACTCATAGCATTCCAGGGCGGAGGTGCTAAAGACGTCACAATCAAGAACTCTACAATCTACGGCAACGCTTTCGCTAAATACTTCATACGCTACAACAACAGCGCACGCCTTGACCGTTACGGATTTGACAAGAACACCGAATTCCATGTCATGACATACACCGCAAATACATTCAACAAGGTTATCAGTGCTGGAGGACAGTGGGGTAACTACAGCGGTATACAGGGACAGAACTTCGTGAAGTTCGACATACAGAACAACATCTGGGTTGACAGCAGCAAGGACATCATACGCCGCCTTGCAGGAGGTCGCTTCGGAAGCAACGCACAGAAGACATTCGCACACAACACCTATTTCATGGACGGTGCAGACATGTCAGCAAGCGAGGCAAGCTATGACAATAGCGGAACGATACTCTTTACAGATCCGACATTCGCAGACGCCGCTAACGGTGACTTCCACATCGGTACCTCAACACAACAGGCTAAATATCAGACTGGTGACCCGCGCTGGCTCACAGAATACGTAGCTCCTGTTCTTGACAAGACGGCTCTTGAAGCGGAAATAACAACAGCAACAGAACTGCTCGGCAACGCAGACACTTCAGAAGGAACACCGGGCGCAACACTGCTCGACGCGATCAACGCAGCAAAGAAGGCACTTGCCGAAGCTGAGTTCCAGGAGGAGATAGACGCAGCACTTGCAGCACTGAAAGCTGCCGAAGAGGCATACCGCACAGCTCTGGGTATCGACGGTATAACAACAGATGCCGATACAGACAATGGTACATGGTACAACCTCAATGGTGTACGCATAGAGAAGCCTACACAAAAGGGTATCTATATCCACAACGGAAAGAAAGTCATAAGATAAAAATGACTGAAACATAAAACATTAAAAGCAGGTGTCCCCTACCGAAGGACACCTGCTTTTTTATTCAATCCCTCAATCGTAATAGGCGGACATTCACAGAATGGATTTAAATTAATATGAGTTCGACGAATTATACAAATCACCCAGAAGGGTGTGTCTAAATATAATTATAGTGCTATATCAAAATGAACAATCATCCTCGGTAGGGACATATTCTTAAGATTCGCCCTCAATCTCAAACATATACAAAAAGAAAGTGTGTCAAAATCAACACTTGTTCATTCTGACACACTTTCTTGCAACAGTCTTTCCGACTTGTTCTAAATACATTTGTGGAGCTGGAGGGAGTCGAACCCTCGTCCAAACAGGGAAACCATACGCTTTCTACATGCTTATTCCGGACTTCGTTTTTCGAGTTGCGGCAAGACCCGAACCACCAACCGCAACCTTATCCCCTTAAACTTCATCTGCCCGGCAGGGCACAGACAGACTATTTCCGATTTTACCGCACCGCTTTACCAAAGAGCTTCGGAACAACAGCTTTTGAGCGATGTCTCGTCCGGTCACCTGGTGTCCGGATAAAGCCAGCAATCTACTGTACTTCGATCAGGCAGCGAGAGCGTACTTGTTTTCGCCAGATAAATTTTTGACTGCTGATATTAAGGAGCCGGCAGACAAGGCTCCGCATGCTTACGTACCATTCCGACCTGCTGTCAAATCCGGTCAACCCCATTTCATCGAGCAGGACGTGGTGCATCATAATGCAGATAATCTGCTGCAAAACGCAGATACACCCGTACATATCTTTGCAAAGATAGATGTTTTTATATGAAACGGCAAAGACACGCCCTTGACGATAACAAATATTAATACTTTGAAGTAAAATATAACAAGCAGCGGGGCATGCACCACCATTCTTCGCACAGCCATTCTTCATTTATTAAAAAATGTATTACTTTTGCAACAAAATAACATATTATGTGTTATTATATTATAGCGGCATGCATATCGCATAATGCAAAAAACCGAATAAATAAAACAGCTATATAAGACATGAAAAGATTTACCTTATTGACGGTATTACTGCTCACATTCTTCTGTATCGACGCCATGGCACAGTCGTCTATGACAGACGAGCAAGTCATACAGTTTGTAATGAAAGAACATGAGGCAGGCACTTCACAGGCTCAGATAGTGACAAAGCTGATGCAACGCGGCGTGGACATCAGTCAGATACGGCGTGTAAGAAACAAGTACGAGAGGATGACAAAAGGCACCGGGCTCGGCACCGCAGGCAAAGGAGCCGACAACGGCGACGCAAAAAGATTGCGCAGCAACAACGGAGGCGACAAGGCTGAAAAGCCGCAATACCGTATAAAAGACGGTTCTATGAACAGCGCGACACGTACATACGACAAGGACGACGAGGAGTTCATGATGATGCAGGAGGAAATGACGGACATATTGCCCGCCGACACAGCCACCCTGCTCAAGCAGCTGATGGAAGAGAAGAACAAGAAAAAAGTTTTCGGACGTGACATCTTCAACAACAAAAGCCTTACATTCGAACCGGCAATGAACATCGCAACACCGCAGAGCTACCGTCTCGGACCGGGCGATGCGGTGTTTATCGACATATACGGCGCATCGCAGAAGACCGTGGAAGGGACGGTATCGCCCGAGGGAACGGTAACCATAGAGGGCTTCGGACCGGTATATGTCAGCGGCATGACCGTGGCACAGGCAAACGCACAGCTGCGCTCGCAGCTGGGTGCACGGTACAGCAGTTCGAAGATAAAGCTGTCCGTAGGGCAGACACGCACCATAATGGTGAACGTAATGGGCGAGGTAAAGACGCCGGGCACATACACGCTGTCGGCATTCGCCACCGTTTTCCATGCACTTTACATGGCTGGAGGCACAAACGAGCTGGGTACGCTGCGTAACATAAAGGTATACAGAAACAACCGCCTCGTGACGGTGGTCGACATATACGACTACATCCTTAACGGGAAACTGACCGGCAACGTGCGCCTTGCCGACAACGACGTGATAGTTGTCGGTCCGTACGACTGCCTTGTAAACATCACGGGCAAGGTGAAGCGCCCCATGTTCTACGAGATGCGCAAGAACGAGAGCGTGGCGACAATACTTAAATATGCAGGAGGATTTACGGGCGACGCCTACAGCAAGTCGGTGCGCCTTGTACGCAAGACGGGCAAGGAATATTCGGTATACAACATCAACGAGTTTGACATGAGTTCGTTCCACCTTGCCGATGAAGACTCGCTGAGTGTAGACTCTGTGCTGCCGCGCTTCTCTAACATGGTGGAGATAAAAGGTGCCGTGTTCCGTCCCGGCATGTACCAGGTGGGCGACGACATAAACAGCGTGCGCACACTCATCGAGAATGCAGAGGGACTGCGCGAGGAGGCGTTCACTGCACGTGCCGTGATGCACAGAATGAAGAAAGACCGCACACTCGAAGTCATACCGGTAGACATCGAAGGCATAATGAACGGCACGGTGGCAGACATGCCCATACAGAACAACGACGTGCTTTTCATCCCAACAAAACAGGAGATGATGGAGGAACAGACGATAACGATACACGGCGAGGTAAACTATCCGGGTATATACAAATATGCCGACAACGAGACGCTCGAAGACTTTGTATTGCAGGCGGGTGGACTGAAACAGACTGCATCCACCGTAAAAGTGGACGTGGCAAGACGCATCATCAATCCCAAAGCGCTGACCACCGACTCGCTGATAGCCCGCACATACAGCTTCGCCCTGAAAGACGGATTTGTGATAGACGGTGAGCAGGGCTTCAAGCTCATGCCGTTTGATGAGGTTTACGTGCGCCGCAGTCCGGGATACAACAGACAGCAGAACGTGGAAGTCACCGGCGAGGTGATGTTCAGCGGAACATATACATTGTCTAAAAAAGCCGAACGACTCAGCGACATCATAAAGTCGGCAGGCGGTGTAAACGACCGTGCATACATAAAGGGAGCACACCTTGAGCGACGCATCACTCCCGAGGAACGTATACGAATGGAATCGGTAATGAAGATTGCACGCGAACAGTATGAGGATCTCGAAAAGGAAGAGGCAATGAAGAACGCCAACATAAAGAGCGACTTCGAGAACAGCGAGAAGATAAAGAAGTTCCAGATAGGCGAGACATACTACGTGGGAATAGAACTGGACAAGGCTATGAAAAACCCGGGAGGCAACGAGGATATCGTGCTGCGCGAGGGCGACAAGATTATAGTGCCGCAGTATAACGGAACGGTAAAGATAAACGGCGAGGTGATGTATCCCAACACCGTGGGCTTCATAAAGAACAAGAAGGTGAGCTACTATATAGACCAGGCAGGCGGCTTCACCAACAAGGCAAAGAAAAGCCAGACCTACATCATACACATGAACGGAACGGTGGCAAAGGTAGGTCGTAACGCCAAGCCCACGCCGGGATGCGAAATAGTAGTACCGGCAAAGGCAATAAACAAGATGAGCATTGCCGAGACAATGACAATAGGCACGTCGGTGGCATCCATCGCCACAATGATCGCAACGATTGCCAATGTGCTGCAATAAGACATAAGATACCGGTCTTTAATCAAGACAAGGAGTTAAAGGAAGTAAGAGGTAGCTATGTGGCTAAAGCCACGGAAGATAAAGGACGACAGTTGTATACGAAATTATAAAGCATACGTCTTTTATCTTCCCTTTATCTCCCCCCTATCTCCTTTTATCTTCCCTTTACCTTCCCCTATCTCCCCTTTATCTATGATATACATCCTTACATTCTCCCTTTATTTTGCCGTCCTTCTGGTATTAAGCCGCATCACCGGCAGACATGCCGACAACGACACATTCTACATGGCAAACAGGCGCTCGCCGTGGTATGTCGTCGCCTTCGGCATGATAGGCGCGTCGATATCCGGCGTGACATTCGTGTCGGTTCCGGGCATGGTGATGCGTACCGACATGACGTACATGCAGACATGTATAGGATTTATCTTCGGATACATAGCCGTGGCGTTCATCCTGGTGCCCGTATATTACAAGATGAACCTCACCACCATATACACATATCTGCAACACAGGCTTGGCAACCGTTCTTACAAGACGGGAGCCGGTTTCTTCGTGCTGTCCGGCATCACCGGAGCAGCAGTCCGCTTCTATGTTGCGTGCATGCTGCTCCACCGTTTTGTATTGGCAGACACGGGCATGCCTTTCGCCGCAACCGTATGTATCATGGTTGCATGTATATGGGCATACACACGGCGCGGCGGAGTAAGGACACTTGTTTGGACAGACACTCTGCAGACACTGTGCATGCTCGCCGCCGTGGTTCTCATCATCGTAAAGGTGGCGGAGGCTATGGACATGACCCTGACGGAGGCGGTGGCGACAGTGGCATCCGATGCCCACAGCCGCATATTTGTCTTCGACGACTGGGTGTCTACACAAAATTTCTTCAAGCAGTTTATAAGCGGCATATTCATTGTCATCGTTATGACCGGACTGGACCAGAACATGATGCAGAAGAACCTTACATGCAAAACGTTGCGCGAGGCGCAGAAAGACCTTTGTTTCGGCGGCATGGCATTCGTGCCCGTAAACCTGCTGTTCCTCAGTCTCGGCATATTGCTGCTGCATCTCGCCGCACACACCGGCACGGCAATACCGTCGGCAGGCGACGAACTGCTTCCCGCATTTGCCGCCACAGGCACTTTGGGCACGGCGGTGCAAGTACTCTTTACGCTGGGTGTCGTAGCAGCATCGTTCTCCAGCGCCGACTCCGCCCTTACCGCCCTTACCACAAGCTGTTGCGTAGACATCATGGGTCGGCAGCACGACGAACGGTTGCGGCACAGGGTACACCTTGCACTTGCCGCAGCATTCATTGTCTTCATCATGACTTTCCGCGCCGTAAACTCCACGAGCGTCATCGATGCCGTGTACATTCTCTGCTCATACACCTACGGACCTCTGTTGGGACTCTTCGCCTTCGGTCTGCTCACGCACCGTAACGTCACCGACCGTCTTGTGCCATACATCGCAACGGCATCGCCTGTAATAAGTTTTGTAATAGACACCATGACATCACACCTCACCGGATATAAGTTCGGATACGAACTGCTTCTTTTAAACGGCATGATAACATTTGCCGGACTTTGGATGTCGGGGAAGTATGTCCTATGGGTTACGCATCATAAAACATAACTTTACGGTGTCTAAAGCATAGGGTTATGATAATTGACAATAAGTCGTGTTCTCATCCGGTGGGACCCCCACACGCAACAAATCCATATACATGCCCCAATCATCACCTACAAAACATCTAAAGGACAGAGACATTGATGAAATTGCTGCAAAAATCAATACAAGACCAAGAAAGAAACTCAATTTTTCAACTCCGATGGAGGCGTTTTTTAATTATTTGTCGTAATTTTGGAATATAATCCTTATCCCTTTATAATAAGGACTTTGGGAAGATTACCCGATTTTGAGGTAACGAATTGCCAACCGTACCTATTGCTGCGTTTTACTGTAAGTTGCTTTCATGGTCACTCGTCTGTTAAATTAATATTTAGTATTCGCGGATACTTTGTATAATGGTATATCTTCAGGGTACACCGTTATTCTTTTTGGGGAGTTCTCATTTATGTATAGTTTTCGGATTGATTCTTCATAAGAATCAATCCGAAGTTTGGCGTCAATGATAAATTGATCTTCAAGTTCGGAATATTCGTTTATCAAATGTTCTAATTCTATATCCATAAGAACTACAAAAAAATTCTATCATGAATGAAGATAGGGAAACCCTTAAGTCGAACATAGTCTGACATAGTTTCATAGTAATCGCGAATTTTTGTTCGCAACTCAACATTATCACTATAATCTTCTATTTTTAATTTCAACACTTTAAGAGCTTCAATGTTAATTGGTCTGCCATGAGACTTCCAATCATTATTATCACTTAAATGCTCGGCAATTTTTGCAGCACGTTCTTTTTTCTCTTCATCTGTTACATCCGTTCCATCACTATGCTTTGTCCAATTTTTAAATTTGTATTTAACTAACCACTTCTTTAATAAGTCAATGGTCAAGTCTCGCGCTTGCTCAAAACTGCGAAGTTCAGCCAAATCAAAGTCTTTTAATATTGCAAATTCTACATTTGTTAGAGTTCCAAGCTTAGCCTTTTCGATATAGTCATTGATTTTATCCAAATATCCCAATGCAGCGACCCATTTACCTTCTTTATTTTGAACTTGTGGGTCTATCGGACCCAATACAGAAAAATAATCCATATAAATATTATCTCCACTCATACAGAAAATAGTACCTGCGCTATACGCATAATCAGGGATTATAAAATTTACTTCTGAATAGTGATGTCTAATTATATTAACATAACGTTCAACAGTTATGGCGCTACCTCCTGTTGTAGTTAGCAATATATAGAGTGATTTATGTCGGTTGGCATCTTGAGCAAGTTCTTCCACCAATTTCAAAAATACATTTTCATTCAAATTACCAATTGGACCATAATATACCAAGACATCAGCATCAAGATATTTTTCCAATGTTTCCAGTTTGGAATTCAACAATAATCTTAAGTTATTTTCTAATTGTGATTCCATAAGTATTATTGATATTGTGAAGTGAAATCAATTTGAATTCTACGTTGAAAAGCGGGTGCATATTGAGCTTTTAATAACCAATATGATGCAAATATGGGTTTTACGCTAAACTCTTCTGCTAATGAATTAGCAGACATAAATTGCCCTATACGCTTGCGGTCAAATACAGCTTTCCGCAAACTATCACCATTAAAAAGATATTCATTAGCGAATTTATTCGCTTCTTTTTCCCTCTTATTTTGATTTACCTTTGATTCGTTTATGCCACCTTCATAAATTTCAACATTCTTATGCTTTATGGCATGACCAAATTCATGAAATAAAGTAAACCAACAAGATATTAAGTCATGCCCCCTATCTGAAATTTGAATAAGCGGTTTATTATTTATCCAACGTATTGCTCCATAAACAGTTTTGGGTAATGACGGTACAAAAACCAAACCGACACCAAAATGGGATAGAATTACAGGCAAGGATTTAAAATAATCCACATCTTCAATATGAGCCATCCATTCTCTACCCTCAATCCATCGGATTAGTTTGGCTTCATCATAATCAAGAAGATTTAGTGCATAAAAATCAAGCTCACCACGATGTAACCAAGCATGAAGATTGATAGGGTCAACTTCCATTTTATTTTGGGTACGAAATAATGTAGCTTGTTTCTCTGATGTTTCAAAAATTTCATTTTCTGAATCTACACCAAAGAAATCAAAAATATCATCAAGGATGTCATATCCCTCAGTAAACTCACCCCTCAGTAACGGCAATACTTTTTTTAGTTTAGAATATGTCTTTTTGGCTTGAGTGTAATTAGCCATATATCTTGGCTTTTCTTCCAAATATTCTTTCTGAAGGTTGGTTAAGCATTCAACAATGTCAGGAGTATCTAATAATTTAGCCGCTTTTAAAATGACTTTATTAGATAAACGCTCTTTACTTCTTAATTTCTTAACGCCAACAAGTTCTTCGAATTTCTCAATGCCGCGAGCCTCGAATATATCAGCAAGTTCTCCTCCAACAGTATTACGTAATGTCAGAGGATTTAATACAGGATTTTTTTCAAGTGCAGCCATATCTATAGTTTATTATAATCGTGATTATTTATTGCTATAACGTATATTGTAGTTATGGAGTTAAAATCACCTTGCCAGTCTTGTGTTAACAATAAATTTTGTCCATCAATTAAGTGGTTAAAGAATTTTCTCGGCCCCGTCCTACTCGAACTTTTAAAATCAAAGGCTCATTTTTTCCACACCCCTGTTTAAGCTCTATTCGATTATCTGTTTGTCCAAATACTATATTGTATGCGCCAGCTGACACATATCTTTTTAATCTGTCATGTAACTTTTTGGCAGGTTCCATAAGATTAACGCCAAAAACTTTTGAAAAGGCTCTGGATGCGCTACGATTATCGGGATTTAATACGAAATCCCGATAACACTTAACCTCTTTAGAGTTGTCATATTCAATAACCATTCCTACATAATTCGTTATACGGTGCAAAGGTAGTGAATTATTTCCAGCTAAACGCTCGTTTACCAAATAAAATTTTGTATTTTTGCACTCGTTAAACAAGATAGTGCATGTATGAACCGAATAAAGGAAGTATTGGATGCAAAGGGTATTAGCCAAACAGAGTTGGCGAACAGGCTTGGAAAGACCTTTAATATGATTAATCTGTATACAACAAATAGAGTCCAACCACCCATCCATGTCCTATATCAAATAGCCGAAATTTTGGATATTGATGTTCGGGAACTTCTTGTTTCAAATAAAATTTAACAGCGGATAATTATGAAACTAACAGATATAATTAAAGGTTCGGAATATGACCTCAGCTTATTTACCGAAGCCCAAATTTCAGAGTTGGAAAGTCGTATTGTCGAACGACAAACAAAGAAAGGAGTGGAATATTACATTACGTGTGTCGTACGTAAAAAGGATATTAAGGCTACTCCTGAAGAAGTGGTACACCAATTATACCTATTGGTTCTTACTAATGATTTGGGGTATCCTGTTTCTCGAATGGAACTGGAGTATGAAGTAACATTCGGTAGGGAAAAGAAACGTGCCGATATTGTCATTTTTGACAAACAGCAAACAACAAGTCCATACATTATTGTAGAGGTCAAGAAACCAAAGTTGAAAGATGGAAAAGAACAACTGAAAAGTTATTGCAATGCAACAGGTGCTCCAATCGGTGTATGGAGTAATGGGCATCAGATTTCCTACTACCACCGTAAAGACCCCAATTATTTTGAGGATTTAAGTGGCATACCTCGTGCAGACCAGAAACTATCTCACATACTCTCCGAGCGTTGGAAAATTGCTGACCTTATCAAAAAAGACAAGTTGGTAAATGAGCGAAAGTCTCTTAAAGACCTTATACTTGAAATGGAAGATGAGGTATTGGCAAATGCAGGTGTAGATGTATTTGAAGAAGTCTTCAAACTCATCTTTACCAAATTGTTCGATGAAATGGAAAGCGGGCGTAAGCCTGACAGAAATTTAGAATTCCGCAACTATGGTGATACTGAAACGGAATTAAAAGACAAATTACAGGCGTTATTTGACAAAGCAAAAGAGAAATGGCAAGGTGTTTTTACCGATGATGCCAAACTTTTACTCACACCCTCACACTTGTCTGTTTGTGTCGCATCTTTACAGGATGTGAAATTGTTCAATTCCAACCTGGATGTGGTAGATGAAGCTTTTGAGTATCTTATCAATAAAAGCAGTAAAGGCGAAAAAGGGCAATACTTTACCCCTCGTTATGTGATTGATATGTGCGTAAAAATGCTCAATCCGAAAGTGGATGAAAAGATGATAGACACCGCTGCGGGTAGTTGTGGTTTCCCTGTTCATACGATATTCCATGTTTGGGAAAACATACTCAAGTCCAAAGACCTGAACCGTAGTCATTTATTTACTTTGGAAGAAAAGCCTGCCGAATGTACAGACTATGTTCAAGACAATGTTTTTGCCATCGACTTTGATGAAAAGGCTGTACGTGTGGCTCGTACCCTAAACCTTATCGCAGGAGACGGACAAACCAATGTCATGCACCTAAATACGCTTGACTATGAACGTTGGGATGAGACTGTAAAAGATGAAATTTGGTCTGATACTTATTCTGAAGGATGGAAGAAGTTAAAGAAATTGCGCACAGACAAAAATAGTAATCGAGATTTCAACTTTGACATCATTATGGCAAACCCTCCGTTTGCAGGGGATATAAAGGAAAGTCGTATTCTTGCCAAATACGATTTAAGTCGCAGTGTTTCATTGGAAAAATTGAAAAATGCACCGCAAGGTGCTAATGTGGTAGCAGGAGAACCAACTTTTCCTGAAGCACTAAATAATAATGGCGAAACAGTCTATCAGATGAGCGATGGTACATTCCGCAAAACCAAGTTGAAACAGGCTTCTAATATGAACCGTGACATTTTGTTTGTGGAACGAAATCTCGACTTCTTAAAGCCGGGAGGACGTATGGCTATTGTGTTGCCACAAGGACGCTTCAATAACAGTAGCGACAAATCATTGCGTGAATATATTGCTGACCGTTGCCGCATTTTGGCTGTGGTAGGCTTGCATGGCAATGTGTTCAAACCACATACAGGAACAAAGACAAGTGTCCTTTTTGTGCAGAAATGGGATGAAGAACTGTGCCCTAAAGTTGATGATTACAATATTTTCTTCGCTACCATGCAAGAACCGAGCAAGGATAACAGTGGAGATAAAATCTATCGTAACACGATTGACGAAGATGGTAATAATGTTCCTTTGCTTGACAGTCACGGTCATTTGATTGTGAAGCACGACCTTTTCAATCATGATGGCAAGACTCCAAATGGAATTGCAGAGGCGTTTGCCGAGTTCGCCAAAAAAGAACGTCTCTCTTTTTTCGTGGATGCCCCTTTGACGAGGTAAAGTATAAGACTTTGTTAGAGGGGCTGGAAATCTGCGAAAAGAAACTATCTGAAGTAAAAATAGACAATCAAACATTTCGATTTGATAGCGAGTTCTTTAGCATTCAATATTTGGAAATCTTGCGTATGTTGAATGGACTTGCAACAGAAAAATTAGAGGATGTAACAACATGGATAACGCAAGGACCTAATCCATTTTTTACCGAAGAGGGAACAATTCCTTGTTTAACAGGGCGTAACATCAATCAAGGTCGGGTTATCTATGAAAATGCAGATTTTATATCAGAACAAGAATACAATAATCTATCTCGCTTTCAATTAGAGCAAGGAGATACTTTAATAACATTAAAAGGGAAAGGCTCAATCGGGAAGATTGGTTTTGTCACAGAAAAAAAGAATGCCATATTTAGTCGAAATATTGGTATCGTACGCCCAAATAAGGAGATAAATGCAGCATATTTGAATGCGTATATTTTATCTAAATTTGGACAAAATATGGTATTACGTGGGGAGACAGGAGGAACTGGACAATCTACATTAACTTGTTCATATCTTAAATCATTGGATATTCCACGTATAGAGAATGAAAATGTTATTGGAAATCTTGTTTGGCAGTCAGAAAAAGTCTTTCAATCAGCTAAATCGGCTTATTCCGAAGCAGAATCCTATCTTCTTGAATGTTTAGGCATGACAGATTTTGCTGCAAATCCTGACGCATATAACATTAAAACACTAAAAGAATCATTCCTCGAAACAGGACGTTTCGATTCCGAATACTATTTACCCAAATATGAGGATTATATAGAACTTGTACACTCGTATCCGAATGGTTACGACCTTATTGGCAATGTATGCGACATTAAGGATAATAACTATACTCCAGCTAATGGCATACAATACAAGTACATTGAGCTCGCAAATATTGGTAAATCGGGCGAGATAACAGACTGTAACGAACTAACAGGAGAACAACTACCGACACGAGCTCGTAGAATAGTACACAAAGGAGATGTGATAGTATCCTCGATAGAAGGTTCTCTTGATAGCTGTGCTTTAGTAACGGATGAATATGACGGAGCGTTATGTTCAACAGGATTTTATGTTCTGAAATCGCACCAACATAATCCCGAAACATTACTTACGCTATTTAAATCATTGCCTATTCAAAACCTGATGAAGAAAGGTTGCTCGGGCACGATATTGACAGCCATTGGTAAATCAGAGTTTGAAAAAATCCCAGTTCCACTTATCCGTAAGGAAGTTCAAGAAGAGATAGCCAAACACGTTCAAAAGAGTATTGAACTACGTATGGAGGCTGTGCAATTACTTGAAAATGCAAAACTTACGGTAGAAACTATTATAGAAAATGGGGGGGGTAATTTACTGATTTACAATAGATTACAAGCCAACGCATTTGAGGAGTGGAATCATGCAGTTTGGCTGCTATTTACAGAAATAGGTATAACCTCCGACATTGATGTAAAAACATCGATAGTTAGTACATATAAGAAGTTATCAAACAGTTTCTTGAAAAGTGGCAGATTGGATGCCGAATATTATCAACCGAAATATGACCATTTGTTCAGTGAGTTAAAGCGGTTCAAAACAAAAACAATAAGACAAATAGCAACATTATCCAAATCAATAGAACCCGGTAGTGATGCTTACTGTGAAAAAGGAATTCCGTTTATCAGAGTGGCAGACCTTTCTAAGTTTGGATTGTCTGAACCTGCTGTTTATTTGGACAAGTTAGAATTTAAGGACACGATTAGACCTAAAAAAGATACGATTCTCCTGTCTAAGGACGGTAGTGTTGGTATAGCATACAAGGTGGAGGAACCTATTGATGTTATTACTTCGGGCGCAATTATTCATCTGAATATTACAGACAAAGAGGTGCTTCCTGATTATCTGACATTGATCCTCAATTCATTTGTTGTGAAATTGCAAGCAGAAAGAGATGCAGGTGGTTCTATCATTCAACATTGGAAGCCATCAGAAATAGAAGATGTGATAATTCCAATATTGCCAACATCAGAACAGGTAACTATATCTAAAATGCTTCAGCAAAGTTTTTCCTTACGAAAAGAAACTAAAAGCTTGTTGCAAGAAGCAATACAAATCGTAGAGACCACTATTGAAAAAAACTAAACGCGAATTCAACACCGATTGAATGCTTTTCAAAGAACTTTCCGTAAATTTGCACTTGCCAGTTGAATTTACATTGGACTCTTCAGGCAGAGCCTGTTTGTAATTTTATACAAGAACAATTCATTTTATTTGGTTATGCGACAAAAACACATTATATTTGTCGCAAAATATGCGACGTTATCGTACATATAACGTCGCATGCCCTCAATAACAAGAGCACTATATGTATATACACGAAAGAGATAATTGGACAACATTCAGATGGGATGCAAGGGTGCTTACAGCTATTCTTGAGAAGGTTAGCCGTAAGCAGGGCTTGTTATACGGCAGACTTGCATCACTCGGTTTCGACAGCAAACTGAGGGCAATGACTGAAAACCTTACTTATGACGTGGTATATTCGTCAGAAATTGAGGGCATACGACTGAATGTTGACGAGGTGCGCTCGTCAATCGCCCGTAAACTGGGTATTGAGAATGTCAAACAGACGGCACCGTCTCACTATATAGACTCTGTTGTGGCTGTCATGCTTGACGCCGTAAGTTATTACGACCGGTCGTTGACAAAAGAGAAACTGTGTGCATGGCAGACAGCTTTCTTCCCGACAGGTTTCAGTGAGGGTGCACAGATAGAGGTCGGCAGATATCGCACCAACGAGGAACATATAGTTTCGGGAATGTTTGGCAGGGAAAAAGTCCACTACATAGCTCCTGCACCGGAGCGTGTAGAAGAGGAAATGGAGAAGTTTCTTTGCTGGTTCAACAAAGAAGAGAATACGAGTTCTGTCATCCGTTCAGCCATTGCTCACCTCTGGTTTGTCAGCATCCACCCGTTCGAGGACGGCAACGGACGACTTGCCCGCATCCTTTCAGACATGTTGCTTGCACGTGCCGACAAGAGCGAGTTCCGCTTTTACAACATTTCATCGCAGATAAACAGGGACAAGAAGCATTATTATGACATCCTGGAGAAGACGCAGCATGGTGACGGAGACGTTACAGAGTGGATTTTATGGTATGCCAATACGTTGTCAATAGCACTCGACGAGGCGGAAACAACTGTCAGCACCATTCTGAACAAGAGTCTTTTTTGGCAGAAAGCCTCATCTGTGGCATTAAGCCAACGGCAGACCGACATGCTCAATATGTTTTTGGATGGTTACGAAGCAAAGATAACTTCCAAGACATGGGCGTCGCTTGCCAAGTGTTCAAAGGATACAGCCATTCGCGACATTCAATATCTTGTGGCAAAAGACATACTGCGTGAAGACATCCCGGGAGCCAAGCGTCCGAGTTATTCCATTATCTATACCCCGGAGGACATCACCGAGTTCTTTTCCGATATCCATATTGAAGAAGACGACAAAGGTATCCGATATCTTACGGCAACATATAAATGCAAGACTTCGGTGCGCGAGCGCATATTGCCGTTGGATGCAGAACGCTTTAAGAAAGGTGACTTGCCTTTGGAAAACATGCTTGAAAAGTATTGCTCGTACATCAGGTTAAGTTAAAAATGAATTATATTTCAGAATCAACAGAATGAAAAGAGGAAAATAAAAGACGCGTGTTTTGTCGCTTCAAATACGACTATCGTCCTTTATCTTCATTTATCTCCTTCATTTTGGCACGCCTCCTTATAAAGAACGCCTCTATGAGGCGTGCGGACTGCCGGAGAGGTATTCCAATTTCACTTATCCTAAACCTCAAAACCTCATAATCTTACAATCCGTAACCACCATCTTTTGCACTGCAAAAGCATAGCTTTAGACATGCAAAGGCATAGCTTTAAGGGGATAAAAGGTTAACTTTTGAGGTGCAAAAGATATCGGTTACAAACCGTAAATAAATACTGTCTGTTTTTTACGGATTGTAAGCCGTCACACATACACGGAGAATTGGAACAATGCCCAAACGTTACGGTCCCTACATCTTCTTGAAACTGAGCCGCAATACGGGCGATGCTATCGTCATGCGGCTGCTGCTGAGACTTTCGACATCGAACGTCTCTGTAAGAGAGTTTATGCCGAACGGATACAACAGGGAGACATCTTCGAGTTTTATGTCACCTGCGCCGCGGTCATATATATACGGATCGGACAGAGTCAGACTTCCGCTCGAATGGTTGAAACGGAGCAATATGCTGCTGTTCATGCCCGTCTTGTCGTCCACATGAAGCAGGTTCTTTTGAAACGACCAGAATATACGTTCCTGCTTCATGTCACATGTCCCTTGTGTGTCGAGGGTGTCTATGCGTACAAGATGCCAGAAACCGTCAAGGTCTCCGTTGTCTGACGTCTCCAGCTCGCACGACACGAACGGCAATATACCGGCAAACAATATAAGGGGGAATAATATGTACTTTTTCATTTTTTCTTCTTTTTAAGGTTCAACAGTCCTGTCTTTGCCACCGTAAGCTGAAAGCCGTGGTTGTGTCCCAATATCTTTCCGAAGTCCATGGCATAGCCGCCTTTTATGCTCCAGCCGTCGAGCACACGGTTTCTGAAACTGTAGCGCCCTTCCACAAGGAAACTCACGTTGTGGTGTACGTCGTCGTACGGCTCGTCATACGTACCGAGCCCTTCCTGCCACGATGCCAGCACGCGGTAGGAGAAGCCTTCAAAAGGACGTCCGTCCACACCGAGATGAAACGCCATGAAACGGCTGTCTGCCACTCTTATCGTGCCGTCGTCGTTGTATATCGGCGAACGGTAGAGCGGGTTTCCAATCACCTGTCCCCAGTGCTGCCATCCGGTATACACGCCATGGTTGTAGAAATTGTCGTTTCCGCCGATGTGGTCGGATATCGAAGGTGTACGGTCATGATATACCGGACCGCTCTGATATTTCGAGTAAATATATTCAAAAACAACACCGTTTATCCAGTTATCGTACTTGAAGTCAAGTTCGGCACCAAGCATTATGTCCTTGAAATCATACAGAAGATAGCGGTTTTTTTTCTTCTCATTCCATTCTTCACCGCTTCCGTAGCCGTCGTAGTCAAGCTGGAACATAGCCGAATGATCTTCAAAATACTTGTCGGCATACACGCTGAGGCGCCATGTCTCGGCATCCCAGTTCATGCGCAGCAACCAACTGCCCAACTGGTTACCGGAGGCGTTGGCATATATATCGCCGTCGGTCTTGTCTGAGCCTCCGGGTATGAAGGCATGCCACAATCCTTTCAACCCTTTTTCACCTTCTATGGCAACCATGTTCCCGTCATTATCCAACTTATATCCGGTTCCTCCGAACGTGGAAGCCATTTCCAACCCCAATTCGATAGAGAACGGACAGAACACATCCTCGTTGCCTATCTTTATATATCCTGCCTTGCTGTGATAGAGCACATTGTCGGCATATTTCGATTTTCGGTCCGTAAACTCGTGCTGCCACCCGTCATCTGTCATCATGCCGTATGACACATGCCCCTTAAGATGCAGCCAACCGTTGGCAAAAGGCAGCGTCCAGTAGTCGGGCAAAGCAAGGCGCACCTGCGGCACGGGGCGTGCATTGATGCCCAATGTCTGAGAACCGCTCGACAGACTGTTGTTCTTCAGTTCCATGGGATACTCCTTACTTCCCACCGTCAGTGCTCCGTGCAACCACCTTACCTCGGCAAATGCCTGCTGCACGACAACGTTGCTCGTGAAGTTTACGGGCAGGGCTACATCCACACCGTAGCCTATACCCCACCGCCGCAGCGAGTCGGCACGCAACGGACGCATTATGCCTGCCCTTACGTATCCGTTGAACTTGTCGAGCGAACTCAGCCCGTGCCTGTTGGCGTTAAGCCACAGCGGTGTCATGCCGCCGGACGTCGTTGCCTGCATCTCTATATTGTACCTCGCATCATCGGTCATGGCACGGTTGTCCTGTTCGTCCCGGGCATGAGACGCGCTATATGTCATCAGCAACATGGCAACCAATGCCGTTTTTATTTTATTCATTTACAGCTGTTGTATATATATTTATCACACTTCTTCTATATATAAACGCCTTTTATCCTATATTAGTATTTTTATACATGGACTTAAGATAGAATAAAGATGAAAACGACACAAGCTCTCCTCTTGAACATCTTCTTATAGCTTGAGCATATAGGGAATTTCCTCTCATGCTTTAGGGAAAATCCTTTGATGCTGCTATCGGCTTGCATTATCTTTGCATAAGATAAGCTTCGCCTCGGCAATTTGAAACAAGTTTCATTGCACTCGGCTTGCATTATCTTTGCAATGTGAAATAAAAAGAAAATACAAACATCAATAAAAATACCGGATTATGAAAAAGTTTTTGACAGTCATCACGGCACTATTCACGCTTACCGTATCTGCCGGTGCCATGAGTTACGACAGGGCACGCGAACAGGCTCTTTTCCTTACGGACAAAATGGCATACGAACTCAACCTGTCTGACGACCAGTACGAGGCGGCATACGAGGTAAACCTCGACTATCTGATGAGCATAAACTCATACGACGACCTCTACGGGGCATACTGGCGCAACCGTAATCTCGACCTTAGTTACATACTGCTCGACTGGCAATACAGGGCTTTCTGTGCGGCAAGCTATTTCTACCGCCCGCTATACTGGCACGCCGGCGCATGGCACTTCGGCATATATGCACGCTATCCGCACCGCAACTACTTCTACTTCGGGCGTCCGCACTTCTACGTTTCTTACAGGGGTGGACACAGTTGGAGGCACAACGGCGGACGGAGCTGGTATCACGGACGCACATACGGCAGACCTCACCGCGAGGGAGGACATGGCATGAGAGACCGTTTTGACCGCGGCGACTATCACAAGAAAGACCATGGGAACATGCACAAAGGCAACGGAGGACATACGGGTAACCGTGACGGAAGGTTCGGCAACGGCAGCGGAAGGTTCGGAGGCAACAACAGGGGCACAACAACAGGCAGACCGTCTGTAAACAACAGCGACGACAAAAAACCGGGAAACGGCAACAGACCGTCGGGAGACAACCGCGGACATAACCGTTTCGGCAGCGGCAACACACACAACCCGGGCAGCAACGCCGGACGCAGCTTCGGCAACCGTGTGACCGAACGTGAAAGCAGCACACGGTCTACAGTGACACGTGGCGGAAGCACACACGGAAGGTTCGGCGCAGACAGAAGCGCGCCAACAAGAAATGTTTCGTCACCCACAAGAAGCATCACTCGTCCTGCCGGCACATTCACACCGCGCGGCAACAGCTCACCTGCAGGAAAGTCGGCAGGCACAAGCCACAACTCAGGCGGCAACCGCAGTGGAGGACACTTCGGCGGAAGAAGATGAACGCTGGAATGCTTATGCAGAGCATCGGTTTAACGGAAAATTCTTTAGTTCTATAGTTTTTAAATTGGTTAGTTTTTAGTTGACGGGTTTATCAGTCTTCCGGGCAGCAGCCTTAAGACTGATAAACCTTTTTTCATGCCGGCATGTATAACCGTCCGCGACATACGGTTACAACATCAGACATCTTACCTCGGCATTATCCATGCGCGCCACATCGCGCATCTCCTTGCCATAGTGCACGGCCTGTATTGCCTTGTTTATGATGCCGTGTCCCACGGCTACCACCGTCCGATCTGGATACTCACTCTTTACAAACGCAATAAAGGTGCGCGCCCTTGACAGCAGTGCGTCCAACGTCTCCACATCGTCGGGCCACGGTTCGTCCTTAAGGTCAGGTATGAAACGTCCGGTAAATCCTCCCCAGTCGCGTTCGCGCAGCAGTTTTGTGGTCTTTATCTCCATGCCGTGAGGTCGGGCAATGATGGTACAGGTGTCTACGGAGCGTTTAAGGTCACTCGACACAAACGCGTCGACTTTGATACTCTCCATTCTTCTCATCACCTCAAGCGCCTGTCTGCGCCCGTTGTCGGTAAGTTCGCCCTGCGTCTGTCCCTGCATTATGCGGTTCACATTATCCACGGTCTCGCCGTGGCGTACAAGAAAAAGTCGTGTCATAGTCTGCAAAGGTATTACTTTAATACGCGAATTCGGGATAATGAACAAGTTTTTTATCATTAATGTGTTAGATAAATTATACAAACCACCCCTGGGGGGGATGTGTCAGAATTCAACAAATATCTACTCGCAGATGATTACTTATTCGGACACATACATTCCAAGGTGGCTTATAATGAAGTCATCTAAACTTTTATGAGATTCAATATTTGCCTTTATTTTGAGGGTGTTTTTGCACTTGAAGAGGGAGTGTAGCGGGCTACTCGACCGATGAAAGGGTAAAAACAGACCAAAAAGAAAGGTAAAGATTGGATTTAGAAGATATAAAAGTTTAAGATTCTTATTCGTCATAAAAGTTTAGATGACTTCAATATATACGTTTAATTTTGGACATCTACTTATAATTCCGTCAAACCCATTTAAACTTAAAAACTCACAAACTTTAGAACGCAAACTTAAAATGTATGAAATAAATTGTCTTGCAGTATGTATTTTCGTATTTTTGCGACAGTACAACCAAAAAACTTGAATATATGATGAAAGTATTACAAAGTTCTATTTTCCGCGCTATTTGCGCCATTATCGTCGGCATTCTCCTGATAAAGAATCCCGATGACACAGTCAAGGGTATAACCATTGCCACAGGGGTTTTGTTTCTGCTGTCGGGTGTAATATCGTGTGCCGTGTATTTCAGTGCGAAGATAAGTAATGTTGACGAACATGTATACGATGCTTCCGGACGGCTGATACCGGACATAAAACCTGCTTTTCCGGTCGTGGGGCTTGGCAGCATTCTGTTCGGCATAATTCTTGCACTCATTCCCGAAACGTTTATCCAGTATCTCATGTATTTTTTCGGGGCGATAATCATTTTCGGTGCACTCAACCAGTTCATTAACCTTGCCCAGGCAAAGAGAAGGTTCGGTGTGCCTTTGGTCTACTGGTTCTTCCCCTCCATAACGTTGATTGCAGGATGTTTCATCATCCTTAATCCTATCGAGGCAGCCGGTCTGCCCATGCTTGTAATAGGATGCAGCCTTATATTCTATGGCATTACAGACGGTATCAACGCGTTCAAGATAAACAGGCTAAGAAAAACGCAGAATAATTTATAATTCATAATTTATAATTTATAATGAGGAGATAAAAGAAGATATGGGGAGATAGAGGACGTATGCCTTGTTGTTTATTCAAAGACTATTGTCCCTTATCTCCCCATATCTTCTTTTATCTCCTTTAATCCCTTTATCTCCTCATTATAAATTATGAATTATAAATTATAAATTAATTAAGTCCCCGACTTAACCTTTCCCGCAATGCCTTCTATATATTTGCATAGTATGCCTATGCCTTTCAGGTTTTCGCCTCCTTGCGGTATTATAATGTCGGCATATCGTTTCGTAGGCTCTATGAACTGTTCGTGCATAGGTTTGAGCACGTCAAGATAACGCTCAACAACCATATTCACGGTTCGTCCACGTTCCACAACGTCGCGCTGTATGTTACGTATAAGGCGTTCGTCCGAGTCGGTGTCTACGAAGATTTTCAGGTCCATGAGGTCACGCAGCTTTTTGTTTATAAGCGTCATGATACCTTCTACAATGATTACCGGCTTCGGTTCCACGTGAATTGTTTCCGGCAACCTGTTGCATTTTATGTACGAGTATGTAGGCTGTTCCACAGCTTTTCCGTTGCGCAGGTCGTTGATGTGCTTGCCCAGCAGTTTCCAGTCGAAAGCATCAGGATGATCGAAGTTTATTGCATGACGCTCTTCTTCGGTCATGTGCGACGTGTCATTGTAGTACGAGTCGAGCGGCACCACTGTGACACAGTGTGGCGGCAGTGCCTCGGCAATCTTTCTCACTACGGTGGTCTTGCCGGAACCTGTGCCGCCTGCTATTCCTATTATTGTCATTTTTTCTTGTTTTTTATTGGTAAGTGTGCTCCGTCTTTAAAATGCCATAGCTACTATAGACTCTATAGCATCATCGGCTCTATAGTTTCTATAGCCCCTATATCTTCTATTTCATCCCTAATTCCAAGAACATCCGTCCGTATACTTCCGCCTTTCTTTCCACTTTCATCGGATATGCCCTTGAACTGCTTGGCATACGGTACAGCCTTATTTCCCGTCCGTCGAAGATAAATGTCTCGTAACATCCCACTTTTGGGGCTTTTATGCCGAAATGCGATGTAAGTATACCCGTTGCCTTTTCGCCGGTGGTCACAACGGCCGTACATGCCGGTATGCTGCGCAGCAGCTTGTCAAGGTCGGTTGCTTCGACCACTTCCAAGTCTTTGTCTGCCGCCGTATTGTTTTTGCGTATCACGGCACAGGCTGTGTCATATAGAGCCACTCCCCTATCTTCAAGAAAAGCCACAATGTCATCTTTCTTGAAGGCACCCGCACTGCGGTCCGTAAAATGTTCCTTGTCTCCAAAGAACACTATGCCGAATATGCGCCACATGTCGTTGATGAAGTTGGGATAGAAAAAGTCCATACACCAGCGGTGGCGCGCCGGCGGAAAGCTGCCGAGCATAAGCAGCCGCGAGCCTTCGGGCAGAAACGGTTTCAGGGGATGATATTCTATTGGCATTTTTGAATTTGGAATTTGGAGTTTGGAGTTACGAATTACGAATTTGGAGTTACGAGTTTTGAATTACGAATTACAAGTTACGAGTTACGAATTGTCTGCCTTTGGCAGATGTTGAATTATTTAATGAAGATTTGCAAATTCGTAATTCCAAATTCTTCATCGTAGCGCAGCGAGAATAATTCATAATTCCAAACTCGTAATTCGTAATTCCAAACTCGTAATTCTTTATCTTTGCTCTTTCAACAGATATACGATGACAGGCAGGTGGTCGCTATATCCGTTCAGCCAGGCACCTCCGGCATGCGTTCTCTTGGGATTGCCCTTGTACTTGCCGTCTTCCTGGAAAAGGTAGTCGCGCTTGAATATCTCGTGACGCCACAACTTCAGCTCCGTATAGTCCTTACGCCCGTCAAGATTTACCACATTGGGCGTCATCACTATCTGGTCGAAAAGGTTCCATGCGCCCTGATATGTCAATGTACCTATACCCTCTTTCACAAGCAGGTTATACCATGGGTTGTACATGTCGCCGTCCTTCACGTCCTTCATGTTTCCACGCGCACGCAGTTCATCTTTCATACTTTTGTTTGTCGGGTCATCGTTCATGTCACCCATAACAAAAACCTTTGCCTTGGGGTCGTCGCGCAACAGCGAGTCTTTCAGAGCCCTTACCTGTCGTCCTGCCACCTCACGATAGTAAGAACCGGCAAAGCGGCTGGGCCAGTGGCATACCACCACCACTACATGCTCGCCCGCCATGTCTCCGCTGACGGTGAGGAAACCGCGTGTGCGGTATGCACTGTCTTTCGCCTGCTCGGGCACATATGGCACAAGTTTCATGTCTCTTACCTTGAACAGGTTGGGATTGTACAGCATGGCACAGTCCACACCGCGCCTGTCCGGACCTTCGATATGAGCATACTTATACCCGCGTGCCTTCAGCGGTTCTTGAGCGATAAGGTCGTCGAGACACTTGGAGTTCTCAACCTCCGACACGCCTATCACGGCACAGCCCACACCGGGCAATTTGTCCGATGCCATGTCTGCCAGCACCCTTGCCATGTTGCGCAACTTGTTGGTATACTTAAGTCCGGTCCACTTATACGAGCCGTTGGGCAGGAACTGATAGTCGTTCTTTCCCTTGTCGTGACATGTGTCGAAAAGATTTTCCAGATTGTAAAATCCCACGGCGTATGCGGAGAACTTCTTCTGTGCCATGCCGTTTACGGCTGTCATGCACAGGAATAAAATCAAAAACAAATTTTGTTTCTTCATAATATTTATCTTTTATTTGTATTATTCGATATACAACTTTGCAAAGATAACATTTTAAAATGAAGAATGAAGAATGAAGAATGAAGAATTTGCTGCCGCTGAGGGAGAAATGAAAATATATATCTATAGATGCTATAGGTTCTATAGCAACTATAGGCTCTATAGCATCTATAGAACCTATAGCCCTAAGCCCCCATCGCCTCTTTCAGCTCGTTGTATCTTGCCCGCCACAGTTCGTTCTCTTTTCTCAGCCCCGTTATTGTAAGCTCCTGTTCTGCGACACGCCTTTCCAGATATTTCAGCCTTGCGTCCTGCTCATGCCTGTATCCGGTGCGTGCAGCGTGCATCCTTTCCTTTATGCCGCCTTCCGTCACGAACTCCGTTTCAAGGTGTTTAAGATAGCGGTTCATCATTACATCCACCTGGTAGCACAGTGTCAGACCTACGTTTGCCATCTCCTCATCGGTCCATCTGTCAAAGAAAGCGGTGTAGTCGTCCATGCTGTTGTGCCGCCGGGTAAACTCTTGCATTTGTCTGTAGCGCGGATGCCCGTCAGTCCATAGCGTCATCCTGCGTGCCTTTATGTAGTCCTTGAAGTCTTCACGCAGTTCGTCCACACTGCTGCGTGCCACATTAAGAAGTTTCAGCTCCATCTCTGTCGATGTCTTCCCGTCCTCACAACCTTCAACGATGTTCTGCTTGCACGAGCGCGCCGCCTATATCATCTGGTCTTTAGTCCTGTCGCCGTATTGCGGCAGAAACCTGTTGCAGAAAGCGAAAGTAAGGTGATACAAGACCTGTGACTTCTGATAAAACCGTAGATTTCTCCACGCAGCGCCTGTGCGCAGTACCGTCCGTGGCTTTTGCTGTTGCATGGCTGTCGTGTCTTTATGGTTTTTATTATTCTTTATCTCCATGGTAACTATAGTAACTATATACTCTATAGCATCTATAGAAACTATAATCATTTATAGCAGATTGTTTGCCTTCATTGAACTATAGACTCTACAGTATCTATAGAAACTATAGGCTCTATAGCTTCCACCCTGCAAATATATGCCTTTTATCTTAAAGAACAAAAAAATAGCGGTGGAAATCAAAAAAGATTTCCACCGCTATTATCTACATTTTCTTACCTTTTGCAATATTACTTAATTATAACATTGCTTCCCATTGTAAGTGTGAAATCATCTATAAGTACGTCAGCGCCCGGATTCTTCGAGTTCATGATAACGAGGCAATAAGTGCCGTCCGCTGTTATCTCGAAAGTATGTGTCACGAGCACCCACTCACCGTTGCTGATGTTGTTTGTATAATCACCGTATACATAGCTGCCTACCTTGCCGTCGGTAACGGGAACAAAGCCCGGACGTACCGATGCGCCGGTCGCAGTAGCAGCCTTTGCATAGAAAGTCATGGTATATGTACCTGCCTTAAGTTCGGTTTCCTGGTATCCGATACGCTTGTTTGCTGAAGTGGTTCCACCTACTTTTACCGAATATTTGCCTCCGTGTGCGTCTGTGCTCTGTGACAGTGTGGCGTTGCCGGCTGTCGATGCCGTTTTCCATTTGTTGGGCATACCGTCAACCCATGTCTCGAAGTCGCCGTTGGTGGCAGTTACATCTCCGGTGTTGTCATCTCCCCCCCCGGTGCTTCCACTGTCATCCTTGCCTTCTTTAACTGTAAAGTTCTTTACTTCCCATGTGCCTGAGCTTGCAGCGCACTCATAGTAAAGGGCAAATACTACGTTTGATTTACCGATAATATCAGCAGGAACTGCTGCGGTGAACTTTGTCCATGAGTTCCAGTCTCTGACTTCTTTCAATGTTCCGGTTATGTCTTTCCAAGTTGTGGTAGCGGGGTCACCGGTATAGTTGTCAGTTACAAGCACCTTGTTTGAGATACCTTCGATAGCCTCGCCTGCTGATGTCGTAACATAACGGAGAATATAGTCGAATGAGACTGTTGCTTCTTTAGAAGCAGACATGTTGACTGCTTTTGAAACAAGATAGCTTGATGAAGGAGTTGTTGCTTTTGATGCATTGTCATAACCTGTTGCTTTTGCATATCCGTAGCTGTCGAGAACCCAAGGTGTACCTTTGATATTCTTCACCGTAAATGAACCGAACGAGCTTGAGAATGTCTCGTTGATATAAGTTCCTTCAGCAGGGGGAGTTACTTCACCGCCCGTACCACCGTTGCCGTTGATAGATACGACATAGTTTCCGGTCGTAAATTCTTTTGTACCATTGTAGTTTACAAGTTTTCCGCAGATAACAACTACATCTCCCGGCTGGAGAGCATCCTCACCGGAGAATTTTGTACGGTTGGGACCTGCATATCCATTGAATACATAGAATTGATTGTTGGTTGTTCCGTTATCTGAGATATAATACTTCAAACTTCCGTATGAAGGATCGAAGCTTCCGCTGACAACAGAAACAACGGTACCCTTTACGTAAACTTCAGTTGATTCACTTCCGCCGTCCTCAATGTATTTCAATGCTGCTGCAACATTGTACGGATCTGCTTCTGTTCCGTTACCTGCCGGGTCAATAACTTCTACCGGAGGTATGCTCGGCTCGTCGTAAGGCATAGGAACGTCCTCACAACCTGTGAATGTGAATGCTGCCATGGCAAGCATCAGTATCGAATAAATATGCTTTTTCATAAATATACTATTTTTATTTATTGTTGTTGTTATTAGTTTTAATTGTTCTCAGGGAATTTTATGTCCTCATACTTGCGGATGAGCATCTGCCATGTACCGTTGTATATTGTCATGATACCCGTTATGCTGCCCTTGCCCTGAGGAAGAGGCATGCCTGCAAAGTCTGCATACTGGCTTGTGCGCACGACGAACTTGTTGTTCTCCTTTATGTTACGGTTGATGCAACCGCCGAGAAGTTTCTGTGTCTTTGCGTCACCCACGTTTGATGTTTCCGGATCCATGGCGAAGATGTTTACACCGTTGGCATCTCTGAACGAGATGTTCTTTATGGTGTACAGCTTGCCGCATTCTTTCTTCGAATCAAGTGTACCGATTTTTGTAATATCCAGCTCTTCCGGTTCTACCGGTGTCTTCATGCCAAGGAGTTTGAAGTGCTTCTGCCATCTAACCCTGTTCATGCGCGATACAGATATATTACCGTTCTTGTTTGTGTACAGGGTTCCGATTTGTGGCTGTGTGCCGTATCCTCCTATATACAAGTCTTTCAGCGATACAAGGATTTCCTGACCTTCGGGCAGGTATGAGAAAAGACCTCCCTGCTCGATGCAGATTGTTATGGCACCGGTCGCATCCTGTATGAAAATCTGACTGTAGATGTTGCCCTCTATGTCGTTGCCGGTAACGATACCTTTCAGCTTTATGTCCTCGTCTATCAACTTATAGCCGTTAGAAGTTATTGTCTTTTCGTATTTCTCCTTAAATGCGGCTATGCTCATGACGTTCTCTTCTTTGATGCTGTTGTCACCGTATGGTGCGTTGCTTCCGTCGGGAGCGTTCCAATCGTCATCAAAGCCAATGTCCTCACCGCCGATACATCCTGTAAACATAATGCAGGCGGCAGCCATGAATATATATAATATCTTTTTCATAATATTGCAGTTTTAGAATTTATAAGCAATGTTCAGCATACCGTTTGTTCCGTAGGCATAGAACTTGTTGGGGTTTCTGTCAAAACGATATGCACGTTTGTTCTCGCTTGCAGTCCATGAACTGCGGCTCTGCTCGAAACCGCCTGTGCAGATGTTCTGGTTGTTGAGAATGTTCGTTATCATGAGGTTGATGGACAGTGAGCCGTGTTTCAGGTATATGCTCTTGCCTATAGAACCGTCGAGCATGAAACCGCCGTGACCTTTCTGCTGGTCTATTATTTCCGGATTTACACAGTCGCCCACCCATGTGTCGTCATATCCGGATGCAGCTCTTGCTTCCCATGTCTTCAACGCACGCATGTTGGGAGCGTATGAAAGATAGATGCGGTCGTACCAGTTGCAGTTAAGGTCTATGAACCATCCGCCTTTGTGATAGCTCAGTCCGAGACTTGCTGCCGTAAGCGGCGTGCCCGACTCGCGCATGTCCTTGTTGTAACATGTATTGTAGTCGTAGATACCGTTGCCCGGTGTCTCTGTATATCCGTATCCGTGATATTCACCACTCTTAGACTCCATAAATGTCATGTGCGAGTTGTTGATGTTCTTTGCATCGGATATTGTTCCGAGCAACATCACGTTGAACGCGCTTGTCACCTTTATGTCCACGCCTGCCTCAACGCCGTAGTAGGCTTTCTTGCCGCCCGTGAGCGAGAAGTATGTGAACGAGTTTGCGTCGTCGTAGAAGAAGTTCTGCCACTCGGTTACGTTCGTCATACGGCTGTAGTAGGCATTGACGTTTGCGTGCAGCCATGAGTTGCGGTGCTGGTAACCCACTTCGGTACTGAACACACGCTCGTTCTTGAGGTCGAGCACGAAGTCGTTGTTTATCTCGGGAGATGCGAATGCCGTCGAAGCCTGCGGTGCGCGCAGCTCGTAGCCAAGACCAAATGTCACGGTGTTGCCGCGTCCGAGATTAAGGCTTGAACCAAACTTCACTCCTCCGTCGAAGAACTCTGCCTTGCCGCTCTTGCCGTAAGAGTTGTCAGCCGCAAGACCGTTGCGCATCTTGCCGTCGCGCTGCATCGTTGTGTAGCCCGCCTTTGCGGCAACATAGTAGTGCAGTGCGCCGAAGTTCTCTACGTAATTTGTCCACAGCTGTCCGCGGTTTACGAGTATGTCGTAGTTGTAGCCGAACTTGTCACCCTCGCGTACTATGCCGTTGGGGTTGTTCAGGTCGTACTGTATGCGCGGGTCGTCGATGGCGTATGTGCCCAGTGCGTATGTGTTGATGTTGTGATATATGTTTGCGCCCAGCAGGTCTTCCATTGTCTGGTAGTGGCGTCCGCGGTTTGTTCCGGCAGACAGTCCTGCGCTCCATTTCTTGTTGGCGTCTATCTGCTTGTTCAGTGCTGATGCCAGTGTCAGCGTCAGGGCGTCGTTGTGCTTTGCCTGGATGAAGTACATTGCATCGGCACCCTGTGCGTTCACTCCCTGATTGGAGAAGTAAAGGCGATCCCAGTTTATCTGACGGTTGCCCTTGCTCGATGTCCAATAATTGTACTGCTCGTTCCAGTCGGCAAGGTTCTGATCCGTGCGGTTGGTAACGTCATCCTCATCCCACACGTTGAACCTGCTGCTCGGCATGTTCTTCCAGTATGTCGGGTGCGGGTTGTCGCTGTTGTTGTAGTTAAGCTTCGTGCTCTTGTACATGCCGTACTTGCCGAAGAGCGATGTCGTGAGCTTGGTGTTGTCATCGATGTTCCAGTCCCATGTGAGGAGTGCCGACGGCGCAAAGTCGTTCACGATGCGCGAGTTGCGCTTCTTGCCGTTCTGATATCCCCAGTACGGGTTGTAATACTTGTCGTTGGCAAGCCACAGCGCCTCGTCCGTGGCGGGTCCCTGTGTGGAACGCTCCGTGGGGTTGCCCCATGTAGAGAACGACAGGGAGTGCTTGCCCCCGTCGAACATCTTCTGTACGCCGAGGAAGTATGACAGGGCGTTGTAGAACGTTCCCTCCACGTATCCTTCTTTGGCTCCGCGGTATGTAAGGTTGGCAGAGAACGCCCATCCGTCGTTGTTGAAGCCGGAGTTATAGGTGTACATCGCACGCAACTGGTAGTTGCGGTTTGCGCCGCTCAGCGTCACGCGGTGACCTGTGGCAAAGCTTCCGGGGCGAAAGTTGTAGTTGTTGGAGCCGCCCATGCCGGACATAGAGAAGCCGTTGCTCTCGAACGGCAGTGCGTATTCAACGTTTCTTGTCTGCTGGTTGAGACCGCCCACGAGCGAGTAGCGGAACTGTCCGGACTCCATGTCGTTCATCGGCACGCCGTTGATGAACACGTCGTTGTACTTCTGGTTGAATGCGCGGTAACGGAAACGTACCGGTGAGAACAGGTATCCCACCTCGCTTGCGTAGACATTGTTGTTCGAGTTGATGATCGACACGTTCTGCGACATGTCGTCGTCCTCGCCCAACTGCGCCTCGGTAAACGTGAAGGCCTGCTCCGTCATGGCGCTGGCTTTTTGCCCCTGGCTGTTGTCCGTCTGTGCAAAGACAAGAGGACTATAGCAGAGGGCTATCACTGCTAACTTCAGTTTTTTTTGCATAATTAGTGTTTTTAATTAGATATTTGGTGACAAAAGTAGTTAAAAAAATGAAGAATGAAGAATTTTGGAGTTACGATTTTTTAATTTTGAATTATGAGTTACGAATTACGAGTTATTCTCGCCGTGCTGCGATTATCAATTATGAATTACGAATTATAAAATTCAAATGAGACAATTCGTCATTTAATAAATCAACATCTGCCAAAGGCAGACAACTCGTAACTCGTAATTCAAAATTCGTAATTCAAAACTTCTTCCCCCCGACAATGCTTATAAACGTGCCCGCAAGTATCTTCATGTCCATACACATCGACCGGTGCTCAAGATAATACAGATCCATTTCAAGCCGCCTGAGCATCTTCTCCATCGTGTCGGTATATCCGTTGTGCAGCGTGGCGTATGACGTCACTCCCGGACGTATGACGTAAAGCCGCTCATAGCGCGGGTCATGCTCCATTATCTTCTCAATGAAATACCTGCGCTCGGGACGCGGACCGACGAACGACATGTCGCCCGTGAACACATTCCACAACTGCGGAAGCTCGTCAAGATGATGACTGCGAAGGAAACGCCCCGTGCGTGTTATGCGCGGGTCGCTGTCCGTCTCAAGCAGTGCCGGCTCGTCTTTTTCCGCGTCCTCGCACATGCTCCTGAACTTGTATATGCAGAACGGTCTGCCGCCCCGCCCTATGCGTTCCTGCCTGTATATCACCGGCAGTCCGTCCACACACGCTATGGCTATGGCACATGCCAGCATCAGCGGCGAGAACACAATGATGCACAGGGCGGACAGTATGATGTCAAAGATACGTTTCATCCGGCATGCCCCTTCTTTATATGTTTGAAAATCATGCGGTTCAGCACAAGATGAAAAGCTGTATATGATAATATGTCGATGATGATAACAGTGGTAAATCCGGCAAACGCCAGAATGTTGTTTACAACGATAAACATCACCGCCAACGCAAGTATAACGCAAAGTGCCTTGTGCTGCGACATTCCGGCGCGCATCAGTTTGTGGTGTATATGCTTCTTGTCGGCGGCGAATATCGACTTGTGGTTGCGAACCCGGTGCAACATCACCCTGAACACGTCGAACGTTGGTACGATCAGCAGCGACGGGGCAAATATCAGACTGTTATCCCTATAGGGCAGAACAGCCGGATTGTCCATAGAGTATTTCACGAGCAGAAAACTTAATATAAAACCCAGAGTAAGGCTTCCAGAGTCGCCCATGAAGATCTTCTTGTTCTTTTCCGCATCACCGAATATATTGTAATATAGAAACGGGATGATTATTCCGATAAGTCCTGCAATCAATACGGCATACGTCCACAGCCCTATATTGGCGAATGCAAAAAGAAATCCCGTCAGGGCTATTATGCTCAGTCCCGCCGACAGTCCGTCTATTCCGTCGATAAGGTTCATGGCATTGTCTATGAACACTATGGTGAGCACCGTGAGCGGAAATCCTACGGCAAACGGAATCTCATATATGCCGAACAGTCCGTACATGTTGTTTATATATAGTCCCGACATCGGCAGCAGACATGCGGCAACAGTCTGTATAATGAATTTTGTCCTTGCCGAAAGTCCGAGGATGTCGTCCGTTATTCCCGTTATGTATATCAGCATCAGACTTACGAGAAACGACACCGACCACAGACTTATCGATATCTTCTGTTCGCCGTCGACCTCGCTCATAGTCATCACAGCTATCACGAACGACAGCAACATGCCCGGCAGGAACACTATTCCTCCTAATCTGGGAATAGCGTTCTTATGTACTTTCCGCGAGTTGGGTATGTCGTACAGTGCCTTCTGCCTGCAAAAGTCGAGTATGTAGGGTATTGATATGAATCCTATTATGCAGCCCAACAACAGTGCGCCCGCTACAAATAATATATATGATGCCATGTACGTGTCAAAACTGTTTATTATCTTTAACAGACAAATATGCGGAATATTGCATCGGCACGGTTGTTTTTTTACTTAAACCGTCCTCTTTCATAAAGAAATCTCTTCAACAGGAACGTCAGAAAATATGGAAATGTATAGAATTTACCATTAAAGCCGATGTTTTTATATCCCAACTTGATACCGTATTTTATATCAGGAAACTTATCTTCTTTCAGTAGGTTATTCAGTGAGACCGTTGCGCCATCACCGGCCTTCACCTCAACGGGAACAAGAGAGCCAGAGTCTCTGATAAAGAAATCCATCTCCATTGCCGGCTTGTCACTCTTGTAATATACAAGCCGGTATCCCTGCTTTACAAGCATGTCACCCACGATGTTCTCATATATGGCTCCTTTATATGTACCTAAATTCTTGTTTGCCCTCAAGTCCTCCTGAGCTTCTTCGTCAAGAGATGCTATCAGTAGCCCTGTATCCTTAAAATATATCTTATACAGCTTAGGGTCATAGTTTCCTTTAAGCGGAAGTTCCGGCTGATTCATACAATAGCATATATTGACAACGCCGGCATCTGCAAGCCATTCCACACAGCCTATATAATCTCTGTTTCTTGCATTCCTGGCAATCTTAGTAACCTGAAAACGCTTGTTCTCTTTTGCCAGAAAAGTGGAAATATGACTGTACACCGCCTTGACCTTTGCCTTGTCCAGTCCTTCCACATATTTGGTGATATCCTCTTCATAATCTTTCAGCAGTTGCCTCTGTATGCCCAACGTGCCGCTGAAATTTCTGTTTCTTATATATGTACTCACCACTTCGGGCATGCCTCCTATGGTGACATAGTCGCGGAACAGATCAAAAAGGACGTCAGTCTGCAAGGTTGTAAGAGGTCTGACTTCCAACATGTGCCGATAAAGGTCTTCAATAAAATCATCCGTATATCCTTTAGCCCAGAGAAATTCTTCGAAATCCATCGAATGCATCTCGTAATCTTCTTTATACCCTACACTGTTTGACTCTATCTCCTTATAGTTTATCCCCATCAGTGAACCGGAACAGATGACATCAAACCTGCCGTCCAGTTTGAAGAATTTCAAGGAAGTGGCACAGTCGGGACATGCCTGCAGCTCATCAAAAAAGAATATAGTCTCACCGGGTATGAACTTCAACTCCGGACTGAGCAAGGAAATATTTTTTATGATGGCGTCAACCTCGAAACCGTCATTGAATATATCACGATACTTCTTTTGTTCTACAAAGTTTATCTGTATGACGTTCTTGTAGTTACGACCTGCAAACCATTCGATCGAGCGTGTCTTTCCAATCTGGCGGGCACCTTTGACTATAAGAGGTTTTCTGTCCGGGTTGTCTTTCCATGCTTTCAGATAAGCATCCACCTTTCTCTTAAGCAGTTTTTCCATATCACAAATAAATTAATAATATTTGCAAAGATAATCATTTTCACATTATCCAGACAGAATTCAGGTAGTATTTTCACATTTTCCGTGCCATGCACCGGTCATAATTTCACATTTTCCGGCATTTTTTCGCTCCTTATTTTCACATTATCCCGGTCACAGACACTTTTTTATATATATGATGGTATGTCAAGATAAGAGGGAGGGGGGAGGATAAAAGACGTATGGTTGTGTCACTTCATATACGACTATTGTCCTTTATCTTCCGTGGCTTCAGCCACACAACTACCCCATAACTTCTTTTAACTTCGTATTTTGAGTTGTATCGTAACGGAAACAGAAGCTATATCCTGAATTCAAAAATCTTGTAGAGATATTTCATGGATATGAAGACGATGTTCGTGTAAAGCCCGTTCCTGCGGCATGCCTTCACATCCTCGCGGGTTATGAGCAGCCAGTCTTTCGTTTTTTAAGAGTTTTTCTATATCGTATTTTCTGACTTATGTCAGAACCGAACATATTTATGAAATGCTTTACAATCTGAGTGAGACACAAATATACATAAAACAAATATGCCTGGAATATATTTCCACCATTGGCAATGACGATGCGTATATAGTCTTTTCTTTTCTTTATAATGCTGTTGCTTGTTGCCCCTCCTGCCCTAAAGCACGCAATGTCATAATCCACGTGCTTGAACGTCGCCCCCATTCGGTATGCCCGCATCAGAAAGTCAAGATCCATGGGGTAGCGTATATCCACATTATAGCCTCCGAAACGGCGGTATGCGTCACGGCTGACAAACATTCCCTGATGTGCCACGTGACAGAAGAAAGGGGTCACGGGAAATTTTGTCGACGGTATCTCCCTGCATTTGTATCCTGTTTCCGGATTTTCGAGCAGCACGTTGCCGCAATATATGTCATGCTTGCCGTCATATGCCTCGGCCACGTGCCGCAAAGCCTCCGGTATCATCACGTCGTCCGAGTTTATCATTACGATGATATCCCCATCGGCATTTGCTATGCCTTTATTGAAAGCATCGCTTATGCCTTTATCCTTTTCGGATATCACCGTATTAAGATATTGTCTGTATTTGTACACAATGTCCATGGTAGAGTCTGTCGAACAGCCATCTACTATAACATAGTCCAGATTATCATATTTCTGGTCCAATACACTTTTAATGGTATCTTCTATGGTCTTTTCACTGTTGTACGATACGGTGACTACGGTTATTCTGGGATTTTTTTCCATAAATCAATATGAGTTTAGAAGCACTGCCAACCTGAAAAGTTTCCATGTATGTCTGTCGGCGCATGCAAATCTTTTGTCCGCGCATAATGACAGCCGATTCACAAATGATGTTTTTGCCCCGATGAACGTGTCCAGCATTTCAACATTTTCCTGACTCATCATTGCTGCATACCCGTTTCTTATCTCACAGGCCCTCCGGTAACGTGAGTGTTCACTGTTCCTAAATCTCTTCAGTCTGCGGCTCCACTCGTGCCATTTGCTGTAACCTTGTCCTATTGTGTTGTTGTCATGCTGTCTGTATAATATATGCGGTGTCTTGTCAAAATATATTTTCGCTCCCACCGCCTGTGCCACACTATATATCCATACATCGTGCATGGGTATATAGTTTGGTTTGTATCGTGCAACCATATCACGCATCCGACTGTTCATCACCATTGTACATCCCGGTATAAACTCATATACAAGCGATTCTCCGAAAGTGAGCAGCGGGGCTGTCTGCACGATAGTTGTAGGACGCAGAAAAGCATCGGTCAGCTGTGTCCTACTGAAATATAATGCAGGAACGTTTTCGGCAGAATGCATCATGTCTGTCGCAACCTTCAGCTTCTCCGGCATCCAGTAGTCATCCTGGTCCGCAAAAGCATAGAAATCGGCTGCCCCCGCATTTTCCAACAACTCCATAAAGCTGCGTGCCGGTCCTAAGTTTTTTCCAACATGCCAATCAAGCGCTTTCCCATATTCTCCCAATATACGTTTTGTCCCGTCAGAAGAGCCGTCGTCTCTCACTGTGAGTCTGACATCTACTTTCTGCTGTGCCAGTATGGAGTCTATCTGTTCCTTAAGAAAACGCTCTCCGTTATATGTGGACATCAGAACATTTACTGTCATTTTTCCAATAGTTTTTTGAATATAAAGTCTGCCTTTTTTACGGAAATCTTGTCCGTAAAATTCTCCCTTACCCTTTTCATACTTTCTTCCCTATATCTGTCTCTCAATTTTTCATCAGAGAGTATCTTATCTATTGCCATGGCATATTCCTCCGTATTCTTCAGCGTGACCTCTTCTCCTGTCTGTCCCTTCAACGAAACCCATCCCACTCCTGAGCCTTCTATATGGAATGTTACGGGCACGCAACCGCAGTACATTGCCTCAGCCAGTGCCACACCGAATGCTTCCTGCTTGGTTATCGATGAAAATCCGAATACGGTTGCCGCATGATAATAGCACCGCAGATCGTCCTGTGAGACTTTCCCGAGAAATACAATTCTGTCCGAACTTACCAAAGATTTCAGATATTCCGTCTGTGGTCCACGTCCGGCAATAAGTATCCGGCAGTCGGACTTAATATATTTCTCAGACTCTATCAAATAGTCTATTCCCTTATATGGTATATGCCTTCCAACAAACAGTATAAGTTTTCTGCCACCGAATCTCTCATGTATTTCCCTTATGCGCTTTTCATCTCCGTCCCTTATCTCCAGTTCACTTACTATCACGCCATTCTGCAACACCTCGGTTTTATCACTATATCTGTATATGGGACTGGTGGGATGTATATAATTAGGGCTTGTTGCTATTATGCAGTCCGCTTTCTTCAGTATATAGTTCTCCACCGGTTTTATAATTTTGTACATCACTCCTTTCGCAAGTATGTCCGAATGCCAAAGTAACGATATTTTACATCCATGTGGAGCGAATGCAGCCAAAGGATAGACAAATGGATTTGGACAATGTATGTTTATTATATCCGGTTTGCATTCTTTGATGATGTTTCGTATACTGACATAATATGCCGGAGCCACGTCCTGACTTGACAGTCTGAACATGACGGCGATACGGTACACTTTTGTACCGTTTATGGTCTCCGTATGTGTTTTCCCGTCCGTGCTGAAGCACACAACCGTATTGCAAAATTCAGACAAGCCCTCGACAAGATATTTTGACACGGTCTCTATTCCTCCCTCTTCGGGATAATAGTATTTGCAAATATGCAATATGTTCTTTTTCATAAGTATTCTTTTTATCATTAACGTGACAAGTATGTATATCTTGTCCTATGAGGTTTTATTTATACTACGTACGTCTATGCGACTCTTTTTAAAGAATTCGGAAAAGTCAAGACTGTATTTTTCCTGGGTAATCAGTATTACAAAGAATACGAACTGCAACGACAGAACGATGTTCTGTATAAAGCTCTCACTATAGAACTGCAATACAAGTATCTCCACGACAAGAGCGTATATACACCTTCCAACCGAACTTCCGTTGATGAAATACCTGTAGACCAGTCCGGAAAGCGTTCCGTATACAAACGCGAAGAAGGCTATGCCTCTGTATTCGAAGTCTTCAAAAAACGGTTGGAATATGGTGTACACATTGGTGGGAATCGGCACAAGCACATAATCTTGTATACGTTCGTACACGGCATAATTCCCCCAGCCCCATCTGTCGAGAAAAAAATATATGTACTGAAACGTATGAGATCCGAATTGTCCTTCAAGCTCCGGCTGTATCATTCCGAATGCCACCGGCGGTGACAACACGTAACATGCGAAGAAGTCGAGAAACTCCATCCCCTTTTCTCCATTGCCCGTATCGTCGTATGCCCCCGCCATTACATTGTTGAAAAGAAAGAAAAAAATGACAATGCAAAATATAACAGTGACAATAGTCCTTACACGGATGATTTTCTTCTTAAACAACACAAACATGGAGCTAAGTATCATGAAAAATATACCGCTTTTCTCCATCATAGAAAAGCAAGACAACAGGTTGGTGACAACCAGCACCGCCACTTTCCAGCCTTTAGTCTTGGGATAATTCCACAGCGCTATGACGAAAAGCACCTGATTTATGACGTGTGCATAATTAAGAAACCCGAAGTCATTGTCACCATATACAGCCAACAAGCGTATGTTCTCAAGCATATTCTGCGAGTCGAACATCGATACAAGTTTCATCACCATATATAGTTGCATAGGCGTTATGAAAACCGCTATAACAAAAAAAATGTCAAACAGGGTTTTGTTTACCGACATTGCTCTCAGATGTCCATTACGGTCTGTCCCTTTCCTTGCCGGCAATACACTATATGTGATTATCGAGGATATGCAAAATATGGGAACCCACAGCATCAGACTGTAAAAGAACTGATTGTTCATAGGATACAACAAGTCTCCCTGAAACTGTGTCATGAACATCATGACAAACCATATCTCACATGTGATCATCCATGGTGAGAAATAGTCTCCCAAGCCTGTTTTCCTGAACGCAAGCATCATTATCCCCAATGCTACCAGCAAGAAAATTTCCATATACCTACTCCTCCTTGTCTTTTAGAATTGAGTTCTTGTATAATATCCACCACGTGGTGCATGTCCATGTTATTAACAGCAAAGCCATGATATATCCTCCCCATGACGGGCTGCACGGACCTGTCGGCACCGTAGGATTGTAAAGTACTGTAAAGTATGGCAGGCTTCTGTTTATGGCAAGTCTGTAATGCTCATATTTCATGCAGGCTTGGTTGTACCTATTGAAAGCGTTGTCTCTTTCCGAGGTCAGCTCACCGATGACGGCATTCTCGGAGGTAAGTTCGCTCTCAGTGTGTGACTGCACGTATGCAATGTACTCTTTTTGTGCCTCATGATATTTCTTTCTTGCCTCCCTGCGCTGTATGAGCGCATCATTCATCTTGGCATTGTTCACGGTAGCACGGTGTTCCTCGAGGAATTCCGCCAACAGGCCGCACAACGAGTCTGTCATGACGGCGGCCACTTCCGGATCATTGTCTTTGACCTGCAGTTTTATAGTAAAATATTTTCCGGACAGCTTGTATCTTATTTTTTCATCCAGCAACCTGCGGGAATAGATGCTGTCACGTGTTATGAACGGCTCAGCCCACCAAGGTTCCTTGTTCATTGTCCTTAGATACTCGGCGTATGTCATTCCGTATTTATCAACATTTGTCCTTAACATACGATTAAGGAAACTCTCCGACTCTATTACCATGGCATATGTCTCCGGATTTTGCATGCCTTCTTGCACCAGTTGCATTTTCTTTACCATTGCCTCTACCGGATCAAGCCCCACCGACAGTTCCATACTGATTTTATGCTCGTCCGTCACTTCCATACGAGCCGCATATTCCTTGGGCACGGACAGACATATTATAAATGCAAGCACAACAGACAAGAGTCCGTTTACGGCATACAGTTTTCTGCGCGCCAGACATTCTTTAAATATATCGCGTTCCGGCTCCTTGTCACATTCCGGCTGTATTTTGTCATGCATATATTTTTCCCTTGTCATTATCTCCCGTCCTTTCCATATATGACGTTCAGAATATCGTCTCCCTGTTTCTGTAGACAAGCATGGACACGCGTATGAGAAAGGCAAGCATGGTGTAGATGGCAAGTGTGAATATCTTTGGTCTGTTACTGTGCTTCACGGGCACAGTTGCCGACTGCACTACGGTGAATGCCGGTGTTCTCTCCTGCACCTTTGCCTTTGCCAGCTGCAGCTGCTCGGCCACCTGTGTGTAGATGTTGTATCTCAATTGCATTTCATTCTCCAGTTCCTCCTCCTTTGCCTTGACTGTTTGCAATATTACGTCTTGATTGGAGTCCGAAAACTCGGCATATTTTCTCCGCGCCTTTATATAGTCGTTTTTTGTCTCATCGAAAAGACGCTCCATATATACAAGGTCGTTTCTTGCCTTGTTGGTACGGTATCTGGTGATAAACACCTGCAGTCTTGCCTTCACAGAGTCTGCCATGGTTGCCGATATTAACGGATCCTGATCTGTTACGACAATCGATATCACTGAAGTTTTCTTGTCTACGTTACATTCAATATTACCGGATATATTTGACGCAATATCTGCCTGATCCTTCGTCAGCCTGAACGGGTCTATCTTTTTCTTTCCCCCTCCGCTCTCGCCTTTTATCTTCTTCACCAACTCTATCACCCATACCTTCGGATAGTTCCACCAGGATATCTTTTGCTTTTTCTCCATATAGTCATAGTATGTAGTGTTTATGTTCCCATCGGCTGACTTTACCTTGACCGGGAACAGACTCACGACAAAATCGGTAGATTGCATGAGGTCAGGGTATATCTCCGGAAATATGGCGTCGTCACCGCTCAGTATATTCTTGTTAAGCCCTACAAGACTTGCCATTGACGACAGTCCCGAACCAAGTCCGGCTCCCGATGATTCAGGGGCCAGCATAACCCCGGTCTTGTATATCTTCGGAATGCTGAACGCTATTACAGTTCCAACTATTGCACCTGTAAGACAGTAAACAATTATTTTTTTTCTGTCTGACAATATCAGTTTCATCAGACGGTACAGATCAATGTTTTTTTTATCGCTTGTCATATTATTTCTATATGCTTGTTTACTTATTTTATTCTTGTTATCTTTCTCAGAATTACCGTCAGTATGTATTTCCAATATTTAACATATGCTATATGCATGTTCTCTATTCCATAAACAACACGCATACATAAAGCATTTCTGGCACACCACAGTCCCTGTCTTGATATTCCCGATGTATCACTTAACGATATCACCGTATCCACTTTCATGTACAACCTCTCCGGTACGGCAAGAAAAAACATGAGATCTGACACGGTATAGGGACGTGTGACGGTATAATATCCGTATTCATCATGAAGCGAGCGACGGTATATAGCCGATTGGTGGAAAACGAGTCCTTTTTTTCTGTCGCTTGGCTTTATTGTGATTTTCCCATGTCCGTCAATCTCTGCATAATCTGAATACAGGAACTGCTTGTCGCCCGGAATATCACGATCTAAAATCTCACTCAGCACTGTGTCTGACGCAAAGATGTCTCCGGCATTCATACACACTACCCATTTGCCCGAAGCCCGGCGTATGCCTTTGTTTATGGCATCGTATATTCCGTTGTCCGACTCGCAGATAAAGTGATCTATTATGTTTTTATACCGTTGTATAGTTTTTTCTGTTCCGTCATGACTGCCTCCGTCCACGACTATAATCTCTTTCTGCGAAAAGTTTTGTGCTGCAAAACTTTTCAGGGTCTTTTCCAGTCCGTCTTTATTGTTGAAACACACGGTGATAACAGAGATTACAGGTATATTGTTGTTTATCTTGTCCATATTCCGTTTGCTTTATATGTGGTTATTTTCTTGAATTGCATGCGGTTGCATATCATACTTGGCAGATTTACCACAGTCATTGCCAATACTATGCTACACGAATCGGGTACAAGTGAGAAAGCAAGATATGTGACGGGAATAAAAGCAAGCGCAGCACCGGCTGTAAAAATCACCTGAAGAAACAGTGCACCGACACCATTAAGGAAATACGAGAAACTAAGACTCTCTATCAGTACGCCCACATACAAAGCTGTCACAGCCGTGAGCGCTACCGGAATATAAGTTTCCTCCCCTATCCATATATTGAAAAACCATGGCGACACGACAGCCATCAGTATTATAAGGAGCTGAAGACCTCGCGTCATTTTCATCATTCTCCTATGCGACTGTATTATCCAGCCCATGTCTCCCTTCTCGTATGCATCGGTTGTTGCGCTCCAATACGGCGTACTTAGTATTGTGAATGCAAGTATGACAATAGTGAAATATCGGTAGACAATTTGATATGGAGTTACTGACGCGGGTGAAAGCAGGTGGGATATTATTATGTTTGAAGTGAAAAAAAGTATTATTCCGGACATCTGTAATATGAAGAACTTTATTCCTATGGTGAAAAGACCTTTCGCCGTCTCGATGCGGAAAAAGGAAAAAGACGGACGTAACGCCTTATATCTTACAAAGAAAGTGTAAGGGTATGCCATAATGTACACTATCAACGGTGATGCGGTGTTGACAACTGCTATTACAAGGAATGATCCGTGTCCTGTCAACCAGACGGCATACGTTAACACAAGGGTCAGTGTTTGCCCACACGTTACGATCAGATTGTTGACCGCAGGCAGCTGCAAACCCATATAGAAGTTTCCGATAAACTTGAAGATGAATGTACTGCACACCAGTATTATACACAATACCACTATCTTATGCATACCATGTATTTCGCCATGAACCACATTAAGCAGTGAATACACGTCAATATGCCATGCAATGGCACACAACACAAGCATCATGGGCAGGATGATGAATATCAGCATGAAAAACGTGGACGATACCAACTCTCGTGCTTCACGCATATCACCGTGAGCCATGGTCGCTGCCAACTTATTTCTCAAACCATTACCTAACCCGATATCCAGATGATCAATCCATACAAGCAAAGATGACAGAGTGAGCCACACACCATTCTGATATTCTCCGAGACAGTTCAAGGTGACAGGCACGAGCAAAAGCAACACCAGTCCCGACCAACCCTTTATAAGAAAAGAGAATATTATATTCTTTCTTATCAAGGCCGTTCTTACATTGGCGTCTCTGCCGGAGATGCAGGATATAGTATCTTTCAATGTCACTTTTCTCATTCGTCTCATATAACAACGCTTAACATATGCCTTTTATTGCATAACCCATAGGTTTATGACACGTAAACCTATGGGTTACGGGGCGTAAAGCTATGGGTTATGGGAATTGATAATTGATAATTTATAATTGATAATCAGGATTTTAGGATGACAAGCATGTAATCCGGGAGTATGACAGGGGGCTGTGGAGGGTTGTGGAACCTTGCAACCCTCCACAAAGGCTCCACAAAAGTAAAGCGACATTACAACACATTGTGTCTCAAACATTTGCACAACACGTAAGAGTGACAAAAAAAGCATTTGTGGAGGGTGTGGAACCTTTTTTTCTAAAACTTACGCGAGAAAAATTGCATATTTATCATGGTGGGCTACCGCTGCTGATTTTTGTATGTTTATCATATAAAGTTTCAAAAAAAAGGTTCCACCCTCCACAAATTCCATTCTTTAAGGATGCAAGTCGCTGATTATATGTATATTACAGTGCTGTGAAACCTCGTGTGGAACCTTGCGGTGCTGTGCAAGGTTCCACACGAGGTTACGGAGGGGACGATTTTCAGAAGGGCATGTCGTCTGATACGGGTTCCGGGATGTCGGCATATCTCTTGCGGTTATATTCTTCCGGTGTGCGGCTTATCAGCTTGTAGACATTGCCGTTGCGCCGTTTGATTCTTTCCACGCCGAGCCGTTTCATCGCCATGCCTATCCGGGTGCTGCTTATCTTTCCGCGGTAGTTGCATGTGATGCGTTCCAGCACTTCGCCCGTGCTCACCAGCTCTGCCGTCTCGCCGGGCTGTGGCAGGCGGTAGTACTTCGTTATTAGATCGCATGCTATGTCGGGGGTCACGAAGTTGCTGTTCTGCTTTTCCAGCTCGCGGTTGTCCTCGTCCGTCAGCCAGTATCTGAAGCCTGTTTTCCACAGGTGCAGCGCCTGGGCGTATATACCCTTGTGGTTGTAGTCCATGTCTCTGGGATTGTCGATGGCCTTCACCTCGAACACCATCCAGCGTCTGTTGCCGGTGTCGTCGTTGAGAAACTCGCGGTTGTTTCCCGTGGCACAGAACGAGGCTATGTGCTTGCGTTCCTCGGGATAGCGGTCGTAGGGTGCGCGCTCGTTGGTGCTTTGCATGGTTGTGAGGGCTTTCAGCACGCTCAGCTCCTTGCGGCTCATGCAGTCGATCTCGCTGAAGCATATCATGGCATACTGCGATATGGCGAGTATGGAGTCCTTGTCGGTCATGTTGCTGTTGCCTCTCTCGTTGAAGTATATGCGCAGTTCGGGCGGCAGGAGCATCTCGAAGAATGTTGACTTGTATATGCCCTGCTCTCCGATGAGCGCCAGTATCTCGTGGTTTATCACCTTGTCCGACAGCAGCGATGCCACCATGCCCGTAATCCACATGCGGAACATCTGCGTGAAACGTTGTTGCACCTCTTTCTTGTTGCCGCCGGCGGTGCCGTCTGTCACGTGTACGTGTTCCGCCAGCCGTGCTATATGGTCTGTCTTTCCGTCCCACGGCTCGAGCGCGTCGAAGTAAAGCGCGAAGGGGTTGACGCTCGTTGTGTGGTTGCTCGCTATGATATTGTGTATCTCCTTTGGCGATGTTGCGAAGCCGTTGTCGTCCATCATCAGCCACAGTGTGTTCTCGTCGCGGTCGGTTATGTTGCGGAAGTTGTTTTCACCGTGCCATTTTATCTCTATACGGCGTGTCACGGTGTTGTAGCGTATGAGGGCCTGCTTTCTGATGAAGTCTTCTTTCTCCTTGGCGCTCGTTTTGCGGCGGCATGTCTTTTCGCCGTGCTGTGAACGCACGTCGCGCAGTGTCCTTGGTTCGCGGTGCGACGGCGAGGGGCGTTGGCGCCACGTGCCGTGCTCGGAGGTGTGGGTGTAGCACGAGCGCATGATGTTCTCCACGTCTTTCGTGCCGTAGTCGGCAAAGCGTGCCGTCGCCCACCGGCGTGCCTCGTCGGCGTGTATGCCCATCTTGTTGAGCATGTATCCGGTGCGCATGATGTAGCAGTTGCGGTTGCCCTCGGCGTATATCACGCCTTCCGAGGCGAGGATCTTCTCGGCACGGGCGGCAGCGTCGTCTATGGAAAGCGGATGTGCGGGCGCGACGGAGCCACGGTGTGCTACGGCATCGGTGGGAGGCTCTACCCGTGACATGCATGCCACGGGCTCAGCATCGGGGTTAAACCATGCGCCGGGGTCGTGGCATATCACGGAGAGGCGGTTGGGGTTCTTGCACTTGTCGTCGTAGTCGGTACCGAGGAGGGCGGCAAAGTACTCGTTGCCGGTGTGGAAGGCACGTTCGTATGTCTTCGGGGTGATGTCCGGAAGTGGCGTGCCGTCCACGGCGTAACGGAAGAGCACGCGGATGCCGTTGCCCGAGAGCGTGGTATAGGCGAGCAGCGTGTGCTTGTCGGCACGGAGCAGTTCCATGCAGGCTGCGGGGGAGGCGACATGGTCGAAGTCGCACATGCCGATGCCCGTATATCCTGTAATCTTTTTGGCTCCGTGCCCGCCGGCGCACGTCACGGCAGGCGTTATCGCCGCCATGCGCTGCTTTATGCCGGCATCGGTCTGTCCGATGGCTTTGAGGGCGCGGTATTTCTCGGTGTCGTTCTTGAGCATGGTGCCGGTGATGGTGTCAAACACTTGCGCGAGGGTGATGTCGCGCGGACTTTTGTCGAAGGTTCCGTTGAAGAAGGATGTCTTTAGAGTAGAGGGCTGTTTCATGTTAATTAAGAATTAAGATTTAAGAATTAAGAATTAAGAATTTTGAGTTACGAATTACGAGTTGTTCGCGCTTCGCTGCGATTATCAATTATAAATGACGAGTTACGAATGACGGATGACGAATTGTCGCGCTTCGCTGCGATTGTCAATTATTAATTACGAGTTTTGAGTTACGAAACAAAGTTCGGCGACCGGAGGGAAAGCCAATTACGAGTTGTCGCGCTTCGCTGCGATTATGAATTATGAATTATAAATTATAATCGTTGTGTATTACAAGACCGTTACACATCTGACAAAAATAAAGGACAATAACATGTTGGAGTTGCCGTTTCCACCTGCGGGCATGCCGCCCGTGGCAGTGACCTTCAGGGTCATTGCAAGTCCTGTTATGTTATTTCCGTGGTGTCTCATGCCGTGTGTTTCCTTTTACATTGCTAAGTTACTAAATTTTATATTTACTACATACATATTCATTGCTTTTATGTAAAAAATCTTATGTCTGATTGATTTAAATCAATATCAATTACGAGTTACGAGTTACGAATTTTGAATTACAAATTGTTCTCGCTACGCTGCAATTATCAATTATTAATTATCAATTCCACAAGAGGGAGCAATTGGCTTTCCCTTCGGTCGCCGAACGTTGTTTCGTCATTTAATAATTCGACATCTGCCGCAGGCAGACAACTCGTAATTCCAAATTCGTAATTCGTAATTCTTAACTCGCAACTTCCCGCACCAAGCCCCCACAACCGGCGGCAACCGTTTTTGGGTGATGCCGGTGTAGTATCTTTGCATTGTAAGAGAACAACAATCATTTTTATTATTAACCATTAAAACCATTACAATTATGATTCGTTACAAACTTTATCAGGACAACCGTACAAACTCTTCCAAGAAAGGTTACTGGTATGCACGTGCCGTGAACGAGGAGACCTACGACACGGAAAAGCTGGCGCGGCACATGGCCGAGCACAACACGCCTTATTCGGCAGGCGTCATCAAGGGTGTGCTTACGGACATGATAAGCTGCATCAAGGAACTGATGCTCGACGGCAAGAACGTGAAACTGAACGACCTTGCCATATTCTCCGTCGGCATACAGTCGAGAGGCTCCGCAACGCTGAAGGACTTTGCCGTAAGTTCAAACGTCAGGGGAGTGAAACTGCGTGCCCGTGCCACCGGCAGACTTTCGGTGAACAAGATCAGAAAGGAGATAGTGCTCAAGGAGTATTCAGAGTACGGGGCGGAAACGGAAAAACCTTAAGAAAATGAAGAATGAAGAATAAAGAATGAAGAATTAAAGAATGATTTGCAGGTATTATACCGTTGTAGTCATGACGATAGAAAAACAATACATATCAAGTGCAATAGAACATATCTAAAGAAATGATTTGTAAGTATTCTACCGCTGTGATTGCAACAATAAACAATACCCCCAAATATATAAATGTCAATAGCACAGATAAAATGCAAATTTTCATTCTTCATTCTTTATTCTTCATTCTTCATTTCCTCATGGTTCTCCCAGCGCCTCCACTATCGCCCTTACCTGTGCCGGGGTGTATGAGCGGCAGCGGGGGTTCTGTCCTAATTCTTCGAGTCGTTCGCTGAGGTGGGGATAGAGTTTTATCCATGCACGCAGTTTGCGGTATGCAGAGTCGGGGGTAACAGTGGGACAGTAAAGCTGGGCGAGTTCAGTACGTCCGTAAGATCTTATTCTGAATTCCATGATGCTGTAGTTTTTTAGATGTTTGACAATAGTCGCGGCGAGGTGTCGCAACCTCGCCTGCGCACATACAAATATACTAAATATTCTGCTGACTGTCAAAGGATTACAGGATAATAACCGGCAACAACCGATTTATTTACAATTAAAAAAAATGTAATCATGAAAGAATCAAAGAAAGACTTTTTCCGCCTTGTCATACAGGGTCTGATAGGATTGCTTACCGCCGTTGCCACGGCGTTGGGAATGCAAAGCTGCATGTGATTAATTAAGAGTTAAGAATTAAGAATTACAAATTGTTCTCGCTTCGCTGCGATTATCAATTATAAATTATCAATTTCCCAAGAGGTAATTGGCTTTCCCTTCGGTCGCCGAACGTTGTTTCGTCATTTAATAATTCTACATCTGCCGCAGGCAGAGAACTCGTAATTCCAAATTCGTAACTCGTAATTCTTAACTCTTAACTCTTAATTCTTAATTCTTAATTCTTAATTCAAAATGAGAACAATAACACTTATAATAATCCACTGCTCTGCCACACCGGATGGCAAGAGCTTCAGTTTTGAATCGTGCCGCGCGGATCATATCCGTCACCGTGGTTTCAAAGACATCGGCTATCACTACTACGTGACACGTGACGGCATAGTGCACCGCGGACGTCCGGAAGAGAGTGTGGGAGCGCACTGCCGCAACCACAACAGGCATAGCATCGGCGTGTGTTACGAGGGAGGTCTGGATGCATCGGGAAAGCCTAAGGACACACGCACCCCGGCTCAGCTCCTTGCACTGCACATGCTTGTGGAACGCTTGAAAGAACGGTATCCGCGAGCTCTCGTAGTGGGACATCATGACCTTAACGCCGCCAAAGCATGTCCGTGTTTTGACGTGAGGTTTGTATAACTGCCGTATCCCTTCCTTTATCTCCCCTCATCTATATCCTTTTTACCGGGAGTGTGTCAAAATTCAATATTCCCTACAACGCGGATGATTTATTACAAAAATCGCACACAGGATGTCATAATATGCAGAGGAAATATATTATAACGAAGACTTCTGTCCCGCTACCTAAGAACCGTATTTTATGCTCTTTTATACTTTAATTTTGTCCTCCAAAGCGTTTTTCATAAAAAAATCGCTATATTTGTACACAACTTAAAGAATCTAAGACTATACAAACAGACATTACACGTTTGGTCATAAAGGCATAAAAAATATTGCCTGAATCGAAATCGGGCATAAAACATGTGCCGCCGGTAGCGTACATTACAAATCTTTGTCCGTCTATCATATATAGGAAAAACAACAATAAATAATATAGCATGAAAAGAACAACCCTCGGCATGGTTCTTGCCATTTTGTCCGCCGTACCTTCAATGGCACAGCAGAACGGAATAACCGACACGGGTAAGAGCCGTTTTGCCGTATTGACATCAACGCCCATAAACGCCGTAAAATGGACAGACGGCTTCTGGGGTGAGCGTTTTAATGTGTTCAGCGGCACATCCGTACAGAGCATGTGGGAAACATGGCAGTCGGACAAGTCACATGGTTTCCATAACTTCCTCGTAGCAGCAGGAGAAAAGCGCGGGCGCCGCCACGGTCCTCCTTTCCACGACGGCGACATGTACAAATGGCTCGAGGCGGTAGCTTCGGTATATGCGATAAACAAAGACCCTGAGCTGGAAAAGATAATGAACCGTTTCATCGGCTGCATAGTCAAGTCACAGCGTGAAGACGGGTATATCCATACACCGGTGATTGTGGCAGAACTGAACAAGCGTCTTGCCGAACTGGAAAAGAACACAGGCAAGGAAGCCACACAGGAAGAAATAGACAACACGGTGGTAGGAACGAAAGTCGGTACCGCCAAAGACGGAGCATTCGGCAACAGTCTCAACTTCGAGACATACAACCTGGGACATCTTATAACCGCCGGACTGGTACACAAGCGTGCAACAGGACAGACTACATTATACAACTGTGCCGTAAAGGCCGCCGACTTCCTATGCTCTTTCTATGAGAACAACGCCGAGGCACTGGCACGCAACGCCGTGTGCCCGTCGCACTACATGGCAATAGCCGAGATGTACCGCGAAACGGGCAATCCACGCTATCTGAAGACCGCAAAGGGAATGATAGACATACGCGGCATGGTGGAAAACGGCACGGACGACAATCAGGACCGTGTTCCGTTCCGCGAACAATACAACGCCATGGGACACTCCGTAAGGGCAAACTATCTGTATGCAGGCGTGGCAGACCTTTACCTGGAAAGCGGTGAGGAACAGTTGATGAAGAACCTCACATCGATATGGAACGACATTGTTACGCGCAAGATGTACATAACGGGAGCATGCGGCGCGCTGTACGACGGCACATCGCCCGACGGAACGGATTACAAGCCGGACAACGTGCAGAAAGTACACCAGAGCTACGGACGCCCCTATCAGCTGCCCCACTCCACCGCACACAACGAGACGTGTGCAAACATTGGCAACATGCTTTTCAACTGGAGAATGTTCTCTGCCACAGGCGATGCAAAATATGTAGACATCGTAGAGAACTGTTTCTACAACAGCATTCTGCCCGGAATAAGCCTTGACGGTAAGAAATACTTCTATACCAACCCCATGCGCATGTCGGACGAGCTGCCATACAAACTGCGCTGGCCCAAGGAACGTACCGAATATATCAGCTGCTTCTGCTGCCCGCCGAACACACTGCGCACGCTATGTCAGGCACAGGACTACGCATACTCCGTAGGCAACAGGGAGCTATATATAAATATGTATGGTGCAAACACGCTCAGCACAAAGATTGATAATGTGGGAGACATCGAAATAAAGCAGGAGACTGACTATCCGTGGGACGGAAAGATAAAGCTCACCATTACGAAACTTAAAGGCAAGAAGAACTTCAGTTTCAAGATGAGGGTACCGGACTGGGCAAAGAAAGCCGTTGCCACAACAGCCGACGGAAGGATGAAAGTAGAGACAGACAGCAAGTCGTCTTACATGGAACTGACCGGCGAATGGAAGAAAGGAGATGTGATAAATATAGACATACCTATGGAGACACGGCTCATCGAGGCAAATCCTCTTGTTGAAGAAAGCCGCGGACAGATAGCCGTACAACGTGGTCCTATTGTATATTGCATCGAAAGCAACGACCTCAACGGTACGGACATAGACAACATTGCCATTCCGCTCGACGCCAAGTTCACTCCGGTTGAAACAAAAATAGACGGAAGTCGTATTATGGCACTTGAAACGGAAGCAATAAACCGTGCAGAAAAGCCATGGACCGGAACACTGTACAGGGAAGTGAAGACAGATAAAGAAAAAGTAAAAATACGCCTTATTCCTTACTACGCATGGGGAAACAGAGGCAAAAGCGAAATGACAGTATGGATACCCGCAGGACTTTAACAACCGTTCTTTTTGCCGCTTTTGCAGGCACAGTAATCAATGCCACCGACCTTATGGTAAAGCCGGGCGAATATGCAATAGAAAAAGCATTGCAACAGGCTCGCGAGGAACGGAGGCTCAACAATGCCAAAGACATCTGCATCAAACTGACCGAAGGCACATACCGCCTCAACCAGCCTGTAATAATCAGACCGGAAGACAACGGCACACGCATTGTGGCTGAAGGCAACGTCACGATAAGCGGCGGAATAAAAATAGAAGGCTGGCGTAAGGAGGGCAAGATGTATGTTGCCGATGTACCGGAGTTCAACGGACGCCCGTTGGAGTTCAGACAAATGTGGATAAACGGCAAGAAAGCAGTAAGGGCAAGAGATGTCGACGACTTCGAAAATATGTTCCGCATACGCAGTCTTGACAAGCAAAAGGAAGTGATATATGTTCCGGCAGCAGCCGTAAGGAAAATCGTCAATGCAAGGAATGCGGAAATGGTGCTGCACGAAATGTGGTGCGTGGCGAACCTTCGTATAAAGAACATAAAGATAATGGGAGACAGCGCAGCCGTAACTTTCCATAATCCTGAAAGTCACATACACTTCATGCACCCGTGGCCCTCGCCAATGGTAACATCGAACGGACGCAACTCGGCGTTTTATCTGACAAACGCCAAGGAACTGCTTGACACTCCGGGCGAATGGTATCTCGACACAAGGGCAGGCAAGGTTTACTACATGCCGCGCAAAGGCGAGAACATGAAGACCGCCGACGTGGAAGTGCCGGCAATAGAAACACTGGTCAAGGTAGAGGGTACACCGGACAATCCGGTAAAAGACGTTACATTCGAGGGAGTAAGATTCAGCCATTCCACATGGTTGCATCCGTCGATAAGCGGACACGCCCCGTTACAAGCAGGCATGTATATGATAGAAGCATACAAGCTGCGCCCGAAAATGATACGCCCCAACGGCGACCACAAACTTGACAATCAGGGTTGGGTGGGCAGACCTTCGGCTGCGGTGAGTATCAACGGAGCCGAGAACGTCAACTTCAGCAAATGTACTTTCGAGCACATCGCTTCTACTGCCGTTGACTACCATACTTATATAAAAGGTGGAAGTGTGGACAGATGCACATTGAAAGACGTTGGAGGCAACGGCATACTGGCAGGAAGTTTCGGTCCGGAGGCACACGAGGCACATCTGCCTTATGACCCGACCGACAGAAGAATAATCTGCAACGGGCTTAGCATTACCAACAACCTCATTACAAACGTTACAAACGAAGACTGGGGATGTGTGGGTATAGGAGCCGGTTTTGTAAGGAACATCAATATCTGTCACAACGAGATAAGCGAAATATCGTACACAGGCGTCAGCATGGGCTGGGGCTGGAACAGACAGGTATGCTCGATGGCAAACAACCGTGTGTGCCACAACCTTATACATCATTATGCAAAGCACATGTACGACACGGCAGGTATCTACACTCTCGGTTCGCAACCTCACTCATTCATCGAGGAGAATGTAGTACGCGACATTTACTCTCCCGGATATGCCCACGACCCGAACCATTGGTTCTATCTCTATACGGACGAGGGTTCTTCTTACATAACGGTAAGAAACAACTGGACACCTGCGGAAAAATACCTGAAGAACGCAAACGGTCCGGGCAACACTTGGGAAAACAACGGTCCGGCTGTTGCCGACAGCATAAAGAACAATGCAGGTATAAAATAATCAAGTATGGTGTATCAAAATTAAATATTTGTTGCTTTTTGATACCCCTCATAAAAAACATATAATATTAATAATATGAAAAATAACAAAGGAAGTCTGAAAAGCACACTGGCTGTATCGCTGACAAACTATCTTGACGCAGGAGCAATTGTGGCAGGAGCCAGCGGGCTTACTCTATGGAAGGATTATCTTGGACTGACCGAGGGGCATCTCGGCTGGTTGAACGCCATAAGCGCCAACTGTCTCGGTGCGGCAATAGGAGCGATAATAGGCGGCTTTATGGCAGACAAATACGGTCGTAAGGCAATATATACATACAACATGCTGGTATATATGCTTGGTGTTCTTGTCATCATGCTGTCTACGAACTTCCCCACCCTGTTATTGGGATTTCTCATAACAGGCATATCCGTAGGCGTGGGAGTTCCTGCTTCATGGACATACATATCGGAAAGTTCGGAGACCAACAACCGCGGACGTAATATCTGCATATCACAAATGGCATGGGGCATAGGTCCGCTGATTATTCTTATTATAGGAACGTTGCTTGCACCGGGCACCGGACTTAACGGCAACAACGGCGGTCTGTTGTTTCCTGTTGTTGAAGCCATCGCCAATTTCATTACCGGCGGAGAGGCACAGGGAGCGGCACTACGCGTGTTCAGTTCGCGTATAGTATTCGCATCATTGTTCGTTGTGGCATTCATAGCATGGCAGTTGCAGCGTCGGCTTGACGAAAGTGCTGAATGGAAGGCGGCAAAAGAAGCGGAGAAAAATAGCGGAATAAAGAACAAAAGCGTATTCGCATCATTTGGAGAGCTTTTCTCAAACAAAGTATGTGTACGCTCTATGATATTCCTTGCCGGCATGTATCTTACATGGAACCTTGTCTGCTCGGTAATGGGTTTCTTCCAGCCGCACATCTATGAAACAGCCGGCGGACTGTCTAACGAGATGGCAAACATGTTCGCTGCAGGTCAGTGGGTAATAATTATCGCAATAACATTTATATGCTCTCTTATAGTAGACCGCGTAAACCAACGCATGCTGTTTGCCTTTGGTGTAAGCATGGGCGTGATTGCATGGCTCATCATCGTGACAATAGGAATAACAAGCATGACGGGTCTTGTAGTGTTTACACTTCTCTGGGCTATTCAAGCCGGTATATCGGTACAGACATTCTACGCACTCTGGGCATCAGAACTGTTCCCCGCAAAATACAGGGCAGCAGCACAAGGCATAATGTTCTTTGTCGTAAGAGGCGTGTCTGCCGTATGGGGACTCTATTTTGTACATATCTACGGAGAGAACGGCGAAGGATTTACACTTGCAGGTTACATAATGATGGCATTCTTCATCATTTCCTTGATTATCGGTACGATATGGGCACCCAAGACACAGGGCAAGACGTTGGAAGAAATAACACGCGAGAGATATGGCGAAAACATCTAAAGCGACTTGGATATGGTTTCCGGGCGATTTCGAGATATGGCTCGGAAACCGTTTCAACAACAGGCGTACGGAACGAGGGGCAATGTTTCCACCGTTTTGGAAACAGGACAGCCACTGGGTTACGGTTGAGTTCTCAAAAACCGTAACAGCCGAAAAACCTGAGACAATAAATATAAAGGCAGAGGGAGACTTTAACTTCATGCTTGACGGCAAGCTGCAATTCGGCATGCCTTCAAGCTTTGTCATACCAAAGGGTGAGCATAAACTGAACTTCAAAGTGCACAATCAGTCTACACCGCCGGCACTATATGTCGCAGGTGAAACGATAAACACAGACAGCACATGGCTTGCCACATACGAAGACAAAATATGGATTGACGAAAACGGTGTGGCTCATGGTTCGGGTATATACGTACCCGCCGCAAAATGGAAGTTTGACTGTCCCGACACACCGCCGTCAGGCTATAGTCTGGAACGAAAGGAAATAATGCCGGTTGCCGTAGAGAAGTCTGCGGCAGGTGGCATGCTCTATGATTTCGGACGCGAGACTTTCGGATACATCAAACTGAAAGATGTACAGGGCAAAGGCACCTTATATATATATTACGGTGAAAGTCGCGAAGAAGCACAAGACAAGGAATACTGTGAGACACTCGACCGTATAGATGCAGACTGCGACAAAGAGACCATTATCATCAAAAACTCAAAAGCGTTCCGCTTTGTATATATCGAAACCGAAGACGGCATCAGCTTTAAAGAAGTAGCTGCAGACTTTGAATATTCTCCATACAAAGAGAATAAAAGCGGAAGTTTCAGATGCAACGACGAACTTATCAACAAGATATGGGACATCGGCGCATATACAATGGACCTGACGACACGCGAGTTTTTTGTAGACGGAATAAAGCGCGACCGCTGGACATGGTCGGGAGATGCGATACAATCTTATCTCATGAACTATTATCTGAGATTTGACACAGATTGCGTACGGCGCACAATACGCCAGTTAAGAGGAAAGGACCCCGTAACGGCACATATCAATACCATTATGGATTATACATTCTATTGGTTTAAGTCCGTGCACGATTATTACACATATACCGCAGATATTGACTTTGTACGTGAGATTTATCCCCGTATGCAGACAATGATGCAATACGTACTCTGCCGTACCAACAGCGAGGGAATGGCGGAAGGGCAGTCTGATGACTGGATTTTCGTAGACTGGGTAAACTTTCCCATGCACAAACGCGGCACACTCTGCTTTGAGCAAATACTGTTATGCAAGTCGCTTGAGACAATGAAGCTATGTGCTACAATCCTGAAAGACAATCCGCTACAGACACCTCCGCAAGGAAGCATTACAGTAGAAGAATATACTGCAGACGTTGAGAAATACACGGCATTGGAAGTTTCTTTACAGAAAAAGCTGAAAACTACATTCTGGGACGACAAGCACAAGGCGTTCATGCACGCAATAGAAGACGGGGAGATGAACACCCAAATAACAAAATTCCCGAACATGTTTGCCATAATATACGGATATCTCACCGAAGAAGAAAAGCAGACAGTGATGAAATCCGTCATGCTTAACCCCGACATAGAATCGATAACTACACCATACATGCGCTTCTACGAACTGGAAGCACTTTGCCTTATGGGCATGCAACAGCAGGTTCTAAAAGAAATACGCAACTATTGGGGAGGCATGATCAAGGAAGGTGCAACAAGTTTCTGGGAAAAATATAATCCCGAAGAAACAGGCACACAACATCTTGCCATGTACGGACGTCCATATGGCAAAAGCCTGTGCCATGCGTGGGGAGCAAGTCCCATATATCTGTTGGGAAAATACTATCTTGGAGTACAACCGACAAAAGCCGGATATGAAGAGTTTGAAATAAGACCTGTGCTTGGTGACTTGGAATGGATGGAAGGAGACGTGCCCACACCATACGGAAAAATCCATGTAAAAATGGACAAGAACAGAATAAGTATAAACAGCGACGGTGGTAAAGGTACACTCATAATAGGAGGGCATCGATATGAAATTCCTTGCAGGAAAGAAGTAATCATAGAGTTTTAACACACTAAATAAATCCGGGATCTTAACAGAATTCATAAATATTCATTACATAAAATTATAGCAATGAACATTATCAAAAGTTTTATACTTGCAGCCTGCATAGGTGTATCATCTTTTTCATACGCCAAGGCTAAAATAGAAATAAAAACGGTGACACCACAAACCGAGTATGCAGCATCTATGCTTAAAGACATCGATTGGAAATACAACGTAAAAATATGTATAGCCCAAGACGCCAAAGGACTTGCAGCAGAAGGCTTCACAATAACGCGCAAGGGAAAGAACGTGACAATAATCGGTAACGATGCGCCTGGCGCAATATACGGAGTAAACAAGCTGTTGGAGATATACCGTACAGAAGGAAATCTTGAAGGCATTGCAAATATAACGGAAGTTCCGGAAATGAAACTGCGCGGAGCATGTGTAGGACTTCAAAAGACCGTGTACCTGCCGGGACACAGGGTTTACGAATATCCATATACCCCGGAAAATTTTCCATGGTTCTATGACAAACAACTGTGGATAAAATATCTTGACATGCTCGCGGCAAGCAACATGAACACAGTATATCTGTGGAACGGTCATCCATTCGCCTCACTTGTAAAGCTTAAGGACTATCCGTTTGCAACAGAAGTGGACGATGCTACAATGGAGAAGAACCAAGAGATGTTCACATTTCTCACTCAAGAAGCATCACGCCGTGGCATACAGGTGATACAGATGTTCTACAACATCATATTGTCAAAGCCGTTTGCCGACCATTATGGTCTGAAGACACAAGACCGTAATCGTCCAATAACTCCGCTGATAAGCGACTATACACGCAAGAGCATCGCCGCCTTCATACAGAAATATCCCAACGTAGGATTTCTTGTATGTCTCGGAGAAGCAATGTCCGGCATAGACAATGATATTGAATGGATGACAAAGACCATCATCCCGGGAATAAAGGACGGTCTGGCAGCATCCGGACGTACAGACATACCGCCAATCATCCTGCGCTCGCACGACACAGACGGACCAAAAGTGCTTGAAGCGTCACTGCCGCTATATCCCAATATATACACAATGTCAAAATATACGGGAGAAAGCCTTACCACATACGAACCGGGCGGTCCGTGGGCAGAGACACACAGACAACTAAGCAGTGCTGCCCCAATACATATAAGCAACGTACACATTCTGGCGAATCTGGAGCCATGGCGTTGGAGCTCGCCTGCATTTACAAGCAAAGTTGTTCAGGCTATGCACAAAATACACGGCGCCAACGGTCTGCACCTGTATCCTCAGGCAAACTACTGGGACTGGCCCTACACTGCCGACAAAATCGGTGATAACGGAAGACAACTGCAGATTGACCGTGACCGCATGTGGTACGAAGTATGGGGACGCTATGCGTGGAAAGCAAAACGTGGCGAAGACAAAACGTTCTGGGCAAAGAAACTTGCCGACTTTTACGGAACAGATGAAGCGTCTGCACTCGATATACTCGAAGCATACGATGAGAGCGGTGAGATTGCACCCAAACTCATACGACGTTTCGGTATTACAGAGGGTAACAGGCAGACATTGCTGCTCGGCATGAAGATGAGCGAACTGGTAAACCCATACAAGTATACTATCTACCCCGGGTTCTACGAAAGTTGTGGTCCACAGGGAGAAAAACTCATCGAATATGTAGAGAAAGAATGGAACAAAGAGGCTCATATCGGAGAAATGCCTCTCGATATCGTAAACGAATGTGAGATACATGGTGATAAAGCCGTTAAAGCGATAGAAAGAAGTGCTTCTAAAGTAACGAAGAACCGTGACGAATACTTGCGCCTTGCCAACGACATGCGCTGTTACAAGGCATTTGCAGATGCTTTCAAATATAAAGTTCTTGCGGCACAACAGGTTCTGAACTATAAATGGAGCAAGGACATCAACTATCTGCATAAGGCTGTACCGCTGCTCGAAAAAAGCAACTCATATTGGGACGAGCTGGTAAACCTTACAAAAGACACTTACTACTATGCCAACAGTATGCAGACATCACAACGTCGTATTCCGGTTGGCGGAGATAACGGCAACTTCAAGACATGGGAAGAAATGAAGGCAGTATATGACGAGGAACTTGCAAACCTGAAAAGCAACATTGCAGCTTTGGAAAATCCTCAGTCAGGAAGCAATGGCACAAAAAATCCGGTTGCAAGAAATGCCTCTGTAAAACTGATAAGTCCATATAAGACTGTAAGGATTGAAAAAGGCGCACAATTATTCGAGAACCGCCCGGAACTGATTGATTCTGTAGCAGCGGAACTTACAGAGATGAATGCACTTGTACTGAACCGCGACACAACGCGCATCAAAGGTGCTACCGTTGAATTTTCATGTGACAAACCGGTACAGATGCTTGTAGGTTTCTTTATAGATGACCAAAACAAGTTTGCTTCACCTCCGAAACTCGAGACCGATGCCACCGGTAACGAATACGGACAGGCAGAAGCCGTTATAAGCAATGCCATAAGCATGAACGACATGCCAATGGTAAACATACATTCATATCATTTCAAAGCAGGACACCATGTTATAAATCTGCCTAAAGGCATTATCATGGTTGCCGGATTTACAGATACCGACTTAAAGATACGTGATGCCGGACTTAATGGTGGCGGCAACGAGGTTGACTGGCTTTTCATGAAATAACAAACAAACGGATATGACAAGAAACATTCTAACACTGTTCATGCTCATTGTGTGTTACGGCGCACAAGCACAAACCGTGAGCGATGAACAAATGCAGAAAATATACGATGCGGTGAAGACTCCATACAAATATGGCATGGCAATAGCACCGGAGGACAACTATCACAAGATAGACTGCCCCACTGTATACAGGGAAAACGGCAAATGGTACATGACATACGTTGTCTACAACGGCAAGGACGGTCTTGACGGTCGCGGATATGAAACATGGCTGGCAGAAAGCGATGATTTGCTCAACTGGAAAACGTTGGGACGCATATTGTCTTACCGCGACAAAACCTGGGACTGCAACCAACGTGGCGGTTTTCCGTCACTCATAGACTGGACATGGGGCGGCTCGTATGAAATGAAGAAATATAAAGGTCTTCATTGGATGACATATATTGGCGGCAACGGCACAGGATACGAGGCTGTACGTGCACCGCTTAATATCGGTCTGGCATGGACAAAAAACGATATTACAAAAGCACATGAGTGGCGTTCGGCAAGAAAACCTATTCTCGGAATAAAGGATAAAGGCGTACAATGGTGGGAAAAACTGACCCAATATAAAAGTACTATATACGAGGATAACAACAGGACTCTCGGCAAACGTTTCGTTATGTTCTACAACGCAGGAGGCATTAATCCTAAAAACGACATGAAAGCCGAACGTATCGGAATTGCACTTTCCGACAACATGAAGACATGGAAGCGTTATAAAGGCAATCCCGTATTTTACAATGAGGTGAAAGGCATCATCACGGGAGATGCCCAAATCGTGAAGATGGACGATCTCTTTGTAATGTTCTATTTCTCTGCATTCGACCCAAGCCGCAAATACAATGCATTCAACACTTTTGCCGTAAGCCGCGACTTGATAAACTGGCAAAGGTGGAACGGACCCGACCTCATATATCCTACAAAGAAATATGATGAAATGTTCGCCCATAAAAGCTATGTCGTAAAACACAACGGAATTGTATACCATTTCTATTGTGCCGTAAACAACGAAGGACAACGAGGCATTGCCGTAGCGACAAGCACTCCTTTGGGACGTTCGGATGTAAACTTCCCCGCTCCGGAAATTAAAGGACGGAGAGCTATCATAAATCTAAATGAAGGATGGACCACACGCCTTTTGTCTGCATCCGATTCATCGGCGGTCATAAACAAGGATACGATAGTAAACATTCCTCATAATTGGGATGACTATTACGGATATCGGCAGATGCTCCACGGCAACCTGCATGGTTCGGCACTATATACAAAGACTTTTATAAAGAAGAAGCTATCTTCCAAAAGATATTTTCTTCAACTGGAGGGTGTTGGTACATTTGCGACAATAACACTCAACGGGAAAGAATATAAACGTGAACTTGTCGGCAGAACTGTTTATACGGAAGATATTACCGACGACCTCATAAACGGAACAAATGTATTACAAATAAAGGCAGATCATCCGTCAATGATAACATCCGCTCCATGGGTATGTGGTGGATGTTCATCCGAATGGGGCTTCAGCGAAGGTTCGCAACCGTTTGGAATATATCGTCCTGTATCTATTATAGAAACAGACGAAGTACGCATAGAGCCTTTTGGCGTACATATCTGGAATAATGATAAAGCCGACAGCGTTTTCATCGATACGGAAATAAGAAACTATTCAACATCGGTTGCGGAAGTGGAACTTGTTAACAAGTTTACATTTGCAAACGGTAAACAGGTATTCAGGCTAAATGAGAAAGTGACGTTGCAACCCAAGGAAACAAAAGTCATTCGTCAGTCATCGCCTGTCAGCGACCCGATATTATGGAGCCCGGAAAATCCATATTTATATAATCTTGCAAGCATGATAAAGCGCAACGGCAAGACTACGGATGAAATAACAAACACATTCGGAATACGTACAATATCATGGCCCGTAAAGCGTAATGACGGAGACAACCGTTTCTTCATAAACGGAAAGCCGGAGTTTATCAACGGCGTATGCGAATATGAGCATCAGTTCGGACAGAGCCACGCTTTCAGCAAAGAGCAGATACACTCACGCATCAAGCAAATACGCAATGCCGGTTTCAACGCATTCCGTGAAGCTCATCAGCCCCACAATCTCAAATATCAGACATTGCTTGACAAAGAAGGCATCATGTTCTGGAGCCAGTTCTCCGCTCACATCTGGTACGATACACCTGAATTTAAGGATAACTTCAAACAGATGCTGCGACGCTGGATTAAAGAACGCCGCAATTCGCCAAGCGTAATAATGTGGGGATTACAGAACGAAAGTACCATACCGGCAGAATTTGCAAGCGAATGTTGCGCCATTATACGCAACATGGACCCCACTGCAAAGAACATGCGCGTAATCACTACCTGCAACGGAGGTGGAGGAACTGACTGGAATGTCATCCAGAACTGGAGCGGAACATACGGTGGAACCGCCAAGAACTATGACAAGGAATTAAGTCTTCCCAACCAGCTTCTAAACGGAGAGTATGGGGCATGGAGAACGGTAGGACTGCATTCGGAATCAAAAAATCTTTCAAAAGAGAAATCATACAGCGAAGATAAGTTCACGGAACTACTTGAAACGAAAATGCTCCTGGCAGAGAAAGCGAAAGACAATGTATGCGGACACTTCCAGTGGATATTTTCCAGCCATGACAATCCCGGACGTATACAACCCGATGAAGCCCTTAGAGCAATAGACAAGTCTGGTCCTTTCAATTACAAAGGAATAGTAACTCCATGGGAACAGCCTGTCGACGGGTACTACATGTACCGCGCATATAACGTATCACCGGAAAAAGACCCTATGGTCTACATTGTATCGCATACATGGGAAAACAGATTTAATGACGGTCCCAGACGTGCAGACATAAATGTATACAGCAATTGTGACAGCATATTGCTTTACAATGACGCAACCGACAGTCTGTCGTTAGGCAGGAAGAAAGCAGGTCCTCATTTTGTATGGGAGAAGCGCCTAATTAAATATAATGTTCTGCGTGCCGTAGGATATTACAAGGGAAATCCGGTGACAGAAGATGTTATCATCCTCAACGGTCTTGAAAAAGCCCCGCATTTCGAAATGTTATACAAAGGCTCAGAGATTGTACCAACTGCCGCACAGCATAACAAAGACATTCTAAAAGGCGCAGAAGGTTATAACTATGTATACCGTATAAACTGCGGCGGTGACTGCTATACCGATCAATACGGACAGAAATGGCATGCCGACAATGCAAACATCAGTCACTCGTGGGGCGAACGTTTCGGACTGAATCCCTATCAGACAAGTCAAGGCACCATATCGACACCTGTATACGGAACAAAAGACTGGGAACTGTTCCGGTCATTCCGCTTCGGTCGTCACAACCTGAAATATGAAATTCCTGTAAGTGACGGTGAATACAGAATAGAACTATATTTCACCGAGCCATGGCATGGAATGGGAGGAGGTCTTAAAACCGACTGTGAAGGACTTAGGATCTTCGACGTAGACATTAATGGAAATACCGTTATTGACGACATTGACATCTGGGCGGAAAGCGGCAAGCAAGGGGCACTGCGCAAAGTTGTATATGCCAAAGCCGAGAACGGAAAGATATCAATATCGTTCCCCGAAGTTAAAGCCGGTCAAGCTGTTATCAGTGCCATTGCCATTGCATGCAAGGGAGAACAGCAGAAAGAAGACGCCATTGATAAATGCAGCCTTTCATCTTTCTCATGGAAAGCCTTGGATGCAGATGTTATTGAGAAATTACCCAAAGACATGCTTCCTAAAGACCAAAAACAGCGCGAGGCAACATCATACAGTCCTTCAAAGGAAGACAAATGCGAGACACAATGGGATATAACTCCGGGATTAGGACAAGAATATGCCCTTCGGTTCAGTTACAAGAACGAAACACAGGAGCCTATAACTGCCGAAATGAAAATAATAGACAACAAGGGTATCATACTTGTCCAGCGCGAGATTACATTCCCACCAACGCCCAAGAAGTTCAAAATACTCAACACCTCTACAGGTACACAGATAAATGCAGGACATTACAAAGTCATCATTACCGTAATAGAGGGACAGAAACTTGAATTCAAGAGTCTCGATGTACAATAATTATATTTATTATTGCACTGTATAAACACACATAAATAATGAAAAGAATTTATTTATTACTGTCAATAAGTATTCTCTGCCTTGGAACAAAGGCAGAGAATACTCATGATTGGGAGAACCAGCATGTATTGCAGATAAACCGCGAACCGGCAAGAGCATCGTTCACACCCTATTTCCTCACACCCGGCGACATGTCTATGTCACTCGACGGGATGTGGAAATTCAACTGGACAAAAACACCCGAAGAACAGCCATCCGACTTTTATCTCACAGATTTCAACGACAGCAAATGGACATCGTTCCCAGTTCCGGGAGACTGGGAAGTGAACGGTTACGGAACTCCCATATATTGCAGCTCCGGTTACACGTTCAAGATAGACCCTCCGTATGTCATGAAAGAGCCGAAGAAGACTTACACGACATACATCGAGCGCAACCCTACGGGATGCTACCGAAGGACTTTCACCGTTCCAGACAAATGGAACGGGAAAGAGGTGTACATCCACCTCGGTTCAGTGTCAAGTGCATTCTATATCTGGATAAACGGCGTACGCGTGGGCTACTCTCAAGACAGTATGTCACCTGCCGAGTTCCGAATAACTCCATACCTCAAATCCGGAATAAACCATATAGCCCTTCAAGTCTTCAAATATTCCGATGGCAGTTATCTTGAAGATCAGGACACGTGGCGCATTGCCGGCATACACCGCAGCATAAGTATTTATGCCACACCGAAAATAAGAATACGTGATTTCGGAGTACGCACAATCCTCGATGACGACTATCGTGACGCAACATTAATCATAGACCCGCAACTTTCTGTCATATACGGGCAACGTGGTGAGGGCTATTTTGTCGAGGCACGGCTCTTTGATGAAAACGGCAATTCTGTATGTGACAGCGTCATGAGACATGACGCCTCCGAAATTCTGAACCTTGACCACAAGGGTAAAATAATGAACGCTCGCAATCCGCAAAGAGGATATGCAATGTGGGGATGGCTCAAAACAACAGTCAAGAATCCCAAGAAGTGGACAGCCGAGACACCCAACCTGTACACTCTTCGTCTGTCACTTGTCGACAACAACGGAAAGACGATAGAGAACATCGAGACAAAGATTGGTTTCCGTAAGTTGGAAATGAAAGACGGACGTTTTCTTGTCAACGGAAAACAGGTACGCTTCCGCGGAACGAACCGTCAGGAGATGGACGAGAACACCGGACGTGTAATCACAACCGAGCAGATGATAAAGGACATCAAACTGCTGAAACAGTGCAATGTCAATGCCGTGCGCACCGGTCACTACCCCAACGACCCACGATGGTACGAACTTTGCGACCAATACGGTCTATACATAATGGACGAGGCAAACCTGGAAGAGCACGGACTGCGCGGAACACTTGCAAGTGACCCGTCGTGGACTGCAGCATTCATGGACCGCGTGCAGCGTGTGGTGATACGCGACCGCAATCATCCGTGCGTAATGTTCTGGTCGCTCGGCAACGAGTCGGGCTACGGAATAAACTTTGCCGCAGCCGCCACATGGGCTAAAGAGTACGACCCCACACGCTTCATACACTATGAGGGCGCACAAGGAGCAGGAGCAGATGACCCGGCTGTAGTAGATGTAATCAGCCGTTTCTATCCTCGCACAATGGAGGATTATCACAATCCGGGAGTGAAGGATGACAATATGGAACGTCCGGAGAATGCACGCTGGGAACGTCTGCTTGCCATTGCCAACAATGCCCCCGGCACACGCCCCGTACTTACGAGCGAATATGCCCACGCCATGGGAAACGCCATGGGAAACTTCCGCGAATACTGGGATGAGATATACAGCAACCCGCGCATGCTCGGCGGCTTTATATGGACATGGGCTGACGAGGGTATTGCCGTACACCGCAAGGACGGTAAGACAATGATTGCATACGGAGGAGATTTCGGAGACAAGCCCAACCTGAAAGCATTCTGCCTCAATGGGGTAATTATGTCCGACCGTAACCTAACACCTAAGTATTATGAGGTAAAGGCGGTATATGCTCCGCTGCGAATGAACATAGACGGCAAGAGTCTTAAGATCACAATGCTTGACGAACATGCTTCGATAGACAACTACAGCTTTATGTGGTCGCTCGCCGTAAACGGCAAGATAAAGAAAAGAGGAGAGGTAAAGGACTTCACACTCCCTGCATTCAGCTATCCCAAAGATGCCGATGTGCGTCTTGACATCAAAGCCGTGTTAAAGAACGAGACTCCATGGGCAAAAGCAGGTCACGAGGTGGCATCGGCACAGTTTGCCATAAACGATGCCATGATAACAGCTTTCAAGGCAAAGACTCTTAAACACGGTAAGAATGCGGATATGGAAAAGGCCAAACAGTGGTTAGACATTGTTTCTCCGCACTTCTTCCGTGCTCCGACAGACAACGACAAAGGTTTCGGCAACTGGCTCGCAAAGGAATGGACGACAAACAGGCTCGACTCACCGTCTGTTACCGTATTGAAGCCTTTGGAGACAAAGAAAAACAACGACGGTACCGTAACGGTGACAAAGACCGAACGATACGGATACACGGAGGGAAGCATTACAGTTGCCTATGATTACACCATGGATGCCGATGGCGCCGTAGACCTAAGCGTGACATATACTCCCGAAGGGACACTGCCCACACTGCCATGCCTTGGCAACACCTTCACCATGTCAAAGGAATTGCGCAACATATCATGGTACGGACGTGGACCGCTCGATACATACCCCGACCGCAAGGAAGCATCGTCAATAGCTTTGTGGAACAGTACAATAGACAACCAATATGTGCATTATCCGCGTCCGCAATACAACGGCAATCACGAAGATGTGGCATACGTAAGTCTTACCGACAACAAAGGAAAAGGCTGGGTTATAACAACAGAGGGCACACCATTCTCATTCACCGCCCTGCCCTACTCCACACAACAACTGTGCAACACTTCACACGACTGCGACTTGAAAGAAGAGAACCATATATACCTTAGCATAGATGCCGCCGTGCTCGGTCTCGGCAACAGCAGTTGCGGACCGGGTGTATTGAAAAAATACACAATACCGGTAAAACCGCATACACTAAAACTAAGGTTCACTCCTATCAAATAGAGTTATACATGATAATATATAAATCGGCATGCTTTGGTTTGTGTATCCAAAGCATGCCGATTTTTTATATTCAATAGCAATATATTACTTACGAATATGCTTATGTCCCTTAACAACGATGACACCTCTGTGCGAATCGTTTACCCGGGTGCCGTCAATGGCATAGGCAACGGCGTTGGCGGATGTGTCGCCAACGTTGGCGTGGATGCGGTCGATAGCTGTGGCGGCGCTCTGGTCGATAAGTTCTATTTCCTGACCTGCCACGGTGGGGATGTCGTAGAGATATGTTGTGGGAAGATGCGTATCGGGTATCTTCGAGCTGTTCACAACTATAGGATCGGGCATGGTGTAGGGCTGCATGAGTGGGTTGGTGTTGTTGCCGGAAGCAACGGTGAGGGCTGTGCCGTCCGACATCTTCAGCTGCGTGTTGCTGCGCAGTCGCAGGTTGCCGCCAACGGTCGACTTTACCTTCAACGAAACGACCTTTCCCATTTTCCACTTTAGTTCAGTCACTACAAAACCGCCACGCGAGCACAGTCCTTTAACCTCACCCTCAGACCATGCGGCAGGCAGGGCTGGAAGAAGGTGCATGAAACCTGCATGCGACTGCAACAGCATCTCGGCAATTCCGGCACAGCAACCGAAGTTTCCGTCTATCTGGAACGGTGCATGAGCATCGAACATGTTGGCGTATGTACCTCCGTCGGCATCGTTCATCGTGGCGTTCGGATCCATCAGGCGCAGCTGGTTCTTGATTATCGCAAGGGCATGGTCGCCGTCGAGCATACGCGCCCACTCGCATACTTTCCAACCCATGGACCATCCGCGTGCAGCATCGCCACGACCTACGAGCGACTTGTGCACGCCCTGAAATACCGTGGGATTGGTATAGGGAGAAACCTGATTGCCGGGATATGCTCCCCAGAGATGAGACAAGTGACGGTGAGAGTTGTTCTCCTTGTCCCAGTCTTCCTGCCACTCCTGTATCTGACCGTACTTTCCTATCTTGTAAGGTGTGAGCTTTGCCTTGAGTTCATCGAGCTGACCGGCAAAATCTCCGTCAACCCCCAAGGTGCGTGCCGCCTCGGCGGTGTTTTTCAGCACGTCGTACACCATTTGATTGTCCATTGCCACTCCGCCGAAGAGAGCACAGTTCATTTTCTTTCCCTCTGCAGTAGTATACGAGTCCTTTCCGGGATGATTCTCGGGAGAGTTTGACGGACAGACAACCATGTAACCCGTATTCGGGTCCTTGACAAGGAAGTCCTGGAAGAACTGCGCACAACCCTTAAGCACGGGATACACTTCGGCAAGATAAGTCTTGTCGCCCGTGAACAGGTACTTCTCCCAAAGATGAGAGCAGAACCAGGCGTTGCAAGTGGGCCACACTCCCACCGAACCGTTGTCCACAGCTCCCGTGGTGCGCCAGATGTCCGTGTTGTGATGCAGCGCCCAACCGCGTGCGCCGTACATCTTCTCCGCCGTCTCGGCACCTGTCACGGAAACGTCCTTCACCATATCGATGAACGGATTGTGACACTCCGAAAGGTTTGTCACCTCGGCGGGCCAGTAGTTCATCTCCACGTTGATGTTAGACGTGTACTTGGAGTCCCATGCCGGATACTGACGTGCATTGGGGTTCCAGATGCCCTGCAGGTTCGCCGGCTGCGTGCCGGGTTGCGATGAGGAGATGAGCAAATAACGACCGAACTGGAAGTAGTTCGACACAAGTCCCGGGTCCGAACTTGTAGAGCGGAACTCCTTAATTCGCGTCTCAGTGTCCTTCACTTCCTGTGCCTGATTTGCACCGAGGTCGAGGCTTACGCGGTTGAACTGCTCCCCGTACTTCTCCACGTGAGAAGCGAGAGTAGCTTCGTAGCTCTTGTTCTTGCCCATATAATCGGTGATGTACGCCAAAGCCTTCGCCTCGGCATCGCCGCTGATGTCGTCATAGTTCACGAAGTTTGTGGCAGACGATATTATGATTGTCGCCGCCGTGGCACCACTGACCTCTATAGACGGTGCGACGGGATTGCCCGCCACGAGTCCGCCCTGCATGACGTTCTGCGTTGCTGCGGATGTCTGCGTGCCGCCTTCGTTAAGCACCTTTATGAACGTGTAGCAGTTAAGTTTGTTGTCCACGTTCTCCGTCTGTGTCTTTGCCGGCACGAGCGAAGCCTCTATCATTCCGTCGGCTGTTATCCTGTTGATGCCGAGTTTCTCCATATTCGTCTTTACCGGAGCGGCATAGCATACGTTGAAGTTCAGTTTGCCTGCCTCCGAAGCCTCGAGGCGCATCACCGTGACGTTGTCTTCGAGCGACGTGAACACGGTGCGCGTGTATGTAACACCGTCGTGAACGTATGTAGTCGTGGCGGTAGCCGTAGAGAGGTCGAGCGAGCGCACATAGCCCTGCACGTCGCGCGCTCCCTGCGTCTGCGCCGCGTCCTCGTCGTCATAACGCTGTCCCGGGAAGCCTACGAGTACGCATCCTGCCGCCTGATACTGCGCTCCGTGCGAGCCTTCGGACATCCAGTTGGGTATGGCGAGCTTCTGTGCGGACACATAGTCCTTGTTGAAGATATACTGCTGCACTTGAGAAAGCACGGACTTAGCCTTCGCGTTATGACTCCTGTTGGGCGACTGTCCCCAGAAGGTATCCTCGTTAAGTTGCAGCGTATCCATAGCCACGCTTCCGCTGACCATGGCGCCGAGGCGACCGTTGCCGAGCGGCAGCGCCTCTTCCCAGTATGATGCCGGGCGGTTATACCACAGACGGTTCTTGCTTTCGAGCACGGGCGGAGGCACGGGGCGTGTGTCCGACGTGGTGAACGTTATGCTTACGGCAGATGCAAGCACATTGCCGGCAAGATCTGAAACCGAACCGGCAGGCAGCGTGAGCGTGTACGACGTCGTAAGGTCGAGGTCGGCGTATGTAAACGACACCTTATTTATATTTACAACGGGAGCGATGTCCGTTGTCTCGCGCGTGGCGTTGTTGGTGAGCGTGGCGACAGTCCCGTCCTTAACTTTCACACCCTCGTTGAAAAGCATTATCACCTTGCCGGTGGGCACAACGTCGGTCGAGCCATCGGCAGGCACGATGCTTGCAAGTTTGGGGGCCTGCGTGTCGTCGGCAAGGATATTCACGTACTTCAGGTTGTAGTTGCTCGTTTTCGTCGCCGACTGTATGAGCATGCGTATAATAAGGCGCTCTTTGTTATCGGCGTTCAGGGCGTAGTTGGCGTCAACGTATGTGTTCCAGTGGGCGCCCGAGGTATAGTCGTCGAGCACGTTCCATGTGTTTCCGCCGTCCACCGAGTACACCACACCAAACTTCGTGGCAGAACTGGAGCCGTCGCCTATGGCGAAGTTCAGCCTTACGTTGGTGAGCGACGTCGTCGGCATTGAAATCTCGAAGAACTGGTCGTGCTTGGAGCCGTCGGCATAGTCTGCCTTTGCCGTGAATTTGTTTGTGGACGCGGTGTTGAGACGCAGCAGATAGCTGGGGTTCGAGCCGCTCGTCGTCACCTGCCACTTGCCGTCGGTGGTGTGCACCGTCACGCGGCAGTCTTCGGGCACGAGGGCGCACTCGTTGGGCAGGAAGGCGGGTCGCGTCGTCGCCCATGAGGTGTTGGCAATAGCCGACCAGCCGAGCGTGTTCGGCGTGTAGACCGCCGTGTTGCCGGTCTTCTCCACATCGTAGCCCGTAGAGAACACCCACCTTGCCACCGTCGTCTGCGCGGCGGCGGTCTTCAGCGTACACGCAAGCGCCACGACGAGCGTTGCCGCATACAGCATGATTTTCTTTGTCTTGTTCATTGTCGTTGTTTTTTTAATAATAGTTTGTAGATAATTGTCCGCAAAGCTATCACAATGCGCGCTGACGTGTGTGGAAAATAGGCGCAGATATGGCGAAAAAGGCGGCAGAAGGCAAAAAACGGCGCAAAAGTCTGTCGGATTGTATTTTTTTACTACCTTTGCCGCATCTGATACACATCTGTCTGATACACATTATTATATTAAACACATACCGCCATGCCGCGCCATATCCTTAAATCGTTATTTCTTGCATACATCTTCACGCTTGCCGCAACGGCACAGCGGTCCGTGACATACGACAACCGCTCGGGTCTGTCGCACTGGATAGTTTCAGACGTGCTACAGGACAGACAGGGCTTCATCTGGCTGTCCACGTGGAACGGGCTGAACCGGTTCGACGGCTACGAGTTCCGGCAGATAAAGACACGCCCCGGCGACGGAACGGACATCAAGTCAGAGGTGATACGCAGAATCATGCAAGACGGCAAGGGCAACATAGTGTGCCGCACCGAGAGCGGTTTCTTCAGGTTCGACACCCACAACTACCGGTTAGAAGACGTGGCGGACACCACAATGTACGACATGCCGCCGATAGGCAAGCCCGCGCCCTTCCGCGACAGCGAGGGCAACGTGTGGACGGTGGAGCGATACGGCGTGACGAAGACCTGCACGGCGCATCATCCGGCGAAAATCGTAACAGGCACGGAGAACGTGCAGGCAAGGGCGTTCATGCGCGACAGGAAGAACCGCTGGTGGCTGGCGACGAAGGAGGACGAGTGCATACGGATATACGACGGCAGGAACGTGCTCGCGGGCTTTTTGGGTAGCGACGGGCGGCTGCACGGGGAGAAGACGCCGTTCGGACACCGCGCCTACACTATTGTGCAGACGCGCGGCGGCGACATCTGGGCGGGATGCAAGCCCGGGGCGCTGATACGCATGAGGGAGAGGGCGGACGGCACTTTCGAGATAAGGAGGATAAGGGGCGCGGAATTGGCGTGCGACATCATCTACCACATCATAGAGGACGGCGCGGGACGGCTGTGGCTTGCCACCTTCGGGGGCGGCGTGGTGTGCATTCCCAATCCCGAAGCCGACAACCCCATGTTCATAAGTTTCAAAATAAACGGCGCAGAGAGCAAGGGGTGCAAGGTTAGGCGCCTGCTGCTCACCCGGCGTGGCAACATCGTGTGCGCCACGACAAACGGGATTGTCACGGGTCGAATAAACCGCAGCGACGTGCGCAAGAGCGTGTTCCGCCGGCTGGGGCGCGACGGCAAACGCAGCGGAAGCCTGTGCAACAACGCCACAATGGACGTGGTGCAGGACGGTCGAGGGCGCATATTCATCGCCACGGAGAACAGCGGAATAGACATGACAGACGAGGAAGAGCTGTTCGGCGACGAACCGTCATTCGCGCACTTCAACACCGCCAACTCGTCGCTCACGTCCGACGCCTGCCTTGCCATGACGGTGAAAGGCGGCGGGCACATACTGGTGGTGTGCACGGACAGGGTAATGGACTTCATGCCCTACGGCGACAGCACCGTCACCTACTCGAGGCGCTTCTGGAGCGCGGCGTGCCACTTCTCGGAAGAGCGCCCGCTGCGGCTGCCCGACGGCTCGTGGCTCTTCGGACAGGAGCAGGGCGCCTATATCGCCACGCCGCACAACATGGACACGCGCGGATACAAGCCGCCGCTGCTGTTCACAGAACTTATGGTAAGCGGCAAACAGCCCGTGACGGGCATCTGTACGACGGACACCGTGGTGCTGGGCACGGACGAGAGGAACTTCTCCATATCGTTCGCCGCGCTTGACTATACCGACAACACGGACATCTGCTACAGAAGCCGGTTGGACGGCTCGCCGTGGAGCCGCGCGGGCAACGACCGCACGCTGACGTTCTACGACATGGCGCCCGGGACGCACACGCTGACGGTGCAGTCGACCGACCGCTACGGGCGCTGGGTGGACAACGCGCGCCGGCTGACAATCATCGTGACGCCGCACTGGCACGAGACGCTGTGGGCGCGCATGGCAGAATGGCTGCTGTTCGCCGGGATGATAACGGGCGTCGTATACACGGTGTTCTACATCCGCAACATGAACCGTCAGCGGCGCGAACTGCTCGTCAAATACATGGCGCTGCTCGACCGCGCGGACGGCGGACAGAGCCCGGCGGAAAAGGCAGAGGCACCGGCACTGCCGGCGGAACTGCCTGAAAGCGACCGCAGGTTTCTCGGGCTGGTGATGAGATACATCGAGGAGAACATCGGCAACAGCGACGCGAACATAGACGACATGGCTGCCTTTGCCGCCACGAGCCGCAGCAACCTCAACCGCAAGCTGCGCTCGCTTGTGGGCATCACCGCCGCGCAACTGCTCATAGACGCAAGGATGCAGAGGGCGGCGCAGATGCTGGGAGCAGCCGCGGCGGAGGACGGGAAGCCTCGCATAGCGGAGATTGCGTATGCCTGCGGATACTCAGACCCACGGTATTTCTCGCGCTGCTTCAGACAGAAATACGGCGTGACGCCTTCGGAATATCATGGCGTAAGCGGTACCGGGCGGTGACGGTGCGCCGCAAAAAAGAAACGTTCTAACGGACAGTCAATCCTCACGAACGTTTCTTTTTTATTGTCCCAATCACCCCCCCCAATGATAATAATGAGCAATATTTACAAAGTATTCCTTACTGCAATCTTTAATGAATCACATTAAACGGATGAAGTTAACTCTGCCAATGTCATATCTGTATAAGTGTGCCAAATTTCAAGTACCGGTTGTTTGTATTCCGAAAACAATGATTTGATGTATTCTATTTCAAATACCAGTCTGTAATCAGCAGGATTGTTATCTATCTGCCCTTCTTTCCTTGTACCGACACGAACAACTTTAATCTTGTAAATGTCACGTATACCTTGACCGCTTATATAAGGAACGAAGTAACACAATTTGTCCAATGCAACAGTAGACGGAAATCTCTTACCAGTATAATAAACAGTTGCTTTCTTTTCAATATATTCACCGATATTATCCTTCTTGACATAGCAAATCAATACATTCTTGTCCATGTCTATCTTAGATGATATTCCGTATTCTTTTGGCAGTGTTTCCTTTACCATATTTGAAACAATGCCATCCGGATAATCAGCAAACATGTCAAAGAAGTTTAACTGCCTTACCGTAGTTTTCTTTTTCAATCTGTCGTTTTTTACATCAGATACATTCTCTGCATCACGTTCTTTTAGTTGTTCAAGAATCTTTTCAACAGCCTCTGAGGTATCAGGTGTTTCTGTCGATTCTAGGATCTGTATGTCGTTGAATAGTCTGATCAACGAACGTCCTATTGCCCATGCAAGATTTACAGGTACGGCGTTACCTATCTGTTTGTATTTATTGCTTATCGTTCCTGCAAATAGCCAATTATCCGGAAAAGTCTGAACTCTAGCATATTCCCTTACTGTCAACGGGCGTGTTTCAACAGGGTGACAACGTTCGGTTTGTTTCTGACAAGGAGAACACGTCAGTGTTAATGAAGGTTCGTCAAGGGACAGCCGACGCGCCATTCCAGTCTTACCTCCACCCAAGAGCCAACTTCCTCCCATATATTCTTTGGCAATATCTTCTGGGAGATTACGCCAATCACCACCTTGCGGCACCATATCAAATATTTTCTGTTTTTTTGACGGATATCTTACACCTTCTGATTCAGGTACATCCGTATCGTATATTACACTTTTATAAAGCGCGTCTTTCAATGTAAGCACCTGTGTATATGGTGAGGGCCAATGGAAATATACTTTTTCTGCTAAATCATTTCGAATCGCAATCATGATAAGTCGTTCGCGCTTTTGCGGAACCTGATACATGACGGCTTTCAATACACGCGGTTCTATAAGGGTATATCCCAATTCTGCAATAGCATTCTTTATGGTATTGAATGTTCGTCCGTTGTCATGAGATATCAATCCCTTGACATTTTCACCCATAAATACTTTCGGGCGAATTTCTTTTACCGCTCTTGCCAATTCAAAAAACAGTGTGCCACGCGTATCATTAAATCCTCCTTGTTTTCCTGCATAAGAGAATGCCTGACAAGGGAAACCTCCGGACAGAAAATCAACCTTATTACAAAGTGGAGTAAAATCAATATTACGTACATCCGCTTCTATCACATTCCAATCAGGTCTGTTTATACGAAGAGTGTTACAGGCAGAGTTATCAAATTCGTTAAGCAGTACATGACTGAAACCGGCTAAAGACAAGCCAAGAGCAAGCCCGCCACCGCCGGCAAAAAGCTCTACGGATGTGTACTCACGAAACGGATACACATTCTTTTCTTCATCCCAATGGCTACCCAACATTTCTTTAACCTCGGGAATTTTTGCGATTTCTTCAAGATAAAAACCTTTCATTCCGTTTTCCACACGCGAAGGATAAACGCCATTTTCCGTCCATTTCCGGACAGTTGCATTGGATGTTCCTATCAAAGCCGCCAGATTGTTTTCTGATATGAACTGCATATTTATAAACCGCCTTTTTCTGTAATTTCCATTGCAATATCCTCCACTTTCTGTAGTATTAGAGAACTTCCGTTTATTCCATCTTCTTCAACCACTTCACCGAATGCCTTGGCAAGTTGATAGTAGAAAGTTTTGTCACCGGTGATATGTTCCCAAAACTCAGCACCGCAATAAACAGGATAGGTAGTTGCTATTGTCTTGTAATTTGCCGATATTCTCTCGCCATACAGCACTCCGACAATCATATCATCCATTTGCAATGGTATTCTATCCAAACGTGCTTTGCCAATAAGGCGTTTAAAGTGTCCTAATATAGTATCAACATCATCTTTGTTGATTGTCTGTGATCCGGCTTTACACTGGCAATATTTCTTTCTGCCATCAAGTGCATCAATAAATTCTATGTCAATCCCATCTATCCCGGAAGCGCATCCTGCAACCTGTGCAAGCTGGGATATGAATATTTGGATGTTCTGCCCAAAACTGGTATTTACGCTTGTTCCGAGAATACGTGGATAGACAAGAGCTTTTGCCATAGATTGCGGTGCGGTGTCACCGCAAAGGAAAGCTGCAAGATAGTTGATAAGGAAGGGATTTACATCAAAATCTTTCAATCTCAGTTTCTGGAGATTTTTTATATGATTGGGGATTATTGAAGTACGAAAATAATTTTTCCCACTTTCAATGATTACTCTTTTTTGTTCTTCTGTCATAGCGGTATTCACTGTATTTTAAAGTTTTCTGCAAAGTTACATTTTTTATACAAGACTTTGATGTTTTTTTAATTATGCTTTTGCAGAGAAAATGTTCTTTTTAAAAAAAAGCAGCTTCATATAGATATTATTCCAAACAATAACCCGGTGACGAAATATTCAGGATCTACGTATTATTCATATTTCATAATATCACAATGTCGCATATTTTATCTTTTACCTTACACTTTGCTTTTTTGCATACCCTTTATTTTTGCCGTCCTTGTAAAATAAAAGCAAGGAGGGCGCAAATATCGCAAAGAAACGTGTGCAGGCGTAACGCACACAAAGACAGTACGTTACGACATACAGCGCATATCTGTGCAGCGAAAAGCAGCGGAGGGGGGGGCAAAAATGGGCTTTTCAGCCCCAAAACACGGCTTTTCGGGATGTAAAACGTGCCTTTCGGGGTTGTAAAAGCATGCTTTTCTGAATTTTGGAATGTACTTTACGAAAATTTGGAACGTGCTTCACGAAATTTTGGAACGTCCAAATTATATTTTGGATCGATCCAAAATAGGAAATGGCACGTCCGTGGCTGCACCACGACGCTGGTTTAAGAAAAATCCCGTATGTTTTCAAAAAGCAAAGTGTCGCCGATTGGGAGTGAAAGCGGACAATGTGTAAAACGAAGATATGTGAAGATAGTCTAAGGAGATAAGGGAAGATACTCTAAGGAGATAAGGGGAGATAGGAGGAGATATGTGGCTTATGCCACGGGAGATAAAGGACAAATGTCTTGTGGCATGCAACGAAACATACGTCTCTTATCTTCCTTTATCTCCTCAAATCATCGCTTTACTTCTTAGGCTATCGTCCTTTATCTCCTGTGGCATAAGCCACATATCTCCTCCTATCTCCCCTTATCTCCTTTTAAGAGCTTCCCTCGCAGAGGGCAAGCGTCGTTTGAACATATTTCATATATAAAATAATAAATAGTCCTCTGTCAACGGCTAAATAATCACTATATTTGCACGTAATTGCGACATATCTGCGGACAGGAACCGCATTGTCGGACTTATTTAATACGAATGGAAATGAAAAAAATCATCAGTATCATCGCGCTCCTGCTCACACTGACGGCAGCCGGCGCACAGGCACAGGGAAATAATGACGGCAACGGGAGCGGCAACATGCCGTTCGACATGCCGGAAATCAGCGCCCCGGCATTCCCCGAAAGGTCGGTGTCGGTAACAGACTTCGGAGCCGTTGGCAACGGCACGACATTATGCACGCAGGCATTCGCCCGGGCAATGGAAAGGCTTGCCGCAGAGGGCGGCGGGCACCTCATAGTGCCACGAGGAATATGGCTGACGGGGCCGATAGTGATGAGAAGCAACACAGACCTTCATCTCGAACGCGGCGCCGTAATACTTTTCTCACCCGACATCAGTCTCTATCCGCCCGTGGGCACGGTGTTCGAGGGACTGAATGCAAGGCGCTGCCAGTCGCCCGTGTCCGGAATGAACCTTAAGAACGTCGCCATAACCGGCGAGGGCGTAATCGACGGCAACGGACAGCGCTGGCGACCGCTGAAGCGAATGAAGACAACCGCGGGACAGTGGCAGGAACTGACGGCGGTGAGCGGGGTGACGGTCGACGGCGGCAACTACTGGTTTCCAGACGCGGGAGTGACGGACGCCGACGAGGCGGCACGCCTGAAAGAGGCATTCGGCATATCAACCGACGACGAGTGGAGGAACATACGCCACCACATGCGCCCCGTGATGGTGAGCCTCGTGTCGTGCCGCAACGTATGGCTGCAGGGCGTGACGTTCCGCAACTCGCCGTCGTGGAACATCCATCCGCTGATGTGCGAGAACGTGCTCATAGACAACATCACGGTGCAGAACCCGGAATATGCGCAGAACGGCGACGGGCTTGACCTTGAGTCGTGCCGCAACGCGGTGGTGAGAAACTCCACGTTCGACGTGGGCGACGACGGCATCTGCATAAAGAGCGGCAAGGACGCCGACGGCAGGAGGCGCGGACGCCCGTGCGAGAACGTCGTCATCGAAGGCTGCACCGTATTCAAGGGGCACGGCGGATTTGTGATAGGAAGCGAGATGAGCGGTGGCGTGAGAAACATACTTGCAAGAAACTGCACGTTCATGGGCACAGACACCGGACTGCGCTTCAAGAGCACCAGGGGGCGCGGCGGCACTGTGGAACGGATATTCATAGACGGCATAGCGATGACCGGAATAAAAGGAGACGCCGTGGTGTTCGACCTTTACTACGGCAACAAGGCGCGCACAACGGTGAACAGCCGTGGCGAGACAGTGCCGGCACCCGTAGCCCCCGCGCCCGTAGACGAGACAACACCGGCGTTCAGGGACATACACATAAGCAACACGACATGTACGGGTGCGAAACGCGCGCTGTTCTTCAACGGAATACCCGAGATGCCCGTAAGGAACATTACGCTGGAGAACGTCGGCATCACGGCGGAACAGGGCGCACGGCTGGTATACAGCGAGGACATCACGCTCAAGAACGTGTCGATACGGCAAAGTCGCGGCAAGCGCCTCGAAACATTCTTCTGCAAGGACATCACCGAAAAGCCGTGATAAAAAGTAAGTAAAAAACGGAGAATAAAAGAACGGGAACGGCGTGTGATATAAAGCGGATATCTTCTCGACACTCAATGTGAAGGAAGCACGCCGTCACACAAAACAACGAAAGACAATCTCTCGGATCGGCGCACAGCCAACAACCATGGCAATGATGTGCGCCGACCGGGACGTCTGAAACAAGGCTATATCTTTTTCATTGATAATTTCTACTACAGGTCTTCACCGTTAGCTTTGTTGTATTCATTATCGTAATACATCAAAATTTGGAATTTACCATATTGTCGTCCTTCACTAATCATAAACCAGACTGAACGCCTCCAATCACTCAATGAGCTTTCTGCATCTGCACTCTCTTTCTGTAGAAAGCCAGCTTCATATCTTTTATTATGAAGACGTATTCCATAACCTATTTCTTCATCGTCTGACAATGATTGATTAGGAGATAACGTCCTATACTTCCTATTACGTTCAAACTGACTACACAAATCATTAAATCTTATTTTTATATCAGCCTCGCCTAATTCATTGACATCAGATACCATTATACGCCAGACTTTATTATTATTTGTTACAACGTTTATATATACATCTCTTCCATTAAACTCCCCCTTCAACATGTCCGAATCATAAGCAATACTTTTAAACCCTTTGGCTTTCAGCTTACTTATCATCGCAGCCTTTGTCCCGTCTACGGGAATACCGAGAAATCTTGTAACTGTGACATCTTGCGCATATAACGCAATAGAAAGCAGGCACATTGCCGCTATTGATAATAACTTTTTCATTGATTATTTGATTAAGGAAAAAAGGCGAAAACCATTTTGTGACTTGTCTAACATCCGGTTACCGCCAAGTGACCTTATTCCCAACAAGCACAGAATAGTTCACGCCCTATCAGCGCGAACTTTCAGACTGCTTGTCCTCGGGAATGAATATTGGCGGTATTCGACGTTAGAGAACAAGAGCTTAAAAGCTCAATATCATTTTATTTGTTCATTTCAAATCAGAGTGGAAACGCTTTATTCCGGTTTGGTAAACTGCAACAATACGCTGTTGCTTCATATTATTAAAACTCGTTATATAGGCTCTCACACCTTTTGCGTTTCTTTCTTATGTCTGTTGTTTCACCTCCTTTTCTACGTTACACTTGCTTTAAAACTGCTCAATTCTTTATAAATTTCATATCTGCAAAGATAATTAAAAAGATTGACAGAATGTTTCTTTACAACAAATATTGCTTAAAGAACATTTAAATAGGGCATCACAACTGTCCGCCAGATAAAAAAAATGAGCCATTAAAAAGTAAACTATACATCTCTTTTCAACAAAAAAGAGCCATATCAAACTCTAGATTAGTAACAATAAGCCACCTGAAATAACGATGACAAAGCTGTACATAAGCAATAACGGAAAAATGAAACATGAGCATTTAAGAAATGCAGAAGTATTGAAATCCTTACAGTAGCTGTAATGTTTGTCCTGACAGAACACGGAAATCTTCCTTGTTCATTTGTCTTATATCTTTTCGCGCATTGTTAAACAAACGTTAAACATTTTACCGAATATTAAGTTTTATCTACAAAAACAACTCTTTTAACTACATAATATATACCTTTGCAATCTAATAATTTAACAACAATTATCTAAAACATAAGTATTATGAATCTTTTTTTACACTTTCGGGATTTAATTAAATCCCGTTTTTCGGGGGGGGTAATTTGTACACTTCTTCTTTTGTTGGTTAGTGGTACGGTTAGTGCTGAAGATGCTATATATAAAGTTGCTTCTACATCATCCGTAACAACGACTGGAAACGCACCAGAAAATAGCAATGCTACATTCAAACAAACTTACACTACCAAAGGTCAAATAACAAAAAACAATTCTGCGACATTAACTTTAACCGGTTTTACAGGATGCACGGTTACAGGCATTAAACTATCAATGAAATCTAATAAAAGTGACGGCGCAGGAACTTTTACAACTAAGATAGGTACCAACACCATTGCATCCATACCAAACGCTACCACTTTCAACCAATGGTATGACAATACAAGCTATAGCACTAATTACAAAGACATAAATGTCAATATATTAGATGATTATAAAACTTATAAAATAGGTGAAAATGAAAACATCGTAATTGAGATAAAAGCTACAATAAATTCTCTTTACATTGATCAATATACGATAACTTATACAAAGCAAGCATCTGCTTTCAATATCACCGAAACATCCGCTACCATAAACGCCGGAGAAACATGCGATCTCAGTACAAAGATAACAAAGACAGAAGGATATAACGGAACAATTACTTATAGTTCTGACAGTGAAAGTATAGCAACTGTAGATGCTAACGGAATTATCACCGGTATAGGAGAAGGTACAGCTAATATAACTATAACAGCAAGTGCAGACGGAAGTTTCACCGAACAATCAGAAACATTTGCAATAACAGTTGTAAAACCCGACTTAAGGAAAGACCCGACATTCAACTGGAGTTTGTCAAGCTATGAACCGTATTTTGACACAGAAAATAAAACATTCCCCAAACTCAACTATGCTGAAGGTTTTAACGAAATCATAACTTATTCTTCAAATAATGAAGCTGTCGCAACCATAAACAACAATGGTGAAATAAATATACTCTCCGCAGGTGAGACAACAATAACTGCAAGTTTTGCAGGTAATGACAACTGGCAGGAAAGCACTGCATCATACATACTTAATATAAAGAAACACATCACTGAACTTTCATTCGGTGCAGAGACCATATACAATGTAAATCTTGGCGAAGCATTCATCTCGCCAAAGGCAACAGCTGCGCTCAAGAACGGAAAAGACTATGACGGAACAATAACATACAGCAGCAGCGACACAAACATCGCAAACATAAACGCAACAACAGGGGAAGTGGAAATCAAAAGTGCCGGAACTGTAACAATAACTGCAACAGCAGAGGAAACAAACGCGTGGACAGAAGCAACAACAAGCTATACATTGACTGTTATTGATCCTAACAATCAAACAGTAACATTTGACTATACAGACCCTGCAAGTTTGGGACTTACAAAGCCTGCAAATAGTGCAAGTACAGATATTACCCAAGATATCAGCAAAGATATTGTAACAATGTCCTCTACAAATGGAGGTACAAATACGCGAATTTGGAACGCAAAAGGCGAATGTGATCTTCGAGTATATAAAGGCGGTGGTAGTATAACATATACCGTGCCAAATAGCTATGTCATAACTCAAATAAAGTTTACATATAGTAGTAGTGATAAAGGAATAACAACAGGTGGCAATTTCTCTAGCGATAAAACATTATGGACAGGCAACAAAAATTCTGTTGTATTCACAGCGAATGCAACAGCAAGAATAAAGACCGCCACAATAACATATAAAAAGTTGCCAACTGTAACCGTAACTGACAAGAAATACACAACATACGTTACTCCACGTGCTGTAGACTTCGGAAGCGAAGTCAAGGCATATATTGTAAACGACGTTACTGCTGACAAGGTTAAGACAATACAGATAAACAATGCACCTAAAGGCACTCCGGTAATTGTTTACGCCGAGAATGCCGGTACATATACCCTTACAGAAATAGACGAAGCAACAGACGACGTTACATCCAACAAGCTGCTTGCATCCGACGGAACAATAAAAGGCGGGAACAATATATACGCAATGGCAGTAAAGACCCTGGGAGTAGGTTTCTACAAGGTTTCGGAAAATGTGACCATTCCTGCTGGCAAGGCATATCTTGTATGGGAAGAGGCACCGGCAGGCAATGCAAAGGAATTCATCCCCATGGGAGGAGAGACAACAGGCATAACCAACATCTCCGGTGAAAACGGCAACGCCAAAAAAGTTTACTACAACCTAAACGGAATGCGCATAGACAAACCGCAGAAGGGCATATACATAGTGAACGGCAAAAAAGTAATTTTCTAAACAATATTTATATCCGAAACAATGAAAAAGAACATATATATAACACCGGAAACAACGGTATACGAAACAATATCCGAAGGGGAAATACTTGCAGGTTCACTGCCTAAAGGAGATGAAGAAAAAGACATCATCATAGACGAGGAAGAAATTCTTTCAAAGCCTTACACACCCCCGACAATAGACTTATGGGAAGAGGAGGAAGAATAGGAACATAACGATATGTAAATAATAAAAAAGCCCCGTTGGTTCTGCGCTGCGCAGACAACAGGGCTTTTTTAATTTATAATTAAGAATTTATAATTTATAATTCTGCGCAAGCGGGAACGTCGGGTAATTATTTAACATGAGTTCGATGAATTAGACAAATCACCCCTGCTCTACCTCTGTTATCACGTGCCATGACAATTCCCTGTCCATACAAAGCAGGTCTTACACTTTTAAAGCAAAACAGCATTTCAGCTTACTATTTGATTTCTTCAAACCCCGAAATACGGCGATTTTCTGAAACAAAAGCACTGACGGAGCTGAATATCGCCAAAATTCGCGTGCAGAGATAATATGCTTTGTTTCAGATCGTTACGCGTAAAAGCACAAAAGTGTGCACAGAATGGAAAGAGAAAGTTGCCTGATTTATATACGAAAGTAGGCATATTACGGTCCTAAAGGTGGCACTTTTGATGCCTAAAGGTGGCATTTATGGAGCCTAAAGGTATGTGTTTTGCACCTTAAAGCATACCTTTTCATAACAAAAAGGTAACATTCGGGCTGTTTAAAGGTGGTTTTCGCCCGTTCAATCCACGTAGAACGATACTTCAGAGTGGCATTTTTCGATTGACAATTTGTTACATAAAAGCATCGTTTCGCCGACAAATTGAAATCGGGAAGATGTGTCAAAATTCGATATTTGTCCATACAATGCGGAATATATATTCAGATGTTCTTATCTTGAACACACCTTATTTATTTGGCTTTTAAATGATAAAACATTATCTTTGCATAAGATAAGCTGCACCTCAGCAATTTGAAACAAGCTTCATTGCACGCGGTTTGCATTATCTTTGCATAAGATAAGCGGCACCTCAGCAATTTGAAACAGGTTTCATTGCACGCGGTTTGCATTATCTCTGGCAAATATTAATGTAGATAAATCACATTTTTTATCTACAACAAAAGGAAAAACACGTCTTCCATAAGAAAGGAATGAAGACAACAGGTTTTGTAAAATAAAGAAAAACAACCATGAAAAGAATTGGTATATCATTTTTAATGTTTATGTGTATGGTCGCCGCAAAAGCCACGGGCGACTGGTATAAAAATTTCTGCAACCCGTCACAGACGGCACAACCGTGGACTTTCTGGTACTGGATGTACGGATGCGTGAGCGACGAGGGCATACGCCTTGACCTCAATGCCATGCACGATGCGGGCATAGCCGGTTTCTACCTGATGCCGATAAAGGATGTCAGCGACGGAAAACAATACAACGGTACGGCACGCCAGCTGTCGCCGGAGTGGTGGAAACGACTGGATACGGTATTCAACGTGGCGGACAGCCTGAACCTAAAGATGGGAATACACTTTTCCGACGGCTTTGCCCTTGGTGGCGGACCGTGGATAAAGCCCGAGGAATCGATGCAGAAAGTGGTATGGAACGACACCATTGTGTCCGGAGGAAAAGTAAAGACACGACTTGCCGTGCCGTCATCATACAACGGGTATTACGAAGATATCGCCGTATTTGCCTATCCGGCGACAAACGCCGATGACAGGACACCCAAGGCTTCGGTAGAGTTTCCGTTTCGCTCTTCAACGCCGTGCGACATCATAATGTCATACGACGAGCCTTACACGCTGCGCAACGTGAAGATTATAACAGGCGGCAACAACTATCAGGCACACAGATACAAGCTGTACGCATCGGACAACGGCACGGACTATCGCTTTGTACGCGAGATTTATCCGGCGCGTCAGGGCTGGCAGAACACCGACGCATACGCCACATACGCCATACCTGCCACCACGGCAAGATATTTCAAATTCCACTGGACACCGGAGGGAAGCGACCCGGGAGCTGAAGACATGGACGCAGCAAAATGGAAGCCAAACCTGAAAGTGGGCAATATAATACTCGGATCTGAAGCCGTTACCGACGGATATGAGGGTAAGTCGGGCGCCGTGTGGCGCGTGTCAAAGGCTTTCAACATTGCAGATGACGACTGCGTGAGCCGCAAAATGGTGCTGAACATCACCAAAGCGATGAAAGACGGGACTATAGAGACATTCCTGCCGAAAGGTAAATGGCACATACTGCGCATGGGACACACCTCGACAGGACATACCAATGCCACAGGAGGAGGCGGACGCGGACTGGAATGCGACAAGTTTTCCAAGGCAGCTATAAACAAACAGTTTGACAACTGGTTTGCCAACATATACCGTCACGCACCGAAGGACAAGGTGAAAAATGTACTTACAAGGCTGCATGTGGACAGTTGGGAATGCGGAAGCCAGAACTGGAGCAGCAATTTTGCCGACGAGTTCATGCGACGCCGCGGATATGACATCATGGAATGGCTGCCCGTATATGCGGGGGTTCCGGTAGGAACATCGGCTGAAACAGATAAGGTGTTGAGAGACATACGCCTCACAATAGCCGAAATGATAGACGAGATTTTCTTTACCGAAGTGGAAAGACTGGCAAGGGAATACAACTGCGAACTTTCAACAGAATGCGTGGCACCGACAATGGTGAGCGACGGGTTGTTGCACTACCGCCATGCCGACTATCCCATGGGAGAGTTCTGGCTGAACAGTCCGACACACGACAAGCCCAACGACATGCTCGACGCTGTAAGCGGTGCACACATATATAATAAAAAGGTGATACAGGCAGAAGGATTTACCGAAGTGCGCGGCACATGGGACGAACATCCCGGAATGCTCAAGCCGTTGCTTGACCGTAACTATTGCATGGGCATTAACAGCATTGTGTTCCATGTATATACACATAATCCGTTTACGGACCGCAAACCCGGCATGACACTCGACGGTATAGGCACGTTCTTCCAGCGCGACAACACATGGTGGCGCGAAATGCCTGCATTCACCGACTACATCGCACGTTGTCAGTCCCTGCTGCAATACGGCGAACCGGTCATAGACCTTGCCGTATATACAGGCAACGAGGTGCCAAGAAGGTCTATACTTCCGGAACGTCTTGTAAACACTCTTCCGGGACTGTTCGGCACGGAAGCTGTAAAACGCGAGAAGGCACGCATGGAAAACGCGGGACAGCCTTTGGAGGTAAGTCCGGTAGGCGTAACACACACGTTGAACATGACAAAAGCCGACACATGGCTTAATCCTTTGAACGGTTATCAATACGATTCTTTCAACGAGGATGTGTTGAACAGCGCAAAGGTTGAGAATGGTGAGCTGGTAACGGCATACGGCATGAGATACAAGGCTCTCGTCATGCCACAGGCACGACCGATGAATCCTGACAACATTGTCACGTGCAATGCACGCATAGACTCGTTGGAAGCACTCGGACTGACAGTAATAAGAAAGCCATGGACGGAAAAAGACCTGACGGCACTGAACATACAACCGGACATCACGGTGCCCGAAGGCATAGGATATACACACCGCCACGGCAAGGATGCAGACATCTACTTCATCTGCAACCCTACAGAAAAGGAAATGACATTTGCACCGAAGTTCCGTGCGACAGGAAAGAACAAATATATAGCCGACCCGATGGACGGTAAGATATACAACGGCACAGACAACATGACACTTAATCCGGGGGCATCTGCATTCGTCATCTTGACAAACATGACATTGGATGCCGAAGAAAAAGTGAATATCCGGCAGACAATCCCCTTGAAGACAAAGGAATGGACGATTACTTTTGATGAGACGGGAAAGAACGTGACAGCGAAAGAACTGTTCGACTGGAGCAGCTCGACGGACAACAGCATAAAATATTATTCAGGTCACGCCACGTATGAAACGACATTTAAACATAATGGAAAGAATAAAGGAAGGGTAATGCTCGACCTCGGCAAGGTGGAAAACATTGCCACCGTTTATGTAAACGGGAAGAAATGCGGTACGGCATGGCTCGCACCTTACACCGTGGACATAACGGATGCTGTAAAAAAAGGCAAGAACACACTGAGAATAGAAGTTGTAAATACATGGGCAAACGCATTGCTCGGCAACGACAACGGAACTGCTCCGTTCGAAGGAATATGGACAAACGGCAAATACCGCAGGGCTGAAAAGACAACGCTGCCGGCTGGTCTGTTGGGTCCGATAAAAATAATGAAGAATGAAGAATAAAGAATGAAGAATGAGAATTACTAATTACGAATTTGGAATTACGAGTTATTCTCGCTTTGCTGCGATTACGAATTATAAATTATGAATTATAAATTACCTATCATGAATTATAAATTAATTATGGCGTCACTGTTTGTTGCTGCAAACGTCAATGCAAAAGTGACTCTTCCGAAGATGTTTTCGGACGGAATGGTGATGCAACGTGAGACAACAGCCAACGTATGGGGCAACGCCGAGAGGTCGGCAACGGTAAAGGTTTCGCCGTCGTGGACAAAGAAAACATATACGGCAAAAGCCGACAGCAACGGCAAATGGAAAGTTGCGATAGAGACTCCTGAAGCAGGAGGTCCCTACTCCATCACATTCAATGACGGCGAGAAGACCGTGCTGAACAATATATTGATAGGAGAACTATGGGTTTGTTCGGGACAAAGCAACATGGAAATGCAGATGAAAGGTTTCAAGGCACAACCTGTTGAAGGTGCTATAACGGACGGACTTAACAGCCGTGACCCTCAACTGAGACTGTTCACCGTGAAGCGCAACAGCAAGTTTGAACCGGTGGACACGGTGAGCGGACAGTGGTACGAAGCAAACACCGGCAGTGTACGCGAGTTCAGCGCAACGGCATATTATTTCGGGCGGATGCTTAGAAAAGTGCTTGACGTTCCGGTGGGACTGATAACAGTGGCATGGGGTGGTTCGGCATGCGAGGCATGGATGACAGCCGACTGGCTGAAAGCATTTCCTGATGCCCGGATACCAAAGTCTCCACAAGACATCAAATCGAAGAACCGTACTCCGACCGTATTGTACAACGGAATGATGCACCCACTCGTAGGTATGGCGATGCGCGGTGTTATATGGTATCAGGGCGAGGACAACGTAAACCGCTACAAAACATACGGCGACATGCTGGCAACAATGATACGTGGATGGCGCGGAGAATGGAACATCGGAGACTTCCCGTTCTACTACTGTCAGATAGCGCCATACGACTACAGTCTTATAAATTGGGACTATAACAGTGCATTGTTGCGCGAACAGCAGGCACGTGTGGAGACAATTGTGCCCAACACCGGCATGGCGGTACTGATGGATGCCGGACTGGAATACGGTATACATCCGCGCAAGAAACGTCAGGCAGGCGAGCGTCTTGCACTGCTTGCACTGCGGAATACTTACAACATTGCCGGACTGCCGGAATTTGCACGCTATAAAGATGTTGAATTCAAGGGCGATACTGCCGTGATAAGTTTCGACAAGAGCAAAGAGTGGGTTTACTTCAACAACGGAACTACAAGCAATCTGTTTGAGATTGCAGGTGAAAACAAGGTGTTCCACCCTGCAAAGGCATGGACTGAAAGAAACCGCGTATATTTGAAGAGTGAAAAGGTGAGTAAGCCTGTAGCCGTGAGATATGCTTTCAAGAACTGGGCTGACGGAGACCTGTTCTGCGACGGGCTGCCTGTAAGTTCATTCCGCTCGGATGACTGGGAGGAATAATAGGGGCGATAGAGGTTATAGAACCTATAGATACTATAGAGGCTATAGGCTCTATTAAACTAACAATAAAAAACAAACCATGAAGAACAGAATACTGCTTATCCTACTGTGCATATCGGCATATTCTTTTGCCGGAAACTATATTACGGAAGACTATATATGGACATCACCAAGCAAGAACTCGTCGGAGTCCATGCCGTGCGGCGGCAACAGCATAGGTATGAACGTATGGGTGGAAAACGGAGATGTGATGTTCTACACATCGCGCAGTGGCATGTTTGATGAAAACAACACACTGCTAAAAGCAGGACGGTTCCGTCTTCATCTTTCAACAAATCCGTTTGCAGACGGAAGAAAAGACTTCAGACAGATACTGAAGCTTGACGACGGGGCTGTATACATAAAATCATCGGACACGGAGATACGGCTTTGGGCGGATGTTTTCTCACCCGTGATATTCATGGAAATAAACTCTTCGCAAAAGACCGATGCAACGCTGAGCTATGAAAGCTGGAGATACAAAGACCGCCCGGTGACAAAGGCAGAATGCCAGCAATGCTCATACAAATGGGTATTGCCGAAAGACTGCAAGACATACAAGGATACCATAGAGCCGCAAAAGAACATGCTGACATTCTTCCACAAGAACAAGGAGGAAACGGTTTTCGACTTCACGGTAAGCCGTGAAAGGCTCGACAGCATAAAAGACAGACTGTATAATCCGATAGGAGGACTGAAATTCGGAGGCATAATGTATGCCCCGGGATTTCAATATACCGATACCAGCGACGGCATATATGCCTCGACAGACTATCGTGCATGGAACTACAGGGCAACGGGAATAAAGAAAAGCACTGTGACGATAGACCTCGATATCGACAGAAAAGACAAAATACCCACGGCAAAGGAGTCGCGCCGGCGCAGCGGGAAATGGTGGCATGAATACTGGCAACGCAGTTATATAAAGGCTGAAGGCGAGGCAAAGAACATCGTAAGAAACTACGAACTGTTCAGATACATGCTCGGATGCAATGCATACGGAGAATGGCCGTCCAAATTCAACGGGGGACTTTTCACTTTCGATCCGGTATATGTTGACAGCAAATGCCCGTTCACACCCGACTACCGCAAATGGGGAGGCGGCACGATGACCGCCCAGAACCAGCGCCTTGTGTACTGGCCCATGTTGAAAAGCGGCGACACGGACATGATGAAGGCACAGTTCGACACATATCTGCGCCTGCTGCCTACAGCCGTGGAGCGCACGAAATACTATTGGGGACATGACGGTGCTTCATTCTGCGAACAGCTCGAGAACTTCGGGCTGCCCAATCCTGCCGAATACGGAAAGCATAAGGACGGTGACGACTACGGCATGGAGCGCAACGCATGGTTGGAATATCAATGGGATACGGCACTGGAATTCTGCTCAATGATACTACAGGCACATTCTTATACGGGCATGGATATATGCAGATATGAACCGCTGATAGAACAATGCCTTAAATTCTTTGACGAACACTACCGTTATCTTGCAAAGAAACGCGGAGTGAAAGAAGTGGACGGAGACGGAAAACTGATATTATTCCCGTCGTCCGGATGCGAGACATACAAGCAGGCATATAATCCCTCGAGTGTTATTGCCGCCTTACAGACGGTAAACCGTCAGGCAGGTGAATACTTTAGCAAGAAATATGCAACGGTATCCCCCACTGACTCGTCATCTGTTTCTGCACCAAATACTTCATCCACAACCCCTAATCCTTCATCGGCAAACCATAATTCTTCATTCTTCATTCTTCATTCTTCATTAAAAACCTCCCTTCCCGATATTCCCCTGAGAACAATCGGCAACGACACGTGCATTGCTCCTGCCGTTGTATGGGCAAGAATTCAGAACGTGGAGTCACCGCAGCTGTACCCGGTTTTCCCATGGCGCATATATGGAATGGGACGTCCGGGGTTGGAAACAGCAAGGAACACTTATTTAAAAGACCCGCACGTAATAAAGATGCGCTCTGCAACCGGGTGGAAACAGGATAATATATGGGCGGCATGTCTCGGACTGACGGACGAGGCGAAACACCTTATCGAAGAGAAGTTGGCAGACGGTCCGTACCGTTTCCCTGCATTCTGGGATCCGGGCTATGACTGGGCGCCCGACTGCAATAAGGGCGGTGCGTCAATGATAGGCTTGCAGGAAATGCTGTTACAGGAAACAGAGGACGGAAACATAATGCTCTTTCCGGCATGGCCCAAGGAGTGGAATGCAAGTTTCCGCCTGCATGCAACGGGAGGAAGAACCGTCGAGGCTGAAATAAAAAACGGGAAAATAACGAGAAAACAATAATTCGTCATAATGAAAAAGATTAACAAGAACCGGCACATGCACCGTACATGGTGCATTGCTGCATTATCATTTATTGCAATACCGATATGTGCAAAACTTACAGTCACCAAGCTGACATGCAACTATCAGGCAGGTATGGCTGTCACAAAAGGCGGCGCAAGGCTCGGCTGGCAAATGACATCGGACAGGAACAATGACCGGCAGACGGCGTATCAGATACTTGTCAAAGAGAATGTTACAAACAAAAAGGTATTTGACAGCGGACGGACAAAGTCGGACAACAGCCAGCTGGTTGATATCCCAGATTTGCACTATAATAAACATGGATACAAGTGGCAGGTGCGTGTATGGGATGCTGACGGGAAAGCATCGGAATGGAGCACGGTGCAATACATACGTGTCGTACCTGAGAAGATTGATGCGAAATGGATTGGAGCCATAACAAAAAAGGATGCAAATATTCCTGAAGGAAGATATTCAAACACAGTATTCAAGAAAGAAGACTTCAAGAAGAAATGGGCGGACGTGGATACATTGTCCACGAAAAGCATCATAATGCGTAAGGAGTTCTCGACAGGAAAGAAAAGCATTGCCGATGCTGTTGTATACATAAGCGGACTGGGACACTACGAAATGACCATTAATGGCAAGAAGGTGGGCGACAGCGAGTTTGCACCGCTATGGAGCGAATATGACAAAACTGTATATTATAATGTATACGACGTAACAGATTATCTGAATAAAGGCGGAAATGCCATAAACGTACTGCTCGGCAACGGTTTCTTCAATGTCCAGCGCATGAACCGCTACAGTAAGTTGCAGACAAGTTTCGGTGCGCCGCAGCTGATAATGCAGATGGAAATAAACTACAGCGACGGCAGCAGGCAGACGATAACAAGCGACACGGACTGGAAATACAGTCTGAGTCCGATAACATTCAACAGCATGTACGGGGGCGAGTCATACGACGCAACGCTGGAACAGGCAGGATGCGACATGCCGGGATTTAACGACCGGAACTGGAAAAGCGCAGTACAGGTGGAAGGTCCGAAAGGGACATTATGCCCGCAGACGGCACCGCCCGTAAAGATTATGGAATATTACGGCATAAAAGAATGGAACAAGATAAACGCAGACTCGCTCGATGCGGCGTCGAAACAGACCAAGCGCACTGTCGACCCGTCGGTGTTCGTAGCCGACATGGGGCAGAACCTTGCAGGCTTTCCGCAAATAACGGTTACGGGAAAACGCGGTCAGAAAGTGACACTCCTCGTTGCCGAGAAACTTACAAAGCAGGGTGTATGCGACCAACGGCAGACAGGGCGCCAGCACTATTATGAATATACGCTGAAAGGAAACGGCACGGAGACATGGCATCCACGTTTCTCTTATTACGGTTTCCGTTACATACAGGTAGAAGGTGCCGTTCTTAAAGGCGAAGGCGAGCCAAATCCCGAAGGGCTGCCTGTAATAGAAGATCTTAAGAGCTGTTTCATATACAACTCTGCCGAGGAAGTATCATCATTCGAGTGTTCCAATCCGTTGTTCACACAGACACACCGTCTTATAGAAAGGGCTGAAAGAAGCAACATGCAAAGCGTGCTGACCGACTGTCCGCACCGCGAGAAGCTGGGTTGGCTGGAGCAAGACCATCTTTGCGGTCCCAGTCTGCTTTACAACTACGACATGACGACATACGTGCCGAAGATAATAAAAGACATCACCGACACGCAGAAGGCAGACGGAATGGTGCCGACGACAGCTCCGCAATATATATCGTTCGGCAACCTGTTCGACGACTCGCCCGAATGGGGAAGCACACTTGTCATCCTGCCGTTCATGTATTATGACATGTATGGCGACAACACGCTGATAAAAGAAAACTATCAGGCAATGCGCGGATATGTGGACTATCTCACATCGAGAGCCGAAGACGGCATTGTGAGCCACGGTCTCGGCGATTGGTATGACTACGGTCCGTGGCGCGCAGGATTTTCAAAGAACACTCCCATACCTCTTGTTGCTACCGCCCATTACATCTTCGACCTGAAACTTCTGACCGAAGCAGCAAGAATGACAGGCAAAGACGACGACGCAAGGAAATACGGAGCCTTGACAGACGAAGTAATAGAAAAGTTCAACAAGCACTTCTATAAAGCCGACTCCTGCAAATACGGCACAGGAAGCCAGACATCAAATGCCCTGCCGTTGTATCTTAACCTTACGGGTAGTAACAAGAAGACCGTTCTGAACAGCCTCATCGAAGATATCAAGGCACACGGCAACCGCCTCACAACCGGCGACGTGGGCAACAGATACCTGTTCCGTACACTTGCGGAGAACGGATACAACGAACTGTTATACACCATGCTCAACCATTATGAAACACCGGGATACGGTTTCCAGTTGAAACACGGCGCAACGACACTGACGGAGCAATGGGATCCGAGACAAGGCTCGTCGTGGAACCATTTCATGATGGGACAGATAGACGAATGGCTGTTCAAGACACTCGGCGGCATAGACAACAAACCGAGCACGCACGGCATGCGCCACCTGCTCATATCCCCCACCCTCGTCGGCGACCTGCAATACGTCAAGGCAAGCACCGCATCGCTCTACGGTCGCATATCCGTTGACTGCAACCGCACGGCGACAACCGTTGAAATCCCGGTAGGATGCGACGCGACGGTGGTTCTGCCAAACGGCGACAAGCACGATGTCGGCAGCGGAACGCATACATTCAAGTATTAAATCACGGGGGCGCGTCATAAGTTGACGCCCCAAAAAGCAATATAAATATACATTGCTAAAGCCGGGGAAGATAAAAGACGATAGTCGCATATGAAGCGACAAAACATACGTCTTTTATCTTCCTTTCTTTTCAGCCCCATTATCAATCGTCAATTATCAATTGTCAACCAAAAGCCCTCTTTTTCCTTTCTTTTTGACTTTTCAAAACCCCGAAATACTGCGATATTCATAAAAAAGAAGCTATGGGGCGTAAAATAACGCCAAAATTTGCATGCAGACATAACACGCTTTATATCAACAGGTTACGTCTGAAAGCAAGAAAATGTGCATCGTTTGGTATGCAAAGTTGCCTTATTATCATGCTAAAGAGCCTCGTTACATCCCCTAAAGACGCCCTTTTACCCTGCTAAAGATGCCCTTTAGCATGCCAAGACACGTGCGTTTCATTTTTTTCGATCGATCCAAAATTTCAAAACGCACGTTCTTTTGATTCCTAAAGCACATCTTTTCGCCTGCCGCGACCGTTCCTAACATCTTTTAACACGTAGAACAAGACTTTCGGACGACAGTTTTGAAATGACTAAATGCCATGTAAAACAGAATATAAGTGACAAAACGTAAATAAAAGATTGTCACACCGGACAATCTCCGTTACTTACATAGAAAGCGTTGATTATCAATTACCATGTTTCAACGTCACAACAACCACCTCGCCCGTTGCCCCGAAGCGGAAAGGTATGAAGCCCCCAAGACCAACGGATACGTTCAGTGCCCGGTCTCCTTCGCTGTACATTCCGCCCCACTCGTTATAAACAAGCGATGCAGGAGACCAGCCGAAGACGGAGAACTGCATGGCATGGGTGTGCCCGCTGAGTGTGAGCTGAGCACCCGACTTGGGAAGTATCGTGCGACGCCATGACGTGGGATCGTGTTGGAGCATCACCACAAAGGCACTGTCGCCCACACCGGCAAGCGTCTTTCGTATATCTCCTCTCTGAGGGAAAGGCGGTCTGCCGTCGTTTTCCATTCCGGCAATGACAATAGAGTCGTTGCCACGGCGTATCACACGGTTCTCGTTTATCAGCAACTGCCAGCCCATCCGCCGCTCACATGCCATGGTGGCATGCTCGTTGGCACGCTTCTCCTCGGCACTGCAATCTACATAGTCGGCATAGTCGTGATTGCCAAGCACGGAGAAAACACCGTCCTTTGCCTTGAGACGTCCCAGTATCTCTGCCACAGGGTATATCTCCCGTGGGTGCATGTTCTGCAAGTCGCCCGTAAAGACTATAGCATCGACGTCAAGCCCGTTCATACGCTGCACCGCCTTCTCAAGTATCTTCATATACTCGCCCGTATACGAGCCGACATGAGCATCGCTGAAGTGCAATATGCGATAACCGTCGAAAGCAGGCGGCACGTCCTTAGAACGATATTCAACATTACGCACCTCAAGCTTCATGAATCCTATCGTACTGCCGTAAACCGTTATAGAGATAGCGGCGGCGGCAAGAAACAGCCCTGCGAGATTTCCCCAGTTAAGACGCGTATGGAATAGGCGACAGCCGACAAGCCCTATACACGAGAACAGGGCGAACAAAGCCTTGGGCACCACTATTATGCCAAGAAAGAAAAGATACCGGTTAAGAACCGAGATATCGGCAGGAGCAAAACTGTCCGGAAGAGTCATCGCCACCGTATATACTACCATTGCAACCGACGGCACCCACCACAGCACGCGGCGAAAAAGTGCAAGACCGCGACGCAGATAGTGCATGTATATATATAAATCGGGCAGCAGTATAAGAAGCAGTACGGGTATTAATATTCTTGAAATCATCTGTATTTATTTTATTGCAGAATGAAAGACAATAGATATATCGGTATTATTTATTTTATCGGTATTACAAAACAAAACTGTACTCACCGTCTTAAAAACTCAATAGCCTCTCCACGGCTGTTTTCGTCGAATATTCCGGCATTCAATATATGCGAACCGTTGCAGAACGTATGCTCCACACGCCAGTTGAAAGTATTGCCCAGCAAGGGACTCCACCCGCACTTGCTCCGGATATCGTCTGCCGTCACCGTCCACGGAGCATCCGGACGTACTATCACGACATCCGCCTTATATCCCTTACGGAGAAATCCGCGGTCACGCACACCGAACAACAATGCAGGGTTATGACACATAAGTCGCACAAGTCTCTCTATCGTCAGCACGCCCTCGTCCACAAGTCCCAACATAGACACCAACGAGAACTGCACCATAGGCATGCCCGACATGGCACGGCAACATCCGCCCTGCTTTTCGTCAAGCCTGTGCGGCGCATGGTCTGTACCCACCACGGCTATACGTCCGTCGGAAATGGCGGCCCTCAAAGCATCCCTGTCTGCCGTTGACTTTACGGCAGGATTACACTTTATCAGCGCCCCCAGCCGTTCATAGTCGCAATCGGAGAACAGCAGATGTGCCAAAACAGCCTCTGCCGTTATCTGCGGAAGAGTGTCTTCGACAGCTTCGAACAGTTCCAGTTCCTCAGTCGTGGTGACATGTGCCACGTGCAGACGTGTCCCGTATTTCCTCGCAAGGCGAACGGCAAGCGACGTGGACTTGATACAAGCCTCCCTGCTCCTTATCATCGGATGATGACACACGGCAGGGTCATCTCCATATTTTGCCTTGGCTGCAGCCATGTTGGCATTTATCACATCCGTATCTTCACAATGCACCATTACGGGCATGTCGGCACGGCGGAATATGTCTTCAAGCGCCTCTTCCCTGTCTACAAGCATGTTTCCGGTAGACGAACCCATAAACAACTTTATACCGGGAATGCGGCTTTTGTCAAGTCTGTCTGCAAGGCGCATGTTGTCGTTTGTCGCACCGAAGAAGAATGAATAGTTCACATGACTATGTGACGCCGCAATACGGAACTTCTCTTCGAGAGCCGCAAGCGTTGTTGTCTGCGGCACCGTGTTGGGCATGTCAAAGTATGACGTCACACCTCCAAAAGCCGCGGCGCGGCTTTCACTCTCTATATCCGCCTTTGATGTAAGTCCCGGCTCACGGAAATGCACATGGTCGTCTATAACTCCGGGAAGCACAAAACACCCCGCGGCATCAACCTTACGGTCGTAATGTCCGCGGGGTGTCATATCTCCCTCGTATATTTCCGCTATGCGGTCGTCTTCAATAAGCAATGAGCCGCATAGTTTTCTGTCTTCATTTACAATCGTCGCACCCGAGATAAGTGTTAACATATTATATATAAGCAGATATTAAGAAATTAGACGTATATATCAATCCATAGATGCGGCATCGGCTTTATCATCGCCCTCTTCTTCCGGTCTGTTCTTCAATGCCTCATCAACGGGGACGCGCAAGTTCGTTAGGCGTAGGCGCACCTGATATCGGTTGAGTGATACCGGCATTAGGTGAAGACATACCGTTCATTATATTCTGATTGTGACATGCCTTCTCATAATAATCTTTCACATACGGATCGCTCTTGAACTTGTCCGTGGCCTTGCTCATTATATCCTCTACCCACGGCGACAGTTCAGGATATGTGTTGTCTGCCGTCATCATGAAGAATATACCGGGACCAAGCACATTGTCAAAATTCTCGACAATGAACGAAGTCACCAACTTGTCTTCTTTCTCGGCAATCTTGTCCGCTTCTTTTGCCAGACGCATGTTCACGGTGTCCATGTTGCGACCGTCCATTATGGCACGGCTCTGCTCACGTCCCAACTCGTTTATCCTGTTCGTAAGCTGCACATACTTCTCCATAAAGCCCGTAAGTTTGTCATTAAGCGGTGTTCCGCTTACATTCTGACGCGTCTTGTCTATGTTTATGTTTATCTTTCCATCCTCAAGCACCACTGGCATAAGCCCCTCGTCATCCATAAAAAGCATGGCATATCTCACGGAGTCTACCGTTCCGGTAAACTTGAACTGCCCGTGAACCACATCGCACGAGTCGAGAGTCTTCAATTCGTTGTTGTCGTAAACTTTCAGATACAGCATGCGTCCATCGAGTATGGTTATGTTGGAAGTTCCCTCTATATCATAAGAACTGACGCACGATGTCAACGACATCAACACAATGAAAGCATAAATTATCTTAATCATAACTGTTTTCGTAATATCGATATAAACGTACAAAATAACGATACAAATGTACTATGTATTATCGATACTACGAAAAAAGTTCATTCAATTTAAAATAAAACGCATGGTTTTTAACTGGTTTTTACACTTTCCCCAATTCACGGGATATCCTGTGCGTGGTATACAGCTCTATTATCGACGCCACAAGCAGCGTCACCACCCAGTTGTTGTATATATATTGTATATAGGCATTTGCCCATTCTATGCCGTTTCTGACGAAGTATGGATAAAGCCAGTGGTAGGTGTTTTCTATAATCAGCAGTGCCGAAAGCACGAAAAACACTTCACCCACAAGCATTATGCGGCGCAGACGGCGTATCGTAAGATTGCCACCGTCGTATGTCTGCAACGACTGCATGCTGCAAAACGCCGCCACTCCTGCAGCAAACACCCAGCAGGCTGCATCCGACGTACCGAACACATACATGCCGACACCTGCCACCATAAGGCATGCCCCGATCACAAACAGGACATTCTGCCATTTATTCAGTTTTTTCATTATTTCCGGAAATTGGTCTTTTATCATCGCTCAGAACGAAAATGTCCTCGTCATCGGCTTTCATAAAATAGTTCTCACGCGCAATCTTCGTAATAGCCTTGGGGTTCATGCGCAACTGCCTTAGTCGCGTTTCCGCATATTCATACTGCGAGTTGAAGTCATCAATCTGTGCATTCAGACTGTTTATCTGCATCTCCAGCTCAACACGCTTCATAAAGCTGTTCTCGTCAAGCACGCCAACTATAAGCACACCGACAATCACCACTATCCAGTAGCGGTTGTGTATAAGAAATCTGCCTATCGGATTCAGGTTGCTCATTTGCCTTTATTTTACAGAAGTTCGCATTTGTCCGACTGCCTTGCAGTTAACGGAGTGAAAGAAGGCATAGATCTTTCGATTGTTTAGAAGTCGTGGCAACACTGCACCGAACCCGGTTCAAGACTTGCATCAAACCTCGTAAACCTCTTAAACGCCCTTAACTCCTTAACTTCAGAAAGTCAAGTATTTTAATTGCAAAGGTAATAAAATTCCGGTAAAAGTATTATCTTTGCGAAAAACTTTTAATTTATTATGAAAGAATATATCGTATCGGCACGTAAGTACCGCCCTATGTCTTTCGACTCGGTTGTGGGACAGGCGGCACTGACCACCACACTCAGGAACGCGGTGAAGAGCGGCAAGCTGGCACACGCCTATCTCTTCTGCGGTCCGCGTGGAGTGGGAAAGACTACATGCGCACGCATCTTTGCAAAGGCAATAAACTGCCTTTCTCCCACCGGCGAAGGCGAGGCATGCAACACGTGCGAAAGCTGCATGGCATTCAACGAGCAACGCTCGTACAACATATTCGAGCTTGACGCCGCCAGCAACAATTCCGTAGAGAACATAAAGGCACTGATGGAGCAGACGCGCATACCGCCGCAGGTGGGCAAATACAAGGTGTTCATCATCGACGAGGTGCACATGTTGTCCACTGCAGCATTCAACGCTTTTCTCAAAACACTTGAGGAACCGCCCGCACACGTGATATTCATACTCGCCACAACGGAAAAACACAAGATACTGCCTACCATCATATCGCGTTGCCAGATATACGACTTCGAACGCATGTCAGCGGCAAGCATCGTGTCGCACCTTAAAATGGTGGCAGAGAAAGAGGGCATATCCTGCGAGGAAGAAGCTCTCGGCGTGATTGCCGAAAAGGCAGACGGAGGCATGCGCGACGCACTTTCGATATTCGACCAGGCGGCAAGTTTCTGCCGGGGAAACATAACATACGACAAGGTCATAGAAGACCTCAACGTGCTCGATGCCGAAAACTACTTCAAGGTTACCGACCTCTGTCTTAAAAACGACGTGAGCGGAGTCATGATTTTGCTGAACAGCGTCATAGCAAAGGGCTTCGACGGGGGACACTTCATCAGCGGACTTGCGGCACATCTACGCAACGTGCTCATGGCAAAAGACGAAAGTACCCTGCACCTGCTTGAAGTGAGCGACCGTCAGCGCGACAGGTACAAAGAACAGGCGACGACTTGTCCGGCAAAGTTCTTGTATCGTGCATTAAAGGTGATGAACGAGTGTGACATCAACTACCGCCAGAGCAGCAACAAGCGTCTGTTAGTGGAACTTACCCTGATACAGGTGGCACAGATAACGCAGCCCGACGACGAGGGTGACAGTGCGGGGCGCAGCCCCAAGAGAAGAATAAAATCCCTGTTCAGAAAACTCATTGCGGATGCCCGTCAGACAGCAGCTATACAGGTGGCGGCGACGGAACAGACTGCAACGACCAAAAAGCCCGAGGCGGTATCTGCGTCTTCAGGCACGAAAAGACATGACACCCATGCGGAAACCACGGCAGCGACATCGTCCGCAGGCACCGGTTCCTCGCCCAAGGCTCCTGCCATAAAACTTGGAAGCATAGGAAAGACATTCTCGAACTTAAAGAAAAAGCCCGAAAGGCAAAGCGACACTACAGAAACGGAAATAGCCGACACGGGCGAACGCCAGGAGTTTGACAACGACATGTTGCAGATGCAATGGTATGCCATGTGCAAGCGCATGCCCCAGCAAATGGCAGGACTTGCCGCAAGAATGAAAAACATACAACCGGCAATATCTTCACTTCCCGACATCGATATAGTGGTAGACAACAAAATACTGCTTGAGGAAATATTAAGGATAAAGGGAAGGATACGCAACACGCTTGCCATAGCACTGCACAACACCGGTATAACCCTTAATATAAGACAGGCGAAACCGGAAGAGATAAAGAAGATATTGTCTCCGCGCGAGTTGTTGGAGGAGATGTCTGCCGGCAATAAGGCTATCGAAAGGCTGAGGAAGGAACTGGAGTTAGAAATCGTTTAAAATTACGAATGTGGAGTTAGGATTTACGAATTATTCTCACTGCGCTGCGATGTGGAATTATAAATTAAGAATTATTCCTATATCGGGCATCGTTATACCTGTTATAACTCCACATTCGTAAATTCACAACTCTTCATCGCAACGCAGTGAGAATAATTCGTAAATCCTAACTCCACATTCGTAATTTGTAACTCATATAATCATCATCCCCGCCTCTTCACATTCCTTTTTCATCTCGTCGGGCCATATACTTGCCTGTATCTCTCCAAGGTGCGCTTTATGAAGAAGCACCATGCAAAGACGGCTCTGCCCTATTCCGCCGCCTATGCTCAAAGGAAGCTCGCCGTCAAGAAGTTTCTTGTGGAAATAAAGAGATGCACGTTCGGTCTGTCCCTTCAACTCAAGCTGACACATCAACGCCTCACCGTCCACACGTATACCCATGGAAGAAAGCTCCACCGCCTTGCCCAAAACGGGATACCATATAAGTATGTCGCCGTTAAGACCGTGATGTCCGGGAGTACTCTCCGTTGTCCAATCGTCGTAGTCTGGCGCACGCCCGTCATGAGGCTCACCGCCACCTATCGAACCGCCTATGCCTATGACAAACACCGCACCATACTTCTTGCATATCAGGTTCTCACGTTCTTTTGCATCCTTGTCGGGATACATGGCGAGCAAATCCTCACTATATATAAAGCGAATGTCTTCGGGCAAGAACGGTTTGATCTGCGGATAGCGCTCACAGACAAGAAATTCTGTGCGCAATATGGCAGCATATATGCGCCGCACCGTACTCTTAAGAAAGTCTATGTTGCGCTGTTCGGCAGTGATCACCGCCTCCCAGTCCCACTGGTCCACATAAAGCGAGTGCAGGTTGTCAAGTTCCTCATCGGCACGTATGGCATTCATGTCGGTATATATTCCGTACCCCGGCTCTACCTCATACTCAGCCAGCGTAAGCCTTTTCCACTTAGCAAGAGAGTGCACCACTTCAGCCTCTGCCTCACCAAGGTCTTTTATAGGGAATGTCACGGGACGTTCCACCCCGTTCAAATCGTCGTTTATACCAAGCCCTTTCAAAACGAACAGCGGTGCCGTTACTCTCCGCAAGCGCAACTCAGTGGAAAGATTCTGCTGAAAAAACTCCTTTATCAGCTTTATACCCTGCTCTGTCTGTCTCATTCCGAGCAGTGAGACGTAATCCTCCGGAACAATCAGTTTACTCATACCTTATTATTCTTTATATTCTAAATGAAACCGTATCGGATCCGGCATGCTTATGAAAGCGATGCCAATAACCAACGAACCAATACCTTTTATATTTTCTTCTGCAAAGATAATACAAGCCGAACGCAATCAAGCTTGCTTGGAATTGCTGAGGCGAAACTTATCTTATGCAAAGGTATACTTTTATTATCACATTGACAAGAAACATCTTAATTATTATAGCATAACGACACAATAAAGCAAAATACAACTTCCATTACACATATCAAACACGCCTTTATCATTACAATACGTCATACAAACGTATATTAAAAACAGCCGTTTAAAACCACGTTTGTAAAGTATTGAAAACCAGAATGATACCTTTTACCTTCTAAAAGGTGCCCTTTCAGACTGCAAAAGGTGGCTTTTCGTAACGCTAAAGGGCACCTTTTGCCATCCGAAAGCACTGCTCCCGAAAAACGATACGACAAATAAAATCGTCTTTGTTTTTTGACTTTCACCTCTAAAGAACGTCTAATCACTAAAATAGATGCGCTTTTAATTATAAAATATGATGACAAAACGCTATCTTTGTAGTCAGTTAATAAATATTATTATAATACATAATGAAAAAACATGCTTTGTCACTCATCGTTACCTTTGCGATGACGGTGATGACTTCATCTGCGAAGGACATCTACGTTTCTACATCTTTTCACGAACCTGCCAATGAGGGTCTACGCTTTATCTACAGCCATGACGGAATACATTGGGACAGCATTCAGGGCACATTCCTCAAACCGGAAGTGGGCAACCAAAAGGTCATGCGCGACCCGTCGATAGTAAAAGGTCCCGACGGCACGTTCCATCTCGTGTGGACATCGAGCTGGCGCAAGGACAGAGGCTTCGGATATGCTTCGTCGAAAGATCTTATCCACTGGACGCCGCAACGTTTTATCGAAGTGATGAAAGACACTTCGACCGTTAACGTATGGGCACCTGAACTTTTCTACGATGACGTCAGGAAGCAGTACATGATAATATGGGCGTCGTGCGTGCCGGGCAAATTCCCCGACTATATCGAGGATCACCGCAACAACCACCGCCTGTACTACGTAACAACAAAGGACTTCAAGAAGTTCAGCGAGGCAAAGCTGCTCATAGACCCCGACTTCAGCTGCATCGATGCCACAATGGTGAAGCGCGGCAAGGACGACTATGTGATGGTGCTTAAAGACAACAGCCGCAAGCAGCGCAACATAAAGGTAGCATTCGCCAAGACACCCTACGGTCCGTGGAGCAAGGCATCGGAGCCTTTCACCGAGAGCTTCACCGAGGGACCCAGCACGGCATACGTCAACGGATGGTATTATATCTATTACGACTCATACCGCCACAAGATATACGGCGCGCACCGCACAAAGGACTTCATACACTTCCAGGATCAGACTGGAGCGGTGAAGTTCCCCGTAGGTCACAAGCACGGCACCGTGTTCATGGCAGACGAAAAGCTTGTCGATGCACTGAAAAAGTACAACAGCGAGTCCATGCACTATACAGGCAAGACCGTCGCCACACCGGCACGCCACGACGGCGGACTGTCGCCCGTGGTGGGTGTGCACAGCATACAGACTATGCGCGGCGAGCAGGGATGGCTCTACAACCACCAGCCCATGATGGCATACTGGCAGGGCAAGTTCTGGATGCACTACCTCACCGACCCGCGCAGCGAGCACGAACCGCCGGGAAAGACAATGTTGCAGACATCTGCCGACGGATATACATGGAGCAAGCCCGTGGAACTGTTCCCTCCCTACAACGTGCCCGACGGCTTTACCAAACCGGCATGGCCCGGCGTGGTGGCAAAGAACCTTAAGGCGATAATGCACCAGCGTGTGGGCTTCCACGTGTCTAAGAGCGGAAAGCTGATTGCAATGGGCAACTATGGTGTTGCCGTGACGGCAAAAGACGACCCCAACGACGGTAACGGTATAGGACGCGTGGTACGCGAGATAAAAGCCGACGGAACATTCGGACCGATATATTTCATATACTACAACCACGGTTTCAACGAGAAGAACACCGACTATCCTTACTATAAACGTGCCAAGGACAAGGCTTTCGTAAAGGCATGCGACGAGATACTGGCAGACCCGATGTACCGCATGCAGTGGGCAGAAGAGGCAGACCGCGACGACAAGATACTGCCGCTGAAGACACCCTACAAGGCGTTCTGCGGCTACACGCTGCCCGACGGACGCAAGGTGGGCATGTGGAAACACGCCTTGACAAGCATCAGTGCCGACGGCGGCAACACATGGCGCACACCTGTATTCCGTGCTCCGGGATTTGTAAACTCGAATGCAAAAATATGGGGACAGCGTCTCAGCGACGGCACATACGCCACGGTGTACAACCCGGCGGAATATCGCTGGCCCCTGGCAATATCGCTCAGCAGCGACGGACTGGAATACACCACGCTGAACCTTGTAAACGGTGAGGTAACACCCGAGCGCCATTACGGACTGTACAAGAGCTTCGGTCCGCAATACACACGCGGCATACTCGAAGGCAACGGCACGCCTCCCGACGGCGACCTGTGGGTGACATACAGCAACAACAAGGAGGACATGTGGGTGTCGCGCATACCGGTACCCGTACAACTGGCGGCAACAGAGCACGCACAAGGCGGTTTCGGCATGTACAGGAAACTGTCGGACATGACCGATTGGAACATATATTCTCCGCTGTGGGCACCGGTAGAGCTTGACGGCGAGTGGCTCAGACTGAGCGACAAGGATCCGTATGACTACGCAAAGGTTGAAAAACTGATACCGGCAACAAAAGAGCTGGACGTGGAGTTCGACATAAAGGCTGGACAAAACGACCACGGACAGATGAACATCGAGTTCCTCGACGACAAGGGCAATGTGTGCTCACGCATAGTGATGGACAAGGATGCCATGATGAAAGTAAAAGGCGGAGCACGCTACGGCGGCATGGTGAAGAACTACAAGGCGGGCGAGACATATCACGTAAAGGCTCATCTGTCGGTAAAGGGACACACCGGAACATACTACGTAAATGGGAAAAAGGCGGCGTCACGCATGTTCGACACTCCCGTCGAAGCCATCACGCGCATAGTATTCCGCACAGGTGACCTGTTTGACTATCCGAACATCGAGACTCCGGCAGACCAGACAGAGGACATGCCGCGTGCCGATGAGCAGGACCCGATGGCATCGTTCATGATTGCCAACGTGAAGACATCGTCTTCCGATAACGACGCTGCGGCAGCCGTACTGAAATATGACGACTATGCGCATTATGCGGACTATTTCAACACAATGGAAGACGAGAACATCGTGACGGACATACCCAACAGCGCATCATCTGAATGGATGAGCCGCAACATACCGCTGTTCGACTGTCCTCAGAAAAACATCGAGGAGATGTACTACTACCGCTGGTGGACACTGCGCAAGCACATCAAGCGCACACCCGTAGGTTACGGCATGACGGAATTTCTCGTACAGCGTTCATACGCCGACAGATACAATCTCATTGCGTGTGCAATAGGGCACCACGTAATGGAAAGCCGCTGGCTGAGAGACACCACATACGTAAGCCAGATACTGAACACATGGTATCGCGGAAACGACGGCAAACCCATGCAGAAGATGGAGAAATTCAGCTCATGGAACCCAGCTGCGGTATTCGAAGCTTATAAGGTAATAGGCGACAAGGCTTTCCTGCTGAACCTGCGCACCGACTTGGAAAACGAATATGCACGCTGGAAAGACACCCACTCACTGCCAAACGGACTTTACTGGCAGGAGGATGTACGCGACGGCATGGAGGAAAGTGTGAGCGGAGGACGCAAAAAGAAATATGCGCGACCTACGATAAACAGCTATATGTGGGGCAATGCACGGGCACTGGCTGCAATAAACAGTCTTGCCGGCAACAGTACGAAAGCCGGAGAATACGAAAAAGAGGCTGAAAGCCTGAAAAAACTGATAGAGGAAAAACTGTGGAGCAACGACCGCAAGTTCTTTGAGACATTGAAAGGCGACACATTGGCAAACGCACGCGAGGCAATAGGATACATTCCATGGTACTTCAACATGCCCGATGCAGGAAAATACGACGAAGCATGGAAGCAGGTTACGGACGAAAAAGGCTTCTCCGCACCATACGGACTGACAACGGCAGAGAGAAGGCACCCACTGTTCCGGAGCCACGGCGTGGGTACATGCGAGTGGGACGGCGCAATATGGCCGTTCGCCACCAGCCAGACACTGACCGCCATGGCGAACTACATCAACAACTACCCTGCGCCTGTTGTCAACGACAGCGTGTTCTTCCGCCAGATGGAACTGTATGTCGAGAGTCAGCACCACCGCGGGCGTCCGTACATAGGTGAATATCTTGACGAGACGAACGGGGCATGGCTCATGGGCGACCGCGAGCGCAGCCGCTATTACAACCACTCTACTTTCAACGATCTTATGATTACGGGCATTGCCGGTCTGCGTCCGCAAGCGGACGGCAACATCGTGGTAAACCCGCTCGTGCCCAAAGACAAGTGGAACTACTTCTGTCTTGACAACGTGAACTATCACGGGCATGTTATCACCATTATCTACGACAAGGACGGTCAGCGTTATCACCAGGGTAAGGGACTGATGCTGCTCGTAGACGGCAAGAAGGTTGCACAAAGGGATGATATCGGAAAACTGGAAGTCAAATCCTTAAGGAAATAAAGTCTTTAAGGTCTTTAAAGTCCTTAAAGACCCTAAAGACCTTAAAGACCTTTTAAAAAATACACATGAAAAGATTAATAATACCTGCATTCGTTGCCCTGTGCGGAACGGCATACGGACAGACGTTTGAAAACAAGTTTACCCGTCCGCTGGGCGATGTCCTTAACGACGTGTCAAGGCGGTTTGGCGTAAGACTTAAATATGATGTGGACACAACCGGACTGAAACTTGCATACGCCGACTTCCGCATCCGTCCGTACTCGATAGACGAGACACTGACAAACATTCTGACACCGTTCAACTTCAAACCGGTGAAACAGAACGACAAGTTATATAAGGTGAAGCCTTACGAGTATGCACGTCGCACACCGGAAGACGGAAAAAAGATGATTGCATGGCTCACGTCTCTGTATGCCGACAAGGCGCAGTGGGAAGCGCGCAAGGACAGCGTAAGCCGTGAGGTGCGCGCACGTCTGGGCATAGACCCGTTGCTGGCGGCATGTGCTGACGAGCCGCCCGTGTATACAAAGAAAAGAAAGTTCGACGGATATACCGTGCAGAACTTCTGCATAAAGACAGTCAACGGTCATACGGTGAAAGGCTCTGTATATGCACCGTCGTCAAAAGGCATGCATCCGCTGATAATCTGTCCCAACGGACATTTCTATCAGGGACGCTACGGCAAAGTGCAACAGCAAAGGCTGGCGACACTGGCACGCATGGGAGCAATATGCGTGGACTACGACCTGTGGGGCTGGGGCGAGTCGGAGGATGAGGTCGGTACAAAGGCACACCACACGGCAGAGGCTCATGTCATGCAGGCGCTTAACGGCATAAAGGTGCTCGACTTCATGATACGGCGCAAGGACGTAGACAAGACGAAAGTGGGCGTTAACGGAGGTTCGGGCGGAGGAACGCAGACGGTGCTGCTGTCGGTACTCGACGACAGATACACCGCAGCATGCCCCGTTGTGAGCATGTCGTCGTGGTTCGACGGCGGATGTCCGTGCGAAAGCGGACTGCCCATACAGCTGGCCGGTGGCGGAACATGCAACGCCGAGCTTGCCGCAATGTTCGCCCCGAAACCAATGATGATTGTCAGTGACGGCGGAGATTGGACGTCTACGACACCCGAGACGGAATATCCGTACCTGCAATATATATATAATATGTATGGAGCAAAGGACAAAGTGCGTAACATACACCTGCCGAAAGAGCGGCACGACTTCGGTCCGAACAAGCGCAATGCCGTGTATGAATTTTTCATTGACGTATTCGGACTCGACCGCTCGAAGTGGGATGAAGAAAAAGTGACAATAGAAAAGGAAGACAACCTTAGATTTAAACCTAAAGGACTATGAAGAAACTTATGATATGCGCGGCACTCATAGCATCGGCAATAACGGTGCATGCCGCACCGGGAAACAAAGCAACGGACAATCACGTGCTACGTTACAACCGCCCCGCAGCGATGTGGACGGAAGCTCTGCCCATTGGAAACGGCAGGCTCGGCGCAATGGTCTTCGGTAAGCCTTCGGCAGAACGGTTGCAGCTGAACGAGGAGACGATATGGGCAGGACGTCCCAACAACAACGCCAACCCCGAGGCAAAGGAATATCTGCCCAAGGTAAGACAGCTTGTATGGGAGGGCAGATATAAGGAGGCACAGGACATGGCGACGGCGCATGTCATGGCAAAGACAAACAGCGGAATGCCTTTCCAGGTATTCGGAGACCTGACTATAGACTTCAACGGTCATGGCGACTACACAAACTATTATCGCGAACTGAGCCTTGACTCGGCACGCGCCATAACACGCTACACCGTGGACGGCGTCACTTATCAGCGCGAATACATATCGTCGCTCGCCGACAACGTGATAATGGTCCACCTCACGGCAAGCAAGAAAGGGATGATAACATGCAACGCACAGATGAGTTCGCCGCAGCAGGACGTGACAATAGAGTCGGAAGGCAACGAGATAAAACTGAGCGGCATAGGCGGATGGCATGAAGGACTGAAAGGAAAGATAACCTTCACCGGACGTGCCACTGCCAAGGTAAACGGCGGAAGCATGACAAGCCGCGACGGCATACTGCAGATAAAGGGCGCCGACGAGGCAACGATATTCATAACGATAGCCACAAACTTCAAGCACTACGACGACATAAGCGGCAACGACACGCTGCGCTCGGAACAGATGTTGAACGACGCTCTGAAGAGCGACTTCGGCAAGATAAAGAGCGCGCATCTTGCCAACTACAGGAAATATTACGACCGCGTGAGACTGGACTTCGGCAAAGACGCTTATCCGGAAGTGCCTACGGACGAACGCGTGGCACGTTTCAAGGAAACCAATGACCTGCATCTGGTGGAGACATACTTCCAGTTCGGACGCTATCTGCTCATTTGCTCGTCGCAGCCGGGCACACAGCCGCCGACGCTGCAGGGTATATGGAACGACAAGATGCAGCCCTCGTGGGACAGCAAATACACATGCAACATAAACCTTGAGATGAACTATTGGCCCGCGGAAGTGGCAAACCTGACGGAGCTGAACGGCCCTCTCTTCGACCTCATCGAGGACGTAAGTCAGACGGGAAGGGAGACGGCACGCATCATGTACGGCGCCGACGGTTGGGTGTTGCACCACAACACCGACATCTGGCGCGTGACCGGAGCCATAGACAAGGCGCCGTCGGGACTGTGGCCTACGGGCGGCGCATGGATGTGCCAGCACCTTTGGGAGCATTATCTGTACACGGGGGATGTCGATTTCCTAAGAAAGGTTTATCCGATAATGGAAGGTGCGGCACGCTTCCTCAACCAGATTATGGTGCGCGAGCCAAAGAACAATTGGTGGGTTATATGTCCGAGCCTGTCGCCTGAGAACCAACATCCTTACAAATCAACGACGGCAGCCGGAGTGACAATGGACAACGAACTGGTTCGCGACCTGTTCAGCCACTTCATATCTGCCACGGAAATACTGAAAAAGAATTCCACACTGACAGACAGTCTGAAAGACAAGATTGCCGGACTGCCGCCTATGCAGGCAGGTAAATGGGGACAGTTGCAGGAGTGGATGGACGACTGGGACAATCCGAAAGACATCCACCGCCATGTGTCGCATCTCTACGCAATGTATCCGAGCAACCAGATTTCACCGTTCCGCACACCCGAACTGATGGCTGCAGGACGCAAATCGCTCATTCACCGCGGCGACCCGTCGACGGGATGGAGCATGGGATGGAAGGTTTGTCTGTGGGCGCGGTTGCTCGACGGCAACCATGCGTGGAAGCTCATCGGCGACCAGCTGACACTTGTGCGCAACGAGAAGAAGAAGGGAGGCACGTATGCCAACCTGTTCGATGCACATCCGCCATTCCAGATAGACGGAAACTTCGGATGTGCCGCCGGCATCGCCGAAATGCTGATGCAGAGCCATGACGGATTTGTATATCTGCTCCCTGCCCTGCCCGATGCAGTAAAAGAGGGTTCGGTGAACGGTCTTAAAGCCCGGGGTGGCTTCGAGGTATCGATGGAATGGAAAGATAACGGTCTTACTAAGGCTGTGATAAAATCTGCGAACGGCGGCAACCTCCGCATACGCTCGGCTGTTCCGTTGAAAGGAAAAGGCGTGAAAACAGCAAAAGGAACAAACAGGAACCCTCTTTACAGGCTAGACCCTGCACCTGCACAGCGCATAAACAATCCGGACGCCATAGAGAAACTGCCCGAACTGACACATACATATCTATATGATATCGACACCAAGAAGGGCGGCACATACATACTGACTGCAAAATAAAAAACTACTGATATGAAAAAAAGAACATTGTTAATGGCGGCAGTAACACTGCTGACCGTAGTGACAGCCAATGCGGCAAAGAAAATCTACAAGCCGTGGGAAAACGGACGTCTGGTAGTATCGGAAAACCAACGCTATATAGTACACGAGAACGGAAAGCCGTTTTTCTGGCTCGGCAACACTGCATGGCTTCTGCCTGAAAGACTAAACCGCGATGAAGCGGGATTCTTCTTGAACAAGGAAAGACTTGCCGGATACAACGTGGAACAGATACAGGTGCTTAACGCCATACCGACATTCAACGTATACGGACATCAGGCAAACGATGCCAGCTTCGACTTTTCCAAATTCACGAAACCGGGTGTATACGGATACTGGGAGCACCTCGACTTCATCGTGGACGTGGCTGCCGCCAACGGCATATATATCGCAATGGACTGTATATGGGGCTCTCAGATAAACAACATGGACGTGAAGAAAGCCGCCGCATACGGCAAGTTCCTCGGCGAACGCTACAAGGACAAGCCCAATATAATATGGATGATCGGCGGCGACATCATGGGTGACAAGAAGCCCGAGGTGTGGGACGCACTGGCACGCGCCATACGCAAGGTTGACAACAATCACATCATGACATTTCATCCTCGCGGAAGAACCACATCGGCATGGTGGTACAACGACCGCGAATGGATGGACTTCAACATGTTCCAAAGCGGACACCGCCGCTACGGACAACGCAACGGAGACGGCGACTACACCATAAAGGACAACACCGAGGAGGACAACTGGACATACGTGGACATGAGTTTCGAGAAGAAACCGCTACGTCCGGTCATCGACGGCGAGCCTTCATACGAGGACATACCGCAGGGACTGCACGACTTTTCCGCTCCGCGCTGGATGGACTACGACGTGCGCCGCTATGCCTACTGGGCCGTATTTGCCGGAGCTTTCGGACATACATACGGTCACAACTCCGTGATGCAGTTCATCCGTCCGGGCGTAGGAGCATCGTTCGGTGCGGAGAAACCATGGTGGGAAGCGATGAACGACCCGGGATACAACCAGATGAAATACCTGAAATGGCTTATGCTGGCATTCCCGTTCACAGAAAGAATCGGCGACCAGAGCATCATTGCCGGACAAAACGGCGAACGCTATGACCGCGTAATCGCCACACGCGGCAACGACTATATGCTGGTATACAACTACAGCGGCAAGCCGATGAAGATTGACCTTGCGAAAATAAGCGGTGCGAAAAAGAACGTATGGTGGATGAACCCCACAGACGGCAAGCTGACTTATCTCGGAGAATACGATAGCAAGGTTACCGAGTTCACATACGACGCGGCATATCTTAGAGGCAGCGACCGCGTGCTCATAGCCGTAGATGCAGCCAAGAACTATATAGAAAAAGGTGCAACCGTTATTCCTGAAGCAGAATGATAAGAAATATTTTATTGATTATATGTGCTTTTCTTTGCAGTTCCACTGCCGGAGCTGCAAAGAAAAAGACAGCAAAGAAGAATGTCGCGGCAGTGACCGTAACAGACCTACGCACGGAGCGCATGGAAAACCCGATGAGTGTAGACACCCCCACCCCACGCTTGGGGTGGCGCATAATATCGGACAAGAACGATGTGATGCAGACGTCATATCACATCATCGTTGCCTCGACACCCGAAAAGGCACAAAATCTGGAGGGCGACTTGTGGGACACACAGGTCGACACCGACCGTTCACAGTGGATCGTATACGCCGGCAAGGAATTGCGAAGCAATACAAGATGCTACTGGAGAGTGAGGGTAAACACCACAAAAGGCTCATCCGACTGGAGCGAGACGGCGATGTGGAACATCGGACTGCTGAACGAATCCGACTGGAGCGGAGTGTGGATTGGTTTGGACCATGCCATGCCGTGGGAAAAAGAAGAAATACATAGTCAGCTTGGTGCACGTTACATGCGCTCGGAATTTGAACTTGACAAGGAAGTCAAATGCGCGACATTGTACATCAGCGGACTCGGGATGTACGAGGCTTTCATCAACGGAAAGAAAATAGGCGACGACGTATTGGCACCTGCACCGACGGACTATCGCAAGACAGTGCTTTACAATGCCTTCGACGTAACGAACATGCTTGAAAGCAAGAACGCCATTGCCGTGGCTGTCGGCAACGGGCGTTATTATACCATGCAGCAAAAGAAAAAGCCGTATAAGATAGCCAACTTCGGTTATCCGAAACTGCGGGCAAATCTTATTATAGAGTTCAAGGACGGCAAGAAGAAGACCATATCGACCAACGTAAAATGGAAACTGAATGCCGACGGAGCCATTCGTTCCAACAACGAATATGACGGAGAGATATACGACGCGCGCAAAGAACTGACGGGCTGGAGCGCCGCAGGATATGACGACAAGCAGTGGATGAACGCCGAACGCGTCGCCATTCCTTACGGAACACTGCGCGGAGCGATGAGCCCCAACATGAAAGTGGTGAAAACCGTCAAACCCGTAAGTCTGAAAAAGCGCGGCAATTCCATGATACTTGACATGGGACAGAACATGGCTGGATGGCTTAAGGTGCGCATAAACAGCACAAAAGCCGGAGACTCAATACGCCTTAAGTTCGCGGAGAAGCTCGACAGCGCCGGCGGACTGTACACAGTAAACCTGCGCAATGCCCTCTGCACGGACTATTATGTGACGAACGGCAAGGAACAAGGACGCTGGTGGTCGCCGACATTCGTGTATCACGGTTTCCGCTTTGTAGAGGTTACAGGCATGAACAACGCCCTCAAAGACGATTTCATTGGCGAGGTAATAAGCGACGAAATGGAAGAGACCGGCACATTTGCCTCTTCCGACACTATACTGAACAAGGTATACCGCAATGCCGTATGGGGAATATTGAGCAACTACAAGGGTATGGCTGTTGACTGTCCGCAGCGCGACGAACGCCAGCCGTGGCTCGGCGACCACGCCCGCGGCTGCTTCGGCGAGGCGTATATCTTCAACAACAACGCCTTCTACGACAAATGGGCGCGCGACATAACAGAGGCACAGCGCGAGGACGGATGTATCCCGGACGTGGCTCCGGCATATTGGAACTACTATTCGGACAACATGACATGGCCCGCCGCACTTCCTTTCCTTATGGAAATGATGTACAAGCAGTATAGAGACGCAGCCCCGATACGCAAGTATTACGCAAACGTGAAGCGGTGGCTGGAGCATATGAAATATCAGTATGGCAAAGACGGACTTATGCCACGCGACAAATACGGCGATTGGTGCATGCCTCCCGAGGAACTTACGCTCATACACAGCAAGGACCCCAACCGCGTAACCGACGGCACACTGTTGGGAACAGCCTACTATTATAAGATAAACAAACTTATGGAAGGCTTCGCACGCATACTCTCAAAGAACGACGACGCGGAGGCTTTCGGCAAGGAGGCGGGCATCACAAAAGACGCTTTCAACAAGAAGTTCCTTACCGTGAACCGCAACACAAGTGCCGTTCCCGGGCACATGCTCTATCCCGACAGTACCTTCTACGGCAACAACGCCATTACGGCAAACATGCTGCCCGTGGCTTTCGGCATAATAGACGACGACTATGTACGCGGCGAAGTGCAGAAGAACATAATCAAAAACATCATCACCGACTACAAGGGACACATATCGTGCGGCGTTATCGGCGTGCAGTGGCTCATGCACACACTCACCGACATGGGACGCACGGATGTGGCATGGCTGCTGGCAACCAACAAGTCGTATCCGTCGTGGGGCTACATGGCAGAGAATGGAGCCACCACTATATGGGAACTGTGGAACGGCGACAAAGCTAATCCATGGATGAACAGCGGCAATCACGTGATGCTGCTCGGTGACCTAATATCATGGCTTTACGAAGACGTGGCAGGCATACAGAGCGATGAGGCACAGCCCGGTTTCAAGCATATCATAATGCGCCCGGACTTCTCGGTAGACGAAATGGACGACATCGATGCCTCATACAAGTCTTTATACGGAAAGATAGTAAGCAAGTGGAAAAAGATCAACGGCATGCTCGACTGGCACGTGGAAATACCTGCCAATACAACGGCAACACTCTACATGCCCGACGGCTCGACCAAGAATATTAGCTCGGGAGTATATGATTTCAACATGAAGATGCCTGTAAAGGACAAGGCTGTCGTGGCAGATGAGTTCCTTTACACAAAGACATCATTCCCCGAATGTCACTCCGCCACCATAGCCGAGACGACAAAAGGCGACCTCGTTGCCACATACTTCGGCGGCACAAAGGAACGCAACCCCGACGTGTGTATATGGATAAGCCGCAAGCCCAAGGGCAGCGACAAGTGGCTCGCACCGCAACTGGTTGCCGACGGCGTGTTCAAAACGGGCAGCGAAGAGGCACGTCTTGCCGGGTTGTCCGGAATAGACAGTACGACAACAGCCGCAGACAAAGGTCCGATACTCGACCCGAAAATACGCAAGAACCCTACAGGCTATCAGCGCAAGGCATGTTGGAACCCAGTAGTGTATCAGATGCCGGACGGCGAACTGCATATTTACTTCAAGATAGGCTCGAACGTGGCGGACTGGACCGGATGGATGATACGTTCAAAGGACGGCGGAAAAACGTGGAGCAGGCGCGAACCGTTGAAAGAAGACTATCTCGGACCGGTCAAGAACAAGCCTATAATGAGCAACGGACGCCTCATTGCACCGACAAGCATCGAGAAAGGCGGCTGGCGACTGTACTTTGAATATTCTGACGATATGGGCAAAACATGGAAACGCACCGATTATGTGGAGGCAGACAAAGGCGTGCTTGCCATACAACCTGCAATAATGACACTTAAGGACGGTCGTTTGGCGGCCGTGGCACGCACACGTAGCGAGCACATCGGCATAACATACAGTTCGGACAACAGCGAAACATGGTCCAAGTTGCAGCTCATAGACACGCCCAACAACAATAGCGGTCTTGATGCCGTAACACTGAAAGACGGCACACATGTGCTTATATGCAACGACCGCCCGATACCGAAAGGAATAAAGAACGGCAAGGGACTGCGCACGCCCGTATCGGTAATGAAATCGGATGACGGCAAGAACTGGAAACACTGGATAACGCTTGAGGACTGTCCGATAAGCCAGTATTCATATCCGTCTATAATACAGACATCCGACGGGCATATACATTGTATATATACATGGCGCAGACAGAGAATAAAGCATGTCGAGCTGGTGCCTTGAATATAACTATAGACTCTATAGATTCTATAGTTGCAATAAAGCCTATAGTACCTATAGAACCTACAGCAAACCATAATACCAAGCAACAATGAGAAAGATACTATCAACAATAATAACCCTTCTCTTCACTACCGTCTCTGCCATAGCAGCAGACACTTCTGTTGCAGGACTCTATCCTGTTGCCAACAGCGGTCGCATTATCTACAACTTCAACCAAGGCTGGCGTTTCATGCTCGGTGACAAGACCGGAGCCGAGACCCTCGATTTTGACGACAAGAACTGGAACGTAGTGTCCGTTCCGCACACACTGCGGCTTGAGCCGGCAGAAGCAAGCGGAGGTCGCAACTATCAGGGCATCGCATGGTACCGCAAGCACTTCACCGTGCCGGCAGACATGAAAGGCAAGAACATCACACTGCATTTCGAGGCGATAATGGGCAAGCAGGAGATATATGTCAACGGCAAATTGGCATGCAGCCATCTCGGCGGCTATCAGCCGATAACCGTCGATCTGTCAAAAGAAGGCATAAAGCCCGGCGACAAGTGTGTCATAGCGGTGAAGACAGACAACAGCGATGACAAGACGTTCCCTCCAGGAAAGAAACAGTCGGCGCTCGACTTCTGCTATCACGGCGGAATATACCGCGATGTGTGGCTTATAGGCAAGTCGCCCGTTGCCATAACCGACGCCATAGAGGCGAACAAGGTTGCCGGCGGCGGCGTATTCCTCCACTACGACAACATCACCGACAAGAGCGCACAGGTGTTTGTAAACGTCGAAGTGGGCAACACATCGGCTAAGACAGCCCGTCCCACCGTCATCGCAACGATAAAGGACAAAGACGGAAAAACAGTCGGAACCATGAAGAAAAGCCTGAGCATAGCTGCCGGGAAAGACGCCACGGCAATGCTCGGCACCACTATAAAGCGTCCGCACCTGTGGTCGCCCGAAAGCCCTTATCTGTATAATGTGGAGATAAGCGTTGTCAACAACGGAAAAAACACCGACGGAGGCATGGTGCGCATGGGCATACGCAAGGCGGAGTTCCGCGGCAAGGACGGCTTCTGGCTTAACGGCAAACCCTACCACCAGCTCATCGGCGGCAACCGCCATCAGGACTTCGCATACGTGGGCAACGCACTGCCCAACTCACAGCAGTGGCGCGACGCCAAGCGCCTGCGCGATGCCGGCATGATAATAATCCGTGCGGCACACTATCCGCAGGACCCGTCGTTCATGGATGCCTGCGATGAGCTGGGACTGTTTGTAATCGTGCCCACTCCGGGGTGGCAATACTGGAACAAAGACCCTAAGTTCGGAGAGCTTGTACACAAGAACACGCGTGAGATTATACGCCGCGACCGCAACCATCCGAGCGTGCTCCTTTGGGAACCGATACTCAACGAGACACGCTATCCGAAAGACTTCGCCCTGAAGGCACTGCAGATTACACGCGAAGAGTTTCCTTATCCCGGTCGCCCGGGTGCTGCCGCCGACATGCACTCCGAAGGTGTGAAGGACAACTACGACGTGCTGTATGGCTGGGTGGACGACATAGGCAAGGAGGGGACGCCAGATGACAAGTGCATATTCACACGCGAGTTCGGCGAGATGGTTGACGACTGGTATGCGCACAACAACATAAACCGTGCCTCACGCTCATGGGGCGAGCGCCCGCAGCTCATGCAGGCACTTAGCCTTTGCGACACTTACGGCGAGATGCACCATGCACAGCGCCAGTTCATCGGCGGCTGCCAGTGGCACCCGTTCGACCACCAGCGCGGATATCATCCCGATCCGTACTGGGGCGGCATATACGATGCCTTCCGCCAAAAGAAGTATGCCTTCGAGATGTTCCGCTCGCAGCAGCGCGATATAGAGCCGATGGTGTTCATTGCCAATGAGATGACACAGTGGTCGTCCGATGACGTTACGGTGTTCAGCAACTGCGACAGCGTGCGCCTTACAATGTTCGAAGGTGACAAGGTGCTTACCCTGCCCGTTGTCCACGACGATAACGACAAACCATGTGCCCCGGTTGTGTTTAAGGACTTCTGGAACTTCTGGAAGGCACGCGAATACAGCTACAAGCAGCGCAACTGGCAGCGCGTGTCGCTCGTTGCCGAGGGTATAAAGGACGGCAAGGTGGTGGTTACAGAGAAGAAGATGCCGTCGCGCCGCTCAACGAAGATACGCCTTTATGCCGACAAAATGGGCAAGGAACTTGTTGCCGACGGCAGCGACTTCATAGTTGTTGTAGCCGAGATAACCGACGACAACGGCAACGTGAAGCGTCTTGCAAAGGAAAACATCCTGTTCACAGTAGAGGGAGAAGGACGCATCATAGGCGACGCATCAATCTTTGCCAACCCGCGACAGGTTGAATGGGGAAGCGCACCTGTGCTGATACAGTCGACCGGCAAGCCGGGCAAGATAACGGTTACGGCTCGCGCGGCATTCGGAGGTGTCCACGCTCCTGCCACGGACACCATAACGTTCGAAAGCATACCTGCCGCTATGCCGGCATGCTATACGGACAAGCCCACAGCAAACACACATGTTGCTGCACAGCAACGGCACGACAACAGTCAGCCGGCAGCATCAGCCGAGGAGATAAGGCGCACGCTTGAGGAGGTGAACAAGCAGCAGATGGACTTCGGGGTGCAGTAACCGGAATAAACATACAACATTAAAGCCACTGGTGCGGTAAGCGAAATGTCGCTTACCGCACCAGTGGCTTTAACGTTAGTTCGACATAATACAATCCGAAGTGTCATCCTGTGTGTAGGGACTTTTTCTTGTAAATGTCCGTGCTTTATCCTATTTAAAGCAATTTTTATGTGTTGTTTTTACGGACATTTACAAGAAAAAGTCCCTACAGGTTGAAAGAGTTGAATTTTGGCACTCCCTCACAAGAGAATGACACTTCGGAATATAAATAGCGTAAGTTCGATGAATATTACAAATATGACTTTACTTCATGATGATGCTTAATGGCGTTATTGACAATAATTGAGTATATTTGCACCGTTCTTGTCATGAAACATAACAGGAGAAATGCTGAACATGCCATAAACATAAAGATAAGACAATGAAAATTGCCATAATAGGAGCCGGAGCCGCCGGTTGTTTTGCGGCAATAAACATAAAGCGCATGTCGCCCGATGCCGACATAACGGTGTTCGAGGGTGGCAGGAAACCGCTTGCCAAGGTTGCCATAACCGGAGGAGGACGCTGCAACATAACAAACTCTTTCCGCGGCATAAAGAGCATCGCCGAGGCATACCCGCGCGGCGAACGGCTGATGAAGCGACTCCTGAGGGAGTTCAGCCACGAAGATGCCTGCAAATGGTTTGAGGCAGAGGGCATAAGACTCGTCACGCAGGAAGACGAATGCGTGTTCCCCGCGTCACAGGATGCAATGGAAATTGTAAACACACTGACACGGCTGATGCGCCAAACAGGCATAAAGCTACGGACCGGGCACAGAGTAAGCGGAATAAAGAAAACGGAAGACAACAGTGCAGGGAACCTGTTCCGCATTTCATTCTCAGACGGCAGCATCGCTCCATTCTATGCAGACACCGTACTGGTGGCAACAGGGGGATGTGCCAAAGCAAGCGACTTCAACATGCTGCATGAGATAACATCCGGCAACACGGTATCACCGGTACCGTCCCTCTTCAGCCTATGTATACCCGAGAACAGAATAACAGGGCTGACGGGCACTGTGGTCGAGCATGCCACGGCATGGATAGCAGGCACAAGACACAAGGCAGAAGGGGCACTGCTCATAACCCACTGGGGCATGAGCGGACCGGCAATACTCAAACTGTCATCGTATGCAGCACGCACACTGCATGAAAACGGATACAAGGCGCATCTGCACATAAACTGGCTCGGCTGGATGAACGAGGCGGAAGTGACAGACATGCTTACATCCATCGCCATAAAGAACCCGAAGAAACAGTTGGCAAGCGTCTATCCCGATGCCCTCAACTCCCGCCTGTGGCTCCTGCTGCTGGAGAAAAGCGGGATTAATGCAGAACAGCGATGGACCGAAATGGGACGCAAGACCCTGAACCGGCTTACAAACACACTGACGAACGACACATACACGGTAGACGGGAAAAACCGCTTCAAGGACGAATTTGTAACATGCGGCGGAGTTGCACTGGGAGAAATAAACCCACGGACAATGGAAAGCCGCACCTTACCCGGACTGTTTTTCGCAGGCGAGGCTCTTGACATCGATGCCATAACAGGAGGATTTAACCTGCAGGCTGCATGGACAACGGGATATGTAGCTGCAAAGGCAATGGCACACCGCAAGGCATGACCGCGACAAGCATATCGGCACAATGACAACAACAGTACATAACCCTATGGGTTGTGATCCGTAAAGCTGTGGGTTACAGTGCGCAAAGCATAGGATTATGGCTGCTCCACATTCGTAACAAACAGCTTGTCGATACGTGCACCGTCCATATCGACAACCTCGAAGCGGAACATCTGCCACGTAAAGCTCTCCCCGCACACGGGGATATGCTCCAGCACGTGGAAGCACAGACCAGCCACAGTGTTATAGTCGGTGTTCTCCAACAAGTCCATTTTTCCGAAATAGTCGAGAAAATCATACATGGAGCACTGCCCGTCGACAAACCATTCCTTCCCTTCCACACGCGGAATAATGGAAGGCTCGTCGTCCGAAGCCTCTATGATGCTTCCTACAAGGCACTCAAGAATGTCCTTCAGCGTCACCATGCCCCTGCATGCCCCGAATTCATCGCACACAAGACCGTAACAGCATTGCTCCTTCTTCATTATCTCAAGAACATCGTACACCTCCATGTTCTCATAAAAGAACTGCGGCTTGCGCAGTATGTCAGACAATTTGAAGTCATCCTTGTGCAACGATACAAACAGGTCGCTCATCAGCACCACACCCTTTACATCGTCCAAATCACTGCCTGCAACGGGATAGACGGAGTGCATGTCACGACTGACGGCACTGCGCACCTCCCCGGCATTCATCGTCATTGCAAGCCACGTAATGTCACTGCGGTGGGTCATTATTGAATCTATCTTGAGGTCGCCCACCTGAAACACGCGCTGCACGATATCCTGCTCCACGGGAGCCACCTCCCCCACCTCGGCACCTTCTTTAACAATAGACTTTATCTCGTCTTCCGTAACCTTTGAACCTCTGTCGCGCAGACCGAGAAGGCCGAAGACAAGCGACGTGCTCCTTGACAGCAGCCACACGAAAGGCGCACCCACACGCGAGAGCACATACATGGGAAGAGACAGCGCCCTTGCCGCCTGTTCTGACTTTGCCATGCCGATGCGCTTCGGCAGAAGCTCGCCGAAGATAATGGTTAGATAAGTGACGATGACAACAATCACCGCCTGTGCCACAACCGGAGCATAGCGCACGGGAAAGCCGGCACCGGCAAGGAAACCGGAGAAATCGGCGGCAATCTTATTGCCCGAATAAATACCCGTAAGTATTCCTATGAGTGTTATACCAATCTGTATGGTGGAAAGAAAGCGGTCGGGATCTTTCGTAAGTTTCAGTGCAAGTGCCGACATCCTGTTGCCTTTTTTTGCATCACACGAAAGACTGGACTTGCGCGCTGATATCAGTGCTATCTCTGCCATGGCAAAGACACCGTTCAGCAATATCAGTCCTGCAATAATAAATATCTCGCTCATCTGTATATAAATATGTATGACCGATGCAAAAATAAGTATTTGACAGGCAAACAACATAATGCCGCAACATTTAATATGGAAAATTAAAATGTATTAAGCAGGTTTCAGAAGCCATACTGTCCGCAAACAGCCCCGTTCGTGCGGATTTTTCGTGAAGGTGTATCAAAATTCAGCTATTCCTTTCAGTGGAACAACTTCAGGTTCTGCAACACCCTCGCGCACGCAATGGAGCCAATTCTTATGTGTTATTAATGATGTATAGATGCGGGCGGATTGCAAATCCACCCGAACCGAGGTTGTTGGAAAAATAAAATCAGAACAGACGGCATTGGGATATATCTGTACAAAATAAACCGGGGACGGCATGTTTTGCCGCCCCCGGTTTTGTTATTATAAGTTTTTTTAATTACTTGTTGTTGTTGATGAACTTCTTGCCGTTCTGGATAAGGATACCCTTAGCTTCCTTGCTTACACGCTGACCTGCAAGGTTGTAAACAGGAGCGTTCTCGTTTGCTACGGGAGCCACGTTGATATCGTTGATGCCGGTACTGGTAGTAGTGAACTTGAAACCGAAAAATCCTAATTTAGTACCTGTTGCAAGAACATAATATGTACCATTCGCAGCGACATTAAATGTGACAGTACCATTTGATTTTATGCCACTTGCAGGAATTATGGGTTCTCCTTTTTCGTTTGTTGTAAGGGTCTGAGACTCTGTAGCGTCTTTACTATCTGGGAGATTATATGAACTTAACTCTACGCTGGCAAAATCTTTATCAGCAACAAAGAATCCTTTGTTTGGAGATAATTGTATACCAACGGTGAGAACACCATCTTTAGAAGTTTCAAACTTATAATAGCATCCAGTAGGTGCTGTTCCTGCTGAAAATTTTCCGTTAGCGCTTCCATTTGAATATGCAACAAAATCAGCATCTACCCAATTGGCTACTTTTTTCCCTGCAATAAAAGTACCTCCAGTTTCACTAAATGTCATAGTCACACCTGGCACACTCTCAATTTTTAAACCCGCAGAAATGGAATCTCCTTCTTGGACTGCGTATGTCCCTTGCGCGTTAGCACCTGCAACCATCATGGCTGCTGCAATAAGAGTAAAAAATTTTTTCATACTTTTTGATTTTGATTTAATAAATGATTAATAGTCTTTAAATAAAGTATCGCAAAGGTAACAAATTATGCAAATTAATTACATTTTTGCTGTGTTAAAAAATATAAAACATGTAATGAATAATGCTGCATGTATTTTACGCGCAACAGCAAATCATTACATGCTGTGATTTATATTGTGTTTATCAAATAAAAAAGGTCTATCCGAAATTCGGAGTGATATAAAACTAATTGGTATTTTGCGTGTTATTTTACGGGCTGAAATCCCAATGAGCGCATAGCCCGAGGCAACGCCTCGGGAACAATTGTTATATCACGGTTGCGCCTCGAAGGGGCAAAAGCGTCTTTTCTGTAAGTTTTGATAGCATGCCGTGTATTTGTCAGCCAAAGCACACAATGCCTGTTTTTAACGCTTTTGCCCCTTTAGGGCGCAGCTTCACTTATGCTTCCATTCCCATGGCGTTGCCATGGGCTATGCGATCATTGGGCTTTCAGCCCGCAGGCAATAATGACGGCGTATTACTCCAAAATTCGGATAAACCATAAAAAGATAAAAAATGATGTGAGCTTGAGGTTGTACATGTAGCCTGTCAGATACAGTTCTCTCGACATAATTTTGCCTGTCAGAAGCATAGAACAGATCTATTAGCATGTAATAAACCGTCTTTTACACTGCAATATGCCATCTTTTGGAACATTAAATGCCGCCGTTTAGAGCGTAAAAGGTATTTATTTGATTATCAATTAATTACATGTGTCACGCAATATCCCTAATTTGCATAATTTGTTACCTTTGCGATAATTTATTTAAAGACTATTAATCATTTATTAAATCAAAATCAAAAAGTATGAAAAAATTTTTTACTCTTATTGCAGCAGCCATGATGGTTGCAGGTGCTAACGCGCAAAAAGAATGGAACTTCTCTAATTGGGAACAAAAAAAACATTTACGGCAACTGAAACAATTGAAGGCCTCACTGTATCTGCAAGTGCAGAGGCAAGTGTAGTAATTGATGGAAACAATAAAACTGTTGATGACGTAAAATACACACAGCGATTGAAAACAGGAGGAACTGGTTCTGCTGATGCACGCACACTGTCTTTTGACGTTCCTGGCAATTGTACAATAACAGTCATCGCATGTTCTTCAAACAGTAGCAGCGACAGAACTTTGAACTATGCAGCAGGTACTTTTGATGCTGTATTCACCACATCTATCGCTCCTGCCGGTGCTCCGGTTAAAACAAGCGTAAGCTATGAAGGTCCTGCAACAACACTCTATTTGTCAAGCGCAAGCGGTGGTATCAACTTCTATGACATCGCATTCACTCCAACAGGTGGTACAAACGGCATCAACAATATCAACGTGGCTCCCACAGCAAACGAGAACGCTCCCGTTTACAACCTCGCAGGTCAGCGTGTAAACAAGGAAGCTAAGGGTATCCTTATCCAGAACGGAAGAAAGGTAATCAAATAATAGCATTGAAATATCTCCTACCGGCATTTATATATAGCCGGAGGAACATAATTGTAGGGACATTTTCTTGTAAATGTCCGGTGGACAGCCACTGATTTCAAGGCTGTAAGACGGACGGACATTTACAAGAAAATGTCCCTACGATGTTAAGGGATTTGCATAAAACGTCAAATTCCTGATATTCAACCAATCCGTGCCTTGCACTCCTCATACTCGGCAACAAGTGTATCCATTATTTCACTAACAGGCAGCACATCTTTTATATACGATGCCGCCTGCCCTATCTCCAGTTCTCCGTTGACAATATCACCCTCGAAGATACCGCGTTTGGAAGCCGCACGCCCGAGGATGTCACGCAGCTCATCCGCCGATGCCCCGCGCGCCTCAGCTTCGGCAATACGTTCGTAAAGACTGTTTTTGACAAGACGTGTCGGCGACAGCTTTTTAAGGCACAGCATTGTGCCGCCCTCGTCCATTGCCACACATCTCTGCTTAAACTCACTGCTTGCCGAGCTTTCACGGCTCAGTGCAAACAACGTGCCTATCTGCACACCGTCCGCACCAAGAGCCTCAGCGGCAAGAATGCCACTGCCCGACACTATGCCGCCGGCTGCTATCAGGGGTATGGACACGCTGCGACGCACCTGGGGTATGAGCGTAAACGTGGTGGTCTCTTCACGGCCGTTATGCCCGCCCGCCTCAAATCCTTCGGCAACGACAGCATCCACGCCAGCCTCAAGGCATTTCAAGGCAAAGCGGCTGCCCGACACAACATGTGCAACCTTTATGCCGGCATCGTGAAGCACGGGTGTGTATTTCTTGGGACTACCCGCGGATGTAAAGACAATCTTTACGCCCTCACCGGTGATAATCTGCATAAGGCGGTCTATCTCCGGATACATCAGGGGCACATTGACACCCCACGGCTTGTCCGTTGCCCCCTTCATCTTACGTATATGCTCAACCAGCATCTCCGGGTGCATGGAGCCTGCACCAAGCAGCCCCAACCCTCCGGCATTGCTCACGGCAGAGGCGAGACGCCAGCCGCTGCACCATACCATGCCGCCCTGTATTATGGGATATTTTATTCCGAATAATTGTGTAATCCTGTTGTTCATCGCTTTATTGTTTAATAGGACAAATAGGGCAAATAAGACTTATAAGGCTAATGAGACCTATAAGACATATAAGACTAATAAGACCAATAAGCCCCATAAGGCAGATTAGCCCAATAGCCTAACCCTGCACCCGCCCAATTCTTAATTCTTAATCCTTAATTCTTAATTAATTATTAATTCCGCTTTCCAACATGTTCGCCGCCAGCCCGTCGGCAGCCTGTATCAGGGCAAGAAGAGGATATCCCTCTGCTGCGGCACTGATATTGCACTTATCCTCATAGCTCTGAAAGGCAAGGTTCCACGCAGACATGTGCCAGCGTATCGCCACTATCTCGTCATTGGTAAGCTCCAGTCCGAGACGAAGAAGCATTATGACCGACTTCTCGCCATGCCCTACGGGAAAACGGGAGTAGTCCACTTCGTAGCCTTCATAAGGCTCCCACCGTCCCTGCACGTTCTTACGATACTTGGTCGTCTTGTGGTATATATTGCTTTTACATACATCGTGCAACAGCGAAGCTATTATCACGCTGTCTTCCGGCAGCCTGCCCTCAACACCGGGCTTCAGGACTGTCATTGCCTCGCGCAGCTTCAGTGCCACGCGGCACACGTTGAGCGAATGTTCGAGCAGCCCTCCGTTGCGGCTGAGATGTCTCTGCACGGACGCAGGAGCATCAAAGAAGCCCGACTTTTCAAGATATCCAATCACTGCATCCACACCTGTACGTCCGGTTGAACGCAAAAGCGAAACAAACTCGTCTTTCATATACATCGATATTATTAACGTTCACTACACACCGTTGCAGATATATCTCCACAACGGCGCAGCCATAAGAGCCTGCTTTATTTCATTGCGCTCAAGCATGCCGCGCACCTCGTCCTTCGTAAACAAGAACACGTCGATGTCCTCAGTGTCGTCAAGATGCTGCATGTGCTTTTTCTCCACACCTTCCGCAACGAAACAATGGGTAATGTTGTTGCATGTGCTCGAGTTCTGCGACAATGTCATCAGTTCCGTCCACCTGCCTCCTGCATATCCCGTCTCCTCCTCAAGTTCACGCTTTATGGCATCGACAGGCTGCTCGCCGTCTTCCATCACGCCGGCGCATATCTCAAAAGAAGTCTCGGCTATGCCGTGACGATATTGTCTCACGAAAACAAACATGCCGTCAGCGGTTATTGCTATGACATTTACCCAGTCGGGATATTCAAGCACATAATATTCATCATTAACGGCTCCTGTTGGCAGCCGCACCTTATCGCGGCGCGCCGTGAGCCACGGGCGCCTGATGACATACTCGCTATCCAGCGTCTCCCATCTCATTTCTCTTTCCTTTACCATAACGGCAAAGATATTACTTTTTTCTTACAGGCTGACAGCCAACAGCTTTTAATTAACCTTTTTTGAGAGCTGGATGAGATGTTAATCAAACTAATTGGGCTAATAAGACTAATAGGGCTAATAGGACAAATAAGACTAATTAGCCTAATAGGGCGATTAGACCAATTTGCCCTATCGCCCCAACAAAAAAGGTTAGCCCGACATCACGTCGGGCTAACCCCTCTTACTAATCTAATCTATATTTACAAATTATTTCATGATTTTCGTAGAAACCTGCTTGCCGTCGAGCATTGTGTCGACCTTTATCACAACTCCCTTATAGTCCTTGCTTACGCGTATGCCCTGAAGGTTGTAATATGCCGTGCCCGCAACATTTTCATTGCCCGCACCGTTTATCTCATCGATGCCTGTTGCAACGGTTGCCACTGTTGCCTCGCCAAGACCGCCCATCTCGTTTGCCGCACGTACAGACCATGTTGCCGTTGCGTCGTCTGCCGTATAGGCAGGCTCTGTTGTGAACGCAACAACCTTACCGTCCTTGCATACAGCCCAGCAGAGAACATAGTTGCTGTTGTCCCATGTAAGCTCCGTACCTTTTATCTTGACATTAACAGGAGCTGAAGCCTGCTCTGTTGCTGCTGTCGGATCCCAGTTGTCTGCGCCACCCATTACATTTGCGATGGTAAGTTCTGCCACCTCCTCTTCTGTAAGAGGAATGCGCGTGCCGGGAACAGGCTTTGCCTCTGTTACAATCTGTCCGTCTTCTCTTGTTTCTCCAAACTCTATCTTACGGTTTGCAAGACTTACCGGAGTTCCGCTTGCTGTATGGCTGTTATATTCCTTGAAAACAGCAGGCCATCCTCCGTTCATCTCTTCCCAGCCGGCAGCTGTCGGAAGAATCTCCATTGTTGTGTTTACGTAATACACCTTACATGCACCTGAGCTCCATGGACGACCGAGCGTGAACTGACCGTCAAACTTTTTGTCACCCTTTATAGTACAATCGAGGAACACATATCCATACTTTGCAGGAGCTGCGGCTGCGGTAATCTTTGTACCGTCGCCTTTTATAACAAGGTCACACTGATTATACACAACGTCACCGCCACCACAGAGGAAATCTACACGACCGCCAAGGGTGGATGTCTCAAAATAGAAACGTGAACCGTTCTGATTGCTGTAATAAGTATCTTGGAAACCGTCAAGGTTAACAGTCTTGCATATTGTCTTGTTACCACGGTCCTGAAGCACTGCCGCACGACCATTGTCGCCAAGCGTATTCGTAAGCGTAAGATCCTGTATATAGGTATTTGCAACATTGTTCTGTATGCAGAGGTTTGTTGCCTTGCCAAGACCCTCTATTAGATTTGTAGGTTTGTTAAAGACAACCGTTCCGTTCATGCTCTCACCGATGATAGAGACATTAGATGCCGTCAGGTCGGTTGTAACAGAAGGATATGTCTTATTGTCAGAACCTATAACAGTTCCGCCATTAGTGTTCTTAGCCTCATAGCTACCGTCTTTCACGAAAATGTAGAAACGCTTGTCTTTCGATGCACGGCTGTTGGCTGCCGTTATAGCCTCGTTGAACGTTCCGTCATCAGGCACGATAAAGTCGTACATCGCCTTTTCTACGGCAGGACGTGTCTTTGTTGTGAAATTAATCACAATCTCGTCTGCGAGATAGTTGTCCGTAAGGTCGGCAACCTTGTTTGCAGGCAATGTGAATGTATAGGCTGTAGAGTAGTCAAGACCCTTATACTCGAAGATAACAGTCTTGCCTGAAACAGACGGTGTAAGTGTCTGTGTTCCGAGAGTTGCAACAGCACCGTCTGCCACCTTCACCTTCTCATCAAACGTAAGTACGATCTTTCCGTTTGCAGATGCAGTGGTGTTACCCTCGGCAGGAACAGTAGAGACGAGTTTCGGTGCCGTACCGTCATCAACAATTTGTGCCTTACCCAATATCCATGTTGCTCCAAGACAGATACCGTCATTATTAGACTGTGTTCCCTTCACCTTGGATGTCTTGTCTGCTATCCAGCGAAGATATACAGCTGTCTGGTTGTTGCACTCTGCCGGCAGAGTGAATTCTGCATCCACCCATGTCTTTGCACCGGGAATAGTGATTGCTGCAGCTTGTTTCCACTCTTGTCCGTCAAGAGAATACTCAACATTATATGTAGAATAAGCATTATAATTAAATGTCATGGCAGTCTTTACATTTATATCGGTAAACGCAGCACAGTTGAGCTGTGTCTGCCAGTAGTATTCGCCAAGACCTGTCGTGCGCCAGTTCACCGCGCCAGGACGTCCCTCATATCCTCCGGCTGCCTGATTGCTCTTGTCGAGCCAGCCAGATGTTGCACCGTCGGCTGTACGCAGAACAAGCTGCGCAACATCATTGTCTGCACTGTAAAAGTCGGCTTTACGACCGTCTCCACCGCTCTTCTCAAAGTCCCATGCGGCAACGAAGTCCACAGCGTCATAGTTTGCCGTTACCTCTGTATCTTCAGTCATCGTAACTGCAATCTCAGAGCTTGTCTCTCCCGTGCTCCAGTTTGTGAATGTCAGGATAGGATTGCTCGCTGCCGTCAGTGTAACCTTTGTTCCGTCCTCATACATGTTCTTTCCGTCTATAACGTTTGGTTCCGGCGAGAGTGTCACCATATAATCGTTGGCACCGCCTGCCACATTATAAGAAAGGGCGTATGTGTTCAACTTCTCGTAGTTTGCCGTTATCACAGCATCATCGTTCAGTATATATTTGAAACTTTCTTCTGTAGAAAGCTCCTTGCCTGTTGCATCGGTCCAATTCTTGAACTTATATCCGAAGTTCTTTGTCTGCGACAATGTAATCTCTGTCCCTTCGTCAAATTCGTTGCCTACGGGACTTACCTTTGCCGTACCGGCTCCTTCGGGAGACACCGTAACTGTTACCTTGCACTGACGTACATCTGCAAGCTGACCGTCAAGGATACCCTCTATTACGATATTGGCAAAACCAAGCTCCTTATTTGGATCAAGATTGTAAATATTTATATTCAAGCCACATATACCCTCAGACTGCGGTGCGGAACTAATGCTGTAGCTGTAATCAGTATGGTTCGCTGTACCCTGATTGTTACGCTCAGGCTTCTGACCTGTGGCAAGGCTGATAGTTGTCCCATCCGAGTTCAGCCAGTTTATGTCCATGTTTCCGCTTCCGGTACCATAGCGCGTGCCTGTAAACGAAACTTTTGTAGGTGTAAACTTAATGCCAGTCTTTGTAGTGAAAAGGAAATTCAACTTATTATTATCTGACGGACCGCTTTCTTTTGACGCAGACTTTATCTTTGTCTGGATAATATCACTGTCATTGGGTTTTCCGGTTCCGCTATATGATAGATTACCGCCCAGTTCTATGAAGTTGTTCTTGAAAGCATCTGCTATATTTGCAGGCGAATATGTTCCGGTCTGTCCTTCTGTACCGAGGTCGAACGGCCATGTTATGGTTCCCTGCTCATTATTATAAGAAGGAAGGCTATATTCCTCTGCCATCACAACAAACGACTTGAAACGGCTGTCATATGAGCCACGGTTGCCGTTTGTAACATTAAGGATGCGGAATATTACTTTTTCTTTGTTTGTGGCATTCACTGCGATGTTATCAAACGTCTTTGCCGTACCCCAGTGCTGATCGGTTTCATACTCACCGGCATCCACCCACGACTCACCACCGTTTGCAGAGTATACAAGACGCCATTTTGTTCCTGTATCGGCAGCCATGGCAAACGATACAACAGGTTTCTGATAGCCTGTCGTGGAGAACTCAGCCTGAATATAGTTGTTATGTTTTTCAGGATTTGTCCAGTCTGCATCGGTAAGACCGCTGTTTGAGCCTGCCGTGAACTTTACACATCCGTAAGCACGGTCTTCAGGAACAACAGTGTAATTTCCTGTTGAAAAGAAACTGACCGTACCGCTACCGGTAGTGGCATTGATAATCTGATTGTCCGGAACTTGATTGTTACTTGTATCAAATTCCCACGCAACAAGTTTTGTCTGCTGCGCCGCCCCCCCAAGTGGAATTAATCCTGCAAAGAGGAAGAGCAGTGTTTTTAATAAAGTTTGTTTTGTCATAAAAGATTTATGTTTATTAGAAATTTAAATTATCCGGCTATATATCACACCTGATTTTACTATCGGCAAATATACAAAACATTTACATTTTACAATACATAAAAATAGTTTTAAACTATCTGTATAACAGATATATGGCTATTTGTCCTATTAGTTTTAACAAAAAATCATGTATAAGCCCAGCCTTTATATATGATATAAATATTCATCTGTTTGCATAATGACAAAAAATAAAGGATGCACCTGAACACACCCTTTATTAAATTGAATATGAAACGCTGCAAAGGCATTGACGTTTATTGTCACAATTTATTAACCTCATTTTCCGGCAGCCCTGTTATCTGGCATATCGTTCCGACAGGAATTCCCATTTCTTTCATCTTAAGAGCTGTAGCCTTCTTCTCTTCCAGTATACCTTCGGCACGCCCTTCGGCGCGACCCTCGGCTATTCCTTCTGCACGACCTTCCGCACGACCTTCTGCACGTCCTTCCGCACGACCTTCCATTTTAGCAGTATCCAACACGTCATTTTGCACCATTATGGCATCTATATGTTTGTCGTATGCCACGCGCTCGCTCTTGTTCATCGCAAGATATTGAAGTTTTTTACGGGCTTCTCCAAGTCCCGGTGCCTTGGTGTTATCGTTTATATTACCGGATTTTAGGTAATCCACCCACTCCTCCAAAGGCGTGGTGGCAACCTTGTTGAACTCGTTTACGCGTATGATGAAATATTCGGGGAAGATACCCTCGGGAGCTTTCATCTGTATTATGTCGTTGTCCTTGCTGCTTATGCGCAGTGTGTCCTTGGTATGCACACCGGTAAACACTACCTGCCCGTGATAAAGGAAGTCCGAACCCTGACCGAGGTCAAAGTAAAGAATGCTTATGGAGTATATCTTCTTTACCTTGTCATATTTATCACCAAGATTTATATGCTCGGTTATAGCCTTTGCCACACCGTACAATATACGTTCCAGATAGTACAACTCACGCGTAAGCTGTATCTCCACTATTATTATCTCTCCCTTGCTGTTCTTTGCTTTTATATCTACACGGTTGAACTTGTCGTACTCATAATCCTGATTGCCCTCACTCTCAAGTATCTCTACAATCTTCACCTCTTCGTTAAGGAGTACGGTTATAAGACCTTCGAGCACACCGAAGTTAGCCTTGTCGCGCAACATGCGCTTGGCAGCCCAGTCAAAGCGTATATATTTGTTGTATTCGTTCATATCATCTGATTTATAGTCATTTGCAAATTTAATAATAAAATCCATAATATACAAGACACAACAATATATGTACTAAATAAAAAGGAGAATGCCGTCAAGCATTCTCCTTAATTTATATCGTCAAAACTGTTCTTTACTTGTTGATGAACTTCCTGCCGTTCTGTATAAGGATACCCTTAGCGTCCATGCTTACGCGCTGACCTGCGAGGTTGTAAACCGGAGCGTTCTTGTCAAGAACATTTACAGTAGGATTGTTGATGCCAGTTGTTCCATTCAAAGAATGGATATAATTTCCAGAAGTGAACTCATAAGTTCCATTAAAGTTTACAAGCTTACCGCAAACAATAACTGCATCACCAACCTTTATCTGATCTGCAGAAGTAAACTTCTCTTTGTTAAGATAATATCCACGATATACTACAAGCTGTCCTGTTGCTGTTCCATCATCAGAAATAGCATATTCTGCATTGCCGTATTGCCCTGTATCAACATTCTTTATTTCTGAAATAATACCCTTTACATAAACCTCTGCATCCAAACCAACACCTGCTGCTATAAGTTCATTTGCCTTAGCTACAGTATAAGCTGTTTCCGGAGTGTTTGAAAGATCGGGTATCTCTTCACCTTCTACAAAAACCGTTATCGACTTTATCTGAGTATTGCCACCACAATTAAAGACTATTTCATTAGCACTTCCTTCCCATTTAAGTCCTGTAAGAGTCCCTGTTGTAGTACTAAGATTAAATTTCGGAGTACTTGCGCATGTAAATTCAATAGCCTTTATTGTCTTATCTGCCTTAACAGTCAGAGTTCCACTGTACATACGCAAACGGGGTGAACCGCTCCAAATACGGTTCTCACTGCTTCCGCTTGTCTTAGCCGATACCGTAACTGTTATTCCACTTACAGGAGTTGAAGTTGTAGCTTCTGTGAAATCTCCAGATTTGTCTGTATTAGTAGATGTTCCTTTAAGTGTAGGAAACAATGTAGCATAGTTATTATCAAAATCAATAACTGTCTGTGCAAACGTCGTTCCGCAGAACACCATCAATAAACTAAGTAATGAAATGCGTAAAATTTTGTTCATAATAATAAAGTTTTAAATTAACTAATTGAAATAATTATGTTGCAAATTTATATAATTAATCCGATAAAAACAATCATATTGACATTAAATTATTATTACAGAACTGTCTAAGATCATATTTATTTACACATAACAACATGAAGCTCCGGAGCATCATATTTCACTTTAAAAGGAAAATATTGTGTTTCACGAAACATTCAAACAATATACACTGAAAAACATACTAATATAAAGCAGAGACACCTTTTAAGAATAAGGCACTTATTATATAATTAAGAGATATTTTTATCTCTTTCTGAAAAAGAAAACATATTTAATTACTAAAACACTGCTTTATATAAATATAAGTTTCGGGATAACAACCGGATGTCTTTACCAGATTTCTCCCTACCCATTTTGCCTCACTTATTACACATTAATTAACAATTCTCGTATTTCATTTAACACGACAACGCGCACAACTCACGTCTTTCTCCCGTATAATCAAATCTCAGCAAGCATGTGTTCAATCACAGCATTCTCTCACATAAAAGATATTAAAGACGGCTCTATTTCATTATAAACCAATGATTATCAAAGGATTACCGCTCGAATTTTCACAAATAAGACTTTCCTTACCTTGTAATATAGCCCTCTTTACCTTGTAATTAAGGCTTCATCACTTTGTAAAGAAGGCTATATTGCAAGGTAAAGAGGGCTATATTACAAGGTAAAGCACGCCGTTTTACGACATAACGAAGCGTATATTACACCCTAAAGAATGCTGTTTTACCAAGTAAAACAGCATCTATTACCGCATTTTCACCACTTCATCCGTGCTTTTCGGAGTGTAAAAAACGGTAGAAACAGGCAAACTAAATGTTAAAAACAGTGTTCTGATACATATCTGTTGCACAGAAACCTCTGTTTTGTGCATAAATTTACCCGTTTCAATGCACAAGAACTATAAAAACAACGCACAAAACAGCACATTTTGTGCAATAATATTTCTATTTCAAGGTTTTTCTCTTACAAAGTCCAGTGACAGAATTAACAAAGCGAAATATATTTTAACACCATACGTGTTAGGATTTACTTATTCCAAACTCACGTTAAATATAAGTCATATACATAAAAACGGGCGGTTCGTTATTATTTGAACCGCCCGTTTTTATATATCGACATGACATCAATCCTTCTTTTCTGCCTCTGTCTTCTTTTTTGTCTTTGCTGCCGTTGCCTTCTTAGCGGCAGGCTTTCTGGTTGTCTTCTTTGCCTTTGGAGCCTCTTCCGCAGGCTTCTCTTCAGCCTGCATCTTTGCCACCTTGGCTTTAAGACGGTCTATCTCCTTGTCTTTCATCTCTATTTCATCACCCTGATTCTTGATTGTAGTAAGCAACGAGTTGAGTTCCTCGTTGTCAATCTCTTCAGGATAGAGACTGTTCACACGGTTTATGAAATCGCCGAGGATGTTCATATAGTTGGTGAAAGCATCAAACGGAGATGTATATATGCCACGATCGAGACCTACGTTCGACGGCTTTGTCGTCATGAAGCGGAAGTTGTTGCTTGCCTGCAGATAATCCCAGTCCTGATTTATGCGTGGGTCATTGGCAATGCGCAGACGGTCGGCAACGCTGTACAGCTTATTGAATGCCTCGCGCTGCATCGGGTTTCCAAGCCAGCAGCTTACGTCACGCTCCTCATCGACCCACGACAGTGTGTCGGGAACATCCAGACTGCCGACACTGTTCATCTTCATACAAATCTCAGTAGGAGTAGAGAATGTCATGCCACGTTCCTTGGCACATGCAGGAAGAGCCTTGATAAACTCAAGAATATTGGACGACAACGGTTGGGCAATGCCAAGAGCAGAAAGCTCCATGAAGATGTTTATTACCTGTTCGTCAGCAGGCATCGACGCAATGCGGTTGATATATGTATCTGCAAAAAGCGGATAACCGTCCCAATCACTATTGTTAAAGCGCAAGCTTATGTCATCACTGAGGTCTACATCGCGCAACAACAGCTTGAGGTTCGGAGCCATTGCACAGTTGTATACATAGTGCGGCGACTTCCAACCAAGAGCATGCTTTGCACCTTCAGTCAGCATTCCCTTGAAGCCCATTGCTGCAGCCTGCGCACCAATGTCGTCACTATATATGAGCGAAGAGTTGCGCAGCACTGTGGGCTGTTTGCCGAAGTACTCCTTCATCTTCTTTGCCTGCTTCTTTACATCGGCGGCAAATGTCTCTTCATTGGCAAGTGCCGATAATCCGTGAGAGTAAGGCTCTGCAAGAAACTCCACACAACCTGTCTCATTAAGTTCCTGCAACTTTGCCAATACTTGCGGTGCATGCATCTCAAGCTGTTCTATTCCCACACCCGAGAGCGAGAACGCAAGCTTGAAATACTTGCCGTGCTCCTTTATCATTTCCTGAAAGGCATTGAGCGCCGGCATATACGAGCGCTCTGCGATGTCGCTTATGCTGCGCTCATTTTCAAAATCGTCATAATAATAGTGGTCCGTACCTATATCGAAGAAACGGTATCTCTTGAGATGTATTATCTGGTGTATCTCAAAGTATAAGCATATTGTTTTCATTGTTGTTTTATTTTTTGTTTTATTAGAATTATGGGACTATCAGACTCATCTTATTTGGCGTCTTATCTCATGCCGAGTGTACGCTCATAAAGTTCGCGTATCCACAGTCCTACCTTCTCCCATGTAATCTGATCCACCTCACGTTTACCCTCTTCCTGCAAATAACGGAACAGACTTTCGTTGTGACAAATGGAATATATGGCATCTGCAAGGGCATGTATATCCCAATAGTCCACCTTAATACAGTTGTCCAGAATCTCGGCACATCCGCTCTGTTTCGATATGATTGTCGGAGTACCGCACTGCATTGCCTCAAGAGGTGATATACCGAACGGCTCGCTTACTGAAGGCATAACATACACATCGGAGTCCTTCAGGCACTCATAAACCTGTTTACCGCGCATAAATCCGGGGAAATGGAAACGGTCTGCAATACCTCTCTCAGCAGCAAGATAAATCATGGCATCCATCATGTCGCCGCTTCCTGCCATGCAGAAGCGCACGTTACGTGTGCGGTGAAGCACCATGTTGGCAGCCTCGACAAAATATTCCGGTCCTTTCTGCATGGTGAGACGCCCGAGGAAAGTCACCACCTTTTCCTTGTCCGTATGGTCGGGACGCGGTATATCCTGAAGTTCCTGACGCAAAGGATAAACTGCATTATGTACCGTAAAACACTTGCGCGGATCCTGATGATACTGGTTGATGACCGTCTGGCGTGTAAGTTCGCTCACACACATTATGCAGTCGGCATTGTCCATACCGTCTTTCTCGATTGAATAAACGGTAGGATTAACCTTTCCGCGGCTGCGGTCGAAGTCGGTTGCATGCACATGTATGCACAATGGCTTGCCGCTGACACGCTTTGCATGTATACCAGCCGGATAAGTAAGCCAGTCGTGTGCATGAATGATGTCGAATTCCTGCTGGCGGGCAACCACTCCGGTAATGATGGAATAGTTGTTTATCTCCTCATGTAGGTTGGAAGGATATCCTCCTGCAAAGTCTATTCCGCCAAGGTCGTTAAGGTGCATATAGTTGAAGTCGGCATATATATGGTCGCGCAACTTGTAATAAAGTTCGGGATCCATAACATTGCCCACACGGTTCTTTACATATTCATAGTCTACATCGCGCCATGCAACAGGAACCGCATTCATGGCTATTATGTTTGCCGCCGACCTGTCTTCGTCTCCCCATGGCTTGGGCAGACAAAGCGTAATCTCCATGTCGCCCTGCGCGTGCAGTCCTTCAGTTATACCAAAATTGGCTGTGGCGAGTCCACCGAATACGTGAGGAGGATACTCCCATCCAAACATTAATACTTTCATATCGCTCCTCCTTTATTTAATATATGTGTATTTTTCAAGTAAATCGAGAGTTCGCAATATTTCGGCAACGTTCATTGCAAACGACATTGCACCGCGTGCCCTGAACGGCGGATTGCCGTCAGACAGTTCCGGTATGGTACCGATACAGTTCAGCGTCATCTCGTCTTCATATCCTACCATCTGTCTCTCTATAAAGCTAAGTCTTGTACGCTTATACAACTTCAGGCAAGCCTCCATGTAGAAACCGCCCAGCCATGGCCACGCCGTACCTTGATGATAAGCATAGTCGCGCTGTATCTGCGAACCTACATACATAGGATTGTAGCCTCCGCTCTTAGGAGAAAGCGAGCGCAAGCCCTTGGGTGTGAGCAGCTCGCGCGTACATACATCGAGCACGCCTTTCTTCTGATCCTGCGACAGGGGCGAGTAGTCGAGAGCCACGGCAAATATCATATTGGGGCGAACACTCCAATCCATCATATTGCCGTCGACATAGTCAAACAGATAACCGTAATCATTGAGGAACGTTGACACAAACGAAGACTTGCACAGTTCGGCACGTGTCTCCAGTGCGGTTGCGGTCTCTTCGTTGCCTGCTATTGCCGCAAGTTTTGCTGCAAATTTAAGTGCATTGAACCAAAGAGCATTGAACTCAACGATATATCCGGTGCGTGGAACGACGGGATTGCCGTTTACCGACGAGTTCATCCATGTAACAGCCTTGTGGCGTCCGTCCGAATAAACAAGTCCGTTTTCATCGAGACGCATATTGGGATGTCCTCCCTCTATGACAAAATTCACGATATCGGCAACAAGTCTGCCGTATTTCTCCATACATGCGGCTTCGCCCGCGGTCTTTGCATATTGCTGCACAGCCCATATCGCCCACAGAGGCACATCGGGATGTTCCATTTCGTATATCTTGACAGACAACGGCTTGCCTTCCATAAACTCGCGAAGTCCTTTCTCTGCTGTCTTCATCACCTCTTCAAAGTAGTCCTGCTCGCCTATGGACAGAGTCAGTCCGGGCAATGAGATGAACGTGTCGCGGGCACGGCACTTGAACCATGGATATCCGGCAAGCAGATAATCCTCTCCGTCCCCCTTGCTGTTATGGAACTGATGAGCGGCATTTACAAGACAATGGAAGAAGTTGTCACGCGGAGAACGTGTGTCCACTTCCTTGTCGAACAGTTTCTTCAGTCCCGAAGACTTTATTTCAGATGTCGACGCCGCAAAGACAATGCTCTCGCCTTTCTTTATGTTCATCTCAAAATATCCGGGAACATAAAGGTCCTCGTTTGAAGCATACCCGCGCTCCTGCTCTTTGGGATACTCAACGCCACGATACCAGTCGGGACTGAACACGAACTCGTTCTTCTTGCTGAACTGCATATAAAGTTCGGGATATCCGGCATACATGCGCGTCTTTATGCCATTGTCTACCAAATGGTATTCACGGCTTGCGGTACCGTTCTCATGCGTAAACTGCCGAACGCTGCGGAAAGCGAGGAAAGGTTTGAAGCGTACCGTCGTGGCACTATGCGCATCGACAAGTGTATAGCGTATAAGGAGGCGGTCCTCATGATGCTGGAACACAACCTCTTTCTTCAGCAACACTCCTCCCACACGATATAGTGTTGTGGGAACTTTATCACAATCAAACTCACGAATGTACTTGTGGCCCTTAGGACTGTAGTTGTTCCCTTGGTACTTGTGTAGTCCAAGGTTAAATTCCGCACCGTGCTGTATCACCGTGACATCCATTGATGAAAGCAACACATAGTTCTCGTCGTCCAGTTCCGGAACAGGAACGACAAACAGTCCATGATACTTGCGGGTGTTACAATCAACAATAGTGGAACAGGAATAGGCACCTGAGCGGTTGGTACGCAACAACTCTCTCGAAAGTGATTCTTCCAAGTTTGTCATAAGAGCCTTCTCGAATCGAAGATAACTCATAGTTATTCTATTAAGGTTTAAAATGTTTCTCTGTATCAAATTTATCAAAGTCATACACCGCAGACATACGGCACACAACTATAAGACGTTCAAAAATACTAATTTTATCGTTCAAGGCAAAATAAAAGCTTTCTTTTTTCCCCGACAACCCCCTTTTTTATGCTCTATAACATAAAAGGATAACATCGGTGTGCCTCTTTTACGTGGAAAAGTTGTACTTTTGCACAATACTTTCAAGGTAAAGACATTGTGGATTGAATAAATCGTCATGGAAATTGAAGAGAACAAGGATAAAGCTGCAAAGTTTATATGCGACGTTTGGGAACCGCTGACAGACAACGAGCGGGATGCAATACATCGCGACATTACGATAAAATGCTTTGAGAAAAACGACTTCATATACAGGAAATCAGACAGTCCCCAATACATGATGTGCCTCATCAAGGGCAAGATAAAGATATGCAAGGAGGGCGTATATGGTCGCGAGCAGATAATACGTGTGGTTAAACCGCAGGACATTTTCGGATTCAGACCGTTCTTTGCCGATGAGGATTACATGACAAGTGCAATGGCATTCGAACCGTCGGTAGTGGCTCTAATACATCTCGACACGCTGTTGCAACTGATGAACGAAAACATAAACATCTGCAAGTTTTTCATCAGACAGCTATCCACCGAACTTGGCAACTCGGACACACGCACAATAAACCTTACACAAAAGCACATCCGCGGACGACTTGCCGAGGCGTTGCTCTTCCTTAAAGAGAAATACGGCGTTAAAGAAGACGGTTCGACATTGGGAATAAACCTTAGTCGCGAAGATCTTGCAAACCTTTCCAATATGACTACGAGCAATGCCATACGCACTCTCTCGGCATTTGCCGATGAAAAGATCATAACCATAGACGGAAAGAAAATCAAGATAATACACGACGACGAACTCGTTAGGATATCATCAAAAGGATAAGCCCGTCAGTCAGTCGGGTATGATAAAGTTTATCACCTCCTGCTCCACGCTTACCTTATAGCTTCCCACGGGCTTTCTTATCAGTCTTCCGTCAATGCTCACCAGGGCATGGCGTGCCTTTTCTACAACAACTTCGCGCGTACGGTACGGATGAACGCTCTTATGGTTAAGGAATGCTCCGGACAGAAGATAATAGAAGCCCTCGAACACCTGTGTAATTCCCGGATGATACACCACCGACACGTCAAGCATCCCGTTGTAAGGTACCGCACTTGGCGTCTGCCCATAGCCCGAGGCATTGCCTATGCACACAGTCATAATCTTACGCTTTATCACATCGGAGTTTATTTTAAGGTGCATCTTATATTCAAGGCGCTGGAAGACAAGCAGCAACAAAGAGAAAAGCATGGACAACGTGCGCGAACCGAAAAACCGACGCGTGCGCTCACGAAGGTTCATGACGTTGGCGATAAAGCCTATATTGACACAGTTGAGGAAATAGCGTGAATGCCTTTCGCCCCTGTTGTCCGTATATCTCAGGCATCCAAGGTCTATTTTTCTCACCCTGCGCTTTTTCATCCACGCCACAATATTCTCCACATCGCCCTCCTTTATTCCCCAATAACGGGCAAAGTCGTTCATCACCCCATTGGGTATAACACCCAGGGCAACGGCATCGCGTACGTCTTTTTCCACCGCCATAAGACAGTTTACGGCATCGTTAAGAGCCGAGTCGCCACCCACAATGACAATGGTTCTGTATCCGTTGTTTATCATCATGTTGATGAGACGCACCACACTTCCCTCGCTCTCACTTTGCACAAAGTCGAAGTCTATGCCGTTGTCGCACAGCGTCTTTCTTACTTTCTCCCAATATTTATGTCTGCTGCCCGTGCGGTATTTGGGACAATACAGCACTCCCCATTTGTCCGTTGTCATGTCTTAGCCTAATGTTATATGTCTTATTGCAGATTATCCGCATTGTCCTGCCGTTTACAGATGTCCAATATCATGCCGACCTTGTCCTCCATGGGCATCATCGCATCAATCCAGTTTATATGAAAGCCACGTCGCTCCATGCCGCGGAACCATGTCATCTGCCGCTTTGCGAACTGATGTATCGCCGTTTCGAGCGAACAATACATCTCATTGAACGAAAGCCGTCCCATGATATACTCCGTAACAAACTTATACTCCAACCCGTAATATATAAGGTCTTCCGGTCTTATTCCGCTATCCAGCAACGCCTTGACCTCGTCCACCATGCCTTCATCCAACCTTTGCCTTAAGCGCTGTGTAATCTTCCGTCTACGCTCGTCGCGCGGAATATCCACACCTATTATAATATAAGGGATATCGGGGAAGCTGCGCTCTCCTACAGGAACAGTCTTATAATATGTCTCTATCTCTATTGCACGTATCGCACGCTTCACGGTATCCACATCGGTGGTGTTGTGCATTTTCGAATTGTTTTCTTTCTTCAGTCTTTCAAGAATCACGGCAAGTTCCGCCAGCGTCTTGTCCGAAAGGCTTTCGCGCAACGCCTTGTTCTCGGGAACCGGCATCAGTCTGTAACCGCCGAGCACAGATTCTATGTACAGTCCCGTACCGCCACACAGTATAGGCAATACACCACGTGATGTCAAGTCTTCGTATACCCGTAAGAAATCCTGCTGATATTGAAACAGATTGTATTTGGTTCCCGGTTCTACTATATCGATAAGGTGATATGGTATTTTCCTGCCATCCACGACATAGTCGGCAAGGTCTTTTCCCGTTCCTATATCCATGCGCCTGTATACCTGACGACTGTCTCCGCTTATTATCTCGGCTCCCGTCTCCGCTGCAAACGCGGCGGCAATAGATGTCTTTCCACTTGCCGTTGGTCCGAGTATGGTCACAAGTTTATTCATTTCCCAGCTTCTTCAACGACATTATAATGCAGAAATATCGCTTTCGCTCAATCCTGTAGCTCCCACTATCGTTGCCGTGTCAATACCCAAAACCTTCATTTTACGGGCGATATCTTTCTTCTCCTTGTTACGTCCTTCGGCTTCCCCCTCGACCCTTCCTTCTGCTCTTCCTTCAGCTCTTCCTTCGGCTCTTCCTTCAGCACGTTCTGTCGTTATATTGTCACGCAATATCACTATGTTATCAAGGTGCCTATAATAAGCGGCAAGTTCGTCTTTTGTCATGCGGTCAAGCAGCAACCGCTGCCTTGCCTCTTCAAGTCCGGGAGCATTTGATTCGTCCGGAATATTACCTGTATTCAGATAGTAAATCCATTCATCGAGCGGTGTTTTGGCAAGACGGTTGAAGTCATTGACCTTTAATACATAGTATTCGGGAAAGAGTTTGCAAACCTCTGTCTCCTTGAATTTTTCCATCTGAAATGGTGACAGCTGCAGAATGTCGTTATCATGTATTCCTCTGAACTCGGTAGTGCCATGATATACATAATCAGTTCCATGACCGAGTGAGAAATAAACAATGTTTACACTGTACACTTTCCTTATCTTATCGTATCCCTCTCCGCGACTAATATACTCTGTGATGAGTTTGGATGTTCCGAAAAGCATGCGCTGAAAATAAGCGAACTCATTATTGTTCTGCACCTCTACCAGTATCAGATCACCCTTAGAGTTTTCCGCCAGCATATCCACACGATTGTACTTGTCGTACTCTTCTTCTTGATTGCTTTCACTTTCAAGCATGTGACGGATGGTTATTTTTTCTCTGAGCAACGTTGTCAACAGTCCTTCAAGAACACCGAAATTGGCTTTATTACGAAGCATACGCTTCATCGCCCAATCAAATCGTATATAATTTGCCATAAGTCTTTGCTTCTTTTACGTTGGCTAAGATATGAATTTTACATGAAACAACCAAATACTTCCCGTGTTTTTTATGCCATGTATGGTACACAGCCATACTCATATAAAAGCGACATGAAATGAAACTACAAATATATGATACAATCGTCAGCGGAATTACTAGTATCTCTTCAAGGCAAATGCTTACGATTTGTCAGATACAAAGGGGCATTGCTTACAGTTTTCACCGGTTCCCTACTGCTTTGCAAAAGACGACCTTTTGGCGTGCTAAAGGTAACCTTTTAGAAGGTAAAAGGTCATGTTTTACATGCTGAAAGGACACCTTTTGAAAATGTAATCATCGCTGTCTTACAATCAATAATTCTGCCGACAGATTAAACCCCTATCTGTCATTAGACCGATTGGGGTTTAATCAAAATGAGTTCAACGATTTTTTGAAATTATAGGTTTATAAAAAAGAGTCGTATCATCACTCAAAACAGAGTTTGACACGACCCTTTTAGGTTCTGCAGAGATATCATCTGTAACTTTTCGGAGAGGTCATTTTAGTTTTGACACGCCCCGTCCTCTTTAGACTGCAAGCACTCTCTTATAACTTCATATATCAACCAAATAAAAAGAATGCTTACTTAACCTCAACGAAGAGGAACTTGCCGGTAATATCATTGAAGTAGATATCGTATGTTCCAGCAGCAACATTAAGGTTATCACCACCGGTTTCGGCAGCATATATCATACCTGCAAGAGACTCTGCCTTGCCACCCCAGTTGGTAGAACTCCAATCGTGGTTAGAACGGAACTTCATTTCTGTGCCTGCATTGAACGTATGTCTTACGTACCAGTTGTGTGAAGCAGTCTGCTGCATATCAACATCTCCGCCCCAATTATTGAAACCACCGATAAGACTTACAGTGGTGTAAGCCTGAGGTTCCTGATTGTCGAGTTTTGTCCAGAAATATTTCTTTGCAGCCATATCGATAGTCAGAGTATAGTAAGCCCCTTTCTCCGGACAAACAAAGGCATTGGCACCACTATTGATGAGGTCACCCTCTGCATCAGTTGCACCATCCGTAACGCTACCCCAAGCAACATCCCAGTTGCCGATGTTGTCACGGTTCCAAATCTTCAAGTTTGCATCACCGGTCCACTGAGTGGTTATAGAAGCTTTAGAGCCACTTTCATTGTAGAAGGCAAGTTTTGACGCTGCATCAGCATTCCAACCGTAAACACCGCCTACCATATAATAAGTGTCTACTTTTGTGACTGTATATGTGTAGTCAAGCATATTAAGAGTCACGACATAAGTGCCCGGCTCTGCAAACTTACCTGCCTGCGGGTTCTCTGTCACGAGCGCACCTTCTGTGTCGGTTGAGCCGTCCCTTACGGTGCCTACAACACCCTGTGCCCAAACATTGTTAGCGTCGATATTCTCTTGAGGAATAATCTTCCAGCACTGGTTTGCATTGGTTGTAGTCACAGTATAGGTGAAGATGGGGTCTTCGTAAACATCAACGCCAGAATGTGTGAATTTATACTTCACAAGTTCTGTCACATCCGATGTCCAGCCATTGAAGTCGCCTATGAAATAATAAGCCTTGGATATGAACGGAGCCTTTGGAACTACATTGATATCTATCTCGCCTGCATCAACCAACAGAGCCTGACCGTTTGCCATTACATCAGAATAGATATGAGCCTTGAACGGACGGGCTTCAGGACGCTTGCCATATGCCTTCACAACTGCTGTCTGAAGAGCTGTGCTATCCACTGCTCCGTCGTTGTTAACCTCTATGGTCTGAGGCAAGTTGTAAACAGCCTCGCCTGTAGGTGTTATTATCATGCGAGTCTTATTAAGTTCCGTACCCTCCGGCAAAGCCGCCTCGGAAAGTGTGAACACCTTAACATCCTGACCGGGATTGGCAAGGTCTATGTTACCGGCTACGACAGTAGCACTAAAGCCGGGTAAAGTAATGGCATCCTCCTGCCCCCACCCCTGAGGAGCAGTCCAGTCATCGTAGTCACCGTTGCAGCTTGCGAAGGTCAGACCAACAAAAGCCGCCAAACTATATAATAATGTCTTTTTCATTGTTGTTCTATTTTTTATTCTTTTTAAGAGGGTTACAAGACTTACACATCGATAAGAATTATAGGATATATAAGACTTATAATCCTCTTTCTACACTTCATTTCTTCAATCTTATTTCACCTCACCGGTGTTCTTGTCGAAATTGATATATAGTTTCTGACCCGGCGAGCAGTTTACAGAATATTCTTCGCCCACATTGGAAGCCCAGTTATCAACGATATTATCTTTGCGATAGAACACATTACCTTTGTAGAGAGTGAACTCTGTACGCCACCACTCCAATCCGGGAACGCGGATGTAAGCGCGCAGCTCACCACTGCCGGCGAATGCAGGAGAAACCCACTCTCCAGTCTGGTCGGCAGGAGCCTGTAGTGCCCAAGCCGCATTAGCCTCGTCCCAAGCGCCGCCGGCAGCAGCACCCATGATGTAAGCCTCGGCAGGCTGGATATGCAGAGTATAGCTAATGCTCTTCTTGTCGGCACTCATTGTTCCCTCGAAGTGGAGAGTATACCATCCCCCTTTGGCAATAACAAGATTGTCGTCCGCGTTATCGGAAACACCGGCACCTGCCTTGTCGTCAACGGTGATGCGAGAGTATCCGCGCCAATCACTCTCGTATGTACCCCACTTGAATGAACCGCCGTCCGGCACATAAACCACGGTGTAATACTGTCCGGGCAATCCGTAAACGGCAGACACTTGTTTCCAACTGCTCCATGCGTTCTGGATAGAAGAGCCGACAACGTAAAGACATGCAGGATACTCCACATCAGGAGCCTGATACTCAGCACGTACAGACTGCAGTGTAATAACGTTAGAGTAGGTCTCGCCCAAGTTCTCTATCATAGAACCGTCAATAATGGCTCGCAACCTTACATAAACAGGCATGGAAGAAGGAATATCTGCATCAGGATTAGCAGCCTGATACAAATCCACCAAAGCATCGTTCATCTCACGGGCATTGGCAAGCATCTTTGCCGTAGTGAAAGATGTTGAAAGTTCTGTGAACTTTGCATCCTTGTTGCCCCCGGCAAATGTGGGATCTATAGACACTTGCACGAAATAGCGCACAATGTATGGAACCCCGTCGCCATAGTCTGGTTGGGTACATGTAAGCTGAACGCCGTCTGAATTGGCAAGGTCGTATGTATTGCCTGCATACGCCGGAGTGTTAAGCACGAAGCCCTCTGCCACATGGCTCAAGTCAAGCGTAGGGTTGCTGTCATCGTCTTTGTCGCAAGATGCAAACAAAAACGGCATAACGAGCAACGTAAGCATCATCAATTTATTTATATATTTCATGATACGTATTCTTTAATTATTAAAACATGTTATCAATTCACCGTACTTGGAATTAATATTTAGGATTTTGATGTAAGTTCTTGTTCCCGGCAATCTCATTGGCAGGTATAGGATATACATTATAGTGAGCGTCAACACCCACTCCGTTAGGCTGACCGCCCTTGAAGCTCCACAGATACTGACTGCTTGTATAGAGTCCGAAACGTACGAGGTCGCTGCGGCGACGTCCTTCGAGATAGAACTCGCGGCACCACTCATCGAGGATAAGGTTGAGGTCTACAGACTGTGCCACATTTTTCCTGTGAGCACGCCCCTGCAACTCCTGAATATCCTTCAGCGCACCTTCCTTATCATTAAGACGATAGCGAGCTTCTGCACGGGTAAGATAAATCTCGCCCAAACGGAAGAGAGGAATATCCGTATCGCAGAAATTGTCGCCATGAACGGCAGCACCGTCCGAACGAACATTTGACCACTTCACGATAGACAGTCCGTCGAAGAAGTTCTTGATCATCTTGTCCGGAGACAAGCGGCGCACGCCACCACCAAAGCCACCATAGAGAAGAGCACGGTCGTCGCCCGCCTTGTCTAAAAATTCTTCTGTGCTACCACCGAGCACTTTATCCATCCGAAGGACATCAGCCTCAGTAAGTTTAGAGGCATCGAGATTGTTGTCTTTCAAATACTGCTCGTAAGCTGCCTTGCAGGCATCGTTGTCTGAATTTACAACATCGAGAGACGGCAAGAACTTGGCAACGAGGTCTTTACGTGCGAAGATACACTGCCATGGGTTGACCTGATAATAATAAGGCATACCATCGCAACGAGAACCGTTGATAAGCATAGTCGAACCACCGTGGTTACGGGTCTTTGCACCATCTTGACGGATAGGGAAGATTATCTCTTTCATAGCCTCCGGGTTCTCGTCGTTGTCTGCCATAAAGAGCTGCTGATAACCTGTGTAGCCGTTCTTTGTAACCTTACAAAGGTCGTAAGCATTGCTTTCAAAGATTTTATCGCAATAGTCCTTGGCCTTCTTGTAATCGTTTATCTGCCCGTCGGTATAAACCATGGCGTTCAAAGCGAGACGTGCATGAAGGGCGTATGCTGCACCGCGGTCGGCACGACCAAAATCACTGCTATTACAATAAGTACCCACTTCTTTCATCATAGGTTCGATAGTGGTCAGCTCTTCGTCAATCCATTTATACAGGTCGATACCAGCCTTTTCTCCCGGCAGTTCGCCATTGAACTCAAGTTTGAACGGAGCTCTGTGGAAGAGGTCGAGGAACTGATAATAGTTCAGACAGCGCAAGAAACGAATCTCTGCAATCTGGTCGTCTGAGAGTTTGCCTGTCTGCTCACTGATAAACTGGTTGTGAAGCGTTATATCGTAAGCCAAACGCTGATAGCACCAGTTTACACGTGTAGAAGCCGAGGTCCATGCCATGTTAGTGATAGGTGCCATATCCTCGTTGTCCTGCCATGCCCAGAGTATCTCGTCGGAGTTGAGTTCGTTGAGGTTAAACACTGTGCGGTAGTAACCGCTCTCACCCTCATTACCGCTCATATCGCCGTCGCCGTCAGGACCTTTCTGCCCTGTAAGTCCCAACGTACCATATTGTTTGGCAAGCAGTTCCTCTACATTGTATGTAGGAGAAGTCTTAGGGTCTATTGGAGATATATTCAAGTCATCGGCACAAGACATTGTTCCGAATGTAAGGAAAGCCAATGCCGCACTTTTCAATACTATATGTTTCATAATTATTGTCGTTTTTATTTATTTGACGAATTAATTTCCTTATCCACTTGTATCTTAGAAATTAAAGTTCACACCAAGCTGGAAGCTGATTGGACGCGGATAAGGATCCTTGTCAACACCATTAGCCACTTCCGGGTCAAGACCTTTGTACTTGGTAATGATGAACGGATTCTGCACCGTGAAATAAACACGACCGGAGAAGTAATCCTGTCCGGAATACTTAAGCAGTGCAGGGAAGGTGTAACCCAAAGTAATATTGGAACACTTCAAGAATGAAGCATTGCGGATAAAGTAGTCGCTGATACTGTTCATTGCAGCTGTCTGACCGGTAAATCCGAGAGATACGGCATCGGATATCACATTTGAGAAGGCACCTGCCTGACGGCGCAATCCCTGTTCGCAAACGATAGCACTATTGGCAAGAGCATGGTAGTAAACATAATTGCCGAGAGAAGCTCTGAGCGAGAAGCTGAGATCCCAGTTTTTGTAGAGGAACTTAGATGTAAGACCCATGATAACATCAGCTGCAGGACTCTTATAGTAGTAGCGGTCTCCATCGTCGATAACGCCGTTGCCGTCGCGGTCTACGTAAACACCCTCGATAGGTTTGCCGTTCTCGTCATAAACCTGCTGGTAAACAAAGAAAGAGTTAATAGGCTCACCCACCTTGTTACGCTGTAGCTTGGTATCGTTGCCACGTGCAGCATTAGTGCCGTCTACCCAAACCCAATCGCGATCGCCGGCATTGAGAGCAGTAATCTTGTTCTTGTTCCAGCCCACGTTATATGTGAGGTCCCAAGTGAAGTCTTTTGTAACTATCGGTTTAACATCAAACGAGAGTTCAAGACCGTAGTTGCGCAGCGAACCGACATTCTGTATGAGGTTGTCGCCCAAAGTTACTCCAGCCTCTGTTGCCACTTTAGCCAATAGATCCTTTGTATTGCGAATATATCCGTCGATAGAGAAAGTAAATCTGTTATTGAGGGCAGCGAAGTCCAAACCGACATTCCATGTCTCGGTCTTTTCCCAAGTAAGTTTCTCGTTATACTTGTTGGGACGCATGGTATAGTAATACGTATCACCGAAAGAATACTGTGAATATTGGTCGCCCTTTACGTATACCGGAACATATGAGAAATCATCGATACCATTCTGCTGACCGGTCTTACCCCAGTCAAAGCGAAGTTTCAAGTCGTTGAGCCATTTGGCGTTCTTCATGAACGGCTCGCTGCTAATCTTCCAGGCTACGGCCGCTGACGGGAAATAGCCCCACTTATGACCCTTCTTAAAGCGAGAAGAGCCGTCAGCACGGAACGTTGCAGTAACGAGGTAGCGGTCAAGGAAGTTATAGTTTAATCGTCCGAAATAAGAAACGAGAGAATTATGTGTTGCCCATTCTCTATCCTTTCTTGTTTTCTCATCAAAACGGTCACCTGTCACAGGGTCTATACCATAACCCATGTTATCAATACCGGAACGGTGGTAGTGCGACTGTTCTGCACCTGCCATGATGTCAACGTCATGGTTGCCGAATTCATGCATATACTGAGCGTATGCGCTACCTACGATGTTATACTTATAGTATGTCAATAATTCCTGACGTCCGTAATAGTTGTTGCTATAGGAAGTGCGGCTGATGTCGGTTTCCTGATCGGTCGCGGTGTACTGAGCTCCAAGACTTGCGTGTATATGCAGGTCTTCAAATCCATGAATCTTATAATCTACCTCAGCATTGCCGCTATAGTCATGGGAATTGGCAAGACAATACTTGTTGTTCAACATAGCCACGGGGTTCTGCGGTGTCTGTGAATATGAAGTCTTCTTCCATTCTGGATCACTATAAGAAGCATTTACCAATGTCTGATAGTAGCCGCCCACCACACTGTATTCCGGGTCAGACACACGCACGGGACGTGTAGGATCCATTGCAAGAGCCGCTCCTATGGCACCACTATCGGCATAGCGGTCTTTCTCATACATATACTTGGCTGTGAAGTTGAAGTTCAAGTGCTTGTCGAAGAACGAAGGTGCAAGATTCACGCTCGCATTGAAACGACGCATCCAACTTGTCTTCAAGATACCGTTGCCGATATTATAGCCGGCACTCACGCGGTAAGGCATATTCTTCAGTCCACCCTGCATACTGATGCTGTGATTTGTAGATACCGTTGTGCGCAGAATCTCATCCTGCCAATCGGTATTGGCATCTCCAAGAAGGTCACGACTGAGTCCGAAAGACTCTATGAGGTCTCTATACTCGTTACCACTCAGAACGTCGTATTTCTTGAGAGCCGTAGAAACAGTGATGTCTCCGTTATAAGTAAAAGTAGGCTTCTGCCCGTTACGTCCTTTCTTCGTGGTAATAATGATGACACCGTTGCTGGCACGAGAACCATAGATGGCTGTTGCCGAAGCACTCTTCAACACAGTGAATGTCTCAATATCGTTTGGATTAATATTGGCAAGAATATTACTCATACCCGTTGCTGTGTTGTTGTCAATTACCAGACCATCGATTACATATAGAGGGTCGTTGCTTGCGGAGAGAGATGCACCACCACGGATTCTGATCTGTGCACCGGCTCCAGGAGCTCCACCTGTGGTCTGTACATCAACGCCTGCAATTTTGCCGACGAGCATATCAGATGCGTTATTGGTGATACCCTTACTCATCTCATCCGGTTTCATTGCTGTAACTGAACCTGTAAGGTCATTTTTCTTGGCACGGCCGTAACCGATTACGACAACTTCGTTCAGACTGTTGCCGCCCTGCTCCTGTAGAATGATGTTCATGCTTTGCCCTGCGTTAACAGATGCCGTCTCGTAGCCTATATACGAAACCTTGATTACTGACTTGGCATCAGCCTTGATAGAGAAGTTTCCATCAAAATCCGTTATCGTTCCACCATCTGTGCCATCAACACGAACGGTTGCTCCGATAATGGGTTCGCCAGAAGCGTCTTTCACATGTCCCTTCACGACAAGTTGCTGTCCGAAGGCACTTGCTGTAAGGAATAAGCCGCCTGCCAACGCAACACTCCTTAAAGCATTTTTGAATTTAACTTGCTTCATTACTGTTTGAATTTTTAGTTATGTTATTAAATTGTTAGTTATGCATATATTATAATGTGGAATGCATCTCTACGATGTATTTTTCATCTACCAAGTTTTGTTTCACTATTTAGGCATTGTATTATTATGCTGCAAATATAGAATGTATTACTATACGTTAATACTTGTTCACGTATAAATATCTTATTTATCGAGTGCAAACGTTTGCAAAACCTTTAACAAAAATGAATGGTATGTGTGTAACAACATTAAAAAGTTTGCTATATCTTTGTTCCCGGAAATTACTACGTAACCTATGAACGACAGTCAGACAACAACGATGAAGGATATTGCCGAGAAGTTTGGAGTATCCGTTTCTACTGTATCTCGTGCACTTAGCGGAAACAAACGTGTCAGGGAAGATAAGCGTGATGCCATACAGAAATATGCCACAGAGCATAATTTCTACCCCAACGACATTGCCAAATCACTCCGTTTCTCAAAAAAGAAACCTGTTAAGATTATCGGCGTTATCGTTCCGGAACTTACCCACTATTATTTTTCATCAGTACTCTCCGGTATTGAAGAGAGAGCTTCTGAGCGCGACTACCGTATCATCATAGCAATGAGCAAGGAAAGTTATGAACGTGAAGTGCAATTATGCCAGATGTTCGAAGCTCACCAAGTTTGCGGAGTCATCGTGTCGCAAGCAAAGGCTACTACAGTATACGATCATTTCAAATCACTCATTGCAAAAGGAATGACATTGGTATTTTTCGACAGGATATGCACCGGAGTGAGTGCAAGTCTCGTTGTCGTAGACGATTATATGGGTGCATTCAATGCGGTGACGCATCTCATCAATACCGGTTGCAAAAGAATTGCATTCTATGGCATGAGAGGAAACGCCGTTATCGGCAAAAACAGGTTTAACGGATACAAGGACGCCCTGTTGAAAGCCGGATTGAAACTGGATGAGCAATTGATATTTGAATGTGATAATCGTGCTGACGCTGAGAATATTACCCCTGCCATTTTAAAGAAATTTACCCCCCCGGATGCCTTTTTTTGCGTAAACGACGATACGGCTATCGGCGTAATGTATACGGCAAAGCGTATGGGACTGCGCATTCCCGAAGACATTTCTGTGTGTGGCTTTACCAACGGCGAACGTGCCGTGGCATGCGACCCACAGCTTACCACCGTGGAGCAACGCGGTGTGGAGGTTGGTAGAGAGGCAGCCGACATACTTATTAATAAGGTGGAAGGAATCAGTCCTTTCGACAAAATTGAAAAACGAGTGATAAGAACACGGCTTGTCGTTAGGGGAAGCAGTAGATGAATTAGGAGTTAAGAATGAAGAGTTTGGAGTTTGGAATTAGGAATTATGAATTAACATCTAAATCAAACAACTCCTGATAACAGCGAAACGAAATAACACTGAATTCTAAATAAAAAATAACATAACCTATGAAACAGAAACAAGATTTGAGTTTTTGGAAGCTATGGAACCTTAGCTTCGGTTTCTTTGGCGTACAGATTGCCTATGCCCTGCAAAGCGCCAACATATCAAGAATATTCGCCACTCTTGGGGCTGATCCTCATTCACTGAGTTACTTTTGGATACTGCCGCCACTTATGGGCATTATCGTGCAGCCTATCGTAGGTACACTTAGCGATCGCACATGGTGTCGCTTCGGGCGTCGTATTCCTTACTTGTTTATTGGTTCTGCTGTTTCAGTTGCCGTAATGTGCCTGTTGCCAAATGCCGGTTCCTTTGGCATGGTTGTCAGCACTGCAATGGTGTTCGGACTTATATCATTGATGTTTCTTGATACAAGCATCAACATGGCAATGCAGCCGTTCAAAATGCTTGTCGGCGACATGGTGAACGAGAAACAGAAGTCGCTTGCTTACTCCATCCAAAGTTTCTTGTGCAACAGCGGTTCGCTTATCGGCTACATGTTTCCTTTTTTCTTCACGGCTATAGGAATTGCTAACGAGGCACCCAAAGGTGTCATCCCTGATTCTGTGATTTATTCCTTCTATATCGGCGCCGCCATTCTTATCCTCTGTGTGCTTTACACCACACTCACCGTAAAAGAATGGGATCCGAAAGAATATGCTGAATATAATGAGCGTAAGTCTGAAGTTGAAGAACATAAAGCCAATTGGATAGAGCTTCTCAAGAATGCTCCATCTATGTTCTGGAAAGTAGGACTGGTGCAATTCTTCTGTTGGGCAGCTTTTATGTATATGTGGACTTATACAAACGGTACTATTGCCGACACCGTATGGCACACCACCGACGTTTCTTCTGCCGCCTACCAAGAGGCGGGTAACTGGGTTGGGGTCCTATTTTTCTGGCAAGCTCTCGGCAGCGTTGTCTGGGCTATGGTTCTTCCAAGAATAAAAGGCGAAAAGTTTGCATACGCCTTAAGTCTGTTGCTTGGCGCTGCAGGTTTTGCCATGTTACCTTTCATTGCTGACAAGACTTTGCTTATCATGCCGTTCCTGCTCATAGGTTGTGCTTGGGCTGCAATGCTTGCCATGCCGTTTGCTTTCGTCACCAACGCTCTTGAAGGCTACGGACACAAAGGAGCTTATCTCGGTCTGTTCAACGGAACAATCTGTCTGCCTCAAATTGTAGCGGCTGCTATTGGCGGGACATTACTTTCTCTTGTCGGCTCTCATCAATACAACATGATGCTCGTTGCTGCTATAATGCTTCTATTGGGAACGATAAGCGTTTGTTTTATAAAGGTAAAAAAGTAAAACGACTAAATACATGCAACTATGAAAATACATTTTTTTATAAAATACGATACTGAGTTTGGGCAAGACTTACGTTTGAACATCCTTGCCGATAATGAGTCCGTCTCAACATCTTACGGCATGAACACTGCCGATGGTAAAACATGGCAGTGTGATATAGAACTGGATAAGCATCCGGTGCTTATAAACTATTTTTACAGTCTTGACAATAGTGGCAGAGAACTACGCCATGAATGGCAGACCATTTCTCATCGCCTGGAGTTTAACGCTACCAGCGCCAAGGAATATACGGTGTATAACCGTTGGACTGACATTCCATGCGACTCTTATCTGTATAGTTCTGCCTTTACCGACTGTGTCAACCGCCGTCATCATGAGGATATTCCTGCAACAAAATATAAGAAGGTATTGCGGCTTATCGTGCGTGCGCCACAACTGAGGAAAGGCGAACGGCTGTATGTTACTGGTAAAAGCAACTCTCTTGGCTGTTGGCACGCCAACCGTGCTCTGAAGATGTACGAGCATAACTATAACGAGTGGATAGTTGACATTGATGCTGAAACGTTCAAAGAGAAAGAAACGGAACTGAAATTCATTGCTGTAAACGATAAAGGAGCTGTACTTTGGGAAACCGGTTATAACAGAGAAATACAGATTCCGGATATAAATGACGGCGAGGTGTGTGTATATGAAATGGACCAAGCCTTTTTTGAGATTTGCAACACTAAACTTGCCGGCACTCTTGTTCCCATATTCTCCCTGCGCAGCAAAGACAGTTTTGGTGTGGGGGACTTCGGTGACTTGAAACTGATGATAGACTGGGTGGCGGAAACCGAACAGAAAGTACTGCAAGTGTTGCCTATCAACGACACCACATCCACTCATACTTGGACCGACTCCTACCCTTATTCATGTATCAGCATCTTTGCCTTGCATCCCCAGTATGCCGATTTGCGGCAACTGCCTAAGGTTAAGGACAAGAAAAAGGCGACCGAAATGGAAACTTTGCGCAAAGAGCTAAATGCACTAAGCCGGATTGACTACGAACGTGTAAACAATGCCAAGACGGAATATCTGCGTATCATATTTAATCAAGAAGGCGAGAAGATATTGAAGTCGTCCGACTTTAAGAATTTTCTTAAAGACAATGAACACTGGCTCGTACCATACGCACAATATTGCCACCTGCGCGACACGTTCGGCAATACGGATTTCTCTTCATGGAAGGGACATGAGAGATGGCATGAACAAGACCGCGGCATATTGCTCAATCCGAAATCCAAGGAGTTTGACGATGTGTCATTCTATTATTACGTGCAGTTTGTGCTTGACAGCCAAATGCGTTCTGCCCACGAATACGCCATGGCAAGAGGTGTTATATTAAAAGGTGACATTCCTATTGGCGTGAACCGCAACGGATGTGACGTATGGCACGAACCTCAGTATTTCAACTTGAATTCCCAAGCAGGCGCTCCACCTGATGATTTCTCCATAAACGGACAGAACTGGGGGTTCCCTACATACAACTGGCAACGCATGATAGAGGATGGCTGCAAGTGGTGGATAAGAAGATTTCAGAACATATCAAAATATTTTGACGCCTACCGCATAGACCATGTATTGGGATTCTTCCGTATCTGGGCGATACCTACTACATGCGTGCATGGTCTGCTCGGACAGTTTGCTCCGTCGCTTGCGATGACACGCGAGGAGATCGAAGGTTATGGCTTGCACTTCCAAGAGCATCTGTTCACCACACCGTTTATTGCCCGCTGGGTGGTAAACCGCGTGTTTGGTCCTCATGCTGATGAGGTAACAGAAAAATACCTCAGTCATGAACATGACGACATATTCTCTCTGAAGCCCGAATACGACACCGAGCGCAAGATTGAAGCAGCCTTCAAGGGAAAGGATTCTGCAGACGACATTTGGATCCGCGACGGTTTGTATGCTCTTGCCGCAGACGTGTTGTTTGTGCGTGACAACAATGACCGCAACAAATTCCATCCAAGAATAACGGCTCAACTGAACTTCATGTACGAAGCCCTTATGGACTCTGACAAAGAGAAGTTCAATCGTCTGTACAACGACTATTACTATCGCCGCAACAACAACTTCTGGTATAGCGAGGCAATGAAAAAGCTGCCTGTCCTTGTTCAGGCAACGCGCATGCTTGTATGTGCCGAAGACCTCGGCATGGTGCCAGACTGTGTGGCATGGGTAATGAACGAGCTGCGTATCCTTAGCCTTGAACTGCAGCAGATGCCTAAAGACCCGTGCGTGAGGTTCGGCGAGTTATGGAAGAATCCATACCGCAGCGTTTGCACTCTGTCCACTCACGACATGCCTACTCTACGTCAATGGTGGGATGAAGATTATGACCGAACTCAGGACTACTACCATTCACAGCTTTATCGTTCCGGCGGTGCTCCTCATCCTCTGCCAGGATGGTTGGCAAAAGAGATAATCGTCAACCAACTGAAATGTCCTTCAATGCTCTGTATATTGTCTCTGCAAGACTGGTTTGCCATTGACGAAAAGTTACGCCTTGCTGACGCCGATGCCGAGCGCATAAACATTCCTGCCAATCCTCGCCACTATTGGCGTTACCGTATGCACGTCAATATTGAGGAACTTATTGCCAATAAGGAATATAATGACAATATTAAGGATCTGATTAAGATAAGGTAAAATACAAAGACTATTAATATGAAGAGAATATCATTATTAGCATTTGCATTGCTGCCTCTTTTGGCTATGGCACAAACAGTAACCTCGCCAAACGGAAATGTCACGGTAAAATTCTCGCTCTCTGAGAGCGGGCAGCCTACTTATGAGATGACTTACAAGGGTAAGACGGTATGCAAGCCGTCACACCTCGGATTGAAACTCGCCAAAGACAAACATGCCTCGAAGTTCATGCAGGAAACCGACCTTATGGACGGTTTTAAGGAGACGAGCCACAATATCTCAACATTCGATGAGACATGGAAACCGGTATGGGGCGAAACGGCAACCATACGCAACAATTACAACGAGATGCAAATAGACCTCAACCAACCGTCTACAAGTAGGAACATAACAATCAGGTTTCGTGTTTACGACTATGGCATGGGACTAAGATATGAGTTTCCGCAACAGCAGGAGCTCAACTATTTCGTCATCAAAGAAGAGCACACACAGTTTGCCATGAACGGCAACCACACGGCTTATTGGATACCGGGCGACTACGACACACAGGAGTACGAATATCAGATTACACCTCTCACGGGCATTAAGGACGTTATCAGCCGCGACCGCGAGAAATACAAGAGTAACTCTTCCACCACCGTGTTCTCTGACACCGGAGTACAGACCTCGCTACAGATGAAGACCAACGATGGTCTATACATAAATATCCATGAGGCTGCCTGCATTGACTATCCTACGATGCACCTGAATCTCAACGAGGAGACACTGACTTTTGAATCGTGGCTGACACCTGACGCAGTGGGGAGAAAAGGCTTCATACAGACACCTTTCAACACTCCGTGGCGCACAGTGCTTGTCAGCGATGACGCACGCGACATGCTCTCCTGCAAGCTCACACTAAACCTGAACGAACCTTGCAAGATTGAAGACACATCATGGATTCATCCTACAAAGTATTGCGGTGTATGGTGGAACATGATAGTGGGCACCAAGACATGGAGCTACACCGACGACTACCCGTCGGTTCGCTTGGGCGTGACAGATTATTCGAAATGCAAGCCTAACGGCACACATGGAGCAACGACATCTGAAGTGAAACGATACATTGACTTTGCCGCAAAGAACGGTCTGCAGGAAGTACTCGTAGAGGGTTGGAACACAGGTTGGGAAGACTGGTTCGGACATCAGAAACTCGACGTATTCGACTTCGTTACTCCCTACCCTGACTTCGACATCAAATATCTCAACGAATATGCCCACTCCAAAGGCGTCAAGCTAATGATGCACCACGAGACTTCCGCTTCCGTGCTCAACTACGAGCGTCATCTTGAAAACGCTTTCCGCCTGATGAACAAGTATGGCTATGACGCCGTGAAGACCGGTTACGTGGGAGACATAATTCCACGAGGCGAATACCACTATAGCCAGCTCATGAACAACCACTATCAGCGTGTAGTGGAAGAGGCTGCAAAACACCACATCATGGTGAACGCCCATGAAGCAACCCGACCAACAGGCATCTGCCGCACTTGGCCCAACTTAGTTGGCAACGAGAGCGCACGCGGTACGGAGTACGAGGCATTCGGAGGCAGCGTGCCCTACCACACCGTGATGCTGCCATTCACCCGCCTTCAAGGAGGACCTATGGACTATACCCCGGGCATATTCGAGACAAAACTATCTGATTGGAGCCAGAACCCAAGCTTTGTTCACTCCACGCTCTGCGGACAGTTGTCTCTGTATCTCGTAATGTACAGTCCGTTGCAAATGGCAGCCGATCTGCCTGAACACTATGAGAAATATGACGATGCCTTCCAATTCATACGCGACGTGGCTTGCGATTGGGACGACTCTCGCTATCTTGAAGCAGAACCGGCAAAATACATCACCGTGGCTCGCAAGGCAAAAGGCACCGACAACTGGTTTGTAGGCGGCAAGACAGGAGAAGAAGTTCACACTGCTGTTGTGAAATTCGACTTCCTCGACAAGGGTAAACGTTACGACTGCGCAATCTATCAGGATGCTCCCGATGCCGACTACGAAAAGAACCCCAAGGCATACCGCATATCTCACCGCACTATAAAGAAAGGTGACGTGCTTAAAATAAAAGAAGCCCGCGGCGGTGGATTCGCCATATCGCTAATGGCTAAATAGATTTTGAACAGTAAATAAACGGAAATGAATACGAGAAAAATACTCTTGACAATGATTTTCGGCACATTTGTGGCACATCATCTGATTGCACAGAAAGTGTTCAACGAGATGCAATACGCTAAAGACAAAACGGCATTCACGCTTAATGCGCCACAAACTGTCACACTGCGCATATATGACAAGGCGGATGCCAAGAATGCCGTCAAAATCATCAAGATGAAAAACGCAGGTGGCAACAAATGGCAAGCCACGGTTAAGGGCGACTTGAAAGGCAAGTTCTATACTTTCGATACAGGCAACGGAGAATGTCCGGGACTTTTCGCAAAGGCTGTCGGAGTGAATGGCAACCGTGCGGCAATCATTGACATGAGCAGCACCGATCCGAAAGGATGGACACTCGACAAGCGACCGGACATCGCATCGCCAACAGACCTTGTGATATACGAGTTACATCATCGTGACTTCTCTATAGATCCTTCATCGAGACTGATGAACAGAGGCAAATACCTTGCCCTCACCGAACAACGGGCTATCGACTATCTGAAAAAACTTGGTGTAAACGCCATACATATCCTGCCTTCGTTCGACTATGCGTCTGTCGACGAGACCAGACTCTTTATACCGCAATACAACTGGGGCTACGATCCAAAGAACTATAATGTGCCCGAGGGCAGCTATTCCACAGATCCTTTCAGCCCCGAAGTGCGCATAAAGGAATTCAAGCAAATGGTGCAAGCCCTCCACAAAGCCGGTATAAGAGTTATACTCGATGTGGTCTACAACCATACCTTCGATATCGAAAACAGCAACTTCCAACGTGTCTATCCCGACTATTTCTATCGCAAGACCACTGACGGCAAATATTCCGACGGCTCCGGCTGCGGCAACGAAACGGCATCCGAGAAGCCTCTGATGAGGGAATATATGCTTGAGAGCGTGAAATATTGGATACAAGAGTATCACATCGACGGCTTCCGCTTCGATCTGATGGGCGTGCACGATATCGAAACGATGAACCTCATCCGTCATGAGGTGAACAAGATCGACCCGTCAATATATATATATGGTGAGGGATGGAGCGCAGGCGGATGTGCTCTGCCCACCGAACAACTCGCAATGAAAGCCAACACAAAGCAACTCTATGGCATCGGTGCATTCTGTGACGACATGCGCGACGCTCTGCGTGGTCCGTTCAATGACGACCATAAGGGCGGTTTTCTTGCCGGTGTGCCTGATATGGAGGAAAGCATCAAGTTTGGCATTGCAGGTGCAATAAGTCATCCGCAGATTGACATGAAGAAGGTGAACTATAGTAAGGAACCATGGGCAAACGCTCCCACGCAGATGGTGAGCTACGTGAGCTGCCATGATGACATGTGTCTCACCGACAGACTCAGGGCAAGCATCCCCGGCATCACGGAAGATGAACTTATCAAACTCGACCTTCTTGCACAGACCGCCGTGCTCACATCGCAGGGCGTGCCTTTCATCCTGTCGGGCGAGGAGATGCTACGCAACAAGAAGGGTGTACATAACAGCTACAATTCTCCCGACTCGATAAACCATCTTGACTGGGACAATCTGAACAAATATCCGCAGGTGTTCAACTACTACAGCTCTCTCATACACCTGCGCCTCGACCACCCCGCCTTCCGCATGGGCGATGCCGACGATGTAAGGAAGCATCTCGAGTTTATTGACAGTCCGAAGGGCACCGTGGCATTCCGTCTGAAAGATCATGCCGGCGGCGACCAATGGAAAGACATTATCGTAATCCTCAACTCTTCAAAGACTTCACAGACCATCAACATCCCGAAAGGCAGATACACAATAGTGGCGGAATGTGGAGTGATAAACAGCAGCGGCATAAGGATTTTTGATGACACAACCATAGATGCCGCACCGCAAAGTGCCACAATAATGTATAAATTATAACTCTATAATTATGAATTTCAAATCAGCTATCTCTGTCCTTCTATTGGGCAGCACAATAACAATGAGCGCAGCTACAAAAATTTCACGAATAGAGCCTGCCGACTGGTTCGCAGGCATGAAGAACCCTCAACTGCAACTGATGGTATACGGTAAAGACATACGTGCCGCAGAGGTATCGACCGACTATCCCGGAGCACGCATCGACAGCGTAGTGCGTCTCGACTCGCCTAACTACCTGCTTGTATACATGAACCTCAAGGATGCGCAACCGGGCAGGATGAACCTCAAATTCTCCGCCAAAGGCTTTAAGCAGGCCATTAGCTATAACCTTAAGAAGAGAGCGATGAAGGGCGAAGACCGACAGGGTTTCTCTAATGCCGACGTGCTATACATGCTCATGCCCGACCGCTTTGCCAACAGCGGAACCGACAGGAGCAACATCAAGGACATGCATCCCTACTCCATCAACCGCAAGGAACCAAGTCTGCGACATGGAGGCGACATCGGCGGCATAAGGCAGCATCTCGACTATTTCAACCAACTGGGCGTCACGGCACTGTGGTTCACACCCGTTCTTGAAAACAATTCTCCCGACAACGGCAAACAGAGTACATACCACGGATACGCAACTACCGACTACTACCGTGTGGATCCACGCTTCGGCACCAACGAGGAATACTCGCAGCTCATTGAAGAGGCTCACAAAAAGGGGCTGAAAGTGGTAATGGACATGATATTCAACCACTGCGGCTTTGAACATCCGTGGGTCAAGGACATGCCTTCAAAAGACTGGTTTAACAACCCCGAATGGCTGCTGCCAGAAAACCAAGCCAACAACAAAAAGGCTAAAACCATCGACGGTGCCGCCATGGTGAACGACAAATATGTGCAGACGAGTTATAAGCTTACGCCCGTGCTCGACCCTTACGCCAGCCAGGCGGACCTAAGCGAAACCGTTGACGGATGGTTCGTGCCCACAATGCCCGACCTTAACCAGAGAAATACGCACCTAATGACTTATCTTATACAGAACAGCAAGTGGTGGATTGAGACAGCAGGTATCGACGGCATAAGAATGGACACTTACCCCTATGCCGACCGCAAGGCTATGGCAAAATGGATGGAAGAGCTTAACAAAGAATACCCGAACTTCAACACCGTGGGCGAAACATGGGTAACGGAACCTGCCTACACCGCAGCATGGCAGAAAGACTCGAAGCTATCCAACATGAACTCTAACCTTAAGACGGTTATGGACTTCGCCTTCTTCGACCGTCTTAACCAGGCAAAGCATGAGGAGACGGACACATGGTGGAACGGTTTCAACCGCATATACAACTCTCTCTGCTACGACTATCTGTATAACGATCCGTCGCACGTAATGGCGTTCATAGAGAACCACGACACCGACCGCTTCCTTGCCGACGGTCAAGATACGCTTGCCCTTAAACAGGCTCTTGCTATGCTGCTCACCATAAACCGGATACCGCAGCTATACTACGGTACGGAAGTTCTGATGAACGGCACAAAACAAGTGACCGACGGTAACGTGCGCCGCGACTTCCCCGGCGGTTTCCCCGGAGACTCCGATAATGCCTTTACAGCAGAAGGACGGACAAAGGAGCAACAGCAGATGTTCCTGTGGCTCTCACGGCTGCTTCACTGGCGACAGGGCAACAAACTCATCACCGAAGGCAAGCAGACACAATTCATCCCCAAAGACGGGGTATACGTCATAGCACGCACCCTCGAAGACAAAGCGGTGCTCACCATACTCAACGGCACAAGCCACCGGAAGAAGATGAACACAGCACACTACGCCGAAATAATAAAAGACGCAACAGAGGCTACAAATATCCTCACGGGCAGAAAGATATGTCTAACCAAAGACATCACCCTACAGCCTCGTGCCACGATGATTCTCGAACTATAAAGCACAGCCTCAAAACATTAAACATAAGCAATAAGAAAAATATGAGACACAAGAAATTATCAACACTCCTTGCCACTCTCGCCACCTCAACCATAATGATGGCGCAAGGATGGCCCGCCGCCTACGAAGGCGTGATGCTACAAGGTTTCTACTGGAACAGCTACGATGCCACAAACTGGAAGAACCTCGAAAGCCAAGCCGACGAGCTGTCACAGTACTTCAAACTCATCTGGATACCGCAAAGCGGCAACTGCGGTTCCGAATCAATGGGATACGACCCGCTCTACTGGTTTGATAACTACAAGAGTGCCTTCGGTTCGGAACATGAACTTCGCTCCATGATACAAACTTTCAAACAGAAAGGACTGGGCACGATAGCCGACGTGGTGATTAACCACCGCAAGACGCTCACAAACTGGGTAGACTTCCCCAAGGAGACATACAACGGAACCACTTATCAGCTCCTGCCAACAGACATCTGCAAAGACGACTGCTCCGGCAAAACAGCACAGTGGGCACAACAAAACGGATACCAGTTAAGCCAGAACTATGACACAGGCGATGGTGTTGACTTCGCACGCGACCTCGACCACAAAAGCCTCAACGTACAGAACAACGTAAAGGCTTACCTCAACTTCCTGCTCAATGACCTCGGTTATGCCGGCGTGCGCTATGATATGGTGAAAGGATATTCCGCATCATTCACAGCACTTTACAACGATGCCGCCAAACCGCAATTTTCCATAGGTGAATATTTCGACGGAAACAAACAGCTCGTAATCAACTGGATTAACGGCACAAAGGTGAACAACGCCATACAGAGCGCAGCCTTCGACTTCCCTATGCGCTATGCCATACGCGACGCTGCAAACAACAGCAACTGGAGCAAGCTCGGCAATGGAGGACTTGCCACAGACCAAGCCTACAGTCGATATGCCGTGACTTTCATTGAAAACCACGACACGCAGACACGCTCAGACAATCCGCAAGACCCAATCCGCAAAGACACTCTTGCTGCCAATGCCTATCTGCTCGCCATGCCGGGCACGCCATGTGTATTCCTACAGCATTGGCTAGCCTACAAGCCGGAAATCAAAAACATGATTCTATTGCGCAATCTTACGGGTATAAACAACCAAAGTTCATGGACGCAAAACGAGAACTACGTAGGTCGTTACGTACTCACATCGACAGGCACACGTGGCAAGTTGCTCGCCGCAGTAGGTTCGTCGGCAGCCGACTACACGCCAACTACAGGCAACTGGGCTCTCTCCGCTGAGGGAAAGAACTACAGATACTTCATTGAGAAATCTCAGGAAACGGCATGGCCGTCACTGCCGTCGGGCACATACTACGACGACACACGTGTCACGCTTCGCGCCATAACCGAAACCGAAGGGGCGAAGATTGTGTACACAATCGACAACACCACTCCGACAGCAAGCAGCCTGACGATAGAGAACGGAACAACTTTGTCCCTTCCCGAAGGCAGCTACACAATGAAGACAGCCTTGCTATACAACGGAAGAGTGTGGGGACAGACAGAGCGCCAATACTCGGTGAAGTCGTTCAAGCCATACAGTATATCTGTCAACGTGAACGCAGACCAGGTGGGCTGGCAAAGCATGAACGTATGGTCGTGGGGCGGTGACGGTTCTCACAAGCCCACAGCCACATCATGGCCCGGAGACAACATAACCACAACAACCACACAGGGCGGCAAGCAGTGGTATACGTTAAACTACACGATGAACAGCAACGACGACTACGTGAACTTCGTGTTCAACACCAACAAAGGCAGTCAACAGACAGAAAACGTACAGAACGTCAAGCAGACAAGCTATTTCATCGTAACAACCGAAAAGGACAACAACGGTCACTACAAAGTGCTGGACGTGACATCCGAATACGCAACAGGCATCAATACTGTTGTCGCTGACCGCACATCAACGCCCGTCGCAACGACTGTGACAACCATAGACGGCAGAACATTAAGAAAGTTCAACGGCAAGATAACCGCCAATGAAGCAATACAGGGACTTCCACAAGGTATCTACATCGTCAATGGAAAGAAGATTGTGAAATAAAAAGGAGATAAAAGAAGATAGGGGAAGATATGTGGCTAAAGCCACGGAAGATATAGGACAATAGCCTTGAACCAAGTAACAAGACATACGTATTATATCTTCCTTTATCTTCTCCTATCTTAATTTATCTCCCCTCTGTTTCTTATATTTCCATTTATCTCCCATAATAAAGAGAGCCGCCCGACAGTTTGTCGGGAGGCTCCTTTTTATTATACTAACGTGATAATCGGATTATCCGTTAACCTTCTTCATGTGTGCGATAAGCTCGAGAACCTTGTTAGAGTAACCGATCTCGTTGTCATACCAAGACACAACCTTAACGAATGTGTCTGTCAAAGCGATACCAGCCTTAGCGTCGAAGATAGAAGTACGTGTGTCGCCGAGGAAGTCTGAAGAAACAACTGCGTCCTCAGTGTATCCCAGAACACCCTTCAACTCACCCTCTGAAGCCTCTTTCATAGCCTCGCAGATCTCTGCGTATGTAGCGGGCTTAGCCAGATTTACAGTCAGGTCAACAACAGAAACGTCCAGAGTAGGAACACGCATAGACATACCTGTCAGCTTGCCGTTCAGCTCGGGGATAACCTTACCTACAGCCTTTGCAGCACCTGTAGAAGAAGGAATGATGTTGCCGGAAGCTGCACGACCACCGCGCCAGTCTTTCATAGAAGGACCGTCAACGGTCTTCTGTGTAGCTGTTGTAGAGTGAACGGTTGTCATAAGACCGTCTGTGATACCGAACTTGTCGTTCAGAACCTTTGCGATAGGAGCCAGACAGTTTGTCGTGCATGATGCGTTAGAAACGAACTGTGTACCCTTTTCATATTTATCGAAGTTCACACCGCAAACGAACATAGGAGTAGCGTCCTTTGAAGGTGCAGACATTACAACGTATTTAGCGCCGGCGTCGATGTGAGCCTGAGCCTTCTCCTGTGTCAGGAACAGACCTGTAGACTCTACTACATATTCAGCCTCAACCTCGTTCCACTTCAGATCAGCCGGGTTGCGCTCTGCAGTAACACGGATTTCCTTGCCGTTGACAATCAGCTTGCTGTTCTCTACGTCAGCCTCGATTGTACCCTCGAACTGACCGTGCATGGTGTCATACTTCAGCATGTAAGCCAAGTAGTCTACCGGACAAAGGTCATTGATACCTACAACCTGAATGTCATCGCGAGTCTGAGCTGCGCGGAAAACGAAACGGCCGATACGACCGAAACCGTTAATACCAATCTTAATCATTTTTTTATTATTATTTTTGGGTTAAAAACTTATCCTTAAATATACCTATTTCAGCGCCCGTCAACGGGACATACTAATAACCTTTAAAGACGCCAATCGGCTTTTTTCATTCTTTTCGGCTGCAAAGTTACTATTTTTTTCTATATTTGCACACTATTCTATATTAAATATTATAAAAAACAAAGCGTATGAGTAATTTTATAAACGAGTTCAAACAGTTTGCCGTCAAGGGCAATGCCGTAGACATGGCAGTGGGTGTCATCATCGGAGGGGCGTTCGGAAAGATTGTATCTTCTATAGTAGACGACATCATCATGCCGCCGATAGGGTGGATAATAGGCGGTGTAAACTTCTCCGACCTTAAGTTCACGCTACCGTCGGTAGACGTTGTCGGACTTGAAAAGTTACAGCCGGCAACAATAAACTACGGCAACTTTATCCAGACAACCCTCGACTTTATCATCATCGCTTTCTGCGTATTCATGATGGTGAAGGGCATCAACAGTCTTTCGAAGAAGAAAGAGGAGGAGCCTGCCGCACCGCCGGCACCACCCGCACCGTCGGCAGAAGAGAAGCTGCTTGCCGAAATAAGGGATCTGCTGAAAGAGGAAAGGAAATAAGAAGTGTAAGCGACATGCCGGAAAACAGCAACAATATGTAACTTGAAAAACGTCCGCGAAAAAGGACAAACTACACGCGGCAGACCCCGGAAAAGGTGCTCTGCGGCGTGAATACAGGCGGAAAATATAGCGAAGATACGCACTTTGAGGGTCAAACATACCTGTTTTACACTCCTAAGATGCCTGCTTTGGCACTTGAAAAGGGCATCTTTAGCAGTCAAAAAGGGCACCTTTGGCACCGCAAAATGCCGTCTTTACGAATAGAAAGGACATGTTGTGCTGCACACACACCGAATAAAACGGGATAAAACTCTGTGTATGTTCACGTTAGAGTTGCACACTCATTTTGCCCGTTTTCAGCCTGACGGGAAGAAAAATTCAGAAGAAGCGGCGTATTTCGGGGTTACGGAAATACAGAAAGACAGGAATAACGGGCATATACATTACATTTTGTCAACGTCATGTCGGCATACAGATGACATGCAACGCATTGCCTGTCGTAAACTAACATAAAAGAACAACAATGATACTTACAACAACTCATACAATAGAGGGTCACACAATACGCGAATATAAGGGCGTGGTGACAGGAGAAACGATAATCGGCGCGAACTTTGTAAAGGACTTTTTTGCCGGAATACGCGATATAGTAGGCGGAAGAAGCGCAAGCTATGAGAAAGTGCTCATCGAAGGTAAAGAGACATCGATGCGTGAAATGCAGGAGCGTGCGGCACAGCTTGGCGCCAACGCAATAGTGGGTATAGACATCGATTACGAGACAGTGGGACAGAACGGTTCCATGCTTATGGTGGCGACAAGCGGCACGGCAGTAGTAATAGAATGACACACAACAAGGGAAAATGAAGGTATTACTTATAAACGGAAGCCCGCGCAAGGAAGGCAACACGTCGGTGGCACTGGCGGAAGTGGCACGACAACTTGCGGCACAGGGCATCGACAGCGATACGATATGGATAGGCAGCAAGGCGGTACGCGGGTGCATTGCCTGCGGAAAGTGCAAGGATAATGCCGACAGCCGCTGTGTGTTCAACGACGACATCACAAACACCGTGATAGAAAGAATGGCAGAGTGCGACGCCATCGTCATCGGTACACCGGTATATTGGGGACAGCCGGCGGCGCAGGCTCTCGCCCTGCAGCAGAGAATGCTATATGCCGGAGGGGCGAACTTCATAGGCAAACCGGCGGCAGCGGTATGCGTGTGCCGCCGCGGCGGAGCCACAGCGGCATTCCAGACGTTGCAGATGCCGTTCCAGATGTGCAACATGCCGATAGTGACATCACAGTATTGGAACATCGCCTACGGGCGTGAGGAGGGCGAGACCGCCCGCGACATAGAGGGAATGCAGACCATGCGCACGCTTGCATGCAACATGGCGTGGATGCTTAAGAAGATACACGGAGTGGAGACCGGTGACAAACCGGAGCGCGAACCGTGGACACCGATGAACTTCATCAGAACTAATTAAGAGCTTAAGCTAATTAAGAATTAAGAGTTAAGAATTAAGAATTGGGAAGTAAGAATTGAGCCAATTAACGAGTTCAATGAATTTATATTCCCTATTATATTACAAACCACCCCTGCCCCTCCTTTGAAAAAGGCGGGGACGCGCAGGAAGTATTCTATTGAAACATACGTTGGATGATGTTAACAAGCATATTATTATATGTATATGGCACCATCACAGCGTCCCATCCTTTTTCAAAGGAGGGGCAGGGGTGGTTTGTATAATTCGGCAAACTCGCGTTAATTTAATGCCTAATTCTTACTTCTTAACTCTTAATTAGTTCAGCTCTTAATTAGTTCAAGCACCCAATTCTTAATTCTTAATTTTTAATTCTTAATTATTTTCCCTACCTTTGCAACCTTAAAAATATAAAGTATTGTTTTTAAGGACACACGTCCGTCACTCAAATCAGAAATAAAATGAAAGCTTTTGAGTTTAAGCCGCGCATGTTCACGGCACTTAAACATTATGACAAGAAAACATTTACGGCAGACCTTATGGCAGGCATCATCGTGGGCATCGTGGCACTTCCGCTTGCCATCGCTTTCGGTATAGCCTCTGGAGTATCGCCCGAAAAGGGTATCATCACAGCCATTGTGGCAGGTTTTATAATATCTGTTTTCGGTGGCAGCAGGGTGCAGATAGGCGGTCCTACGGGTGCATTCATCATTATAATATACGGAATAATACAGCAATACGGCATGCAGGGGCTGACCATAGCCACGCTCATGGCGGGCGTGTTCCTGATACTTTTCGGACTGCTCAGGCTCGGCACCATCATCAAATACATACCCTACCCCATCGTGGTGGGCTTTACAAGCGGTATAGCCGTGACGATATTCACCACGCAGATAAAAGACTTGTTCGGACTTACCATTGACAAAATGCCGGGCGACTTCATAGAAAAATGGATTGTATACATACAAAACCTCGGCACAACAGACATCTGGTGCGCCATTGTGGGCATATTGAGTGTAGTGATAATAAGCATCACGCCGCGGTTCAGCAAGAAGATACCCGGTTCGCTGATAGCCATTATCGTAATGACAGTGGCTGCACTGCTGCTGAAAAACTTTGCGGGAGTAGCCACAATTGAGACCATCGGCGACCGTTTCACCATCAACGCGCAGTTGCCGGAGGCGCAATTGCCCGGACTGACATGGGAAACGATAAAGGGACTTGTGTCGCCTGCACTGACAATAGCCATACTCGGAGCCATAGAGTCGCTGCTGTCTGCAACTGTTGCAGACGGTGTAATAGGCGACCGACACGACTCGAACACCGAGCTTATAGGGCAGGGTATCGCCAATCTTGCCACACCGCTGTTCGGCGGAATACCTGCAACCGGAGCGATAGCACGCACGATGACGAACATCAACAACGGCGGTAAGACACCGGTGGCAGGCATCGTACACGCCATAGTGCTCGTACTGATATTCCTGTTCCTAATGCCTCTCGCACGATACATACCCATGGCGTGTCTCGCAGGAGTACTTGTCGTCGTGTCATACAACATGTGCGGCTGGCGCTCGTTCATGGCTCTGATGAAAAATCCGAAGAGCGACGTGACGGTATTGCTCATAACATTCTTCCTCACGATAATATTCGACCTCACCGTAGCCATAGAGGTGGGACTGATAATCGCCTGTCTGCTCTTCATGAAGCGTATGTCCGAGACCACGGACGTGAAAGTAATAATGGACGAGATAGACCCCAACGACGAGTCGGACATCAAGCTGGAGAACAACGAACACCTCATAATACCCGACGGAGTGGAGGTGTACGAGATAAACGGACCGTACTTTTTCGGTGCGGGTAACCGCTTCGAGGAGATCATGGCACGCTTCGGCAACCGTCCGAAAGTGCGCATAATACGCATGAGAAAGGTGCCGTTTGTAGACTCCACCGGTATACACAACCTTACCAACCTGTGTACGATGAGCCAGAAGGAGGGCATACAGATTGTGCTGTCCGGCGTAAATCCCAACGTACACGGCGTGCTTGCCCGCAGCGGCTTTTACGAACTTATAGGCGAAGACAACATCTGCAGCCACATAAACATAGCACTTGCAAAGGCAAAGGAGATTGTAGAACAGTAAAAATATTCGCCGACGTGTAATAAAATCAAGGCAACATACGTTGTTTATATATGAAATAAACATTTATTGCCTATGAAGTATTTTACACATGACGAAATCAATCCGTCTGAAAAGACGCTGAACTTTATCCGACAGATTGCATATACATACCGTGCAATAAAAATGAACGGACGCACGGAGGTGTATTGTTTAAACTAATAAAGGGTGCAAATGGAAACGCTTGTATCACCTTCGCTGCTCGCTGCCGACTTTCTTAACCTGCAACGAGACATAGAAATGATAAACTCCAGCGATGCAGACTGGCTTCATCTGGACGTGATGGACGGTGTGTTCGTGCCGAACATTTCTTTCGGTTTCCCTGTATTGGAAGCTGTATCCAAGGCATGTACCAAGCCTCTTGACGTGCATCTGATGATCGTAAAACCCGAACGCTACATCAAACAGACGGCAAAAACGGGGGCTATGATGATGAACGTGCACTACGAGGCGTGCACACATCTGCACCGCACAGTGGAGGAAATACACAATGAAGGGATGAAAGCGGGCGTGACACTGAACCCGTCTACACCCGTAAACATGCTCGAGGATATAATAAAAGATGTGGACATGGTGCTGTTGATGAGCGTAAACCCCGGCTTCGGGGGACAGAAATTCATACAGAACACCATTGACAAGGTTGCCAGACTGCGCGAACTTATTGCCCGTACCGGCTCAAAGGCACTGATAGAAGTGGACGGAGGGGTACAGGATGAGACGGCACCTCTGCTTGTAAACGCCGGCGTGAACATACTTGTGAGCGGCAGCTATGTGTTTAAAGCCGACAATCCGCACGAGAAAATAAAATGGCTGAAAGGATTGAAGACAAGATAGCTTGTCTTCAGGTATCAGAATTTGAGGTATCAGGTTATTAGGTGATAAATGTCCGGTGACAGGTTTCAGGTTTTTAGGTTTCAGATCATCAGATGATAAATACAATATAACATACCACACCTTATAACCTTAAGACCTCCAACCTTACAACCTCAAATTGCACCTTATAACCTCATAACCCTAAGACCTTAAAACCTTAGCTTCACTCCATCTGTAACACCACATTGTGCTCGCGCGCCATTCTCCTCATGTTCAGTATGGCATAACGCATTCGTCCGAGCGATGTGTTTATGCTTACACCGGTAGTTTCGGCTATCTCCTTGAATGACATTTCCTGATAAAATCTCATGAACACCACCTCGCGCTGCGTTGCCGGAAGCAAGTTCATCATCTTCTTGACATCCTTAAGCACCTGCTCGTTTATAAAATGCTCTTCGATATTAGAGTCCAATATATCGCAGGACTTGATGTTTGAAAGGTCGTTACCTGCCGCAGGTTCCACAATGCTTTGGGTGCGCGTGTCGCGATACCTGTCCATAATGACATTGTGGGCAATGCGCATAATCCATGCAGAGAACTTGCCGGAAGTGGTATACTTTCCCTGATGCAGCTTTGTAATGACCTTCACAAAGGTTTCCTGGAAGATGTCTTCCGCCTTGTCGTGGTCGTGAACTACAAATAAGATATATGAAAACAACTTGGACTGATTGCGGGACAGCAACAAGTCAAAAGCCCCATTGTTTCCATCAATGTATGCCAGAGCCAATTCCTCATCGGTCAGTTCATTGATATTCTTCATTATTTATTTCATTTTGTTTTTTGAAGTAAATGATGTTACAATAGGCTTTCTTTCTTTTTAAATAGTTAGTTATCAGTCTTTAATTACTGCAAATACAGTTTTTATATTTGCTTGAAAAGCAATAGCAAGTGTCAAGTCTTGTCCGACTTGCGGTTACAATGCCAATTCTTTGATGCAAATATACGCATAAATACTTAGCCTGCACATTTTTTTCACATATTTGTTTGATTATAAGCCTAAAAAGTTGTTTTTACATTATAAAAAGAACTTGCAAAAATATGACATATATCATAAAAAGAGGTTGACGCAGGATGCAGCCAACCTCGGAATTGATTTCGTAAAACTATCGAAATCATAAATAAGATATCGCAAATATAAAGTTTTATAATGACAACGACAAACTTTTTATATTAAAAATTAATATCTTTAACATTTAATCGTAACGATATGCAACATCAGTATCTTCATTTCATGCAAATCACTTTGGCTGAATAAGATATTTAATATTGACATGAAAATCCCAATTATTCTAAAAAACGGAGTACCGATGACAATTAATTATAATATAATGTGTATCTTTGTGCAAGTTTGTGAAAACATACAAAATAAATCAAACTACATATCGGAGCAGTCTTTCCGGGCTGCAACAAATTACGATAAATCAAACTTAAACCGAATACATTATAATTTTAAATTTATGAGACATCTAAAGACATTATTATTATGCCTGCTGTTCCCTATGGCGATGACGGCATCCGTATGGGATACAGAGTACAAACAGATTGAGAAAAACATCAAGGCTCCGGTATTTGCCGACCGTATTTTCAAGATTACAAAATACGGAGCATCGGTAAAAGCTACGGCAGCAAAGAATCAGAAAGCAATAAACAAAGCCATAATTGCCTGCAACAAGGCAGGAGGAGGCAAAGTGGTGATACCGGCAGGAAAATGGAACACCGGCGCCATAACACTCAAGAGCAACGTAAATCTGGTTGTGGAAAAAGGTGCGGAAGTGGTATTCGCTTTTGACCGCGACCTGTATCCGCTGGTATATACACGTTGGGAAGGACTTGACATCATGAACTATCAGCCGTGCATATATGCCATAGACTGCGAGAATATCGGACTGACAGGAGAGGGTATCATCAACGGAAACGGAAGCAACGAACGCTGGTGGTACATGAAAGGCAACAAACACCACGGTTATAAGGAAGGCGTAGACGAGTGGCAAGGTACGGCAAAGGTGGGTACACGTGCCGAACTGCTGAAGATGAGCGACAACCAGGTTCCTGTGGCAGAACGTGTATTCGGCAAGGGAAAAGGACTGCGTCCGCAGCTCGTGAACTTTGTACGCTGCAACAATGTCATCATAGAGGGTGTGGAACTGCTGAACTCACCGTTCTGGGTGATGCATCCGCTGTTCTGCAAGAACCTCATAGTAAGAAACGTAAAAGTGTTCAACGAAGGTCCCAACGGTGACGGTTGCGACCCCGAGTCATGCGAGAACGTACTCATAGAAGGCTGCACATTCCACACCGGCGACGACTGCATAGCCCTAAAGAGCGGACGAAATGCTGACGGTCTGCGTGCAAACGTTCCGTGCAAGAACGTGATAATACGCAAATGTGTCATGGAAGACGGACACGGAGGTGTAGTCATCGGCTCGGAAATATCAGGCGGATGTGACAACATCTTTGCAGAAGACTGCAAGATGGACTCGCCCAACCTTGACCGCGTATTGCGCATAAAGACTAACACATGCCGTGGAGGTATCATCCAGAATGTATATATGCGTAACATTGAAGTGGGTCAGTGCAAGGAAGCAGTGATGCGCATAAACCTTGTATATGAACCTAATGAGATTGCAGAGCGCGGACACATACCGACTGTGCGCAACATCTTCATGGAAAACGTGACATGTCAGAAGTCCAAACATGGCGTGCTCATAAACGGACTTGACGATGAAGACAGGGTTTACAACGTACATGTAAAGAACTGTACGTTCAACGGTCTTTCCGCAGATCCTATAAAAGCAACCGGCAAGAGCCACGATATCTACTTTGAGAACCTTACAACAAACTGGAAATAATAATCTCGGAGACCTCTGAGTTCTCAGAACTCTCCGAGAACTCAGAGGTCTCCCATTCCCCCAAAAACAGCAACAAACATGAAAAAGACAAACATAATCCTTGCCCTACTGCTCTTTCCGCTGGCCATAATTGCCGACGGTTGGGATGAAGGTCTATACAAACAAATCGAATCAAGGATAATTGCACCTACATTCAACGAAAGTACATACAACATAACAAAATACGGGGCTTCGACAAAAGCCACGGCTGCAAAGAACCAGAAAGCCATACTCAAGGCTATAGACCTGTGTTCGAAGAAAGGCGGAGGCAAGGTCATTGTTCCGGAAGGCACATTCATGACCGGAGCCATCACACTTAAGAGCAATGTCAACCTTGTATTGGAAAAAGGCGCAGTGCTTAAGTTCGCTTTCCAGCCGGAACTTTATCCGCTTGTATATACAAGATATGAGGGACTTGACCTGTACAACTACTCACCGTGCATATACGCCAACGGAGCAAAGAACATTGCGATAACCGGTGAGGGAACAATCGACGGCAACGGAAACAATGATACTTTCTGGCAGTGGACCGGCGTTCCGTTCTTTGGCTATGACAAGGAAAAGACAAAAGAGAACTGCCGTTATCCGGCACCGGGACAGACACTCGGATACAGAGACCAACTCCAGAAGATGTGCGAGGACAACACACCTCTTGAAAAGCGTGTGTTCGGAATGGGCAAAGGTCTGCGCATGCAGCTTGTAAACCTCGTTAATTCCGAAAACATACTCATAGAGAACGTAACCATGCTGAACTCTCCGTTCTGGGTAATGCATCCGCTATTCTCAAAGAACATCACCGTGCGTGGCGTAAAGGTGCAGAACGAGGGTCCCAACGGCGACGGTTGCGATCCTGAGTCATGCGAAGACGTGCTGATCGAAAACTGTATATTCGACACGGGAGACGACTGCATAGCCATAAAGAGCGGACGCAACGGCGACGGACGACGCGACGGACGTCCCTCAAAGAACATCATTGTGCGCGGCTGTACGATGAAGGACGGTCACGGAGGTGTGGTGATTGGTAGCGAGATTTCAGGCGGTTGCAAGAACGTGTTTGTTGAGAACTGCCGGATGGATTCGCCCAACCTCGACCGCATACTGCGCATAAAGACAAACTCATGCCGCGGAGGCGTGACAGAAAACGTTTACATGAGAAACGTAACGGTGGGCGTATGCAAGGAAGCTGTAATGCGCATAAACCTGCACTACCAGCCGAAAGAGGCGGCAGAACGCGGACACAACCCAACGGTACGCAATGTATGGATGGAGAACGTGACATGCCAGAAATCAAAATACGGCATACTGCTCAACGGTCTTGAGGACGAAAGCAACATATATAATATAAATGTAAAGAACTGTACGTTCAACGGTGTCACGGAAGAACCGGTACGCCGCACAGGCAAGAGCCACGACATAAACTTTGAGAACCTGAAGATAAACGGAAATATAATACTTGCCGAAGCTCCCTACTCCACATACAGCGAGTGGATGGCAATGTCCGAGATACAGCGCAACCCAGACCCTACGCTCATCGATTTTGCAAAAAAGCCGAAATGGGGATACGTGGTAGGCATTGAACTGGAGGCTCTTCTCGACGCATGGCAGGCGAACAAGAACGAGAAGATAATAAATTATCTCAAAGAGTATCCGGCAAAGATGATTGACGCTGAAGGCAACATCACAGGATATAAATATGAGGACTTCAACCTTGACAACACACGTCCGGCACGCTTCATTCTGCGAATGAACAACCTTTTCCCTGAAAAGAAAAACGAAATCGCGTTGCGTACGGTATTCAGACAACTTGAGAAACAGCCCCGCACCACCGACGGTGTGTGGTGGCACAAGGCGATATACGCAAACCAGGTATGGCTGGACGGTGTGTACATGGGACATCCGTTCTACACGATGGCAGCCCCTGTACTGAAAGGCGAGAAGAAAGCAGCAAAATACTATGACGATGCGCACGAGCAGATAGCAAAGACATTCAACCGTACTTTCGACGAGAAAACCGGATTGTGGAAACATGCATGGGACGAGACACGCACCATGTTCTGGGCAGATAAGGAAACAGGACTGTCAAAGCACACATGGGCACGTGCCCAAGGCTGGTATGCCATGGCGATACTTGAGGTGCTCGACGCTCTGCCCAAAGACAACAAACACCGCGACGACTTCATCAGAATGCTTAACAAGGTAATGAAGAACACCGTGAAGTATCAGGACGACAAGACAGGAGTGTGGTACGATGTGATGGATGTCAACGACGAGCGCAACTATCTTGAGGCGACAGCATCTTCAATGTTTGCATACGTCCTGCTGAAAGGCTCACGCCTCGGATACTTTGACAACCAACTGAAAGAGGCAGGCATAAAGGCATACAAGGGAATACTGAAACAGTTTGTACGCGTCAATGCAGACAAGACAATCTCGCTCACACGCTGCTGCGAAGTATCAGGTCTCGGTCCGGGCATAAACAAGTACGTTCTGAAAGCCGCACCGAAGGTAAAGGAGAACAAACGTCGCGACGGTTCATTCGAATACTATATAAGCGAGCCTATCCGCGACAATGACGGCAAGGGTGTAGGTCCCTTTATATGGGCTTCGCTCGAAATGGAACGCATGGGATATGATATAAAAAACTTAATGACTAACATAAACAAATGAAAAGAACTATATCAGCATTTATTACAGCCGTTGTACTCAGTACGACGGCTGTTGCGCAGACTGCGCAAGCTCCGGCATTCCCCGGAGCAGAGGGTTTTGCCCGATATACAACAACAGGCGGACGTGGTGGAAAGGTCATTCATGTTACAAATCTGAATGATAGTGGTACCGGATCACTTCGCGAAGCTTTAAAAGCATCAGGTACAAGAACCATTATATTCGATGTGGCAGGTGATATACATCTAAAATCTAACTTAACCATAAGTAACGGCAACGTGAGTGTACTTGGACAAACATCACCGGGTGGAATTACAATCTGTGACCAGACTTTTGAAAACAAGGCAAACAACGTCATTATACGTTTTGTCCGTTTCCGCCGCGGTGAGCTCGTTTCAACAGACGACGGTGCAGACGCTGCATGGGGACGTAACCGCAGCAACATAATACTTGATCACTGTTCTTTCTCATGGAGTACCGATGAAGTTGCATCATGGTATGACAACAAGAACTTCACCATGCAATGGTGTGTATGCGCAGAAGGGCTTGCTTCAGGTCATACAAAAGGAACCCACAGCTATGGTGGTATATGGGGCGGAAAGAATGCGTCTTTTCATCACACGATGATTGCCCATGTAAACAACCGCGTACCACGAATAAACGGCGCACGTTACGAATGGAGCGGTTATGATAAAACAGACTACTCAAATACAGTCGAAGCAGAGCGAGTTGACATGCGCAACAATGTATATTATAACTGGGGAAACGGCAACGGATGTTACGGAGGTCCCGGAGGCGGTTATTGTAATATTGTAAATTGCTATTACAAAGCAGGTCCTGCCACAAAAAACAAGACACGTGTTCTTCAGGCAAGTGTAGGAGAATCGGGCAACAGTACAAACAGTGCCCTTATAGGAATGGCAAGTCGCTACTATATCAAAGGGAATTATGTATCGGCTGCTTCTTCACCAAAGAACTACGATTGGAAAGGCGTTTTATTTGATAACGGTCATATAACCATCAATGGAGAAAGATATACTGTAGATAATAAGAACTACTATGTGGGAGAACATACGGACTACAACGGTAAATCATGCGTAAAAGTGGCTCTTGATGCTCCTGTTTATGCAGGTGATGTAACTACCCACTCTGCTGAAGTTGCTTTTGAAAAGATGCTTAAATATGGAGGAGCCTGCCTATACAGAGACGGACATGATGTACGCTATATGGAAGAAGCACGCACCGGAACAACGACATACACCGGCTCACTCAACGGATGGAAGGGTATTATAGACAAATGTACAGACGTCATTCCTGACTATGAAGGATCCAATCCATATCCATGGCTTAGCCCGGAAGCAGGGAAAGCACCTGTAGACAGTGATAAAGACGGCATTCCTGACGAATGGGAGACCGCCAACGGACTTAATCCCAACGATGCAAGTGACGGAAATCTGTACACACTTGACCCCAAGGGCTATTACACAAACCTTGAGGTTTATGCAAACTCGTTGGTTGAAGATATTATTAAAGCACAAAATGCCGATGCTGAATCTGCTGTAGATGAGTACTACCCTGTACTGCAAACAACAGGCATAGGAAATGTTATAATGACTTCCGAAGTATCAAAGATAGAATACTATACTCTTGACGGAAGAAAGTTGGAGCAACCGGCACAGGGCATAAGCATACGCAAAATGACACTTGCAAACGGCAAGACAATTACAGATAAGGTTATACGCAAAAGATAAACCGGAATTGAATATAAGTAAAAAGGCTTGAAGCATCACACTTCAAGCCTTTTTATTATATAAACATCACTCCCACTCTATCGTCGATGGCGGTTTTGAAGAAATGTCATAACATACGCGGTTAACGCCACGAACCTTGTTTATTATCTCATTTGAGACCTTTGCAAGGAAGTCGTATGGCAAGTGTGCCCAGTCTGCAGTCATGGCATCGGTGCTTGTTACGGCGCGAAGCGCGACGGGATTCTCGTATGTACGCTCATCACCCATCACTCCGACACTGCGCACTGTGGAGAGCAACACTGCTCCCGCCTGCCATATCTGGTCGTAGAGCGACACCTCTATCTCGCCGTCGGTCATAGCGGCAGGCACTCCTGCTGCAAGCACTTTACGCGCTTCTTCTCCCGACAGACGAACTTTGTAGTTGCGCAATCCGCGGATATAGATATCGTCGGCATCCTGAAGCACACGCACTTTCTCGCGTGTTATGTCACCAAGTATACGCACAGCAAGTCCCGGTCCGGGGAAAGGATGACGTGTAATCAGATGCTCCGGCATCTCAAGCTGGCGTCCCACGCGACGCACCTCGTCCTTGAACAGCCACTTAAGCGGCTCGCAAAGCTGCAAGTGCATCTCCTCCGGAAGTCCTCCAACGTTGTGATGGCTTTTTATAACCTTACCGGTAATGTTAAGACTCTCTATGCGGTCGGGATAGATAGTGCCCTGTGCCAGCCACTTTGCACCCGTGATTTTCTTTGCCTCCGCATTGAACACCTCAACAAAGTCGCGACCAATAATCTTGCGTTTCTGCTCCGGATCGGTAACACCTTCAAGGTCTTTAAAGAACTTTTCGCTTGCATCGACACCGATAACGTTCAGTCCGAGACACTCATAATCGTGCATTACATCGGTAAACTCGTTCTTGCGCAACATGCCGTGGTCTACAAATATACACGTAAGGTTCTTGCCTATGGCACGGTTCAACAGCACGGCAGCAACAGAAGAGTCGACACCTCCGCTAAGTCCCAGTATCACACGGTCATCGCCCAACTGTTCTTTCAGTTCGGCAACCGTCGTATCAACAAACGAAGCCGCACTCCAGTTCTGCTTTGAACCGCATATATCCACAACGAAGTTACGCAGCAACTGAGTACCCTGAACCGTATGGAACACCTCCGGATGGAACTGTACCGCCCACACCGGACGGTCTGTTGCGGCGTATGCAGCATATTTAACGTCGTTGGTAGACGCAATACATTCAAATCCGGCAGGTATCGCCGTGATTGTATCACCATGACTCATCCACACCTGAGAATTGTCTGTAAAGCCCTTGAACAGCGGATTTTCCTTGTCAAACGTCATCAGATTGGCACGCCCGTACTCACGTGAGCCGGCTTTCTCTACACGTCCGCCCAACGTATGCGATATGAACTGCGCGCCATAGCAGATGCCAAGAACCGGAAGCCTGCCCATGAAACGCTCGAGATTAACCTTAAACGCTTCGGGGTCGTGCACGGAATAAGGCGAACCGCTAAGAATCACGCCTATCACATCCGCATCATCCTCCGGATATTTGTTGTAAGGCAAAATCTCACAGAAGGTGTCAAGCTCACGCACACGCCTGCCTATAAGCTGCGTGGTCTGAGAACCGAAGTCGAGAATAATGATTTTTTGTTGCATGTTATTATTTGGTTGTAAATATATTTATGTCAAATATCTCTTGCCACAAAGGCTTCCGCCTCCGCCAAAGTGTCGAGCTTGCCCACATCCATCAGGCGCAGGTCATCCTTCACACAGCCCATAATCACCGACGACGCACAGTTGTCCAGATAAAAATCCATAATCGGGAACTTGCAAGGTAGCGTCTGCATCTTGGCAAACAGGCACGGAGAAAACACATGAATGCCCGAGAAAGCATACATACGGCACTTCTCCGGCTGCAAGTCGGGATAAGGACTCCTAACCTCACCAGTACTTATGTTCGTCCAACCCACAAGACGCATGCCTTCATCAAACAGCAGATAACGGTTTGTCTTGCGCCTGCTCACAAGCAGAACGGCAGCAGGACGGATGCCGGCATCCGCACTACAGTCCGCCGCATACGACTGTCCGCCGTCGGAACCGTATCCCATAAGCCTCTGCGAATAATCATAAAGCCCCGCAATATCCGTATTGCTCAGTATGTCCACATTATGTATAAGTACCGGACAGTCCGGCGACAACAACGAAGAAGCTTTCCTCAATCCTCCGCCGGTGTCGAGAAGCATGTCGCTCTCATCACTGATACGGATGTCAAGTCCGAAGTTATCGTTGCGTTCAAGATAATCCTTTATCTGTCCGGAGAAGTGATGCACGTTTACGACAATACGTTCCATGCCCGCGTCCTTCATCAAGAAGACCACCCGTTTCAGCAGCGGTTCGCCCACCACCTCCACCAGCGCCTTCGGCATTCTGTCCGTAAGCGGTTTAAGACGGGTGCCGAGTCCGGCTGCAAATATCATCGCCTGCTTCATCTTCTTTATATTTATTGATTACCGTTTTGCGTCAAGTATCCGTGAGATGCCTTGCTCCCTATGGCACACATGCACCTCCACGCCATACTTCCCGTTGATATGTTCCGCCAGATGCTGCGCCGAATATACGCTGCGGTGCTGACCTCCCGTACATCCGAAACAGAACATCAGACTTGTAAACCCGCGCTGTATATACCTCTCGACATGGGCATCGGCAAGCTTATACACGCTTTCAAGAAATGTCAGTATCTCGCCGTCGTCTTCAAGAAAACGTATCACCGGCTCGTCCAGTCCCGTAAGTTTCTTGTACGGTTCATACCTTCCGGGGTTGTGCGTGCTGCGACAGTCGAACACATACCCGCCGCCATTGCCCGAGTTGTCTTCCGGTATTCCCTTATGATACGAAAAGCTGTACACCCTCACCACAAGCGGTCCCTTGCCGTCATACTTGGAGAACGTCGCCGGTCCGTCGGCAGGATGCGCCTTGTACACATTGCTGTCTGCCGTGCGGAACCCGTCGGCACGGTTCTGCACCGTGCCCTCTATCATGGAGAACTGCGGCAGGCGCGTCAGCCGTTTCAGCATATCCACCATGTAAGGATAAGGGAACACGTCCAACTCGAGCAGTTCCCGAAGGTTCTGCATTGCGGGGGGAATACTGTCTATGAAATGCTTCTTCCTTTCAAAATAGCCGCGGAAGCCATAGGCTCCGAGCACCTGCATTGTGCGGAAGAGCACAAAGAGGCACAGCCGTTCGACAAAGTGCCGTACGGAAGGCACCTCGGTATAGTTCTTCAACGAGTTGTAATACTCATATACAAGTTCCCTTCGCAACTTATGAGGATACTTTGCAGAAGCCTGCCACAGGAAAGAAGCCACGTCATAATAGTACGGTCCCTTGCGTCCACCCTGAAAGTCTATGAAGAAAGGCCCGCCATCCGCACCGAGCATTATGTTGCGTGCCTGAAAATCACGGTACATAAAACTCTCCGTAGTCTCAGCCGTAAGGTCCTTGGCAAACAAGCGGAAGTTAGCCTCGAGCTTAAGTTCATGGAAGTCAAGCCCCACAGGCTTAAGGAAACAATACTTGAAATAGTTAAGGTCGAACAGCACATTGTCCTCGTCAAACTCCGGTTGCGGATAGCACATCGACCAGTCCAGTCCTCCGGCACCGCGCATCTGTATCTCGGGCAACCTTCGTATTGTCTTTACAAGCAGTTCCTTTTCCCTTTTGTTATACCTGCCGCCGGCATCGCGCCCTCCTCTAAGAGCATCGAAAAGCGATGTCCGTCCGAGGTCTTCCTGTATGTAACAATACCCGTCATCGCTCACTGCCAGCACTTCGGGCACAGGCAATTGCCTGTGTGCAAAATGCCCCGACAGGTATATAAAAGCACGGTTTTCGTCGCGACTTGTTCCCGTAACGCCAATCACACTGCTGCCTTTCCGGTCTGTCAGCCTGTAATATTCGCGGTTACTGCCTGCCCCCGGCAGTTTTTCCACTCCGCAAGGCTCTTCACCATGCCACGATTTATATAAATCAAGAAGTCTCTGCATAGCGCCATAAATGATTTTTACTCCACCGTAATGTCCGTCATTACCGCCGAGGGGCATAACAATGTCATTTATCATCAAGTGATACCCGACTGCAAAGGTAATGGTTATTTTTGTAAAAACGGGGCAACACACATCATTAATAAATAAGAAAGAGGCAATAAATAAAAAAATCGGATGTCATCACGACAACCGATTTTCAAAAAAACAAACTACTTAAAAACTAATCTACTAAAACAAATCAAAAAATCTCTTATTTAATGATTTTAGTTTTATTGTATTATTTCCACTTGCAAAGTTATGCAGTTTATAACTAACCACAAAACATTAAGCACATTTTTTCACCGCAATATATCAAAAAAAACATTAAAGGAGGACAAAAGTAATCACTCTGTCCTCCTTTTGTTATCTGTACTTTACAATATTACATCATTCCGCCCATACCCGGAGCACCCATCGGCATTGCCGGTTTCTCTTCGGGTTTGTCTACGATAAGGCACTCTGTAGTGAGGAACATGCCTGCAATAGACGCCGCGTTCTCAAGAGCCACGCGTGCCACCTTTGCCGGATCTATAACTCCCGCCTTGCGCATATCCTCGTAAGTATCGGTGCGTGCGTTGTATCCGAAGTCGCCTTCACCCTCTCTTACCTTCTGTACAACCACTGCTCCTTCGCCTCCTGCGTTTATGACAATCTGGCGCAACGGCTCTTCTATGGCACGCTCGACGATGTTGATACCTGTCTGTTCGTCGGCGTTGTCACCTTTCAGATCTTTCAGAGAGTCAAGGGCGCGGATGTATGTCGTACCGCCTCCGGCAACGACACCCTCTTCAATGGCAGCGCGTGTTGCGCACAAAGCATCGTCCACACGGTCTTTCTTCTCCTTCATCTCAACCTCGCTGTTGGCGCCTACATAGAGAACGGCAACACCGCCTGCGAGCTTTGCAAGACGCTCCTGCAGCTTCTCCTTGTCGTAAGAGCTTGTAGTGTTTGCTATTTCGTTCTTTATCTGAGCCACGCGGTCTGCGATGAGCTGCTTCTCGCCGGCACCGTTAACGATTGTTGTGTTGTCCTTTGACACAACAACCTTGTCGCACGTACCGAGCATCTCGAGCGTTGCCTGCTCCAGTTTCAGTCCCTTCTCCTCGCTTATCACCAATCCTCCTGTCAGCACGGCGATGTCTTCGAGCATTGCCTTGCGGCGGTCGCCGAAGCCGGGAGCCTTAACCGCGCATATTTTCAGACCGCCACGCAGACGGTTTACAACGAGTGTTGTCAGTGCTTCCGAGTCAACATCCTCTGCTATCACGAGCATCGGGCGTCCGCTTTCGGCTGCCGGCTGCAGCACAGGCAGGAAGTCCTTAAGGCTGCTTATCTTCTTATCGTATATCAGTATGTACGGATTTTCCATCACACACTCCATCTTGTCAGAGTCTGTCACGAAATATCCCGACAGATATCCGCGGTCAAACTGCATGCCTTCCACAACACCGATGTGTGTATCGCGGCTCTTGCTCTCCTCAATGGTGATGACACCGTCCTTGCTAACCTTGCGCATTGCATCGGCAAGCAGCTTACCTATTTCCTTGTCGTTGTTTGCCGACACCGTTGCCACCTGCTCTATCTTGTCATAGTTGTCGTCCACCTTCTCGGCACTCGACTGTATGAAGTCCACAACTGCCTTCACAGCCTTGTCTATACCGCGTTTCAAGTCCATGGGATTGGCGCCTGCCGTAACGTTTTTCAGTCCCTCGCGCACGATAGCCTGTGTCAGTATCGTTGCCGTTGTCGTACCGTCGCCCGCGTCGTCACCCGTCTTGCTTGCCACGCTCTTAACCAGTTGCGCACCGGTATTCTCGAAATGGTCCTCAAGTTCCACTTCCTTTGCAACAGTCACGCCGTCCTTTGTTATCTGCGGAGCGCCGAACTTCTTTTCTATAACCACGTTGCGACCCTTCGGACCGAGCGTAACCTTCACTGCATTAGCCAACTGATCCACGCCTTTCTTAAGAAGGTCGCGTGCATCCATATCGAACTTTATATCCTTTGCCATAAGTTTATTAATTTAATGAAGAATGAAGAATGAAGAATGAAGAATTTATTTCTCCAATGCAACGCCCTTGTCCTTCAAGTGTTTTATTTTGCTTTTTACTGTTATTATTAAACCGAAGAATGCCTGATGAGCATCATCATGATTACCTAAACATGCGTAACCCTACCCTCAGTTCACCATTCTCCGCACCTTGTTTACTTATTTCATAACGGCGAGAACGTCGCTCTGACGCATTATAAGATACTTCTCTCCTTCATATTCAAGCTCGGTTCCTGCATACTTTCCGTACAACACTTCGTCGCCTTCCTTAAGTATCATCTCCTCGTCTTTCGTACCGTTTCCGGCAGCAACGATCTTTCCGCGCAGCGGCTTCTCCTTTGCAGTGTCAGGAATGATGATACCTCCGATTTTCTCTTCTGCCGGTGCAGGTAGAACAAGCACACGGTCTGCCAATGGTTTGATGTTCATAATTCTTATTATATTTAATGTTAATACATCTGATTATACGATGCCGGCGGCATCTGTCATAACGAAAAGCGAAAAGCATGCCAATATAAAAGACATGACAGTTTGGCAGAAATAAATGCAAAATGTGGCATAACGAGCGGTGCGGCATGTCACATGTGCCGCGCCATGCACGTCTACTCGCGTCACAGACACGGTACAAGACAGGCTTAACGGCACACTAAAACATTGCGCCAATCCGAGACAAGCATAAAGTAAAAGGTTTATTATAACACTCAAGAGAAAGGGAATCTTATCTCGAACTGACGCAAATTATCGTGTGTAATACATTCTCGGATGTTACAATACAAAGATATTGATTTTATTGCATACGGCAAAAAACATGTTCATTATTTTGATTTATTTAATACTATGCAACCGTAAATTAATGAAAGGACATAAACTCCGCACATACACAGGGGATTGTCTGTAATAACAATATGACACCTGTAAAGACATAAAGACATGCAAAGTGTCAATTAAAAAGCGTCCTCCATTTTGGCTGAAATAGAAAGCAACGCACCGACCGACGCTCTGAAAAACCGCGAATTTTACCTTTCGGAGGCATAAAGCTATGTGTTTTGCATCGTAAACATACGTGTTTCATGCCGTAAAGTGCCGTGTTTTACAACGCAACATACGGCATTTCTGGGTGCAATATGCCGCGTTTCAGACCGAAAAACGCCGTTTTCCGGCATAAAAAGACATTGTTTTATTGCACAAAAGAAATACACACAGTGTAACTGTTTGTATCATAACGCATTACACCTACACACATTTCCTTGCCGTTTTTGCGCCCTTCCGACTTTTATTTTGCGGCACGGGGCTTATTCAGGGGTTATGAAAAAGCAAAAAGAAAGAGATATAGGAAAAATCAAGACATTGTGTAAAGGATACCATTTCAGCACATACAAGGGTGTGGCAAAACAAGCAAGCACACGTGCATCGGTGGGTATGACAGAATAAGTGGTCGCCTGCTTTGTAGGGACTTTTTTCACTTCGTTCAACAACACGTCATTGTAAAAGTCCGATATGCAAGCCTTTGATTTTAAGATTGCCATCAACGGATATATGTCAAAATTCAATATTTATTGTGTGTGTGTAGGGACATATTCTTGTATTTGTCCGCCCATAACAGTTTAAAAATCAGCGGGTGTATACCGGACAAATACAAGAATATGTCCCTACACGTTGGTGGTTGCTTATTTTGACACACACTCCTACAACTGAACAACAAGTATTGAAATTCGAAACAGTGGCATAAAAAAACGGGAAGAGCAGCTTTTGCCCTTCCCGTTTTGAGCCTCTTGTCGGATTCGAACCAACGACCCCGAGATTACAAATCACGTGCTCTGGCCAACTGAGCTAAAGAGGCGGGTGGGCAAGCTACTTGCATCGCGCCGCTACAACCAACTACCTTTGCTACGTTCCCGTCCTGGAGGATTCGAAGGGAGCTGGCCGTGCAAGACTTACCCGTGTATGTTTGCGGCTGCAAAGGTAATAAAAAAGATTGGTGAAAAGCCACTAAAACATATCGTTTTATCAGTTTTTAACGTTTTAAAGAAGGTGTGGTAACTATTCAGTCATCGTAACATGCACAATGTATTCATCATCAATGTAGGGCTGTACCATGGTGCAGCCGAAGAGCAAATTGCAGGTATGCCATTGAGCGGCAGCACCATGGCACAGCCATACCCTAAGAGTTGGATTGTTACGAGGGTATGATTAAATCATGAAGTTAAAAAAGTCAGGAGGAGTTATGTGGCTAAAGCCACGAAAGATAAAGGACAATAGCTGTATATGAAGCAACGAGACATACGTCTTTTATCTCCCCCTTATCTTCTTCTATATTCCCCTTATCTCCTTTTACCTCAGCCTCCAACGCTCCGTCATACCTTAAAAAACAAAAAAAGAAACGTGCTTATACCTACTATATAATGGAAAATGAGTACTTTTGTCGAATATTAGCAAGGTACGGAGAGCGGCTGCTGCAACGGCGGAGCAAAGATTTGTACCAAAGAAAACATCACACCCGGTACGTAATATCTTTCATACTACAATGGCTACACGCGAGGAATACGAACAGCTAAAGGCTTTTGCCCGAATAGACGGTGCGCTTGTCGGCGCGCTCTGGATTGTCAGTTTTGCCTGCTTCATCGGCGGGTTTGCCGTCCCCGTGCTGGGCGTTATATCCCTCTTCACGGGCGTAGCGTCGGTTGTCTTCGCCACCATGCGGCTACGAAAGTTCCGCGACAACATTCTGGGAGGCATCATTTCCTTCAGGCGTGCGTTCGGTTACGGATGCTTCACATACTTCTACGCCGCACTGCTCATGGCGGTGGCACAGTTCGTTTACTTCCAATTCATAGACGGAGGCTACCTCATAGCCAAGTACACGGATGCCATGAAAAACAAGGATATGGCAGGAATGATGCAGAGCGTATACGGTATATCGCCCGATGACATGAAGCTGGCATTGGACACACTTGCAGCCCTGCGCCCCATAGACGTGGCACTGCAGTTTCTTACCACCGACATAATACTGGGCGTAATGATAAGCCTGCCCATTGCGGCAATAATAAAGTCTGCCGGAAAAAGACGATGACAAAGGTGCCGACGCATCATAAATATATCTGAAAAAACAATATCAAGACATTAAATATGGACATATCTGTCGTTATTCCTCTTTACAACGAGGACGAATCCCTGCCCGAACTATACGCATGGATTGAACGTGTGATGAAACAGAACTCATTCACCTACGAGGTGATATTCATCAACGACGGTTCTACGGACAACTCCTGGAACGTGATAAAAGACCTCAGCAACAGCCACGAGTGCGTGAAAGGCATAAAGTTCCGCCGCAACTACGGCAAGAGTCCCGCATTGTTTTGCGGCTTCAAAGAGGCACAGGGCGACGTGGTGATAACCATGGACGCCGACCTTCAGGACTCTCCCGACGAGATACCGGGACTGTTCCGCATGATAAAGGAAGAGGGTTACGACCTCGTGTCGGGCTACAAACAGAAGAGATACGACCCGCTGTCGAAGACAATCCCCACAAAACTGTTCAACGCAACGGCAAGGAAAATAAGCGGAATAAAGAACCTGCACGACTTCAACTGCGGACTTAAGGCATACCACCGCGACGTGGTAAAGAACATAGAGGTGTACGGAGAGATGCACCGTTACATACCCTATCTTGCCAAGAACGCAGGCTTCAGCCGCATAGGCGAGAAGGTTGTGCACCACCAGTCGCGCAAGTACGGCAAGTCGAAGTTCGGCATAAACCGCTTCTTCAACGGCTATCTCGACCTCATAACACTGTGGTTCCTCAGCGGTTTCGGACGCAAGCCCATGCATGTGTTCGGCTTTCTGGGCACCATAATGTTCATCATCGGCTTCATATCGGCATTCATCATCGGTGCCGACAAGTTGTGGGCGGTGGCACACAACATACCGCAGAGGCTCGTAACCGACTCGCCCTACTTCTACATCGCACTGACAATGATGATGATAGGCACGCAGCTGTTCCTTGCGGGATTTATCGCAGACCTCGTGAGCCGCAACTCCGAGGGGCGCAACGACTATCAGATAGAGGAGGAACTGCGATGCGGAAGATAATCCCGATCATTGCCGCAGCACTTCTTATCGTCAGCGCATGCTCGTCGATAGACTGCCCTCTGAACAATCTTGTGTACACATCTTATGACATATATGGCGCCGACGGGCGGCGTGACACGCTGCGCGACACGCTGACAATATCGACAAACAGAAGCGACGGGAGCGATTCCGTGCTGATAAACCGCGACACGCGCATAACGGGTTTCTCGCTTCCGATGAGCCTTTCGCACCCGCAAGACGTGTTCTTTGTCGAGGTTAAGGGCGAGAACAGCATAACATACGACACGCTTACCGTGTCGAAAGAAGACCTGCCCCACTTCGAGTCGGTAGACTGCGGACCGTCGTTCTTCCACACTATAACGGCAGTGGAGTGCACGGACAACGCCATCGACTCCGTCGTTATCAATAATCCGAATGTAGACTATGACACTTCAAAGAAACATTTCCGAATATATTTCAAGCATCGCGATTAGCCTGCTGATGCTGGCGGCGGCACATCCGGCGGCGGCACAGCGCAAGGACACGGCACTGAAGAACGACAGTGTACCGCTGTTTAACGGCATGGCAGTGGCTGTAGACCTTGTCGGACCGGTGCAAATGGCGATAGGCGACTACGGACAATACGAGGCTTCGCTGCGCGTGAACCTCAAAGACAGATATTTTCCGGTGATTGAACTGGGTGTTGGACGTGCCGACTATACGGATGATGTGACACAGACGTCATACAAAACGAGTGCCCCGTTCGGGCGCATAGGCATCGACTTCAACCTGTTAAAGGACAAGCACGACATCTACAAGCTGTTTGCCGGAGTGAGATATGCTTTCACTTCGTTCAAGTACGACCTCGGACATCCGGGCGTTTCCGACCCCGTTTGGGGCGACACGGCACCATATGAGGCGAAGGATGTGGACTGTTCTTACCACTGGTTGGAGTTCGGTATAGGCGTAGATGCCAAGATATGGGGACCCGTACACATGGGTTGGAGCCTGCGTTATCGCAAAAGGGCGTCGTATGATGACGGCAGACTGGGAAAGTCGTGGTACGTTCCCGGCTACGGAAGGAGCGACGGCTCGGCGTTCGGAGGACTGTTCAACATAGCGATAGAGATATAAAACCGAAGTTATAAGCCCTTAGATATGAAACAAGGAAACAACAAAAGGCTGTCGGCATTCTCGCTTGCCTTCCTCTCAATGCTCGTCATCGGCACCGTGCTGATTGTACGCAAACAGCACACCACGCCGTACATACACAACAGCGGCATGGTGTTCGGAACGGTGTACAGCATAAAATACCAGTACGACAAGGACCTGCAAAAGGAGATAGAGGCGGAACTGAAGAAGGTGGACAACAGCCTGTCCACTTTCAACAAACAGTCTGTGATATCGCGAATAAACCGCAACGAGGATATCAAAGTCGATGACATGTTTGCCGAAGTGTTCGACATTGCCCGCCACATATCAGACGAAACGGGAGGTGCATTCGACATAACGGTGGCGCCGATGGTCAACTTATGGGGGTTCGGATTTAAGAAAGGAGTAACGCCGTCGGCACATGCCATAGACAGTCTGCGCAGCATCGTGGGCTACAAGAAGGTGAAAATGGTGGCAGGAAAGGTTGTAAAGGACGACAAGAGGACGATGCTCGACTGCAGTGCCGTTGCCAAAGGATACGGAACGGACGTTGTAGCGCGCCTGCTAAAGGCGAAGGGTATAGAAAACTTCATGGTCGAAATAGGCGGCGAGGTGGTGACTTCGGGTGTCAGCAAGGCACGCGTGCCATGGCGCATAGGGGTGATAAAGCCCACAGACGACTCGCTGAACGTGAACAACGAGGTGCAGACGGTGCTCAACGTCACCAACAAAGCCATGGCGACAAGCGGCAACTACCGTAATTTCTACTACAAAAACGGCAGGAAATACGCACACACCATAGACCCGAAAACGGGACAGCCCGTACAGCACAACATACTGTCTGCCACCGTGCTGGCAGACAACTGCGCCACGGCAGACGCATATGCCACGGCATTTATGGTGATGGGACTGGAACGTTCGAAGGCGGTTCTTGACCGTCATCCCGAACTTATGGCATATTTAATATACTCGGACAAGGACGGAAAGAACGCCGTATGGCACTCCGCATCCATGAAAGGAAAGTTCATCAAATAGACCTGTCGTATACCTATGCAACCCACATACAACAAACTTCTTGAGCTTCCACTGTTTCAGGGCATGAGCATCAGCGACCTTGAACAGGTTATCATGAGCACACATTTCGGCTTCATGAACACTGCCGGAGGGCGCACCGTGATAAAAGATGGCGACAGTTGCAACCGGCTGTTGTTCCTTATCAAAGGCACACTGTGCACCGAAAGCATACCGGACGACAGGAGATACATCATAGAAGAGGAAATATACGCTCCGAACATACTGCAACCTGAATGTCTTTTCGGGCTGACACAGAGATACACAAAGACATTCAGGGCTATAACAGACTGTGAGTTTATGAGTATAAACAAGCAGGAGGCCATGAAAATATCGGACAATTTCGATATTTTCAGACTCAACCTGCTTAACATTTTATGCACGCAGACACAGAAAGCAACACGTCATCCGTGGCGCATACATCCGCAGGGAATACGCGCAAAGATTGCACGTTTCATGGAGACGCGCTGCACAAAACCGGCAGGAAAGAAGACACTATACATAAAAATGGAACAACTGGGACGCGAGATAAACGAGAGCCGCCTCAACATTTCACGAGAGTTAAATGCCATGAACGATGAAGGCATCATCACGCTGAGACGCAGCGAGATATGTTTCCCGCAACTGGAACGGCTCATCCTGACGGCAGGAGCGGAACAGCAGGACAATCTTTGACACAGCCGAAGGCTGCGACGGCAAAAGAACATATTATATATTAAGGTAAGAAAAACAATCCGACCGACTTTGCAAGTCGGCAAAAGACAATACAGCTATGAGCAATAATACAGCAGAAAACAGGCAACATCGAAATCCGTTTCTGGAACCTTACGGAACACCGCATGACACGGTGCCGTTCGGAGACATACGCATGGAAGACTTCGAAGAGGCTTTCATGGAGGGCATAAGGAGAGATAACGAACAGATAGAGAAGACGATTAACAATCCTGAGAAGCCTACTTTCGACAACACCATAATAGATGCGGACGAGGATAAAGAGGGGTATTACGACCTTCTGTCGCGTGTATCCACCGTGTTTTTCAATCTTCTGAGCGCCGAGACAAACGAAGAAATGGATGCTCTGGCACAGAAAATACAGCCCATACTGACACAACACGCCAACGACGTGCGCTTGAACAAGCGTCTGTTTGAACGTGTAAGAGCCGTACACAGACATCATCGCAGACTGACACCCGAAGAGAAAAGACTGTTGGACAACAGTTATGACGGTTTTGTACGTAGCGGTGCGCTGTTGGATGAAGAGGGTAAGGAAAAGTTGCGCAGCCTTACGGAGGAGGCAAGCATGCTGTCGCTACAGTTCTCGCAGAACCTGCTGAAAGAGAACAAGGCATATTGTCTGCACATAACCGACGAGGAACAGTTGGAAGGACTGCCCGACACGGCACGCGAAGCAGCTGCCCTTGCCGCAAAGGAACAGGACAAGGAGGGTTGGGTGTTCACTCTCGACCATCCGAGTTTCAGCCCTTTCATGACATACTCTGCACGACGCGACCTGCGCAAGGAGATGTACATGGCACGCAATACGGAGTGTACGCACGACAACACGGAGAACAACATTGAGATATGCAAGCGGATAGTGAACCTCAGACGTGAGATTGCCCAGCTGTTAGGATACAGAACATACGCTGAATATGTGCTGAAAAACCGCATGGCAGGCAATGCCCGCAACGTGTACAGACTGCTCGACGACCTGATAACGGCATACAGACCGACGGCTCTCAAAGAGGTTGCCGAGATAGAGAAAACAGCAAAGAGAGCCGAAGGCAAGGACTTCGAGCTGCAACCGTGGGACTTCAGCTACTATTCGCACAAGCTGCAACTGAAGAAATTCAACCTCGACTCGGAGATGTTGCGCCCTTATTTCGAACTGTCAAGGGTCATCGACGGTGTTTTCGGACTGGCAAACCGTCTCTACGGCATAACTTTCAAGGAAAACAAGGACATACAAGTGTATCACAAGGACGTGAAAGCCTACGAGGTGTTCGATGCCGACGGCTCGTTTCTTGCGGTGTTCTATGCCGACTTCCACCCGCGTAATGGCAAGCAGGGCGGTGCATGGATGACCGAATATCAGGGACAATGGATAGACCGCAAGGGCGAGAACGTACGTCCGCATGTAAGCGTTGTGATGAATCTTACAAAGCCTACCGACGGGAAACCGGCACTGCTAACCCTCGGAGAGGTGGAGACTTTCCTGCACGAATTCGGACATTCGTTGCACGGAATGTTTGCCAACACGCGCTTCGAGAGCCTCAGCGGCACCAACGTATGGTGGGATTTCGTAGAGCTTCCGTCGCAGATAATGGAGAACTTTGCAGTAGAAAAGGAGTTTCTGCGCACGTTCGCTTTCCACTATGAGACAGGAGAACCTCTCCCCGATGAACTAATTTCACGCATTGTGAAGAGCCGTAACTTCATGGCTGCATACGCCTGCATGAGGCAAGTGAGCTTCGGTCTGCTCGACATGGCATACTATACGCAGAAAGAAGAGTTCACCGACGACATAATAACGTTTGAAAAGAAAGCGTGGGAAAAGGCTGTCGTCACCCCACAACTGCCCGACACGTGCATGACGGTGCAGTTCAGTCACATCATGGCAGGCGGCTATGCGGCGGGTTACTACAGCTATAAATGGGCGGAAGTGCTGGATGCCGATGCATTCAGCATGTTCAGAAAGAACGGTATATTCGACAGAAAAACAGCACAAAGCTTCCGTGACAACATACTTTCAAAGGGTGGAACAGAGCATCCGATGACGCTATACAAGCATTTCAGGGGCTGTGCCCCGACAGTGGATGCACTGCTTAAAAGAAACGGGATAAGAAAGGAAAGCGGAAAAAAGAAAAAACATTACTCCTGAAAGAAAATGACAACAGACAACAAACAAAGGCTTCTTGACCTGCGATATCTGCGCATGGCACGCATCTGGGCAGAAAACAGCTACTGCCAAAGACGGCAGGTGGGTGCGCTGGTGGTGAAGGACAAGATGATTATAAGCGACGGATATAACGGCACACCGAGCGGTTTCGAAAACGTTTGCGAAGATGATAACAACGTGACAAAGCCATACGTGCTCCATGCCGAAGCCAATGCGATAACGAAACTGGCACGAAGCTCGAACAACAGCGACGGCTCTACGCTGTACGTAACGGCCGCCCCGTGCATAGAATGTGCCAAGCTGATAATACAGTCGGGCATCAAGCGCGTGGTATACGGTGAGAAATACCGGTTCGAAGACGGCATAAACCTGTTGAGAAGAGCCGACATCGAAGTTCTATATCTTAATCCTGAAGAAAATGAGACAGAATAAATCAAACCGATACATGCCGCTGCTAATGGCACTGTGCGTGGTGGTGGGAATATTAATCGGTACATTCTATGCCAACCACTTTTCGGGCAACAGACTCAATATAATAAACTCGGGCAGCAACAGACTGAACAATCTGCTTCACATAATAAACGATCAATATGTGGATGCAGTGAACATAGACTCTCTCGTAGACAAGGCGATACCGCAGATACTGGCGGATCTTGACCCTCATTCCACGTACATAAGTGCAAAGGACGTGCAGCGTGCGACAGACGAACTGAAAGGTTCTTTCTCGGGAGTGGGCATAGAATTTGTAATAAGAAACGACACCATACGTGTGCAAGGGGTGATAAAGAACGGACCGGCAGAGCGTGCCGGCATACTTGCAGGCGACAAGATAGTTAGTCTTGACGGCAAGCCTTTCGTGGGAAAGAGCGTCACCAACGAGGAGGCGATGTACCGGCTGAAGGGTCCCAAAGATACGAAAGTGAAGATAGGAGTGCTGCGTTATCGCGAGAAGAAGCAGCGATATTTTACGGTTACACGCGGAGACATTCCGCAGAAAAGTGTCAACGCGGCATACATGCTTGACGACAAGACCGGATATATACGCATAAAAAGTTTCGGAGACAACACATATCCGGAACTGCTCATCGCACTCGCGCAGCTCTCGCAGGAGGGTTTCGGGAACCTGGTGATAGACCTTCGCGACAATACCGGCGGCTATCTGCAGTCTGCAATACAGATTGCCAACGAGTTTCTGCCGGCAAAACGACTCATAGTATATACCGAGGGGCGCCGCTCTCCGCGCAAAGACTATCCGAGCGACGGGCATGGCAGCTATCAGGACATACCTCTCGTGATACTAATCAACGAGTCTTCGGCTTCCGCTGCTGAAATTCTTGCAGGGGCAATGCAAGACAACGACCGCGCAACGATAGTAGGACGTCGCTCTTTCGGCAAGGGACTGGTACAGCAGCAGATGAGTTTTAACGACGGATCCATGATAAGACTGACCGTGGCACGGTATTACACGCCTTCGGGAAGGTGCATACAGAAACCGTATGTGCCCGGAGCGGAACACGGATATGAGGATGATCTGATGGAAAGATACACACACGGGGAGTTTTTCTCGCAAGACAGTATAAAGCATACCGGTCCTGCCTACCACACGGTTATAGGCAGAACGGTGTACGGAGGGGGCGGTATCACCCCGGACATCTTTGTGCCGGAGGATACGACAAACGTGACTTCGTACTACAAAGAGGCGGCAATGAGCGGAATGATATTGCAGTTTGCATTCACATATACCGACGACAATCGTCTGAAACTTAACAACTTCACGGAAATGATGGAGCTTTCGGACTATCTGGTGAAACAGAACACGGTAGAGAAGTTCGCGTCTTTCGCGGACAAGAACGGACTGCAGCGCCGCAATCTCATGATAAGGAAATCGCACAACCTGCTTGAACGCTACATCAACAGCCGTATAATATACAACATCATGGACGAAGAGGCATGGATAAAGTATATCAACATGGACGACAAGGTTATCGACACGGCGCTTGATGTGTTCCGCCGGAACGCCGCATTCCCCAAGAAATCGGCACCTGCAAACAAAGGTAAAAAGGGAAAGGTGGCGCTTTTACACGGCACGGACCGTATCCCCTCGCCCACCGGAACGGAAATGATAAGGCACGACATATCGCAGAAAGCATGACAAACAAGAATGATCTGCGCAAGATAATGCGTGAGAGAAAGCGACAGTTCACCGGTGAAAAGCTGGGCGAAATGTCGCTTTCGGCTGTCACGGGACTGCTCTCCCATTATATAATAAAGAACGTGCGAACAATATTTATATATTACTCTCTGCCCGATGAGGTGGACACCCATGCCTTGGCAGACGTGCTTGCAGACAGCGGAAAAACGGTGTTGCTGCCTGCCGTGACTGGCGACTGCGACATGGAACTGCACCGTTATGAGGGCAAACAAAGCCTTAAAAGAGGGGCATACGGCATAATGGAACCGACGGGAGAGCTATATACGTGTTACGAAAACATAGATGTGGCAGTTGTTCCGGGCATGGCATTCGATGCCGAGAACAACCGGCTCGGCAGGGGAAAGGGCTATTACGACCGCTTTCTGGCAAAGATGCCCGGTACATACAAGATAGGATTGTGCTTTGATTTTCAAAAGGTCGAGAAACTGCCTGCTGACAAGAATGACATTAAAATGGACGAAGTGATATGCAACGGGCAGTAGTCTGCAACGCATCAATATATCCTTACGTCTGTAATGACCTTACTGCCGACATGTCCGTTGAGCCGTGCCACAAGACGTGTACGCATCATCGACAGGTCCGAACGCAGCGCCGGACTGGTTATTTTTACATAAAGTATCTGATTGCGTATATACTTTTCGGCAGTATAACGTTCCACCATGCTCCCCGTAACCGTACCCCACGCATCTATAAGACGCTTTTGCAGGAGTGGCGTTTCAAGCCCGTTCTGACGAAGGCAGCGGTTTATCACGTCGGCAAGAGACAACACATCACGCTTGAACATCAGTTTTCCTCCCTTTCGGTTATATTGCCTCCGGATACGGAGAATATCCTGTAATCGAGCGAACTGGTGTGCAATATGCGGTCAAGATGGTCGCGGTTGGTGTCGGTAAGGAATATCTGCCCGAAGCCGTCGCCTGCCACTATGCGTACAATCTGTTCCACACGGCGGGCATCAAGTTTGTCGAAAATATCGTCGAGAAGCAGTATCGGCTTGGTATTACCGCACGTGCGCCGGAGAAAATCAAACTGTGCCAGCTTCAGTGCAATGACGAATGTCTTGTTCTGTCCCTGACTTCCTTCACGCTTCATGGGATATCCTCCGAGCTGCATTTCAAGGTCATCGCGGTGAATACCGTGCAATGAATAGCCCACGGCACGGTCTTTCATCCTGTCACGGCGTATGACTTCGAGTAGCGGACCGCGCTGACAATGCGATATATAGTCGAGCGACACGGCCTCCTTTCCATCGGATATTATCTCATAAAAACTCTGAAAAACCGGTATAAGCTGCTGTATGAACTCACGGCGTTTGGCGTATATCAGTTCTCCCGACTCTGCCATTTGCTCCTCCCATATATCCATAAGCGCGGCATCAGGCTCGCTTTCCATTTTGAGAAGCGTGTTGCGCTGACGCAAAGCCTTGTTATAACGGTTGACGGCATCTATGTATGTTCCGTCATACTGCGATATGACAACATCCATAAGTCTGCGTCTCTCCTCACCGCCACCCTCAATAAGAAGAGTGTCGGAGGGCGATACGAATATCAGCGGAATGAGTCCTATATGCTGCGACAGCCTCTTATACTCCTTCTTGTTGCGCTTGAAATGCTTCTTCATGCCGCGCTTCATGCCGCAATACACGTTCTCCTCATCGCCGCCGTCGGTCTCATAAGAACCTTCGAGCACGAAGAAATCCTCATCGTGACACAACACCTGGGAGTCTGAAGATGTGTAGGCACTGTGGCAAAAAGACAGGTAATAGACGGCATCAAGGAGGTTTGTCTTGCCTTCGCCGTTATGACCTATGAAACAGTTTATCTTTGGAGAAAGTTCCAAAGACGCCGCCCTGATATTCTTATAATTGATAATCGAGATTTTCTTAAGTAACATCTGCCGTTACATTCAATGTCCTTGCAAAGTTAGTTCATTTGCCATTCAAAAACGAAAAAAGTCATTGATAAATTTCAATATATGGGATAAAATAAGTAATTTTGCCACACTTTAAACATATATGAAAATAAATAAAATATAAGAATAATGGCAAATCCAATCGAAAAGAACGGCACTCCGAGCGCAGAGGAGTTGCTGACAAAACGCGAAGCGTCTTTCCTTAAGTACAAGAATGTTATCATTTCAGTGGTTGCAGCGATAATAGTAATCATCGCAGGAACCATACTTTACAATAAAAATAAATACGTTGCCGAACCGCGTCAGGAAGAGGCAAGCACCGCGCTGGCAAAGGGACAGGAATACTTTGCAAACCAGCAGTACGACAAGGCGCTGAACGGTGACGGAACAGGCTATACAGGCTTCGTGAAGATCGCTTCGGACTACAGCAGCACGGACGCAGGTAACCTTGCCAACCTCTATGCAGGACTGTGTTATGCCAATCTTAACAAATGGAAAGAGGCAGTACAGTACCTCGAAGACTACTCAACGGCAGGAGATATGATGATAAGCCCGGCTGCCGTATCTGCTCTCGGTGATGCCTACGCACACCTGAACGAACTTGACAAGGCGGTGGATTGCTTCAAGAAAGCAGCGAAAATGGCTGATTCGGAGGCTGACGACAAAACAAACAACAGCCTGTCGCCCACATTCCTCATCAAGGCAGCAGAGATATTGGAAAGCCAGAACAAAAAGGAAGAGGCTCTGGACATATACAACGACATAAAAAAGAAGTATGTGAACTCTGCCGTTTCACAGGAAATAGACAAATATATAGAACGCGCAACAACCAAGTAATGGCAACAGCACAACACAATCTTTCGGCATACGACACCGAGAAGATACCTGATGCAAGCAACATGTGCTTCGGCATAGTGGTGGCGGAGTGGAACTCCGAGATTACGGGAGCACTGCTAAATGGAGCCGTAAGCACGTTGGAGAAACACGGGGCGCTGCCCGAAAACATACATGTAAAGACCGTTCCCGGAAGTTTTGAGCTTGTCTACGGCGCACACCAGATGACACTCAACGGCAGCTACGATGCCATTATAATTCTCGGAAGCGTCATACGGGGCGAGACACCTCACTTCGATTATATCTGTCAGGGTGTGACCTACGGCATAGCAAGACTTAATGCAAAGAGCGAGATACCTGTAATATACGGACTTCTCACAACCAACGACATGCAACAGGCAAAAGACAGAAGCGGCGGAAAATATGGCAACAAAGGTGACGAGTGTGCCATTGACGCTATAAAAATGGCAAAATTCTGATGCCGGAAGGCATAAAACAGATAAAGGCTTGTGCAAAAAGCACAGGCCTTTTATTTTAGACAGAGACAAGAGAAAACGCATGACAAAACAGGAAACATTGTCTGCGAAAAACAAAAAGCATAGGGTTAGCCTTCGTAAAGCTATGCTTTAAGGTATCTAAAGCTATGCTTTTCTTGTCGTAAAGCATAGCTTTATGAACACGATCTGTAACATACTGATTATCAGAATAGTGCAGACAGTAAAAACAAAGCATCGAAATAACATAAAAAAGCAATAAAGAATGAAACTAATATCTTGGAACGTGAACGGACTTAGAGCCTGTGAAGGAAAAGGATTCAGCGAGATTTTCAAGCAGCTGAATGCCGACTTCTTCTGCTTGCAGGAAACAAAGATGCAGGCAGGACAGCTGGATCTGCAATTCGAAGGCTACCAATCGTACTGGAACTATGCCGAAAAGAAAGGCTATTCCGGCACTGCCATATTCACCAGACATCAGCCGTTGAACGTCACTTACGGACTGGGAATAGACGAACATGATCATGAAGGACGCGTGATAACCCTCGAAATGGATACGTTTTACCTTGTAACAGTATATACTCCCAACTCTCAGGACGGACTGAAAAGGCTTGATTATCGTATGAAATGGGAGGACGATTTCCGCCGGTACCTGCTGATGCTTGACGAGAAAAAGCCCGTAATCGTATGTGGAGACCTCAATGTGGCACACAAAGAGATTGATCTTAAAAATCCGAAAACAAACAGAAAGAATGCCGGATTTACCGATGAAGAACGCGGAAAGTTCACCACACTGCTCGAAAGTGGCTTCACAGACTCGTTCAGATATTTCTATCCCGACATGGAGAACATATACTCCTGGTGGTCGTACCGTTTCTCTGCGCGTGCCAAGAACGCCGGCTGGCGCATAGACTACTTTGTGGTTTCAAATCGTCTGACAGACAGTCTTGCCGGTGCAAAGATACATACAGACATCATGGGGTCGGACCATTGTCCGGTAGAACTGGAACTTAAATAACATAATAAATATGCGGATGCAGGGATAAACACATCCGCATATATTTCCCAAAAGGTAGGGACATTTTTCTTGTAAATGTCCGCACGCATCGAAGAGGCGTTAAGAAAAAAAACTAAAGCATTCAATACTCCACATCTTCCGCACTTGCCTGCAAACGGGAAAGAGAACGTTTAAACCCCGTCCTCGTCCTCTGCGTCAGGTGCGGATGTTTCAATGTGCACGTCTTTCTTTACTGTCAGCGCGCCCATGCGCGACAGTACGAGCGACAAAGGCACGTACTCGTCACTGAGAGCATCGGGAGAACCGACACTGACGGAGAACACGAGATTGTCTCCTTCTGCCTTTACGAAGACAAGTCCCAACAGAGTATTGCTGCCGAGATACTTCTCTTCCAAATACTGCGAAAAGCTTTTCTTGGTGAAACTACGTTCAAAAAACGACGTATCGTCATCTCTCAGCACCTGCAGAAGTATCTTGTTGTCATGGTATTTCGTGCCCGTACCGTCATCAAAGACAGGCGAATCACCGTCCACACTGCGCGATATCACCACTTTATATGTCTTTCCCAACCACTCCACATCTTCGCTGTGAGTATAGTCCTGCATTCTTACGGGAGCGGCAGGAGCCTTCTTTACCGGTTTCGGGGCAATGATATCCGTAGTCTCTTTTTTCTCATTGCACGACGTGGCAACTGCCAACAGGGCAATGAGCGACGGCATTATCAGCCGCATCCTGATGCTGTTTTTCATCATAAATATAATTTTATACGACTGCAAAGGTAGTGCAAATCACACTAAACACAAAGCGAAAAACTGTTTTTTAAAGCATTTCAGAACGTTTATAAGTGCTTTTTCGTATCTTTGTATAAGATAGGTGGCGCCTCAGCAATTCGAAGCAAGCTTCATTGCATTCGGTTGGCACTATCTTTGCATAAGATAGAATAAAATATTTAAAACGCATTTATGAAACATATACTGATATACATGGCAATGTGTCTTACGGCACTTTATGCCTGCTCCGGCAAGAGAACAGGAGCGGGAAAGGATATCCCTGCCGACACGATACCTATGATGCTTACCGTTATAAAGAACTGTTCGAAACTGTATACGGCAGAGTATCACATACACAAGATTGTGACACACAACGACACAAGGAAACTTAGCGGCACATTCCTTCAGCAACAGTTTGACATAACGCTGCCTTTAGGCGAGCGGAAGATAGCAATTCCGATGGACGCCACACTGAAAGCGTATGTCGATTTTTCGGACTTCAGCGAGAAAAACATAAGGAGAAAAGGTGACAAGATCGAAATAATACTACCCGATCCCAAAGTGGAGCTTACGTCAAGCCGCATCAATCACAAGGAAATAAAGAAGCAGGTGCCGCTCCTGAGAGGGGCTTTCAGCGATGCTGAAATGGCATCATACGAGCAGCAGGGACGTGCATCGATAATAGCATCGATACCACAGACCGGCATAATAGACATGGCACAGAAAAGTGCAGCACGCATATTGATACCCATGATAGAGCAGATGGGCTTTAAGGAAGAGAACATCACCGTAACATTCCGCAAGAAATTCTCGCTCGAAGACATTCCGCAAATATTGATAAACAACGGCATTGAAAATGGAAAGGAATAGAAACAGGAAATGGAAAGGCATACAGACACTGTTCCTGATGAAAGGTCTGATGTCGCGGGTGGCGTTGACAGCGGGCATCATTACGGTGCTGGCAATAGTCTTTATAACGGTTTGGACTGTACGGTCGTGCTCAAAAGACAGGATCGAAACAGTTGTCAACGACACCATAAACATAACTCAGGCACACATCACGGCAATGAAGGAAATCGGCGAATGGGAGTTTCTGACTGTCACAGACGAGGAAATGGCAGACACAACAAGACGCGGTTTCTTCTCAGACGACCACCTGATACGCATCTATTACGGACGTCTTAGGCTCGGAATAAACATGCACAAGGTAAAGCCGCACTGGATAACAGCGACGGGAGACAGCATAACGATGCACCTTCCCGATGTGGAACTGCTTGACGAAGACTTCATTGACGAGGCTAAGACACAGTCGTTCTTCGAGTCGGGAAAATGGACCGATGCCGACCGCGAAGCTCTCTACATGCGTGCATACACATCGATGCGCAAGCGATGCCTTACAAAAGAAAACATTGAAAATGCCCGTGAAAATGCCGAACAGCAGTTCACAAAGATGATGAAAGCATTGGGTTATAAGAAAGTGGGTATTGTGTTTTCACAGGATCAGACCAATAAGTAGATGTTCAAAATTAAACGTATATATTGAAAGTGTGCCCGTCGCAGCATCAGTGTCAGACGCTTCTTCGGGCACACTTTTATTTTTTCAAATCACCGGTCATCATTTGGCACGCTTCTTCAGCACCATCAGCACCTTATCTGCATCATTTCCGAAAGTCATTGTGCCGTCAGCCTTTATCTTATATCCGGTGATTTCGCCCAGCGCACGCAGCATATTGTCCTCATTTGTCATGTCATGACACATCATACGTGTGCTTCCGAGAGCACCGAAGTTAATCTTTCCGGTCTTGGCATCGGCATTAAGTCCGCCTGTAAGACGGTTGCATCCTGCACTTCCATACACCAGTTTGCCAGCCACATCAAAGCCCATAAACGGTGCATCCTGCCCTTCTACTACTTTCACAGGAGAACCGTCTATCTCCATAACGTCCCACTCTCCGCCGATGGCTGACAGCGCTGCCGCACTCTTTGACGAGCCGCAAGAACCCATGAAAACAGCAAATCCTGACGCCATAATAAATGTCAAAAACTTCTTCATATTACATTATTTATATTAAGTTATTCATATAAACAGGCACAACGGTCGTATGCCGCCATGCCCGTAAGTTTTGCAAAGATAGCATGTTCTTGCAAACAATGCCTAAAAAAATAACATTGTTTGCCTATTATTATAAGCTTTTTGTTTTTTACCGCTATGCCCAAGCTCTATCAACAAACGGCATAGCGGCATGTGCATCATCCCTTTTTGGAACTTTCCCTTATCTTAAGCATCATGGGAACAACCTCTCTGTATATGTGCTTATCACCGCCAATGTTTTTCAAAAGCAACTCACAGGCACGGCACCCCGTCTCATATGATCTGTCTACTATCGCCGAAAGCTTTGGCGTGACAAACACCGCCGTGTCTGTATCCGTAAATCCTATTATCGCCACATCTTGCGGAATTCTCAATCCGATGTTTTTTATTACGTCGAAAGCGGCGTATGTTATAATGTCGTTGAAGGCAAGAATAGCATCGGGACGGTCATCACGGGTGAGCAGACGCATGGTCGCCTCGCGGGCAACCTCAAAGTCTATTTTGTCACAAACCACCAACGTACGGTCTATTTTTATGCCGTTCTCGCGCAGCGCCTCAAGATATCCATGCTTGCGACGGCGCACCATATCAAGATGATTCGGACCTCCTATAAATGCAATACGCCTGCTTCCGGTGTCTATAAGATGACTTGTAGCAAGCCGTGCCGCCTCATCTCCATTTGCAGTAACCGACGAGAACAGGTCGGGAAGACACGTCCGGGCAAAAAAGACAAGCGGTATGCCCATGCGGTGGATATCCTCAAAGTGAGTATAATCTACTGTATCTTGCGCCAGACACGCTATTATCCCCTCCACGTGCATACTGATAAAGTTGTCTATGGCACGCTCCTCACGCTCATGATCTTCATGGCTGTTTATCACCACAACCGAATATCCCTCCTTTGTGGCATAGTCTTCTATGCCGTCCACCACCGCCGCATAATAATGGGAAACAAGGTTGGGCACCACAACACCGATTATTCTCGGTGCTTCTTTTCGCAAACTCTGTGCAAAAGGATTAGGTCTATAGTTCAGTTTCTTTGCAAGTTCCTGCACGCGCCGTTTCATATCGTCACCAACTTCATGACTGTCTCTCAGCGCCCTTGAAACCGTGGCAATGCTTACACCAAGCTGTTTGGCAAGGTCTTTCAAGGAGGTTCTTTGTTGTCTCATATCATAAAGGTTAACGTTTCACGCCACACAATCGGCACAAAACACGCATCCGTACACATTACACAATATCGTAAAAAGACAATGCGCATCATTGTAACAATGACATGGTGTAATGCAAAAGTATCAAAAAATGCCTTAATACGCAAACGTTTACGTATGTTTTTTAAGTAAAAAACATACAAAATCTGTTTTTTAGACTTATCTTTGCAATGCAAATTCAGAATGAGTAATGAATAGTTGATAATAAGTTAGTTAGAAAAAAAGGGTTTAAGACTGTTGTGAAACACTCTTGAACCTTTTTTCTTTTTATACGTCTTTATCTTCTACAGTGGCAGAAGTTCATCACCTTCCAGGTCGCACGATACAAATCCCATGGCATGTGCCTTTTCCTTTTCAAACACATAGTATGTGGCAGTGCCCTCGGTACACACCTCTCCCTTTGCATTTTCCAGCGTCACCTCTACTGTAACGAGACGTCGGTTCTGCCCGGTAATGCGTCCGCGCAACGTTATTTGCGGCTCGGTGGTCATAACCGGCTTCTTATACCGCACGTCAAGACGTGCCGTAACACCGCTTGTCTGCAACTTGCGGAACACCACCCAACCGGCGGTCTCATCAATAAGCGTGGACAATATGCCGCCGTGCATGGTGTTTATCCAGCCTTGATAATCGGGACGAGGCTTCCAGAAACTTATTATCTCATCGCCTTCCTCATAAAATTCCATATGCACTCCAAGCGGATTTTCCGGACTGCAACCAAAGCAATTGTAACCTTCCGCACCGGTCCACGGGTTCTTTATCTTTCTCATAAGTATGTGATTATAGGTTTGTCTTTTACAAAGATGATACAAGCCGGACGCAATCAAGCCTCTTTCTCAGAACGAGAATTCGAGCGTGAAACGCACTCCGTGCTTGCGTGCTGTAGGCAGACTGAGATAGCTAAGTCTTCTTACATACTGCACATGCAGAATTTTAAAAATGTTATGTATGCCTGCCGTAAACTCCATATACGGTCTGCTGCCGTCCATTACGTATGCCCCCTCGGGAAAATACATCAGTCTGCCGTCGCCTGCATTAGCCTCTACAAACGGATTGTTCTTGTCGCTCAGAGACCCCCAAAGGCAGTTGAAACCCACCGACTCGCGCCACTTCAGTTTGCGTATCAGCGGTATGCGGTTGAGTATCTTGCCGTTAAGCTCCCACGAAAGATGCAGACTGGCATATCTGTCATTTAGAAACTCCATGTTGTTTATCATGCTGAACGTCTCATCGTTCACGATATACGACAGGTTTGTGGCAGGCATTATCAACAGTGGGAAAGGTACTTTGTTCCACTGCACCCCGCCTTTGAGACGCGTTTCCAACCTGCCCCAGCTGCCAAGCCACAAACGTTTGTATATGCTCGCTTCAGTAAAGTTGTAGTTATATTCACCGCCCATGAAGCCTTTAACACCGACAGTATGTCCTATCTGAAACACCGGAGCGTCATGATTTGCAGGTATTCGCCGCTGCTTGGTGTTGATAAACGACTCACCGGGAGAATATCTCAGCTCGGCATGTATTTCCGTTGTACGCAGTTTTCCATGCGTTGCAACGTCCCCGCTCCCCGTTTCCGACGACAACGGAACAAAGAAAAGTTCTCCACAAGCCTCGTTCCCTTCGGTCTTTACGCTTGTCATAAACCTCAGTCCCCAGTCGGTCTCATACTCAAATGCAAGCTGTTGGCGGTTGTAGAACATCATCTTGTTCACCTCGCTCCACTTGAACGAAGTGAACACATTGTCCTTATCCGTTGTCACAAACTTGTCCGACGGCGAGTACACATCGTATGCGGAAGTAAACGTCAGCGTACGTTTCGGAAACTCGCGGGGCAGATATTTCTTCTTGTTCAGCGAGTATGTCACCTCTCCCTTGTAATAGTTTTTCTTGCTGTCCCATCCTCTTGCATAGTAGCCGGAGAAGAACCAATGCGGATTAAGGTTAGCTGTTGTCTGTCCGCTGATACGCGTGCGCACTCCGTCAATGAAGTTCTTGCTTATCAACGTGTTTACAGGACCGAGGTCTATCTTGCTGGGATGTTTCTCGTTACCCAGTTCGACAAAGTTCTCTATAAAAGCCTTTGCGGCGAAAAGCACAAATCCAAAGTTCTTGCTTTTCTTCATATTGCTTATAAACTCGTCCATGGACGCCTCGCTTTTCGACAACTCCGCTCTACGGTTACGGTTCCAGAAATCGGTCCCTTGTATCATCGCATCGGGGTCGAAACGCTCCTTTGCCATGCCGCGGAACATCTTGTCGGGCAACGGTTCGAACGAATATCCGCTGTTGCGCGTTGTCCTCATCACTATTGCCTTTGTAAGAAAATTGAGTAGAGACATCTCAACTACCATGTCGTCCGTAGTCAGTGCCCAGTCGCCACCGGGCAACCGGCTGTATTCCTGATTGATTTTCAGTCCCTCGACAAAGTTCACCGCCGTGTTCTGAGGCAGTGTCATGTCACAGCGTTTAACGTGCAACGTAGAGTCGGCAAGCACCCACATCTCGCCTCTGAAACCGAAGTCCTGCGGGTTGTTGGGCAGAAACTGAAGATGAAAACATTTGTCCTTGCCCACATACACCGTGTCTTCTATATAATAGCGATAGAACGAAATGGCATCGCGCCCTATAGGACTTATAAAGCGTTTATGCAGCAGGTTTATCTGGTCGTCATACAAATCCACATCCTTAAAAACGTCCTTCAGCATCGTGTTCAATATCTCTCCTGTCTCTATCAAGCTGTTCACACCTTTTGAACTGCGCCCTTTAACTATCGTTTTCTCGCTCTGCGGATCGCGGCGGTATATGTTCTGCGTCACCGTCTCGTCTACAGAAAGGGGCAAGATGAGCTTTCCGTTATGAGAGCACACCTCCACCTGTTGCTTGTACCATTTAGAGTTACGGAACATGCCCTTCTCCAGCTCGTCCGGCTGTATGTCGTTTACGGCAAGCGTTATTTTCTGGTACTTGTCATAACGATAGTAATCGTGATTTTCGAGATGTGTTTTCTTCTTTGCAGCTATCACCCTCCGCATGAGGGCTATCGCCGGATTGTCCTTTCTTTTGTACTTTCCGCGCTTGCCTTTCACCTTCACCTCCGACAGTCCGCGCGCATCCGGTTTCAGTGTAACACGCATCTCCGAAGGCGTGTTGGCACCTATAAGTATCTTCACCGACTTATATCCAAGCGCACTGAAAGTGATCGACCAGCCGTTGTGGCGCTCTATAGAGAATGTACCCGATGCCTCGCCGACAACAGCAAGCTTATGTCCCTTATACTGTACACTGGCAAACGGTATGCTGTCTCCCGTCACGGCATCGACAACGACACCGGTTATACGCTGCGCCCCCACGGTATGAGAGAGTACGAGAAATAACAATATCAACAGTTTCTTCATTCTTTTCATCTTTCGTTTATAACATTGCCGGTATCTGATACTACACTTCTGACAGAAGCCGGCTGAGATCCTTGATTATAACATCAGGCAACTGCTCGTCGTACACTGCGTCCGTCCAGCCCTCGCCTTTCAGCCATGCCGTGCGGCAACCTGCCGCTGCTGCCGGAATAATGTCATTTGTAAAGCTGTCGCCGACAACCATCACGTCTTCCGGATTTAATCCGAGAGCATCCGTTCCGAGCCTGAAGATACGCGGATCGGGTTTTCTCACGCCTACCACAGCCGACTCTATGACACCGTTGAACAGGCAGTCCAGTCCGAACTCGGCAAGCACGGTGTTGATGTTCCCGTAAAAATTGCTTACCAATACCATGGGGTAACGCTCTTTTATCTTCTCCAGCACACCGCGGCTATAAGCCGTCGCACGCCTTACACCATCGTATACGTCCTCGAGAATATCCTCATGTAACCGGTTTATCTTTTCTTCTCCGGCGGTCCAACTGCCTGTGGAAACAAGCCGGTTCATTTCTATTTCAAGCTTCATCGATAGAGTCTTGCGGAACGTATGACCGGGTTTTACGGTCTCACCCTTTCCCAAAAACCGCTCTGCATATACGTATGCCTCACGGAACCGGTCTTCCGTCACAGGCACACCATGCCTCATATATGCACTCCAAAGCACCTTTCCCCAATGACATCCGCCCGTATCAAGCGTACCGCCGTAGTCGAATATGTATCCTTTAATCATCCAGTTTGTTTGTTAATGTTGCGCAAAGAGTTTCATGACGCTTGTGCATCATGATATACAACACGCTCATTATCGTTATTTCAACAAGGAAATAGACCCACGGAATATTTGCCAGACAAGTCACGTAGATACATATTGCCCTTACATTGAAAGTCAGAATGTTGGTATATTTCATGAGCGGACGGCTACCGGAGAGGAATTCGGAGCGTAGCCATTCGGGCATTTCCGAGGGTTCGGAATAGCGTTCGGAAAGTTTTCTGAAGAACTTCTGAAAACGCGGAGTGCGCTTTTCCTGACTGCGACAGTAGTTGGCATAATTATAATAGAACGCACGCGCGAGGAGCGAACGTCGCGGCAACGACTCATACATGGCGCGCTGTCCGGCGTAGGTATCCAGCTCGCTGCCTTCCTTTCCTTTAAGGAAGAAAAGGTGTATCTGGCGGTAATAGTCGGCAAGCGAACTCTGGCGCGAATGGCACATCACACCCGCCATAAACGCAAGCACCCATATCCACACGCCCCACGAAAGTTCCATGCCCGGTATGGGGGCATTCATCAGCCGCACACATATAGCGGCATATATGCAGAAAAACCACAGATCGCCCGAAAAACCGTCAAGGACACGCCCCACAAGCGTCTTCTTTCCGGTAAGGCGGGCAAGCTGTCCGTCGGTAGAATCACAGAAATTGGCAAACATAAGGAGCACCACGCCAAGAAGATTATGCATCAAATCGGTATGCCGGAACATAAGTCCGGCTCCTACACCGAGGAATATCGACAATACGGTTATGGCGTTGGGATGTACTCCCAGCCGCTTCCACATCAGTGCGAAGACCAGTCCTATGGGGCGTGTGAAGTACACGTCCAGCCATTCTTCGGTATCTTCCGACTTAAACGATGCGTGAAGCATTTCCTTAAAACTACTCATCTTTTTCTTTTATTATATATTTACCGTCCCGAGACATGCACGCCTTGCAACAAGCCTTGCTATCGCATCGGCTGCCTCGTCGCGGCATCTCGAGAAACTGGGGAAATCGTTGAAATCTATTATTGCATAGCTGCCGTCACTTCTGACAATACAGTCACCGCCATACACATCCGTCCCCACGAGCGAGGCAAGCCGCTCCGCATCGTGGCACAGGCTTTCTATCCTGAAATCGTAGTGCCGCGCCTTGCCGTTCATAAGCTCATCGCCGAACTTGTGGCAACCGTCGTCCGTAGGATAAAAGTATCTGAAAAAGCGTGTCCCGAGCACTCCGTAGAACTTCACGAGGTCGCCCTCCACATGTGCTGTAACCACCATCCTGTCCACGCCACGACGTATAAAACCGTCTACAATCATGTCACGCTCTTCCGCACATGCGGCATACCGCACATCGGCGGGGCACTGCGCAGCCTCATCTCCGCGTTTTATCCAGTATCCCAAGTCACCCTCCAATGGTGCTGCCGGTATGCCGGCGGCACGCATCATGCCATCCACCGCATACCGTGCACAACTCCTTATGGCAGCAGGAGTATTTATCACCAACGCCCCACACGCCTCCTTGTAATGAAGAATGTCTGTCGTCGACGTCTCCCGTCCCATTGTAAGAAACACGTCGGCATCCATATCCCGTGTAAGGAAGCGTTCACCTACATAGTCCACATCAAGCCCGAGACGCCGCAACTTCTCGCCGGCGGCATCAAGTACAGCCTTGTCACGTTCCACCGAATTGGGCGAGAAACGCTCGGCTCTGTATATGGCAAGAACACGGGTCATGGCACGGACTTGCGTATAAAGTTCTCTGCTTTTACTATGTCCGAGGCATGGTCTATATCCAGTATCTTATCAAAAGCGTATGCCTTGAGTTTCATTCCGCCGGCGACCATTGCCCTCTGGAAGTCGCGCATGCGCGTTGTTCCGCGCGCCATGCACTGTTCAAGAACATCCACTGCGGCAGGAACAAGTCCGTAAATGCCGCCTGATACAAACCGGCATCCGTTTTCGTCATCGTAAAACCCCGTCACGTCAAGATTGTCATCCACGCCCACGAAAAGCGGTTTTTCATCGTCCACATATCCGGTAACGCCCATAAGACCGTCTGCCAAACCGCCGTCGACGAGCTTGCGGAACTCACTTATATATTTTGAAAAATCGCTTTCGCAGAACACCGTGTCCACCGTGGTGAGACAAAACGGACCGTCTTTCAACCGGCGGCTTATTTCATAGAAACTGTGCATGGAACCGGACGTGTTTTTTACCACAAAGTGTAATGGTACGGGATGTCCGTCCAAACCCTCATTGGAAATATGTTCCAGATGACGACTCACGGGAATTGCCGTACCGTTACATATCACGACAATCTCCGTGGCACCGTTATTCATAAACACACGTATAAGTCTGTCGATGAGACACTCGCCACCAATTCTGACCAAAGGTTTGGGAACTGCTATGCCCTCACCCGCCAGCCGCGAACCCTCACCGGCAGCTATTACAGCATACTTCATCTGCCTTTTACCATTTGAACAATGCGCAAAGGTATGTAATATCGGCGAGATGATGAAACTTTTTATAGTATTTTAGTTTTTTACATTATTATAATAATACTTTATAATATGTGACATTGTTTTACAAACCACTACTGAGTTTGTCGGTATGTACATCGCCGGAACCTTTGATGACATGCTTTTCCGAACGCACTTTACCCTTAAGGGATATGTCGCCGCTGCCATATACCTTGCTCTCGACATCACCGCTACCGTCGAATTTGACACTTATGTCACCACTGCCTTTAACCAAAAGCCCTGTCTTTGCCGACTTGACCTTTTTCAATTCCACATCTCCGCTGCCGTATACCGACACATCGAGCGAGTTGCATATTATGTCGGAAAAAGACACGTCGCCGCTGCCTTTAACCTTTATCTTCATATTGTCCGTGTCGACATGCTTCTTCGAACGGAAATCACCCGAGCCTGTAACGGTCACTTCAACGATATCCGGAGACGTTACATAGACCACGGCACTTTTCGAACCTATATTAATGTGTATACCGTTGCTGTCTTTCTGTTTTACGCGCAGGGTTGTACCATCGGAAGTTATATCGAGCCTTTCCACCATATCCTCCGACCCTCCGGCAACAACCGACATGGTGTCGCCCTGAACATACTTCACATCCACACTGCCTGCCAGCGCTATTTTCTCAAAGCCGGCAACCTTAAACGTCTTCTTTACCTTTGTAACATCGTTTTCATACCACATCCCCGGCGTCTGTCCGTCTGCCGGTTTTCTTGCACACGATGTTGCCACAAGCAACACAAAGGTGCAAAGAACAAACATTGTCTTTTTCATAATTCCAGGTGTTTTATTCGTTATTGTTTCTTTATTGTAAAGGAGATAAGGGAAGATTTGGGGAGATATGTGGCTTGCGCCACAGAAGATAAAGGACAATAGTCTTGTTTCAAGCAACAAAGCATACGTCTTCTATCTTCCTCTATCTTCTCCTATCTCCCTCTATCTTCTTATTTCCAAACTCCATCATAATTATTTACATCCATTAGACGCAAGCAGAGCAAGGAATGTTGCACGACACAGTAAATATTTTAATAAAAACAATTAAAAAAATCAGCCGAATGCATATTTGTTCTTCGCTTGGAACTTGCGCGCCGCACGCAACTGATGACGCATTATGCTAACAAGCTCCTGTGTTTCCTGCAACACATTGAGATAGAGCAGCGACACCTTAAGCCCTGATGTACCGTTGTCGCGATACATACGGTCTATATGACGCTTGCGGAGAGCCGAAAGCCCGTCTTTGCACTCGTCTGCAACGGCAAGCGTCTCACGGTAGCGGTCGTACCTGTTGGTGGAAATCATCTGCTGCGTAAGGTTCATCAGCTCGTTTATGTTACGGCGCACGGGTTCAAATTCGGCAATATATTCCTCTGGAACGGGATTGAAGTTGTTATCCACATGTTCTTTCACCGGCTCCAGCATGCGTTTGAGACAGTATATGAACTGCCTGTCGCTGCTCATACCGAGGTGGAACCACGTGTTACGCTCTATCGCCATGTTGTCCGGCACACGCTTAAGGGCAAGAAGTTCCTGGCGGCGGTATTTCTTCAGTTGCCCGAGTTCTTCATCGAGGGCAGTCTCACAGTCTCGCAGTCGGCGCAGGTTTGCCTGTGCAAACCCTTCGATAACAATGGCATTGAACTGTTCGAGAACAAATCCTGTCACGAAACTCTGCGTGCGCTGCACATGCTTGGACAGCAGATCCCACACTATATCCTTGTCGCGCGTACGCATCATCAGTGCAAATAGGTTTTCTTTCTTGTCCTCCTTGCTTTTGGCAGCATATCTTCGGTTGCTGCGCCATAATATATAGATGTCGAGAACTATAAAAGCCACCATCACAACGATGCCTCCGAAATACATCAGGGCGCACACTATTGCACACAGGGCGAAAGCCACTCCTGCCGTGACAAACCAACCGCCGATGACAGACATGACACCGGTTACACGGAACACCGCGCTCTCGCGTCCCCAGGCGCGGTCGGCAAGAGACGTACCCATGGCAACCATAAAAGTTACGTAAGTGGTCGAAAGGGGCAGCTTATAGTTGGTACCGGCAATTATAAGCATGGCGGCGAGAACAAGATTTACCGCCGCACGCACCTCGTCGAACGCCGCTCCCTGTGCCAGAACAGCCTCACTGCTGTTGAAACGTCTGTCCATGATGTTGTGTACACGGCGCGGCACAATCTTAGAAACAACGTCACCGATGTCTTGAGTGGCACGGACGATGCTGCGCGCCACCTTGGACGAGCCGAACATCTCGTCGCCCTCGTCCTGACGACTGAGGTCTACGCTGGTCTTGACAACGTTCTTTGCTTTCTTTGAGGTGAACATAGCCACTACCATAACCAGACCTGCAATGACAAGATAGGACAGCGGGCTTTTTGCCGATGACATGAGTACGGTCATCTTATACGAATCGAACGCACCGTTGCCGTTGGCAATGAAATCACGAAGGGCATCGAGACCGGCAAGCGGAACACCGATAAAGTTGACGAGGTCATTGCCGGCAAAAGCCATGGCAAGAGCAAAGGTGCCGAGCAGGACAATAACCTTGAAGACATTTACGCGCAACAAATGAAGCACCTGCATAAGCAAGGCGGAGACAACAAACGATACGGCAAGAAGCAACAAGGTGCGGTTGTTTATCCACGCACGCACGCCGTCGGCAACAAAAGGCGAGTCGCCTATACCTTTTATAAATATAAAATAGACAAGCGCAGTAAAAGCTATGCCGCCGAACACAGCCACGGTATATCGAAGACGAGGCTTGTAGTTGAAAGTGAAAACAAGTCGTGAAAGCCACATCACCACCACACCGAAAAAGAATGCCACCGCCACAGACACGAAAATGGCAATGATGACACTCAGCGCCTTGTCGCTGTTCAGCAGATCGGTAACAGCCAATGCGGGATCGGCATTCATCTTAAGAAGTGCAAGAATGAACGTTCCGCCAAGCAGTTCGAACACAAGCGACACAGTGGTGGACGTAGGCATGCCGAGGGTGTTGAACATGTCGAGCACCACAACGTCCGTAACCATTACGGCAAGGAGTATCGTCATGACCTCGTGGAACGTGTAATTGTCGGGGCGCATTATGCCATGACGCGCCACATCCATCATGCCGGCACTCATCACTGCTCCGAGAAGAACTCCTGCAGAAGCAACAATCAGCACCGTACGGTATTTCGCCACACGGGCACCGACTGCCGAGTTCAGAAAGTTTACGGCATCGTTGCTTACACCGACAAAAAGGTCGAACACTGCCAAAATCAGCAGGAACGCCACAATAATAAAGTAAATAGTTATCATAAACTTCGTTGTTTTTATTATCTTTTTACCTCTCTGCAAAGATATACATGCTATGTTACAATTGTGTTACAATAAGGTTAAGAATTGGAAACAATCAGTTAAGTAATCTCAACAAGGATGTTTTGTCTTCCAAAAGACGGCATTTCAGCCTCCAATATGCCGCCTTTTAGAGGCTGAAACGCCACCTTTTTGGAAGGCAAAAGGTATCATTCTGATTTACAGGATGTTACAAAAGGCATCGCGAAACGGTGCAATAATGTTGTAAACAGCGGTTCGACATACACGCCATTTCATACTCCAAGACCTCTTTTACAGTGTTCGTCATCTTACTTTCGCTGACATACAATAACATAAAAGACTACGTGGCGAAAATTGAAAAGAACGGTATGGAAAGCCTATACACTGTTGCTTAAATTCATCGGACGGACATTAATTAATGTATGAATTTATTTGGCGGTTAACCATAAATGAAGTAATTTTGCAGCATAAAGATTGAGACACAAGTAAATGAGCACTGACCACTCTACTGCCATTCTGACTATGACAACGGAAAAGTTGTCACGGGAAGAATCGCTAAAAGGCATCTTCCATCAGCACAGGGACGGCAATCCCTTGCCGTCTGCAAAGGCTCTGCAAGAAATAATAGAACTGTCACGTTCTATTTTGTTTCCGGGATACTACGGAATGTCATCCGTAAACATCAAAACCATCAAATATCACATCGGTGTAAATGTGGAACGGCTGCACAAACTGCTTGCCGACCAGATCATGGCAGGACTGTGTTTTGCCGATGAATGCAGTGAGGAAACGTATGAGAAACTTAACGTCAGGCGATGCGAGTCGGAACAGCTGGCGACACAAATAATAGAAAAATTGCCTGTCATACGCGCTACGCTCGCCACCGACGTGGAAGCTGCATATTGCGGAGATCCGGCAGCCGAAAGTGTAGGAGAGATAATATCTTGCTATCCCGTGATAAAAGCTCTTACAAACTACCGCATCGCCCACGAGCTGACGGTGCTCGGAGTGCCTCTAATACCGCGCATGATGACGGAGATGGCACACTCTGAAACGGGCATAGACATACATCCGGGAGCACAAATAGGACACCACTTCACCATCGACCACGGAACGGGCGTGGTAATAGGGGCTACATGTATCATAGGCAACAACGTGAAACTGTATCAGGGAGTGACGCTCGGGGCAAAGAGTTTTCCACTCGACGAGAACGGTAACCCAATTAAAGGCATAGCCCGACACCCGATAATAGAGGACAACGTGGTTGTATATTCAAACGCGACAATACTCGGACGGATAACCATAGGGCACGACTGTGTGGTTGGGGCAAACATCTGGGTGACGGAAGACATGGAACCTGAGACAAAGAAATACAAGAAGGCATAGATGCCGGGATTTTGTCATACATGGCACCGAGGGACTATATGGAAAGAACAACATCAATATAAATAATGGAACAGGAATTTGAACTCATCGCCAAGACATTCATGGGTCTGGAGCCCATTTTGGCACAGGAGCTGACACAAATGGGAGCTAACAACGTGCAGACAGGACGCCGCATGGTGTCGTTCAGCGGCAATAAGGAGACTATGTACCGTGCAAACTTCCAGTTGCACACGGCAATAAAAATTCTGAAACCAATCAAACACTTCAAGGCGGCAAGTGCCGACGACGTGTACGAGGAGATAAAAAAGATAGACTGGAGCGAGTTTTTGGACAACAACAAGACATTTGCCGTAGACGCAGTGGTGTTCTCCGAGGAATTCCGTCACTCCAAGTTCGTGGCATACAAGGTAAAGGATGCCATTGTGGACCAGTTCCGTGAGAAGACGGGACAGCGTCCCAACATATCCGTAACCAATCCGGACATCAGACTGAACATACATATTGCGGAAGACAAATGTACATTGTCGCTCGACTCGAGCGGCGAAAGCCTTCACCGCAGGGGCTACCGTCAGGAGTCGGTAGAGGCTCCGCTGAATGAGGTTCTGGCTGCCGGCATGATACTGATGAGCGGTTGGAAAGGCGACACGGACTTCATCGACCCGATGTGCGGTTCGGGAACGCTGCTGGTAGAGGCGGCACTCATAGCACAGAACATTGCCCCGGGAGTGTTCAGAAAGGAATATGCGTTTGAGAAATGGAACGACTTTGACCGCGAGTTGTTCGACAGCATATACAACGACGATTCACAGGAGAGGGAGTTCAAGCACCACATCTACGGATACGACATCGACATGAAAGCCGTAAACACGGCACGAATGAACGTGAAAGCTGCGGGAATGTCAAGCATAATAACGGTGGAAAACGCCGATTTCAAAGACTTCAAGCAACCCGAGAACAAATCTATAATAATAACAAACCCACCATACGGCGAACGTATATCCACTCCCAACCTGCTCGGAACGTACAAGATGATAGGCGAAACGCTGAAACATCAGTTCAAGAACAACGAGGCATGGGTGCTCAGCTACCGTCAGGAGTGCTTCGACCAGATAGGACTTCGTCCTTCGATAAAGATACCGCTGTATAACGGTTCGTTGGAATGTGAGTTCAGAAAGTACCAGATGTTCGACGGAAGACTCAAGGATTTCCGCGGCAGCGGCAAAATCCTCAAAACCGAGGAAGAGAAGAAAGCCATGGCTGAAAAGGGACGCTTCAAGAAAAACAGAGAGTTCAAGAGGCGTTTGGAAGAGGAAGCCGAGAACGAAGAGGGTGACATAAGGTCGTTCAAGTTCCATTCACACAAGTTTGATGAGTTTGACCGCAAGGAGCGCAACAGCCGCAAAGCCGAACGCAACCGCGACAGAAACGAGGAGCGCAACGGCAGAGACCGTCGCCGCGATGACAAGGGCAGAGGTTTTGAAAGGGGTGCAAGAAAAGGCGGAAAGGACTTCGGCAAAAAGGGAAAGAGATACAACTATGGAAAAGACTGACGTAATAAAGAGGCTCTTCGGAAAAAGGGCTGCAACACTGGCAATAATGATACTGACAACAGTTGCAGGCATGTCACAGGGTAAAGAGTTCACGCTTGAAGATTTGAACTACGGCGGAACGAACTATTACAACATGTCACCCAAAAACATATATACCGCATGGTGGGGTGACAAACTGGTAAGACGCGGTGCCGAGACATGCTCGTTGATAAACACGGACAACGGCAAGGAAACGGCTTTATTCGGTACGGAAGATATCAACAAATGGGCAGAAACGAACGAAAATACAAAAATACGAAGTCTTTACGGCGCAAGATTTCCTTACGCAGACAAACCTCTCGTATTGGTAAGCAACCGTAAAGAGCGGATGCTCATTGACTTCAAGGCGGGCAAGACGATATGGCGGCAGGTATGCGAAGGCGAGACCAACGCCGACTGGAACAGTGTTTCAAAAGCCGTGGCATTTGTAAAGGGCAACCAACTGTTCGTAACCGATGCCGCAGGAAACACCAATCAACTGTCTACAGACGGCAGCCGGGAGATTGTATACGGACAGGCGGTGCACCGCAATGAGTTCGGTATAATGAGCGGAACGTTTTGGAACAAGGAGGGCGACAGACTGGCTTTTTACCGTATGGATCAGAGCATGGTGACCGACTATCCGCAAGTGAACACATTCACAAGAGCGGCGGAATACGAGCCTGACAAATACCCCATGGCAGGCATGACAAGCCATAAGGTTACCGTAGGGGTATATGACATGGCAACGGGAAATACCGTATATCTTAAGACCGGAGACCCTACCGACCGCTATTTTACCAACATAACGTGGAGTCCGGACTCAAAAATCATATACATACAGGAGCTTAACCGTGACCAGAACCACATGCTACTGACAAGCTACAACGCGGAAACGGGCGACCAAAAGGAGATTATCTACGAGGAGTGGAGCGACAAATATGTGGAGCCGTTGCATCCTCTGACGTTCTTGCCATGGGACAACAACAAGTTCATACTTCAAAGCCAGCGTGACGGTTTCAACCATCTTTATGTGTTCGACACGCGCAAAAGCATCTATCCGGAGAATAGACAGACGGCGGCGGGCGTGTCATACAAGGAGCATCTGCAGTCCGTGCAACTCACAAAGGGCAACTTTGTAATCATGGAACTTGTCGGACTGAACAGCAAGAAGAAGTCTGTCATCGTGGAATCCAACGAGCTGAGCCCGATACAAAGAAACCTTTTCGCCGTCAACACTACCACAGGCAAAAGGACACAGCTTGACAACGGGCGCGGTGTTCACTACGGCACACTGTCGGAAAGCGGCAACCTGCTATGTGACAAGTACTCGGAACCGGACGTACCGCGCAACATCGAGGTTATAAATACAGGCACGGCAAAGCGCAACATGATATTCAGCGCGCCCGACCCGTGGACAGGATACAACGTTCCTGAATACTCGTGCGGAACGATAAAGGCTGCCGACGGCACGACAGACCTTTACTACCGCATGGTGAAACCCATAGGATTTGACCCCAATAAGAAATATCCTACCGTCATATACGTATACGGCGGTCCCCACGCACATAACGTGGATGCAAGCTGGCACTATCTGAGCCGCTCGTGGGAAACGTACATGGCACAGAAGGGATATCTGCTGTTCATACTCGACAACAGAGGAAGCGAGAACCGCGGACTGGCTTTCGAGCAGGCTACATTCCGCCACCTGGGACAGGAGGAGATGAAAGACCAGATGAAAGGTGTGGACTTTCTCAAGACACTTCCTTATGTAGACGCCGACCGCATGGGCGTACACGGATGGAGCTACGGCGGATTTATGACCATATCGCTTATGACAAACTATCCCGATGTGTTTAAAGTAGGAGTGGCAGGAGGTCCTGTAATAGACTGGAAATGGTACGAAGTGATGTACGGCGAACGGTATATGGACACCCCGGAGAGCAATCCCGAGGGCTATGAGCAGGCATCTTTAATAGCAAAAGCAAAGGACTTGAAAGGCAAATTGCAGATAATCATCGGCATGAACGACCCGACCGTCGTTCCGCAACATTCCCTGCAGTTCATCAACGCTTGCACGGAAGCGGGCACGCAGCCTGATTTCTTTGTCTATCCGGGCGAAGGTCACAACATGGCGGGACACAAAAGCGTGCATCTGCACGAACGTATAACGCAGTATTTTGAAGACTATCTCAAATAAAAGCGGCATAGGCTGTAAGGCAAAAAGATGTCATAAACGGTCCGGCAGACGGGCTACATAGCTATAAAAAGGAATATCATAAACTATAAAAACAGTCGGTTTACTGTATGAAAATATTATTGTTAGGAAGCGGCGGACGTGAACATGCACTTGCATGGAAGATTGCGCAGAGCGAGAGAGTGGAAAAGCTGTACATTGCTCCGGGTAATGCCGGAACATCGAACGCGGGCGAAAATGTTGCAATAAAGGCTGACGACTTCGAGAAGTTGAAGGATTTTGTTGTGGAAAAGGGCATCGACATGGTTGTTGTAGGTCCCGAAGACCCGTTGGTAAAAGGCATATACGACAACTTCCGCGACGACCCACGCACTGCCAAGGTGCCGGTGATAGGACCGTCGAAGCAGGGTGCCGTGCTCGAGGGAAGCAAGGACTTTGCCAAAAGTTTCATGGAAAGACACAACATCCCGACAGCAAAATACCGCACCTTCAACGGCATGAACATCGACGAAGGACTGACCTTTCTCGAAACGATGAAGGCTCCATACGTGCTGAAAGCCGACGGGCTTTGTGCCGGCAAGGGAGTTCTGATATTGCCAACGCTCGAAGAAGCGAAGAAAGAGTTCAAGGAAATGCTGGGCGGAATGTTCGGAAATGCCTCGGCAAACGTTGTCATCGAGGAATTCCTCAGCGGCATAGAGTGCTCAGTTTTCGTACTCACAGACGGAAAGAACTACAAGATTTTGCCTGAGGCAAAGGACTACAAGCGCATAGGTGAACACGATACCGGTCTGAACACGGGCGGTATGGGCAGCGTGACACCGGTTCCCTTTGCAACCGAAGAGTGGATGAAAAAAGTGGAGGATCGCATCATCCGCCCGACAGTAGACGGTCTGGCAGAAGAGAAAATAGATTATAAGGGCTTTATATTCTTCGGACTTATAAACGTGGACGGCGAGCCTATGGTGATAGAATACAACTGCCGCATGGGCGATCCGGAAACGGAAAGCGTGATGTTGCGCCTGAAAAGCGACATTGTAGACCTGTTCGAAGGCGTTGCAAAAGGCGATCTTGACAAGCGTGAGATTACGTTTGACGAGCGTGCGGCTGTGTGCGTTATGCTCGTGAGCGGAGGTTATCCTCAGGAATATGTCAAAGGATATCCCATAAGCGGCATCGAGGACGTGGACGGCAGCATTGTTTTTCATAGCGGCACGGCGATGAAAGACGACACGGTTGTAACTGCCGGAGGACGCGTGATAGCAGTAAGTTCATACGGAAAAGACAAGGAAGAAGCGCTGAAGAAGTCCTTCACCGAGGCTCAGAAGATACTGTTCAAGGACAAATATTTCCGTTCGGATATAGGTGCAGACCTCTGATTGCACGCAAACCAAAGAATACAAGATAAGAAAAAACAAGGAGAAAAGACAGAAGGAGTAAGGTTGTGGCAAGGAAAAGACTGCAGAACAAGGTGGCGGAAAGCCGTTTTGCACTGCCCGTAACGGCAGTATACGCAACATTGGTATGGCTTGCCGGAGGACTGACAGACAACGGTATGTACATACAGTTTGCGCTCTTTGCAGCGTCAGCATTCATGATGATGATTCTCAACAACCAAAACTCGCTTATACGTATATACAGCCGCATGGTGTCGTGCACGTTTCTCGTGCTCACAGCCATGACGGCTTTTCTGTTTGAAAAATACGAACCCTTTGCCGTGCAGATGTGCATGACAGCGTTCTATCTGGCTTTTTTCTCATGCTATCAGAATAAGAACACCAGAGGACGGATGTTCTATGCGTTCCTGTTCATAGGACTGGCAAGCATATTCTTCGTACAGATACTGTTTCTTGTGCCGGTGTTGTGGATTATAATGGCAGGCAAGCTGATGGTCTTCAACCCTAAAATGTTTTGGGCATCGGTACTGGGAGTGGTCACACCATACTGGTTTCTTGCAGGCTACTGTCTGCTGACCGGAAGCCATGAAGAACTTATCCGCCACTTTGCCGACATCGCCATATTCAATCCCATGCCGCTTTATGCGTTGCCCGACACGAAAAGACTGGCTGCACTGGCATTGATACTGCTGCTTGCATTCACGGGAATGATACACTATTTACGCAACAGCTACGGCGACAAGATACGCACGAGAACCATATATGAAACATTTATCATAATGAACCTCATAATCATTGCGTTCGTCATGGTGCAGCCGCAGCACACGGACATGCTGCTGCCGTTGCTCATAGTGAACACGGCTCCGCCGGCGGCACACTTCATCGCACTCACGGGGACGCGTCTTACCAATATGGCATTCTGCACTATCACAACGGCAATACTTGCACTCACTGCATATAATATATGGATGTAATAATAGCATTTCTTACAGAATACGGATATGTCGGAATGCTGGCTTCGGCATTCCTTGCAGGAAGTTTCCTACCGTTCAGCAGCGAGGCGGTGATGCTGGGACTGCTTGCCACCGGACTTGACCCGTGGGGATTGATTTTATACGGTACGGCGGGCAACATTCTCGGGGGACTTTTCAACTACGGTGTGGGCAGAATGGGGCGTCTCGACTGGATTGAAAAGTATCTTCATGTAAAGAAGAAAGATCTGGACAAGGCACAGCGTTTCATGGCAGGACACGGGGCATGGATGGGCTTCTTTGCATTCCTGCCCGTGTTGGGCAGCGCCATAACGATACTTTTAGGACTTATGAGAGCAAACATTGTGATATCGACAACAAGCATGGCAATAGGCAAATTCCTGCGCTACGTACTGCTTGTATACGGTGCAAGTATGCTTGCCTCATAGTATTTCATAACATTTTGATTTTCAATATCTTACCTTTTGACTTCTAAAAGGACGTCTTTTAACGTCCAAAAGGGCATCTTTTAGAGCCAGAAAGGGCACCTTTTAGAAGCCAAGAGGTGCCCTTTTACAATACGGCATGTTTTCCCCTATTGTGCAACCGCTCCCCTACCCGCCCGCAAAGTTGCGTTAAAGAATAATAAATAACCCACAAACACAGTCAAACTTTGTATCTTTGTAACCAAAAATTTATAATAATCACATTATCTGTAAATGAAACAATTTAAGTTAGTGGACAATATACTGGGCTGGCTGGCATTCCTTATAGCAGCCTTTGTATATTGTAGCACGGTTGAACCCACAGCCAGTTTCTGGGACTGCCCGGAGTTTATCGTCACAGGATATAAGCTCGAAATAGGTCACCCGCCGGGCGCGCCGTTCTTTATGCTCACGGCAAATCTCTTTTCACAGTTCGCAAGCGACCCTTCGCAGGTTGCCCTCATGGTAAACATGATGAGTGCCCTGCTCAGCGCAACATGCATTTTGTTCCTGTTCTGGAGCATCACTCATCTAACGCGCAAACTGATACTGAAAGACTGGAACGACCTCACTCTGTCGAAGATGATAGCCATAGAGGCAAGCGGAATGGTGGGCGCACTGATATATACGTTCAGCGACACATTCTGGTTCAGCGCGGTCGAGGGTGAAGTTTACGCATACTCATCGGCTTTCACCGCCGTAGTGTTCTGGCTGATACTCAAGTGGGAGGATCATGCCGACGAACCGCACAGCGATCGTTGGCTTGTATTAATAATGTATATGACGGGACTGAGCATCGGAGTACACCTGCTGAACCTGCTGTGTGTACCTGCAATCGTACTGGTATACTATTACCGCAAGTTCCCGAATGCCGACCTCAAAGGCTCGCTCATGGCACTTGCCGTGTCGTTTGCCATCGTTGCCGGCATATTATATGGCGTCGTTCCGGGTATCATCACCGTGGGCGGATGGTTTGAACTGTTCTTCGTCAACACGCTCGGATGCCCGTTCAACACAGGCGAGATTATATACATCATACTGCTCGTCGGCACTGTCATCTGGGCAATATACGAAAGCTATACTAATCGTAGTACAAAACGCAGCAACGTGTCTTTCCTCATTGCCGTGGCAATGCTCGGTGTTCCGTTTGTCGGTCATGGCTGGGCGGCGGTAGTTACAGGCATCGTGGTGCTTGCCGCACTATGGTTCGTACTGAACTTCAAGAAGGACAAGGCGGCTCTCGTCAGTGCCCGTATGAAGAACACCGTGCTGCTGTGCATGCTCATGCTAATGATTGGTTACTCAAGCTATGCACTCATTGTAATACGCTCATCGGCAAATACACCGATGGATCAGAACTCTCCCGAAGATATCTTCACACTGGGAAGCTATCTCAGCCGCGACCAATATGGCGACAGTCCGCTACTATACGGACAGGCATACACATCGCAGGTGCAGCTCGACATCGACGGTAACCGATGCATACCGCGCATGAAAGAGGGCGCACCGGTATACCAGCGAAAAGAAAAGGCATCGACGGATGAGAAAGACTCGTACTTCATTGTAAGGCACAAGAACAAGTATGTATATGCTCAGAACATGCTTTTCCCACGCATGCACTCGAGCGACCACGCACAGGCATACGAGAGTTGGATGGGAGGCGTGAACGGTACGGAGGTGCCATACGACAACTGCGGCGAGACGATAATGGTAAAGATGCCGTCGCAACTGGAGAACATTCGTTTCTTCCTTTCATACCAATGCAACTTCATGTACTGGCGTTATTTCATGTGGAACTTCGCCGGAAGGCAGAACGACATACAAGGCAACGGAGAGCTTGAACACGGCAACTGGATTACGGGAATACCTTTCATAGACAATATGATGTTGGGAGACCAAAGTCTGCTGCCGGACGAACTGAAAGAGAACAAGGGTCACAACGTGTTCTACTGTCTGCCTTTGCTCCTCGGACTGATAGGTCTGTTCTGGCAGGCATACCGCGGACAGCGCGGCATACGACAGTTCTGGGTGGTGTTCTTCCTGTTCTTCATGACAGGACTTGCAATCGTAATATATCTTAACCAGACACCTATGCAACCGCGCGAGCGTGACTATGCATACGCCGGTTCGTTCTACGCATTCGCAATATGGTGCGGAATGGGTGTGGCTGCAACGATTGACCTTATCAAAAAAGGTCTGCTCCGAATGAAATACAAGCAGGCGGGCAATGGCAAAATACCGGCAGACGCACGCCTCGACAAAAAGACAGAAACCGTTCTGGCGGCAATTGTGGGTGTGGCATGTCTACTCGTTCCCATACAAATGGCAAGCCAGACATGGGACGACCACGACCGCAGCGGACGCTATACGTGCCGCGACTTCGGACAGAACTACCTCATGTCGCTACAGGACAAGGGCAACCCCATTGTCTTCACAAACGGCGACAACGACACATTCCCGCTGTGGTACAACCAGGAAGTGGAGGGCGTACGCACTGATGCACGCGTCTGCAACCTCAGTTACCTGCAGACCGACTGGTACATAGACCAGATGTGTCGCCCGGCATACAACTCTCCATCGGTGCCCATAACATGGCCGAGACTTGACTATTGTTCCGGAACCAACGACTACATATCGGTAGAACCGGAAGCCAAGTCACAGGTACTGGAACTATACAAACAACATCCCGAAGAGGCAAAGAAACAGTTCGGCGACTCTCCGTTCGAGCTTAAGAACGTACTGAAATACTGGGTTCGCAGCAAGGACAAGGAAATGCACTTCATCCCAACGGACACTCTCTATCTGACAATAGACAAGGAAGCCGTAAGAAAGAGCGGCATGATGATGGCAGCCGACAGCATTCCCGACCGCATGGTCATATCACTAAAAGGTAAAAGAAACCTTTATAAAGGCGACCTCATGATGCTTGAAATGCTTGCACAATGCAACTGGACACGTCCTATATACGTGGCTTGTACGGTTGGAGCCGACAACTATATGAATCTTGGAGACAACTTCATACAAGAAGGATTGGTAAACCGTATAACACCGTTTACCACCAACACGGGCGACATGAAGAACTTCGACACGGAGAAGGTGTACACAAACATGATGACACGCTTTAAGTACGGCGGTCTTGACAAGAAGGGCATATATCTCGACGAGACAGTAATGCGCATGTGCTACACCCACCGTCGTCTCTTTGCACAGCTCGCCCTGCACCTCATCAGCGAAGGTAAAAACGACAAGGCAGCCAAAGCTTTGGCGTACGCAGACAAAATGATACCGGCATATAACGTGCCCATGACATACATGAGCGGCGGCATCGACATCGCAAAGGCATACGCCCTGATTGGTCAGAAGGCACAGGCAAAGAAAGTTCTTGGCGACATCTTCAACAACGCATGGCAGTACATGCGGTGGTACAACTCACTTAACACAAACCGCTTTGCCATGTCCCAGCAGGAGTGCATGATGCAAATATACATCATGAGGCTGTGTCTGGATATAGCTCCGTTGGTTGATGAGAAATGGGCTGATGCCTTGGAAACGAAGTGGGAAATGTCCGTAAAGACCTATCAGGAAAGAGGCGGACAGCTGCCCATGTAATAGTGAGGACCGTAAACAAATTCGGCATAAGCAACAAACGTAATGATTATAGAACAACCAAGCATCTGGCTCCACTGGCTCTATCCGAGGGCTACGTGGAGAATGGACAAGAATGAAAGGTCTGTTTATCTGACCTTCGACGACGGTCCTATACCGGAAAGTACGCCGTTCATACTCAAGACGCTTGCCGAATTTGACGTAAAAGCCACTTTCTTCATGGTTGGGGAGAACGTACTTAAGTACCACGATCTTTACAACGACATTGTCGAAGCGGGTCATCAGGTTGGAAACCACACTTTCAACCATTGGAGCGGCTTCCGTCATTCTACCCATTCATACAGTGCCAATACGGAAATGGCAAACGAACTGATAAAAAGCCACCTGTTCAGACCGCCTCATGGGTGGATGCGCTGGGAACAGTACTTCTGGTTGGGGCGCAAATATCGCATCGTGATGTGGGATCTGCTGACACGCGACTACAGCAAATGGACAACGGCAGAAGATATCATCGGCAACGTAAAACGCTATACGCGCAACGGCTCGATAATAACTTTCCACGACTCGATAAAAAGCATAGGGAAACTGGAACATGCCTTACCGGAGGTTCTGAGGTGGCTGAAAGAACAAGGATATGAGTTCAAGACTTTCGAGTGAAAGAATAAAAGCCGAGGCAAAAGACCTCGGCTTTTTTACGTGCGGCATAGCCCGGGCAGACCGTGTCGACACCGATACGGAAGAAGAACTGGCTATATGGCTTGGCAACGGGCTGCATGCTGACATGGCATATATGGCAAACCACATGGACAAACGCCTCGACCCACGCCTGCTTATGGACGGATTGAGAAGCATTGTCTGCGTTGCAATGAACTATGCTCCGGCATACCGCATGCCCGAAGATGAACTCCAACTTGCCGCATATGCGCTCGGACAGGACTATCACTTCATTGTAAAGGAGAAATTAAGACTTCTTGCCGAACGTCTCGGGCTGCATTCATACCGCGTGTTCTGCGACAGTGCCCCCGTGCTCGAACGCTATTGGGCGGTCAAAGCCGGCCTCGGCTGGATCGGACGCAACCATCAGCTTATCATTCCACATGCCGGAAGCATGTTCTTCCTCGGCGAACTGTTCATCGACAGGGAAACAGAATACGACAGTCCGATAAAAAACCGGTGCGGCAAATGCCACTCGTGCATCGACGCATGCCCTACGGGAGCACTCTCCGACAGTATATCCGATACTTCAATGAACAACGACAAGCAATATGCCACGGCATTCGACTCAAGGCTTTGTCTGTCATATCAGACCATAGAAAACCGCATGGAAATACCTCAGGGCATTGCCATGAAAATGGGAAACACTATATATGGATGCGACAGATGCCAGCAAGCATGTCCCTGGAACAGGTTTTCCACCCCGTCGGACGAGCCTCGGCTACGCCCCAAAGACGAACTTCTGAACATGACGAGGGACAAATGGAACCGCCTTACGCCAGAAGACTACAAACGACTGTTCAAAGGCAGCGCGGTGAAACGTGTTAAATATGAGGGTCTGATGAGAAACATCAGAGCCGTAAACAATAACTTAAAGGAAAACAACAAGGACAATGGAACAGGTGAATAAGGACAAAGTGCTTGCCATGCTCATAAAGACATTCTTCAGATATTTCACTCTCGGCATAGTTGAAACACAGTCATCGGACAACGATATGGAAAAGTTTGAACCGCAAAACATCAAACGCACCATGCTCAACCACTATGAAAGCATATCGCAATGCTTCAACACCGAGGCGTTCTACGCTATTTCGAGAATGAACTACAAGGCGGAAGAAATAGAACAGGAGATACGCTCTTTCATAAAGGAAGACACCACACAAATGGATCTCATAAGGCTTGCCTGCAAGACAGAGGCGTTCTATGCCACAATGGTAGAAGAGTATAAGCGCAACTTCGGACTGCTTCTGTGCGGTAGACTTGCCACACAAAATGAACACGAAACCGCCTACACACGCTGTCAAATACTCGGTACGATGGACATGCATACTGCCATCGACATAATAAGCAAGATGACGGAAAGTGCCTATGCGGTAGGAAAGAAACTTTTAGGGGAAAGAAGATAAAGGGAGATAAGGGACAACCCGGCAATCTTTAAATAGGAGATAAAGGGAGATAAGAGGAAGATATGTGGCTAAAGCCACGGGAGATAAAGGACAATAGCTTTGAAACAAGCAGTCGGCATTTGTCTTTTATCTTCCTTTATCTTCTCTTATCTCCCTTTATCTTTTTATTATATCATTGCATGTCGAGTACCACCTGCATCAGCTTTTTGCCCAGTGCATCAGCCTCTTCCATGGTCGGAGCCTCACTGTAAACACGTATAATAGGTTCCGTATTTGATGCCCTGAGGTGCACCCAACAGTCACTGAAGTCTATTTTTACACCGTCTATATCGTTTACATCGGCATCTTTGTACATCTCCTTAACCTTACGCAAGATTGCCGGCACATCGGTTGAGGGAGTAAGATCTATACGGTTCTTTGCAATGAAATAGTTCGGATAAGATGCCCGCAACTCGCTCACCTTACACTTCTTATGAGCCAAAGAAGACAGGAACAGGGCAATACCCACAAGGGCATCGCGACCGTAATGACTTTCAGGATAAATCACGCCGCCGTTTCCTTCACCGCCTATCACTGCACCGGTCTCCTTCATCTTGGTCGTTACATTAACCTCTCCCACAGCCGATGCGGCATAGCTTCCGCCACGACCGACGGTCACATCGCGCAACGCACGCGTGGAACTGAGGTTCGAAACAGTATTTCCGGGAGTGTGTTCCAGCACATAATCGGCAACGGAAACAAGCGTATATTCCTCTCCGAACATTGTTCCGTCCTCACAGATGAACGCCAGACGGTCCACATCCGGGTCTACCACGATGCCAAGATCAAATCCGCCGGACTTCATCTTGCCCATTATTCCACCGAGGTTCTTCTCCAACGGCTCCGGATTATGCGCGAAGTCACCGTTCGGCTCACCGTTCAAGATCTCGTATTCAACGCCCAATGCCTCAAAAAGCTGCGGCAATATGATGCCGCCCACACTGTTGATCGTATCCGCACACACCTTGAAACGTGCGTTCCTGACAGCCTCAACGTCTACCAGTTTCAAAGCAAGTACCGAGTCAATATGCTTCTTGTTATATGTATTATCCTCTATATAATGCCCGAGGCTGTCCACATCGGCATATTCAAAATCCTCCTTTTCCGCAATGGCAAGCACCTCATTGCCCTCTTCCTTGTTAAGGAACTCACCGTAACGGTTAAGAAGTTTCAAGGCATTCCACTGTCTCGGATTATGGCTTGCAGTGATTATTATGCCGCCATCGGCACCTGCCATGCTCACGGCAAGCTCCGTCGTAGGAGTTGAGGCAAGCCCGATGTTGACGACATCATAGCCCATACCCATGAGCGTTCCGCACACCACACTATCCACCATCCTGCCCGATATGCGGGCATCGCGACCGACAACAATCCTGCCCGTTGCCCCATTACGGGTGCTGCGACGGATAAATGTGGCATATGCCGTTACAAACTTCACTATATCCAACGGATTGAGCGTGTCGCCCGTGCACCCACCGATAGTTCCGCGAATGCCTGAAATAGACTTTATAAGTGTCATTATCTTCCTCTTTCGTAAGTTAATTCATAAAGACAAGGATATACGCCGGACGACGCATACCGGTGTCCCTGCGTGTGAGGCACTATAATCTTGACCTTGGCAATCTCTTCATCGGGAGATGACTGCCGCCCCACCTTTATGTAGCTCAGCGGAGCCAACCAGCCCGAAGGTACCGAAGTGCTGTTGTAAAAGCTTGCCATAACGCTCTGTCCGCTTAAGAACGACGCCGAGAACGAACCGCTGGTGTTCGTCACATTCATTTTGTCCACCATGTGGGCAAACGACATTACCTCGTTGGTAAGCTGCAGAGAGTCCGTCAACAGGTTCCATTCCTTGAAACGGCAGAGCACCGTAGTGGTCTCTCCCGGCTTGATGCGTTCACCGCATCCCTTGCGTATAATCTGCATGTACACTCCAGAACGGTTAAGCAAGACATATTCGTTGCGCTCCAGATTGGTAGTGGTGTCCTGAGCAAAGAACTGCTCTTCCGATATCACCGTTACCGACGAGTCTCTTATATACTCCTGTATGGCAGCACGCTCCCTGTCTTTCTGTTCTGCATACGTCTCCGTATCATCGCACGCAGCCGCAAGAATCATGGCAAAGAACGCCATGAACACATAAGTTATTTTATTCATATATTATATCTGATAATACAATTATAACGGCAAATTTACAAAAAACATGCCAATTACGACAAACAACACACCATATATTATGCTACTTTAACCCATACGCCACGATACGGACATCAAGGACGGAAGTTGCAAATGGCTTCCCTCACTCTTTTCTCCGCCTCTTCGATGGTGCACGTAAGCCGTCCGCCGGAGGCATTGAGATGCCCTCCGCCGTTGAAATATCTCTCCGCCATGCGGTTGCACGGGAAGTCGTCAACAGAGCGAAGGCTCACCCATACAAGGTTGTCGCGCTCGGTATCCTCGCGCAAAGAGATGCTCAGACGCATGCCCTTTATCTGCAAAGGCATGTTCACCAATCCCTCGGCATCCCCCTTTACATAATGGAATTTTTTGAGATCACGGCGTGTAAGGATAAAGTAAGAGGCATGTTGCTCAGGCATTACCACAAGACGGTTGTACAACACATGCCCCATCAGGCGCATGCGCCACTCGCTGTAATTGTTGTAGACATTGCGGTAAATCTTGTCCTTGTTGATGCCCTTTGTCAGCAACTGACTGATGATGAAGAATATTTCCGGACGCGTGGAGTTGTACGTAAAGCCGCCCGTATCCGTCATCATTCCGCAATAAAGGGGCACGGCACATTTTCTTGTCACGCTCTCGAAGTCGCCTATCTGCCATATCAGCCTGAACACCAGTTCGCATGTGCTGCTTGCCTCCGGCTGCGAAATCTTCATCTCCACATCTATGTCGGGATCGAGATGATGGTCGATGAGTATCTTGCTTGCCGGCGATGCCACAAGAGCATCCGCCATTTTATCCGTGCGCCCGGGTGTATTGAAGTCCAGGCACATCACAAGATCAGCCTCTGCCAAAACCGCGTCCACTCGTTCCTTGTACTTGTCGTAGCGGACAACACGCTCTGTTCCCGGCATCCACTGTAGAAAATCCGGAAAGGCATCCGGCACGACCACGAGCGGTTCCTTGCCCATTGTGCGCAGATATTCAGCCATTCCGAGACTTGAACCGAGGGCGTCGCCGTCTGGATTTTGATGACAGCAGATAACAATCTTGTCGGATGCATCGACGATACGGCAAAACTGTTCCACCTCAAAATCGGTCAGTATATTAATGTTCATCGTTCGTACTATATATTCATCACACACAACAGGGACTTGTAGACACCGGTCCGCAAGCCCCTGCCACATTTATATTGTTCACTTAAAAATACATGCAAAAAACCTTCGTAGGCATCTGCCGTTAAAACAAACGTTCCGGATAAACGCCCTCTGCCACAAGTGCGCTGATACGGTCTACCACGCCCTGACGGTCGGCAGCATACGTAACGCCGAACCATTTGCTTGTAGTGTCAAGCACTTTCACGGTTGCCGTCTTCTCGTTTATCAGTTTGTTTACCATAAGCGGGATAAAGAACTCCGCCTTAAAGTTTGTCTTTGTCTCCGGAGCAGACAAGAATTCCTTGAAATATGCTTCGCTATGTGCAAAGTAATCAGGCGTAAATCCCCATACGTTCATCGACACCGGCGTGTTGTCTTCCACTGCTACCCACTCGCCGTTCTCGTCCTTGTACGACACCTTTCCGTCCACTCTCATTATCTCCGTGCGCTCAACCACGGTGGTAAGGTTTCCGTCCTCGTCCGTAGAACATATACCGCGCGCCACTGTTCCGTTGTCAGAAAGTGTATTACCCACGCGGAAACCCACCATGGCATATCTGTTTGTACTTCCTTCGGGAAGTTCAGCAAGAAACTTACCTATCGCCATAAAGGCGTCGCGGTTGTAGAAGTCATCGCAGTTTATCACACAGAACGGTTCGTTCACCACGTCCTTTGCCATAAGCACTGCATGGTTGGTGCCCCACGGCTTTACACGTCCTTCGGGACAGCTGAAGCCCTCCGGAAGCGCATCAAGGCTTTGGAAACACAGTTCAAGAGGCACATGTCCCTCATATTTGTCAAGCACTTTGATGCGGAAGTCTTCTTCAAAGTCCTTGCGGATAATGAATACAATCTTGCCGAAACCCGCCTTTATGGCATCATAGATGGAATAGTCCATTATCGTCTCACCATTAGGTCCCAGTCCGTCAAGCTGCTTCAAACCGCCGTAACGGCTGCCCATGCCGGCAGCCAGTAATATAAGAGTTGGTTTCATCGTTATATTTTTTAATATTAATCGCCACAAAATTAATTCTTTTTCACGAGATTGCCGAACATTTAATACCTTTATTTATAAGACCGGATATAACCTCTGCCACATCACAACATAACCTTGCTTGAAACCATGAATTATCCCCCGTTTTTCAAGAGGTGCCCTTTTGCGTTCTAAAAGGGCACCTCTTGGACGCTAAAACGCCGTCTTTCAGAATGCAAAAGGGCACCTCTTGGAAAGCAATACGTAACATACGGATAATCAACATGTTACAACTTGGTATATGAACAAGGCTTTTTTACCTGAAAATTATGACAAGAGGCATTGAAAACCGTGGACATCCGGCTGTCGTGATGGTTATTTGTAAGTATTTTTCATTCATGTAATACAAATTTATTTTACCAAATTTTAAGTATTGCAGATGAACTGCCGCACTTATAACTTTGCATCCTGCAATTTACAAACAAACATCAGAACAACAACAAACATTTAAATCATGAAATTGAAAAGTATCTTTATGCTGGCTGTCATGACCCTGTGCATGATGTCATGCAGCAACGATGAAAACAGTGAAGACATGAACTATGGCAAGGAAATAGCAAAGGTCTATAACGGATACACAAAATCCACCGCACAGTATTTCCCCGACGGCATGTATGCAACAGGCGAAAAACTGGAAATCACACGTGAAGGAGACAACAAGGTAAACATCGGCTACGTATCCGAGACATTCGGCACATTTGAAATAAAGAATGCCACCGTGTCCAAGAACGGGGCGACATATAAGGTCGAAGGCACAGGCACAACGATAATGGGCATGAACGGAACCGGAAAGAGTTACGAATGTAGTCTGAGTGCGGAAGTAAGCGCATCGGGAAGCACATTCAGGTTTACAGTACCGGCGGTGATGGGTGGCATGACCGTTGATTTCATCGAAGGCGACGCGCCCGCAAACGTTATGGTGACAGGAAGCTATGAAGGCATGGCAAAAGCCGTGGCACAATACTTTCCGCAAGGCATGACAAGCGAGAACCAGACGGTGACGGTCAAGGTGGCGGACAACGGGAAGGTGAACATATCATACACTTCGGACACATGGGGAACATTCACCATAAATGATGCGACAGTGACCATGAACGGAGACATATATACCATAGAGGGTGCGGGAAGCTGCTTAATGGGCATGTCCGAAGAGAGCAAGAAGGAATATCCATGCACATTGAAAGCAAGTATCGACAGTGAGAAGAACTCACCGGAGTTTGTATTCAGCGTTCCGTCGGTCATGGGCGGTCTCACAATAACGTGGTCTCCTGCAAGTGCGTCGGCATCCAACTAAGCAAGGAAACGGCATGAAACGAAAATCTATATTTACAGCGTTATTGACGGGAGTGGCATTATTGTCACTCTCATCATGCAACGGTATGTTGGACGATATATACGATATTCCTCAAGAAAGCACGCCAGACGGATACGGTTTCCTGCCGTCAGGCGACGCCACGGCATCGGGTAAAGTGTGCATCGACGCCACGGACTACAAGAAGTGGACCTATATCGACTTCCGCAACAAGGTGTGCCACACCACCGAAATAGGAGAAGACAGCACCGACGCAGCGCCCGCGGAATGGGACATTGCCGTGCACCGCTACGACACGAAGACAAACGGAGCGTCGGTATGCGAAACGGATGAAAACGTCTTGGGCAAGCCGCTGCCAGCAGGAGCGGTGTTTGCGGAAGACGTATACACCACCGACCGCATTGCAACGGACATGTCGGGAATGATGGACGGCAACATCCTGTATGCGTCGTCATACTACAACGAGGTGTTGTCGAGGTGGCTTGATGTGGACACAAGCAACATGCCGCCTGCCTACACACTGTCCGGGAGGGTATATATAGTAAAGCTGAAAGACGGCAGGCACATTGGTCTTAAATTGTCGGACTTTATGAATCCGGCAGGCATAAAAGGTCACATGACCATCGATTATTACATATATCCGCAGGCGGAACAAGGCATACTAATAATGAACAATCCATGATAAAAAGCGAAAAGACATGCAGACTATATTAAGAAAGGTATTCATTGCGCTCCTTGTCATGACCGCCTCTGCCGTTTCCGCCCAAAGGACGGTAAACGGAACCGTTACCGACGGGAGAGGAACACCGCTCATCGGCGCGTCGGTTTCGCTGAAACACAGACCGCACACGGGAACAACCACCGACACAAAAGGACATTATACATTAGTGATACCGGCAGGTGAAGACCCCACACTGCAAGTATCGTACATCGGATACATACCACGCACGGGCAAGCCTTCGATAAAGACAAACCGGCTTGACTTGGCGTTAAACGAGGACGAGACAGGACTACAGACCGTCGTAATCACCGGGACAAGGACACCAAAGCTGCTGAAAGACGCGCCGATAGTGACGAAGGTCATTTCCGCCGACCGCATAAAGAAGACCGATGCAACCCACATCGGCGAACTGCTACAGGCAGAAATACCCGGCATAGAGTTCTCATACGCAATGGACCAGCAGGTTACACTAAACATGCAGGGCTTCGGCGGCAACTCGGTATTGTTTCTCCAGGACGGCGAGAGGATAGCGGGCGAGACCCTCGACAACATAGACTACAACCGACTTAACATGGACAATGTAGAAAGGATAGAGATTGTCAAAGGGGCGGCATCGTCACTATACGGTTCGAACGCCGTCGGCGGAGTGGTGAATGTGATAACACGCGATGCCACGGAGCCGTGGACAGCCAACCTGAACGCACGCATAGGGGCGCACAACAATCAGAGATACGGCGGTTCGTTCAGTTTCAAGTCAGGCAAGTTCAACAGCCTTACGAACATACAGCACACACACGCGGACGCCATAGACCTTGGTCGCGACGGCGACTACTCCACCGTTTTCGGAAGCAAGACATGGAATATAAAGGAACGGCTTACGTTCAACGCGACCGACAGACTGAACTTTACGGGACGTGCAGGATATTATTTTCGCGAACGCGACAAGTCTGCCGACACCAGAAACCGTTACCGCAGTTTCAGCGGCGGCATAAAGGGAAGATATTCGTTTGCCGGCGGAAAGGACGACATAGAGGTGGCGTACTCTTTCGACCAGTATGACAAAAGCGACCTTATAACGTCAAGCCGCAACGACATACGCGACTACAGCAACGTGCAGAACAGTCTGCGGGCGCTCTACAATCACAAGACAGGTAGGAAAAACGTGCTTACCGTAGGCGGAGACTACATGCGCGACTATCTCATGTCATACCAGTTTGAGAACAACGGCAGCAAGCGGCAGTACACCTGCGACGCTTTCGCACAGGCGGACTTGCATGTCACCGACAAGCTGAGCGCTATAGCCGGACTGCGCTACGATTACTATTCGGAGGCACGGGCAAACAACTTGTCGTCCAAGCTCGGCATGATGTACAAGGTCGGCAACTGCTCGTTACGGGGTTCATACTCGGGCGGTTTCCGCGCACCTACACTCAAAGAGATGTACATGAGTTTCGACATGGCAAGCATATTCATGATTTACGGCAACGAAAACCTTAAACCGGAAAGAAGCCACAACTTCTCACTCTTGGCAGAATACATAAAGGGACGGTGCAGCGTAACCGTGACAGGATATTATAATAAGGTGGACAACCGCATCACAACGGCATGGAACAAGGCGCTCAACGGCATGCAATACGTAAACATGGCGCCGTTGAAGATATCCGGTTTCGACGTCAACGCACAGGTGAAATATCCTTGCGGATTCGGTGCAAGCGCATCATACGCCTACACACACGAACACATAAAGGCAGGCGAACCGCTTACATCGAGCACCCGTCCGCACACGGCGACGGCACGGATAGAGTACGACCGGCAATGGAAAAGCTACGGCTTCTGCATCACTCTGAGCGGAAGGTTCCTGTCAGGCGTCACCACCGACGAGTATACAAGCGTGTCATCGTATGAGGAAACATCGAGACAGAGGTATCCGGGATATGCAATGTGGAAACTGAGCCTTGCGCAACGGATTGCCAAAGGCGTCAATATCACACTGGCGGCGGACAATCTCTTGAACTACAGACCGTCGTATTATTACAACAACTCACCGTCCACAACCGGCACGACACTCGCCGCCGGTATATCGGTGGATATCGATAAAATATTCAAATAGCTTATGACAAGACTGAAAATAAACAAGAAAAAGGCTGTTGCAGCCGTATCGGCATTAACCGTGCTGCTTGCTCTCGCCGTGGCATGGAGCCAATGGGCGTCAACGACACGCATAGCATTCGTAAACTACCAGATTATCAATCTCGGGCAGATATCAAAGGCAAACACAAACTCATTCATAAAGATAAGCGAGCTTGACACCGATAATCTTGACGAGATAGGCTCTTACGACATGGTCTTCATCAACGGTATGGGACTGCGCATAACCGCCGAACAGAGGGAGCTGATAAAGGATGCCGCCGGAAACGGACTTCCGGTGCTTACCACAGCCGCCACCAATCCGGACAACGACATCACGTCGGTAGACTCCGTACAGGCGGAAGAGATGAAGGAATATCTGCAAAACGGGGGAAGGAAGAACTACCGTAGTCTGTTGAACTATGTACGCAGGTTCGTTGACGGGAAGAGGCTGTTTGCCGACGCGCCCGATGCTGCCATAGAGAAAGCAAGCGGACTGCTTTATCACTACAACATGGAGAACAAGGACGAGGAGGATGTGTTCTTCAACTCGGTATCCGAATATCATGCTTATCTGAAAAAGCACCGTCTTATAAAAGCCGGTGCCCCGCAGATAATAGTAACAGGACAGATGGGTGAGCCTGCAGACCTTGTCAAAAGACTTGAAGAGACAGGCAACATGGTATACTGCGTAAGCTCGATGCGCAAGTTCATAAATGACGGTCATGCAGACTCCATACATACCGCCGCCGTAATCAACATGGCACACGGGCGTATGGGCGACTATATGGTGGATTTTCTTACGGCAAACAACATTCCGCTGTTCTCACCGCTTAACGTGAACAGGCTCACCGAAGAGTGGGAAGCGGACAAGATGGGAATGAGCGGCGGTTTCATGTCGCAGAGCATAGTGACTCCCGAGATAGACGGGGCGATACGCCCGTTTGCATTATTCGGCAATTACAAAGACGGGGAGGGCTTGCAGCATACATACGCAATACCCGAACGCCTTGAGACATTCGTGCAGACGGTCAACAACTATGTGGCATTAAAGCATAAGCCTAACAGCCGGAAGCGTGTGGCGATATACTACTATAAGGGTCCGGGACAGAACGCCCTGACGGCAAGCGGCATGGAGGTCGTGCCGTCGTTGTTCAACCTTCTGAAACGCATGAAGCGTGAGGGCTACAACGTGGACGGGCTTCCGGAAACCGCCGAAGAACTGGGAAAGATGCTCCAAAAGCACGGTCCGGTTTTCAATACTTACGCCGAGGGAGCATCGGGACGCTTTATAAAGAACGGGAAACCGGAACTGATAAGCAAAGAGCAATATGACAAGTGGACGAAAACGGCGCTGCGCCCCGACATGTATAATGAGGTAATAAAAGTCAACGGAGAATTTCCGGGCAAATACATGGTAAGCGAAGACGGCCGTCTCGCCGTATCCGGACTTCGTCTCGGCAACATCGTGCTGTTGCCTCAGCCTGCGGCAGGCAGCGGAGACAACGCGTTCAAGATTGTCCACGGCACCGACGCAGCGCCTCCCCACACATATATCGCATCATACTTGTGGGCACGCTTCGGGTTCAATGCCGATGCCATGATACACTTCGGAACGCACGGAAGCCTTGAATACACACCGCGCAAGCAGGTGGCGCTGAGCAGCAACGACTGGTCGGACAGACTCGTCGGTTCTCTGCCCCACTTCTACATATATACAATCAACAACGTGGGCGAAGCCATGATAGCCAAGAGGCGTTCATACGCAGGCATCCAGTCGCACATAACTCCTCCGTTTATGGAAAGCAACGTGAGGGGAATATACCGCAAACTGACCGAGAGCATAAAGATATACAACAACCTTCTGCCCTCCAACGGCGGCAAAGGAGACAGGCAGGCTATTGCCCGAGCCGCCGTGGCAGTAAAGAAAATAACGCTACAGTTAGGCATACACCGCGACCTCGGGCTTGACAGCATCGCCGGAAAGCCGTATACGGAGGATGAGATACAGCGCATAGAGAACTTCGGGGAGGAGCTTGCGTCCGAGAAAATAACAGGGGCACTATATATAATAGGTGTTCCATACGATGCGGAACGGATTGTATCGAGTGTCTATTCCATGGCAACGGAACCGATCGCGTACGGTCTTCTCGCACTCGACAAGATGCGCGGACGTGCCAACGTGCAGACAGAGAAGCACCGCATGTTGTTCAACCGCACATACATAGAGCCTGCAAAGGCTGTTGTGGGCAGGCTCCTTGCCAATCCGACACTTGCCACGGACGCCTTTATCTGCAAGACGGCAGGCATTACGGAGGCTCAGCTGGCAAAGGCACGGGAAATAGATGCCGAGCGCAACGCTCCGAAAGGCATGGCTGCAATGATGGCAATGGCTGAGGAAATGGAAACGGGAACGGTTCACAAAAAGATGAAAGGCATGAAGCCGACGGGCGGTAAAGGAATGAAGCCGACAGGCGGTAAAGGCATGTCGTCCGACAAGGCGCTCGCCATGGCAAGAATGATGGGAGCAAGCAAAGAGCAGCTGAAGAAGATGGAGGCTGCCATGAAAAGGGGCAAAGGGAACGGCATGCTAAAGAAGAATGCCGGCGGCATGGCGGCAATGATGAAGCCGCGAAAGAAATACAGCAAGGATGAAATAGACATGGCTACGGCAATAATGGAGGTGGAGCGCACGCTGAAAAACGTCGGGAAATACCGCAAAGCGCTCGTGGAAAGTCCCGAACGGGAACTTGCATCGATGATAAATGCGCTGAACGGAGGATACACGCCACCGTCTGCCGGCGGCGATCCGATTGTAAATCCGAACACTTTGCCTACCGGAAGGAACCTTTTTGCTATAAACGCGGAAGAGACTCCCACCGAGGCGGCATGGGAAAAAGGCAGGCAACTTGCCGACAACACAATTGCCATGTACCGCAAAAACCACAACGACTCGCTGCCGCGCAAAGTAAGCTATACACTGTGGAGCAGCGAATTTATAGAGACGGGAGGCGCCACAATAGCACAGGTGCTGTACATGCTCGGCGTGGAACCGGTGCGCGACGCTTTCGGACGTGTGACAGATCTGCGCCTTATCCCGTCGCAACAGCTCGGGCGTCCGCGCATAGACGTTGTAGTGCAAACAAGCGGACAGTTGCGCGACATTGCCGCGTCGAGATTGTTCCTCATCAACCGTGCCGTGGAAATGGCAGCGGCGGCAGGCAATGAGAGATATGACAACCTTGTGGCGCAAAGCGTTACGGAGGCTGAAAAGATTCTTACAGCGAAAGGGCTGACACCGAAAGAAGCACGCGAGATGTCGACATTCCGCGTATTCGGAGGCGTGAACGGTAACTACGGAACGGGGATAACCGGGATGGTTCAGGCGGGCGACCGCTGGGAGAAAGAGAGCGAGATAGCTGATGTATATCTCAACAACATGGGTGCTTTCTACGGTAGTGAAAAGGACTGGGAGGCGACAAGGCAGCATGTTCTTGAGGCGGCACTGACAAATACCGACGCCGTGGTGCAGCCAAGGCAAAGCAACACGTGGGGAGCGCTGAGCCTTGACCATGTATATGAGTTCATGGGAGGGCTGAACCTTGCCGTACGCAACGTTACCGGAAAGGATCCGGACGCATATCTGAGCGACTACAGGAACCGCAACAACGCACGCATGCAGGACGTAAAGGAGGCTATAGGCGTGGAGAGCCGCACAACGATTTTCAATCCGGAGTATATAAAAGAAAGGATGAAAGGCGGGGCAAGCAGCGCCGAGACATTTGCGGAGGTGGTGCGCAACACTTACGGATGGAACGTCATGAAGCCGAAAGCCGTGGACAAACAGATGTGGGACAATATATATAATGTGTATGTAAAGGACAAGTTCGACATAGGAGTACGGAAGTATTTCGAGAGCAACAATCCTGCCGCACTGGAGGAAATCACCGCCGTCATGCTGGAAAGCGCACGCAAGGGACTGTGGAAAGCAAGTGCCGGACAGGTTGCGGACATAGCCAGACTGCACACGGACCTGGTAAACAAGTACAAGCCGTCGTGCTCGGGTTTTGTGTGCGACAATGCCAAACTGCGCCAATACATCGCATCGAAGACAAGCCCTGCCGCTGCCGAACAGTACAACAGGAACATCAGGGAAATACGCGAAGCCGACATGGGCGACGGCAAAAAGGGAACTGTGATGAAGAAAGAGGAAATGAACGATGCAACGGAAAAGAAGACAGGCGCAGTTAACGGTGCAGCCGTTGCCGTGGCAACAGTTGTCGCCATTGCAGGCATACTTATACTGATAGTGCAACGACGCAGAAGAAACAATGGCAAACAGACATGGAAACGGTAGTTATCATACTTATGGTGACAGTCTGCCTGAGCTTCATGCTCAAGCAGGCTGCACGAAAGTTCCGCTCCGTATGTACGACCGCTGTCGTGTGCGGCATATTCACAGGAACGATGTGGCAGTACGCCATAGAGCAGTCGAGGACACAGATTGCGGACTGGCTCGCCGACACCGGACTGATGCTCGACATAGCGGTGGTGCTCAGCATAGAGGTGATCATACAGATGGCATACTGCATGCTGGCAGCCCACATGCTTACGGCAGGCGGCATAAAAAAGCGCACGCTGCGGATGTACCGTGCCCTCCGCTGGTTTCCGGGCATACTTATATTCCCCGTGTTGTTCAGTCTGCTGGTATTCACCATATTCTCATTGCCCGGCGCGGACTTCAAGCTCGTGGCATGGAGCCTCGGCATGATAATAGCAATAACAATACCGGTAGGCTCGCGGGCGATGAGGACATTAATCCCTGAAAAAGAACTGCGGTTGGAGCTGTTGTTCCTCCTGAATGCGTTTACAGCCATACTCGGCGTCATCGCGACAGTAAACGGGAGGACATCCGTCGAGGCTGAAGGGGATGTGGACTGGAGCGCTTTCTGTGGGTTCGCGATACTTCTGGCTATTGGGATAATTGCCGGAATGACCGCAAGGAGACTTAGAATAAAAAGACAATCGATAAACAAACATAAATCAATATTAAAGCTATGAACTATATTTCTGACATTCTTTATTGGATATCGACGGGACTTCTGGTTCCTGTCATCGTGTTGTTGATAATGCTTTTCGGTAGGGCATTGCTGCTGATAGGCAGTTTCTTCGGGCAGTATCTGTCAATTCGCCGTACCGGTGCCATGCTGCACGACCTGCTCGACGGGCTTACACCCGACGAAATAGAGACTTTAGCCGGACGGTTGCCCGAGAACAACACATCACCGGTAGTAAGGCACATACGCATGATATTGGAGAGAAAAGAAAGCCATGCACACGTACAACGCCTGCTTGCCGGCTTTGAAATCACGGCAGACAAGGATCTCGACACGTCGAAGACACTTACAAAGATGGGACCCATGCTGGGGCTTATGGGAACGCTGATCCCTATGGGACCGGCACTGGTGGGACTGGCAAGCGGAGACATCGCTTCAATGGCATACAACATGCAGGTGGCATTTGCCACGACTGTCGTAGGACTGTTCTCCGGCGCGGTGGGCTTCATAACACAGCAAGTTAAAAAGCGCTGGTATCTCCGGGACATGACAAACCTGGACTTTATAGCCGAACTTATAAACGAACAGAAGAGCAAATGAGACGTAATTTACTGAAAACCGAGGAAGACAACGACCCGATGAGCGTTGTCGGCAACCTGTTCGACGTTGCCATGGTCTTTGCCGTAGCCCTTATGGTTGCGCTCGTGACGCGATATAACATGACGGAAATGTTCAGTCAGGACGATTTCACCATGGTGAAAAATCCCGGCAAAGATAACATGGAAATAATAACAAAGGAGGGACAAAAGATAAACCGCTACACGCCGTCAGAAAACCAGGATAAAAAGAATGGGGCAAAGGGCAAGAAAGTAGGCATTGCCTATGAACTGGACAACGGAGAGATAATATACGTGCCGGAATGACCGAGTGACAAACAACGTGTATAAGAGATACAAAGCTATTGCATATGAGATACGAATCTATCGCATATGAGATGCAAATCTATCGCATATGAGATGCAAATCTATCGCATATGAGATACAAATCTATCGCATATGAGATAGAAACGTAACGCATATGAGATACAAATCTATCGCATATGAGATAGAAACGTAACGCATATGAGATACAAATCTATCGCATATGAGATAGAAACCTATCGCATATTTTTAAGGATGCCATGCAATGTCCTTACATATCAGATACAAGTCCGGAGGTAATAAAAACGCCTGAATCACGTTGACTTAGTATCTCGACACGGCTTTTAACCGTTAATAAAAGAAACCGAACGACAGCATAGGAGCGACATTCCACCTGCCGCCGACAAAGATAGCATCGACCGAAGGCGTCAGCGTCCAACGTCCGAAACGTGCGTCAAATCCCACGCCGGCGACAAACGCAAGCCCTTTCCGGTTGTCTTCACATCCGAGAGTGACGGAACCGTCGTCGGCATCGGACGGCATATAATCGTCATACCGGGAAGACCTTACACCATACCCGGCAAGCGCCTTGACATAAAGGGCGTATCGTTTGCCCGCATCCTGAAAGACATCATAGCCGGCACCTGCCGCAGCCAACAAACAGTCGCGCTCGTCATGAACGGCAAACGGTTTGCCTTTCTGCATGACAGTCTTGTCGCCTTCGTGAGTGCCCCAATGCCCCATAAGCTCGCAGAACATTCGCCCGGACGTATAAAATCTCACACTTACGCCCAACGAAAAGCCCTCGGCGGAATAGGCATCCGGCATCCGTTCATATCCCGCACCGATGCTATAAAGCGCGGAACCGTCCTTGGAAAACTCCTGTGCCGAAAGACTTTGCAGGCATGACAGCGCAAGCAGCAGTCCTATAAAGCGTCTTTTCATCTTCGTCCGGGAGTATATTGCTCGGTAATAGACTTGAAGTCGAACGCGTCTATCTCCTTGTCGGCAATCTTCTTACACAACACTGCGTCATCCTCAAGATATGCCTGCCACTGTTTCCGCATGAATGATCGCCCGGAGATACTCCTGCCGATAAGTATCGGGCAGTCGTCGCCACGACGTTGTATGCAGTATTGTATGCCTTCGTCCGAACTGTAGGTGATAACCAGCGCGCCGTCTTTTGAAAGGCTGTACGAATGGCCATAGGCTGTTATAAGCAGGTGGTCGCCCGCATTGTCAAGCACCTGCCATCTCTTGAACGTGCGGTATTTCTGCACGCCTTTCTTCTTGTACGGCATCTTGAAGTCCATATACACCAGCATCTGCTGCTTTTCGGGATGTCCTTTCCGCGCCAGTTTCATATACTCTATCGTCTCGCTCTTTATCTTCATTCTGCCCTCATCGGTCTTTATGCTTATCGTTTTGGAGCCTGAAGGAAGATTTGACGAACGCTGTCCGCCGATACGTCCCGTTATCAACCGGTTGTCATTGGTCTTTATTTCCGTGTCGTAATATGTCGTACCGGCTATCACCGCCTCGGCTATCTGACAAGAACCGAGCATAAACAAGCAGCATACCGCCATGGCGGCAATGGCTGAAAAGAGAAATCTTTGATGTTTCATAGCGTTAAATGTTTGTACAACCGCAAATTTATACCATATAAACAAAACAACCCTCAACAAATGTTGAGAGTTGCACGTACCATCGAATATTATCCGCCAAACGTCAGTTCCCTACGTATTCGGCTAAGGTGCGTCGGCGTTATACACAGATAGGAAGACATCTCCTTCAAGGAAATATGATTCAATATGTCCGGGCAACGTTTCAACAGTGCCATATAACGTTCCTTAGGCGACTTTGTATGAAGGTCGAGATACTGCATATAAGCATGACGGAACAGTCCTATTGCAAAGGCACGGAATTCATCCGGGTTTTCAATGAACAGGCGTTTTATTGTCTGTAAATCACACGCCATCACATCGGCAGTCGTCGCCGCCGTGATGTCCGCGCCGACACTGTCAGCCCCGACGGTACTCAGGAAATCGCCGACAATGCCGCCGCCGAACACAAAGCCCGTGACATGAGCGTTTCCGTCATTATCCGTAACGGTATATTTAAAGTATCCTTTCACCACAACACCCATGAACTTTATCTTTCCGCCACGGCGTACAACGACTTCGCCTTTGTCGAAATGCCTGATCGTGCCTTCCCTGAGACAGTATTCACGCAGAAACTCCATGTCGGCGTATTGTTCGTATTGATTGAATGACTTCATACTTTTCCGTGTACATTATTATATATAACAAGTTCGATGTACGTCTCCGTCAATCGTCTATCACTTCAGGATCGGGAACTTCCGGCGACATGTCCTGATATGCCTTCGACAGGTCGGCATTGGTTATCGAGAACCAACGGCTCACCGGTCTTCCTTTATCCGTAAGCGAATGGGAGAACAGCCAGTCGTATGTCTTTCTCATGTAGAATATGCGCGCCAATGCTCCGTGCGACGCCCCTTTAAGCCAGTCGAAACGCAGACGCGTGTCAAGTCCATTGCCCTGAAGATTGGAAACAACCACTTGCGACTGCTTTACGGATATGGCACGGTCGGCGGTACCATGCAGTATCCAAAGAGGAAGTCGCCCCAATCCCTCCTGATTCTTAAGCGTACATCCTCCGCAAAGCGCCATCGCTGCCGCCACTTTCTCGGGATAAGTACCGGCAAAGTCCATAGTACCATAACCGCCAAGGCTCATGCCCAACACGTAAACACGCGTAGAGTCTACCGGATATTTACTCTTTGTCCATTCAAGCACATCGTTTATCTTCTTGGGATTCCACGCTCCTCCCGGATTTTGAGGCACGATGACAAGAGCCGGTATCTGCCTTCCCTTTACAATGGCATCCAACGGACCGTAGCGGCGCACCCTGTTGAGATTTCTGCCGCAAAGGCTCGCACCGTGCAGGAATATCACTACAGGCGTGGACTCCATGGTATAATAATAGTCCTCGGGAGTATAGATCCAGAAGTCATAGCCTCCGGGAATGACATTGCGGTTGGCTATAAGAAAATCATACTGCGCCGACATTCGTACGACAGAGACAACAAGCAGTGCCGCTATAAGTATTATCCGTTTCATCTTACTGTAAATTTATATATTGCCGTTCCACGGGAACCGACAACGATTGAATTGCCCACAACCACCGGCGACGACTCGAAGTTGTTGGCTACGTGTTTCTTGAAAATCACCTCTCCGGTCTTTCCCCTAACAAGATATATGCTGCCCGAGGCATCGCCTGTGAAGATATACATCTCTCCTTTCTCGTTACGGAGCGACACCGGCGACGACCATGCGAAGTAGTCAAGCGGCACGGTGTATATTATCCTACCGTCGGACGTGCTCAACGCCGTCAGTTCTCCGAGCTTCTTTCCTGCCTTGTTACGGCATATATTCGCAAAAACCATGCCTTTGCAGTCGCCGCTGCCAAGTAAAGGAGTGGCATACATTCCGCCGTCGAGCGTCTTGTCGGGAAGAACAAAGCGTGTGCATCGTATCGGTTGCTCCCATACTACGTTGCCGTTAAGGGCATCGAGCTTTATAAAACGGCAGAAACCTTCGTTGCCCTGCTTGTCTACCTCGCAGGCAGTATAAAGGTAAGGGTGCCCGTTCTCTACGCGGCAAACGGGTGTGCCGTCGGAGTCGTCGAGATTCTTGCAGTGCCACACCGGTCTCATCGTATTAAGGTTTATACATATTATATTGCCCCTGTTGTCCGAGAAAAAGCCGTAGTTGCGATATACGCACAGGCTCGACTCTATGCCCGGAGCCATGCCCTCGGCTCTGTAACGTGCCACGGCGGCAAGACTGAGCCGTCCCTGTTCGCGGCGGAACTTATAAACGGAACCGTTCTCTCCCGCCCAGAAAAGATAACCTCCGGCAACTATGGGAGACGAATCGAAGGCATTCCAGCCGCGCCGGGCTTTCGGGTCGCGGGTGAATATCTGCGTGCGCTCGTGTTTAAGAAGGTCGAAGACCAGACTTCCGAACGGTTCGTCGTGCGGCACGCCCTGCCCCACATAAAGGTTCTTGAACTCCGGGTCGAGCGACATAGTACCCTTTATGACGTTGCCCGAAGCATAGTGCCGGCGCGAAGGCTTGCCCGTATTGAAGTCGATGAAATATACATTGCCGCACAACGAGCCTACCATTATCTCCTCTCCCGTAAATCCCCGGGCAAGAGCATGCCCGTTCTTGGCAAACATGGATATGTCGGCGGCACTCCATTTTACATACAGAGGCTGTCCCGTCCAGCCTGTTCCGCCGCCCCATGTTCCGTATTTTGTAGGGCGCGAATCGTATTCCGTATTAAACACCCATGCCGTTTCCACAGTTGTCGGAGTGCCTTTTATCGTTCTTCCGAAGTCGGCATTGCGCATAAGAGTCTTGCGGAACGTGCGTACTCCACCCGCTTTCTCATAAGCATCATCCACATATTGCAGCGTCTGCGAGAGCGAGTCGGCATATTCCGTGCACCATTCAAGACCTTCTGCCGACGCATAGCAGGTGTCGGGAAGGAACAGTTCTTCAAGTGTCGGGGCGCGGTGTGCTGCCGAATCGACAGCTGCGGGTTCTCCCCCACCGCTCTTGCCATTGCCCGTTCTGCCGCAACAAACAGCAAAAAGGGCAAACGACAATACGATAATAATATTTTTCATGGTCATAAAGTTATCATTTCTCTTCTTTCTTTTCCGCCTCTTCACTTACATTGTCAACCGCAGGTTCCGGCTTTTTATGGATTGCATGGTGTGCCACAGTGTCTTTACGCTCATGCGCGGCATGTGTGTGTTCGTCCTTCACCTCGTCCTTGGGAGCCATTGCGCCGTGCCTTTGCGTAAGATAATGAACGTATTTCTTGCATACGGCACCGGAATAGGCGTTGAATATGTTGTTGGCAAACAGTATGTCGGTTATCTTGTTTTCCCTTACATAGTCAACCATATTCTTTGTAAAATAGCGTGCGTCTACAACATGTATCTCTTCAAACGAAAAGAAGAGATAGCCGGGAATGGCATTACCGAAACTGTCTTTCAGTATCATCACGCGCCGTCCGTTCTTTGTGGAAGTACGCACCTGGGTTATCTTTGTGTCACCTCCCATGAACGTACAATACGCACCGCTGTGTCCGTCGCGGTATTTGAAGAAATATATGCTCTTCTGAGGTTTCTGCTCTCCCGTCACCTGATAGTGGCTGTTTATGGTATAGTTGATATACGTGGTGGTGTACTGTACGCCGCGCGGAACGTAATATACAAAATCTTCCGGGGCGTTCTTCAACGACGCATCCTTTGAATATCCGTACATGCTGCCCACATAATTGCGCACCACCTTGCGGTCGTAGTGCTTCAAATCCTTGAAAGGCACACCGGCAACCTTGGCAAACTTGTATGCCGCATAGTATGCGCCGAGGGGTGCCCAATGGTGATCGGTGCGAAGATATATGTCTTCCGCGGCATGCTCTCCCAATATAGTATAGATGTCCACCGCCTTAACGTCGGGACGCAGATGTGCATGTATGTTGTTGATGGTAGCCTGCTGGCTGTTCGTACATTTACGGGCTTTCTCCGGACAATAATATTCCGCCGCCGTAGGGATAACCATACAGTAAACATTCACTTTGTTGCCAAACGTCTCCTTGTATTTGTTGGCTGCCCCGGCATACGACACGCCGCCCTTAGAACCTCCGCCGTATGCCATAAGGGCACGCACCTTATCGCCTGTCCCCACTACGATTATGCCGGCATTGGCAATCTTTGCATTCTCGTTGGCAGTAAGCTCGTTATGGTATTCGTCCACGTTCCTGTTGGCAATGGCATCCTTGTCTGTCTCCGTCTCCTGTACGGCGGCAGGCGCGTCGGCACTTGCATGAAAGGTGACATTGTCTTCGGACATCGTAAGACGTATCATGTCCTTTATCTGCATGCTGCACGACATAAGGTCGTCTCTGAAAGGTTCGCTGTCGCTGAACCATGAAGACACATCGCGTGTGAAACTTCCGTCAAAGAGTTTCTCGAACGAGAATTCCGGAAACGAAGCCAATTCGCGCTTCTCTAATTCAGAGTATGTACTGCGGGGAAACGTATCGAAGACCACAGTGAACGTAATGAATACCGCGGCAATCAATAATATATATATCTTGTTTCTTGTCATAACGTTTTTGTTTAATCAGTGTCTTTTGTAAGATAATGGTTGTACGAGTTGCTTGTACGCAATGAACAGGCATGCCCTATGTTATTGGCAAACAGTATGTCGGTAATACCGTTGGCGCCGATATAATCCTTTATGTTCTTTGTAAAATAGCGGCAGTCCACCACATGTATCTCCTCGAACGAATGGAAGAGATATCCGGGCAGTGCGTTGCCGAAACTATCCTTAAGCACAAGAAGCCGCCTTCCGTTCCGGGTAGATGTCCTTACGACGGTAAGGTTTGTGTCGCCTCCCATAAAGGTGCAATATGCGGCACTGCTCCCGTCGGCGTATGTACGGAAGAAAGGTTTCTCGACAGGGGCTGTCTCAGACACCACACGCCGCCGGCTCCTGTCCAAGGTATAGGCGATGGAAGTGGTGGTATATTCCACATCGCGCGGCGTGTAATAGATGAATTCTTCGGGAGCGTGTTTTACGGAAATGTCTTTTGAAAAGCGGTACATTGTACCGACAAAGTTTCTTATGACGTGACTGTCATAATTTCCGAGTGTACGAAACGGTACGCCGGCAATGCGGGCAAACTCTTCTGCTGCATAATATGCGCCCAACGGCAGCCAATGGTGGTCGGTACGGGCATATATGTTCTCGGCGACATGGTTGCCAAGCGCAGTATACACATCCACAGCACGCACGCGTTGGGACAGATGTTCATAAATTCCGTTTATCACGGGAAGCTCATCTCTTGTCCACGTCCGCGCCGTGTCCGGACAGTAATATTCGACGGCAGTGGGTATCACCATACAATAAATCCGTATGCTGTCTCCGAACGTTTCATCATATCTGTTCACGGCATCGGCATAGTGCATGCATCCTCCCGGCACACCGCAAAAGGGTTCGAGAGCTCTTACACTGTCTCCACGACCAGAAATGATAATACCCGTAGGCGACTTGTGAGCCGGCAGACACGCCGTCACTGTATCCGTATATCTTCTTGCCGTATGCCGCCCCTGTGTACCGGCAAAGGAATTAAGGAGCGATACCGACAGTAGGAAAATAACAACGGGCAGTAATATGTATGTGCGTATATTTCTCATAAGACCGTATTTTCAGAAACGTGTATAGATAAATGCGTTGTTTGTGGCTCCCACCAAGAGCGCTACACTGAGGGAAAGCAAGACCACTGACACAGTCACTCTGGCTGTAAAAACACACATGCCATGGACGTTATCATTCCAACTTGTAATCCGGCATAAAACATTAGAGGCTGCACGTCTTACCGGCATACAGAAAAGAATGGCTGCCGTCCATAGCCAGAAATTGTCCAATATGGCACTTTCAGACACGAAGTCGGTGAATACGGGTGCATTTCCAATATAGGCATTGAAGAACTTCTTCATTTTGTCGAAGTCGTCATAATAGAATATTCCCCAGCCCGTAACAAAAATAACAATGCTGTAAATATGCAGGAACAGTGCAGGAACTTTTTCACGCACACGCAAAATTGTCTTCTTCTCTATCATAAGTATCACGCCGAAGAACACTCCCCAGATAATAAAATTCCAGCTTGCACCATGCCACATACCGGTCAGAAACCACACAGTCATTATGTTGACAGTCTGGTGACGACGGTTGCCGCCCATGGGTATATATACGTAATCGCGGAAGAAACTTCCCAACGACATGTGCCAGCGGCGCCAGAAATCGGTTATTGACTTGCAGCAATAAGGGTGGTTGAAGTTCTCGTTGAAATGAAATCCGAGGCAACGTCCCATGCCGATAGCCATATCCGAATAGCCGGAGAAATCAAAGTATATCTGAAGTGTGAATGCCGCTATACCGATCCATGCGCCTGTAGTGGAGAGCGAGCCAAGACCGTTTACAAGGAACTGGTCGGCTATCTCGGAAAGCTGATTGGCAATAATTACTTTCTTTCCAAGCCCTATAAAGAAACGGTATGAACCGTCGGCAAAGTCGTTTACAGACACACGGCGGTTGTGTATCTCGTCCGCCACCGTGCCATACCTGACGATAGGTCCGGCAATAAGCTGCGGAAACATGGAGATATAAAGCAACAATCCGGTGAAACGGCGCTGTACGGGAGACTCCTTACGGTAAACGTCTATAAGATAGGATATGGACTGGAATGTGTAGAAACTTATGCCTATGGGCAATGATATTTTGGGAACAGAGACTTCAACGCCGACATCTGCCAGCACAGATGCAAAGAAACCGAGATATTTGAACGTTCCGAGTATTGCTATATTGCATATAAGTCCCACGGTCAGAGCCGCCTTACGCCTGCCTCCCTCGCAGCAGTTTATGCTCAGACCGGCAATATAATTGATAAAGACACATGCCAGCATGAGAAACACATACACCGGTTCTCCCCATGCGTAGAATATCAGCGAGAAGATGACAAGCATGGAGTTGCGGGCGTTGTTGCTGCGTTCAGTTTCGGTAGAGAGCAGTTTGTTGTCGACAAAAGCCGCCAACAAATAACAAAGCATGAATGTCGGAATGAATTCAAAGAGAAAGAATAAATCTGAGAAAACCATTATTAATATCCTAAAAGTATGTACTACAATAACCGCGCAAAGGGCATACCTACATCTGAAGCATGGCACTGACGCGGTTGGCTATATAACATCCGTTACGCCTTGCGCCGTCTTCACTCGTGTGAGTGCCGTCGATGGTATATCTTGCCGATTTCTTCTCACGGATATAATAGACGCAACTCTCGCGATCCTGCCTTATCACGCCAAGTCCCATGCGATGCGCACAGCCCTCTATTATGTCGCCTGCACGGCGTATTCCGTCTGTCCCGGCAGCAACAGACTGCATGGGTGTGAGCAGGATGATCTGTGCATCGGGGAAACGTTCCATCAGCATCTCGCAACAATAACGCACCGAACCGGCAAGTGTCCTTATGTCTGAAGCCTTGCGACCGGTTATAAATCCGCCGTCATACTCAAAGGCATTATCTGCCGTCTTTGAGAAGACACCGGGTCGCGAGGTACTGAACCAAGCATCGTTTGTGCCGGCGGCAATAAGTATAAGGTTTGGTTCGACATGCCTTTTGGCGTCACAGTCTTCCTTTAGCCTGTTTACTTGATTATATATCACATTGTTGTCACTCAATTTTTCCGTATACTCTTTTGTGTTGTATGTAGTCCGCACCGTATTGGTCCACGTTGCACCGCTCCTTGCATAGCTGCGGCATGTGGCGGGAGCAAACTTGTCACGGAACCACTTGCTCCAACCTTGGGGACGGTCACATGCGTCACCGCCGATAGAAGTGTTGGAGTCTCCGAGTATCACCACATTCATATTGCTATTTGCCTGCACCGCAGATATGCCGGCATGTTGCGCCCGTATACCCGTATTACAGGTATATAGCAACAGCCACGACAGCATGAAGGTAATCATCCTAACCATAGTTTTGTTTTTGACAATCGTCAACTTGCTTAATGCCACGACACTTATAGACAAGTTTTTGAATGAGAGTGCAAAAATAAGAAACTTTTGTCAAACCGTGCATGTATTGCCGATAGTTTTGTTTGAACCGCCTGTTTTTTAATACTTTCTGTATGTAAAAGGCGATAAAAAGGGTGATTTTTATCAATAAAGACCAATAACCGGCATGCCAAACAGCGGATTTGATATGCCATGGATGCACAAATCAGATTGTAACGATTTTTATCTTTTCTCATTACTTTATGATTTTACGCAACTCTCTGACACTGCAATATTCAGAAACAGAAGCACAATTTGCCGGAAAAACGCGAAAATACATGTGCAGGAACAACTCTCAACATATCAACTTATTATACAAGAAACAGCAAAAGTGTGCATTATACGGAACGAAAAACAACATGTTTTGGGTGCTAAAACAGGCATCTTTAGGATCTAAAGATGGCATATAAATAAGCTGAAAGAGGCATCTTTAATGGCTAAAGTTACGCACTTTGCAGCCAAAAGTGCGTAACTTCAGAATTATAAGCCGCCTTTTCTACGCTCTGAAGGCGCTTTCTATACATCCCAAACATCTAAAACAAGATTTTTGAGTGACATTTTTCGATTGGCAAAATGACAGAACATACACACACAACAGAGCAATGTGTCAAAATCAGAATACGGATATATTAAGAACCAAGACGGTTAAGTGTGTCGAAATACGTAGACATACATGCGCGAGTTCGGGATAAGAAATTCGTTATAAAAGTTGGTAATCATCACTTATTATTATTTGTAAGTTATTGTGTTTCAAATATAAAGTTACAAAATATTTGCGAGATTACCAACTTTTATAACGAATTTCTTATCCCGAACTCACTCTAATTTATTTTCTTTTTTTATGTATTTATAAAATAATTCATTATTTTTGCATCGATTTCCGAAGTCTCATGCTTCGTAAGGCACGACGGACGTGTCCGCCATAGCCCCTCATAAAAGTTTGAGTACTTTCTCACGCCGGGCTTAGGGACGGTTTAAATACCGTACTGACGCGGTAAAGGGTGGGACGGAAGTCGCTATATATAGAAGGCGTTTGCTAAGCGCTTTGTTCTTGACACTCTGAAATTCTCGCAAAATTTCTTGAAATAGTCAGAACATGGCAACGGTAGATGCTCATGGGATGTTTTTATAGGCATCCTTATATCCGTATATCATGCCTTTATTGTATATATTATAATAAGGTGTGCGATGTTAGGAATATAGGGATAATTATATAAACTCATCGGCGTGGGTTTCGCGTTGCTCGTTCAACTATTTCGGGCAATGCGAGAAGCCTCAGAGTGTGGGACGGGCAACAGGCACGGATCTCCACGCTTTTTTGTATAGTTTCATCAATAAATCTTTTATTTACACCGAAACTGGGAGGTCGATAGGTATCTATTCTAATTCTTATGAAAGGGAAGAAAGAAAAGGAGGAACTCCAGTCTCGGAGAGAGTTCTTCAAAAAAGCAGCCAAAGGCGCATTGCCCATTCTTGGCGCTATCGTCCTGGCTGGTACACCTGCTATTGTGAAGGCTGCGGAAGAATCTCCTATGGGATGCCGTTATGGTTGTAGCACAAGTTGCCTCGGGAATTGTAGAGGTTCATGTTACACAACTTGCAATGCTTCTTGCCAAGGCTCATGTCGCGGAACATGTATGACTCATTGCAGCGGAACCTGTACGGGAACGTGCGCGTATGACTGCGGTCATAGTTCTCGTTAAACAAACCGGATATGGGATAGGGTATGATAACCGCTGTCATGCCTTATTCCATCTGTTAATTTACTTTTATGAAGAACTTAAAAACGAAGTCCTCCGAATGGAGCGGAGGGCTTGCGAAGAGCATCACGTTCATCGTGACGAAGGACTGCCAGCTTGCCTGCAAGTACTGTTACCTTGTGGGCAAGAACACGAAAGAGCGCATGTCGTGGGAGGTGGCAAAACAAGCCATCGACTACATTCTGGAACATGAGGACGAGTTCAACGAGGAAAGTGTCATCTGGGACTTCATCGGCGGCGAGCCGTTCCTCGAAATAGATCTTATAGACAAGATATGCGATTATCTGAAGACGGAGATGTACAGACTGAACCACCACTGGTTCAACTCCTACCGCTTCTCCTTCTCCACCAACGGCATCAACTACCACACGGAGAAGGTACAGAATTTCA
>NZ_JABKKJ010000019.1 GCF_013166515.1 Xylanibacter caecicola | reverse complement strand
CTCTTTCAAAGAACTCTTTCTCTATTCGCTCCAAAAGGCGTAAGCCTCAAAAGCGGATGCAAAAGTACTGAGTTTTTACATTACTTGCAAGCTTTTATAAAACTTTTTTCACAAAATATACGATTTTATCCGAAGAATTGATAAATGTCAAGTGTGCGCAAACGGGGACACATTATTATATAATATACGAGTCGGGAAAATATGTATATCAGAACATATTGTCCCAATGCAGGGGCATAGTTTTTACTTCGTTCTACAAAATGTCTTGTTTTTGTCTGTACGCCGAGGTGAACATGGTTGAAGGCGCAAGTTATTATTCCGAACTCACGCGCTGATTTGTAAAAGAATCGGTAAAATATTTTAGGGGGAGTGAAATAAATAAGGAAAACAACAAGAATGGTGTAAAGTGAAAGTTGTCAGAATCATTGTGTGTAGATTTGTACCCGATAACGTCTTTGTAAAGCGTTTCAGGAGCACTTTTCATCTATTGTAAAGGCAGTTGGTAAAGAACTGAAATGAGAGTGAAGTATATTAGGAAAATAATAAGAAAAGTGTAAAGTAAAATCAGGTAAAGTCAGTCACTTTAAAATGTTCGTGACAAAGCTATGGGTTACGCTGCATAAAGCTATGGGTTATGAGGCATAAAGCTATGGGTTATGATAATTCATAATTTATAATCGCAGCTTTGTCGGTGAAAATTTATAATCGCAGCTTTGTCGGTGAAAATTTATAATCGAAACTCTTTGCAACGATGACTTTTTTATCCTGACACAACATCGTTTTGTCGTGAAAATGACAGATATGACAGATGTTTTCACGGTTTACTTGAAAAAAATTAAAAAATGAAGAAAGGGTGCCGCCCCTCTATTTTTAATTTATTTTACGGAAGTTATAAAAACATCTGTCATATCTGTCATTGGCAACCGAAAACAGCACGCAGATTACACTTGTCGGAGTAAAACTGCATAACGTAATTTAACGAATTAGAGACAACGGACAGACGGACACGAGAGGATATATTATAAGGGAGGGGGCGAGGAAGGAAAGGAGGAATACGCAGCACTATACAGGCGAAACGGGGAAAAAGAAAAAGGAAAGAGAGACTTATTATATGTTATGTGGAGGGCAAGGAAAGTGCAAACGTTTGCATTTAGAAACGTTTACATTTTCCGACATAATACATTCTAAAAAGAGAAAACAACATACTTTTGCAAGTGTAAGCCCTTATTAAGAAAATAATGAAAAGCAAATCGGCAAACACTAACACGTTGAATATCAACATCTCCGACATTTTTATCGTGGGGGGGTAATTTGTGCTTGCTAAATAATTCCGGTTGTTTTTTTAATTTTTATAAGTATATACATCGACATGTTTGTATCGGTGTAAAAATCTTTATGTCAATACCGACACATCTTTTCACAAAAATACTATTAACTAAAAACAATATGAAAAAACTATTCATTTTTTTATCGGTCATGTTGCTGTTGGCGGTATCTGTCACTGTCAATGCGACAAACAAAGTGGCATACGGAGAAGGAGAACTCACCGCAATTCCGTCTGATCCTGCCAATACTTATTACTTCTGCATATCTGAGATGGGAGAGAACGGAGAGCCTGCGAGGTTCAAGATGTCACCGTCTCGGGTTCGTAACGGAGGCGATGTGCTGGGAAATCTCTTTTCGTTTAACATACAGGACTTCCTTTTACAAACAGACGCGGATGGCTATATACACTATTGGATAGAAAACGGAGACAAGAGTGTAAGCTACAGACCACACGGGGACAACAATGACAATTATGAATTGGGAACAAAGGAACCGACAGACGAAAAATATGCCGGCAAGAACACCAAGTATGAAGCATACGGAAAAAGCAAGACTACAGCGGCATCTGAGCATAAATTTAAATTGAAAAAGAGCACCGGAATGTCTTACACATGGCTTCTCAATACAGAAAACAAGTTGGAGATTATCATCAACAAAGAATATTTCGGAGGAGAATTGGATGAGGGAGGATATTATCTGGTAGGTAATCTTACGAATGCGAAAGCTACCGAAGATATAGACCCTACAAATTCACAGCACCGCCAGTTTATGAAAAAGTACTGGTTCAAAAACGGTTTTGCATATACGACGGAAACTGAAAATGCAGACAGCATCGTCTATCGTGCCACTGTAACAAGACCGAAGAACGGATGGGGTCAGCTTTATCTTGCCGTATTCAGCAAGACAGGTATAGATAATTTTAATAAAGGCAACATGACAGCAAGTTGGGATGCGGCAATACGTCCGGAAGAGCAATGGGCTTACAGCCATGACGGTGATGCATACAACGGCGTTGACGCAACGGCGCTTCACGGAGGTTTGTTTACCAAAGGTATGGCTCGTTCCAACCAGGCTTTGAACCCCGTGGTGTCCGACGACATAGAGTCATACACATTCTCCATGAATGCCACGACATCTACTTACCGCATCGCATTCAACCACAGCCTCTACATTATGGGACCCGCCGTGGGCAACAGCGATGACAGTGATGCAGAAGGTTGGTCGTCTGCAAATCCCGACAAGCAGACCAAGCATGCCTACAAGTTGGTTTATGATGCTGACGAATCGTGCTACAAGTATATTGGAACAGACGGCAACGAGGAGACGCCGGTGCCGCTTACGGCAGGCAAACAATTCGCTTTCGTATATAACAAGAACTTCAAGAACACATTCTTTGAAGAAGACATCGTGGTGCCAGTAGACCTGTCAGGAACAACAGAAGAGAAAAAGGAAAGCAATAATTACAACATCAATCCCAAAGACAGCTATGGGAACAAGGATACGCAATATGTAAACTTCCTCCGCACGGCTGCAAACCAGAGCAATGCCGAGTATAACGAGGAAAATGTCAACGCCTGCACGTTCAATCTTCCAACCGGCGAATACTTTATCCGTCTGTACATACGCCAGTCTCCAAACGACCCCGACCTTACAAAGATCTACTACGTCATCCGCGACCGCAAATACAATTTTTATTGTCCGAATGCCGATGCCGAAAAGATTGGCGGATACACAACGTTCAGAGCTTTCTGCGATTATCATGCCGTAATAGTGCCGGAAGGCATCGACGTGTTCACCATAGGCAATGCCAACAAGGCGGAAAGAACAGTGACGATGAAATCTTATGATCTTGGTGACGAGCGTGTTCTCCCGGCAGAGATGCCTGTTATCTTGGCGAGAAAGGACAGAGGAGACGGAGAACGCACGCAGGCAGTGACAATGGAATACTATAAGGAGCCTAACCAAAAACAGAACAAAGCAAACGGCGACAACCTTCTTAACGGACAGATTAGCCGTACGGAAATTCCCGTTACGACAGAGGATAACAGAAGCAACTTCATATTCGGATACAAGAGACTCAACACTTCAGACCCGTACGTTACAATAGGTTTCTTCGTTCCGGGTGCAGGCAAGTGCTCAATAAACTCCGCATATATAACTCTCGACAAGGATTTTCTTGACGGAAGCACAACTGCCAAGGCATTCAGACTTGTGTTCGACGGCAGCGAGACTACCGACATAAACGGTATTGATGCAGAAACGGAGTCTCAAGTGGAGAACAACAGTTATTACACGCTGCAGGGTATAAAGACCGCCGGTCGCCCCACAGCAAAAGGTATATATGTATTTAACGATAGAAAAGTTGTAATCAAATAAAAGAAAGGAGAGGTTTAGACATGAAGAAATATATCAGCCCCAAGATAGAAATCATTGATATGAGAACGTATGACTTAATGGAGAGCGAGATAATTGTCAGCTCACAAGAAACGTCTCAAGATCCTGATTTAGGAGACGAAAACGAAGGTGCGATGTCCAAGGAAGACGTGCTCGATTGGGATGAAGCAAGTTACAGTATATGGGATGATTAAGGTACCAGACGTAAAAAGTTTGATTTTGGGATAATGAAAGCCCGGTCGTGATTATATGACCGGGCTTTATTTTGCCCGGTTTGCCTAATATTAATTCGACGAATTAATATTCACTGTCATATCAACATGAGTGCGATGATTTACATGTATTTTATATTCTCAAGCCTTTTATATAGACAAGTGTCATAAGCGTCACAAGTGTCGCGGAATGCGAAAAATCATCTCGCCACGGCAGAAACAAGGCTTCTCATACCCTTACGTCCCCACACAACAACAAGGGCAAAAAGCACTCTCGTGGACACAATCCAGAAAGCACTGATGCCAACAGCAGCAAATACACAAGTATCCTCAATAAGCGAATGGTTCATTATAAGATGATAATTTACATCGTTTGCCTCCTCCTTTGTTATCACGCCCCGTTCTTCTAGATCTGTCATAACTGCACATCCGTAGGATATTCCAAGCACATTGCCGACAAGCCACATGTACGACGAATCTTCCGGAAGTCCGAAAAGCCTCATCAACGGACGTAACGGACGCGACAGACGGGGTATGAGATTGTACAATTCCATGAGCCTCTGAACAATCATCAGTCCGAATATTATCAAGAAAATCATTACAGACAATTTCAATGATGACAATATCCAACCGCCAAGCATCTTCCACACTGTGACGTTCTGAATACTATGCACAGCAAGACCAAACGGCTCTGTATTTTCCGGAAGCACGGCATTGAGATAAAAAGCACAGACAAATGCCATAACTATACGTATGAGACTCATACGTATAAAAGAGGAACCGGTCTTCCTTGCCACGGCACTTTCCATAGGCAAAGCATGACACAGACATATCATCAGCGATATTATCGTTGCCTGGCGCAACGTAAGAACCATAGACAACATCACAGCCATACCGGCATAACCCGTAACAAACGCTCCTGTAAGAAATGCTATTGCCGAACTGCCGGGCAAACCGACATAACGGAATACAGGGTCGATACACCTTGCCATGACTTCTATCACACCATAGAACTGCAACAGACTGACACACAGCGACACAGGTATCATAATCTTAAGAAGCCAAAAAGAAGTCTTGACCGTTGAAGGGAACGCTCTCTTTACAGATAAAAGCAAATTACGAAAGAAGTCATTCATTTTTCAGAAAGAAAATGTTTTTGTCACCATACCGCCATAAGTATTCACTCTGACAGATATTTCATCACCACCGGAAAGTCCTCCGGGAATGTCATTTACCGGTATGCTCACAAACGCCGTAACAGAATAATACTCTGGCAGTCCCATGCGATTGTGAGTCAGAATAAGATTTATACGCCTGCCGCCGGTGTCTTTTTCGTCTGCGCCTTCATACAGCAGGCCCAGCACATGCTTGATGTTTTCATCATCGGGATTACCTGTCTTTATTGACAATTCCATATTGATATACTTGCCGTTTCTACTACGCCATGCACTGACAAGTGTCACAGGATCAGCGACAGGCGCTTCTTCAACATCAGCCGAATTACGTATCTTCGGCGTCAACACAGGCGACGCAGCAATAGGTTGCGCACACACGGAACCGTCTAATGCCTCAACCTTATTATAATAAAACAATGCACGATAGACTGTATCGGGTCTCTCCGCCCATTTACATGCAAACGACGGCAACACGACCAGATGTTCATCATCATCGGTGACAATACTTACAAAACGCGCGGAAGCATCGGTTCTTGCCTCTACAAAATCCGCGCGCATGTATGAAAGTGCACCGTCACCGGCATCATAGGCATCGTTCTCACACGCAGCCAACAGCACTATCAACGAAAACAATAACAGCAATCTTTTCATTTACGCCCGCTCTATTGCCGAAAGATAATTGACAGCAGGATTGGCATACATCTTCAACATACGTTCATAAAGAAAAGATTCATCCTTATTAGGAATGTCTATCTTCGCCATTTGCCCTGCAAAATATTGTTCAAATACAGCCTTATCCTCCAATGTGTATTTATCGTTATGAAGCGCAGTACCGCCAAGCATGTCAAGCGCAACATAGTTTATAGGGAACAGACAATAGTTGCGATGTATCTCTTTGTCTATATGTGCCGCCACGGCATCAAACACATCTGTCTTCGGAAGACCGGCTGCTTCACCATACAAATAGTCATCTATACACGGCGAACAGTGATAATGTATACGCCCTTTATATCCCATTATACCGGTCTGCATGCTGACTACGTCGTCATGAGCGGACTTTTTCCAACCTTCGACATCGCGTTTCAGCTGAAACTCGGCAGCTTTAAGGAAATCGCAGGGGTCATATTCGTATGAAATAGACAACGGAACGATGTGCAGTCCGGCAAGTCTCTCGACGACACTCCCCTGCCCTCCCATTGCCATCATCTTCAATATTGCAGGCTGCGTACGGTCGTTTGAGTCCTTCGCTCTACCTTCACGCTGGGCAATCCATATATTATCGTTCTTTTCATTTATGACAAAGTGCATATACTCCGAAAGAGTTCTGCTCGCCGCCAACGTCTCTCTCGGCGACAGCCCCCGACGCACTATAAACGACTTGTTGACACGCACCAGATCTTTCACCCACGGCAGAGAGAGCAGGTTGTCGCCTATTGCTATCTCACAGGTCGTATCAAATCCCGCATCAATAAGCAGTTTGTCAAGAAAAGCCGAGTCAAGGACAATGTCCCTATGATTACTCACAAATGTGTAACGCTTCTTCTTGTCTATTGCCGCACGGTCCATGTCAATGCCTGCAGAAGTCTTTTTCAAAAGACCGTTAAGGAAATCATAGCAAAAAGCAAACTGGAAATCCAGATTTGTCCGACACGCCATCATCTTCTGCCTTACAGCCTCCAACGGTGCCCCCGGCAAGATATAGGCAATGACCTGTCTGAACTGCGTATCTTCCAAAAGCCGTTCATATACAGCGGGCAATTCTTCCGGATTAAACGGGCGTATTCCGTCAAACTTGCTCAAATCGCAACCTGCGTTACAAGAATTATGCTCCATAATCATCTGTCATAATAAAAAACCGCTTATAAAACAAGCGCTCCGCTACCGGAGACAAGCCCATTAACTTATAAGCAGTCCGTATGTTTCTTACTTAAAACTGTTCTCCACTATATCCGTCAGCACTTCCGACATATCAAGTCCGGCAGCCTTTACCTGCTGGGGAATAAAGCTGGTGGCTGTCATACCGGGAGTTGTGTTTATCTCCATCATATTGACCTTGTCAACAATCTCGCCGTTGCTTCCCTTGCCACGGGTTATGATATAATCGATACGTATTATTCCGTTACAATGAAGTATCTCATATATGCTCTTTGTTATCTCGTTTACACGCCGTGTGGTTTCCTCACTGAGCCTTGCCGGTGTAATTTCCTTCACCTGTCCGTTGTACTTCGCATCATAGTCAAAGAACTCATTGCTCGTAACAACTTCTGTTGCGGGCAGCACAACAATATTGTCTGCGGAGCGGTAACAGCCCACCGAAATCTCCGTTCCGTCCATATAGCTTTCCACCATTACGTCTTCGCTCTCAAGCATCGCCTTACGTATAGCCGGTGCAAGCTGGTCTTTATTCTTGACCTTGGAAACTCCAAAACTGCTGCCGTCGGCTGCAGGCTTCACAAAACACGGCATACCGATACGTTCTTCTATCTCATCATCGCTTACAATCTCCTCATATCCTTTTCTTATAAGCAAGCTGTCTGCAACGCTCACCCCATATCCGCGAAGATACTGGTTGAGCACAAACTTGTTGAAAGTCATGGCCTCTACGAGCACGTCGCTTGTAGAATAAGGCAGATGTATAAGCTCAAAATATCCCTGCAATATGCCGTTCTCTCCCGGCGTACCATGTATCGTGATATAAGCATAGTCAAACTGCACAAGCGTGCCGTTCTCCATAAACGAAAAATCGTTGCGGTCAATTTTTGCCGTGGTGCCGTCATGCAGGTTCACATGCCAGTCGTGCCCTGTCATTTCTACAATATAAACATTGTAGCGATCTTTGTCAAAAAACGTATAAAGCCCTTGAGCAGAGCGCAAAGACACACCGTGTTCAGAAGAGTCGCCGCCACATACGATGGCTATTGTTCTTTTAAGATTTTTCATATAGTATCATTATTTAAATCGTTTCCTTTAATATATCTCCTCCACTTGTCCACCAACATAGCCAGATCTTCGGGCAACGGTGTTTCAAAATCCATTTGTCTGCCGGTAGACGGATGTATAAAGCCAAGTGTTCTCGCATGAAGTGCCTGGCGCGGACAAATCTTAAAACAGTTCCGGATATACTGTTTGTAGCTGCCGCTTCGGTTTCCGCGTATTATCTCGTCGCCACCATAACGTTCGTCACAGAACAGCGGATGCCCGATATGCCTCATGTGGGCACGTATCTGATGCGTTCTTCCCGTCTCAAGTATACACTCCACCCACGTAACATAGCCGAAACGCTCTATCACCCGATAATGGGTTACGGCGGACTTGCCTATACCCGACTCCGGCGGAAACACAGCCATGCGCAGCCTGTCTTTGGGGTCGCGCCCTATATTGCCTTCAATCCGCCCTTCGTCCTCGACAAAGTTACCCCACACAAGTGCATTATAGCTGCGACGTGTTGTCTTGTTGAAAAACTGACAGCCCAACTTTGACTTTGCCTCAGGCGTCTTCGCCACCACCAGCAGTCCGCTTGTATCCTTGTCAATCCTGTGCACAAGCCCCCCCACCTCAGGGTCGTTGGGATCATATTCCGGATTGTTTCTCAGATGCCATGCAATGGCATTCACCAGCGTTCCATGATAGTTGCCGCATCCGGGATGAACGACAAGCCCGGCAGGCTTGTCCACCACCATCAGTTCGTTGTCCTCATAAACAACCTTCAACGGAATATCTTCTGCTTCTATCGTGTTTTCATAGAACGGTCTGTCAAGCATCATGACGACCTCTTCAAGAGGCTTCACTTTATAATTGCTCTTCACGGGATTACCGTTGATATATATAAATCCGGCATCCGCAGCACGCTGTATACGGTTACGGCTTGTGTCATGCAGTTTGTCCAGCAGGAATTTGTCTATTCTAAGAGGTTCCTGCCCCTTATCCACAATCAGGCGGAAATGTTCGTACAACGACTGTTCACCGTCGTCCTCCACCTTATCTATATATCCCTCGCTCATTGTTTCATTCATATCAAAAAGCCGCAATCCGAATAATAGCACACATCATACAGAGAGCATCGGTCACTCCGGTCCGTCCACAACCTCAAAGTCGTCACCTTCTCCCGAGCCGGATCCGTCATCTTCGTATATACCTTCCATGTGTACTCCACGCTCACGATGTGTCAGAGAGTCACCATAAAAAAAGTCACTGTCGGTATATATCAAAGAATCGTTCATATCGCGCATGCCGTCACCGACCTGTATAACAAGAATGTCTTCTACAGAGACCTTATCACCGTTACTGATGTTCCGTCCCTTACACTTCACCCCGTATACCCAGTCTTTTTCTCCTCTCACATACTGCGGCGAACCTACCTTAAAGCCCATGGCTATGAGTTTCGCCCTTGCCTCGCGATAAGAATTGTTATCTATTATATCCGGCAAGGTAAGCATGGGCGAATGTGCCGAATTTATAATAAGGTATATCACACGTCCCGACTTCACCGCCTTTCCCGGCTCAGGACTCTGTTCGAGTATACAGTCGGGCGACAATGAGCGTACATATCCCGTATCCGAAATCACCACATCCAGTCCCTTTTCCAACAATATATTTTCCGCATCTGCAAACGTTTTGCGCCTTACATCCGGAATAACGATTTCTTCTCCGTGCCTGGTATATTTGTCTATGCCCAATTTCACACCGACAACCAGCAGCACGACAACCAACGCCATGGCTGCCATATTGCCCCAAACACGCATGCTCAGACACTTTTTAAAGAAATCGCCGGTCTTCATTTCTCAACGTTTGTTTTCCTGCAAAGATACATAAAAAACAGAAAGAAGCAAAGCATTACTTTACTTCTTTCTGTTTTCCTTGTGAATTTCTTCAGAAGAAACGATTACTTACCGTGGTTCTCATCAGAAACAGTCAGCTTCTTGCGACCCTTTGCACGACGCGACGCAAGTACACGACGCCCGTTCTTTGTTGCCATTCTTTCACGGAAGCCGTGCTTGTTCACTCTTCTTCTGTTGTGCGGCTGAAATGTTCTTTTCATTGTTGTTTATTTTATTTTATTATTATTTGTTTTCACACTTTGGGCTGCAAAATTACATATTTCTTTTTAAATAACCAAGAATTAAGCGTTTTTAGTGGATTGTTTTATGTTTTTTTGCAAAATTATAGTAACTTTGCAGCCTGTAAATCACTTACTTAAGGCAAGTAATTTTAATAAATAAAGTAAATTCATTATGATTAAATCACAAGACATCAAGAAAGGAACTTGCATCCGCATGGATGGCAAGTTGTACTTCTGTATTGACTTCCTCCACGTTAAACCGGGTAAAGGCAACACCATCATGCGTACGACATTGAAGGACGTTGTCAGCGGACGCGTACTTGAAAAGCGTTTCAACATCGGCGAAGCTCTCGAGGATGTACGTGTTGAACGCCGCCCGTACCAGTATCTCTACATGGATGGCGCAGACTATATATTCATGAATCAGGAAACATTCGACCAGATTCCTATCGCCAAAGACCTTATTACCGGAGCCGACTTCATGAAAGAAAGCGATATTGTAGAGGTTGTCAGCGATGCCGACACAAACACTATCCTCTATGCAGAGATGCCCGTCAAGACCAACCTGCGCATAACACACAGTGAGCCGGGTGTCAAAGGCGACACTGCAACCAATGCCACAAAGCCCGCAACTCTCGAGACCGGTGTGGAAGTACGCGTGCCGCTGTTTATCAACGAGGGCGACCTAATACAGGTTGACACACGTGACGGCAGCTATCTGAACCGTGTAAAAGAATAATAAATATATAAGGTAAGGAACCGGAAACATCCGCGACAGCATGCGGAACTATGCCAAAGGTTTCTTACCTTTTTGCTTTTTTCACGACAATCCTTTTTCTTTATGGCACCGCAACGCCGAATGCGGCAAAGCCAAAAGCCCCCACATACAACCCTAAACACACTATGAAATATTCCGTTATCGTTCCCGTATACAACCGTCCGGATGAAGTGGACGAACTGTTGGAAAGCCTCACGACACAGACTTTCAAGGATTTTGAAGTTGTCATCGTTGAAGACGGCAGCACCCTCACATGCAAGGATATATGCAAAGGATATACCGGGGCGCTGGATATACACTATTTTTCCAAGGACAACAGCGGACCGGGAAAGAGCCGCAACTACGGTGCCGAACGTGCAAAAGGCGAGTATCTTATCATTCTCGACTCGGACGTTGTACTGCCACCGGAATATTTCAATGCTGTAAACAGAGAACTGGAAAATGAGGATGCCGATGCTTTCGGCGGTTCCGACAGTGCACATCTGTCATTCACCGACACACAGAAGGCAATAAGCTACTCGATGACGAGCTTCTTCACAACTGGCGGAATACGCGGGGGAAAGAAGAAAAAGCTCGACAAGTTCTATCCGCGCTCATTCAACATGGGCATCAAGCGCGATGTTTACAAGGCATTGAACGGTTTTTCCGAGATGCGTTTTGGTGAAGACATAGACTTTTCCATACGTATATTCAAGGCAGGATACAAATGCCGTCTGTTCCCCGACGCATGGGTATGGCACAAGCGTCGCACAGACTTCCGCAAGTTCTTCCGCCAAGTTTACAACAGCGGCATAGCGCGCATAAACCTCTACAAAAAATATCCCGACTCTCTTAAGCTCGTCCATCTGTTGCCAATGGTCTTTACCGTTGGGGCTATTGCCCTCATACTTACTTCGGCAGTAGGGCGTATTCTCATGGAATACGACGACATAGACAAATGGTACTGGCTCTGTGCCGCACCGTGGCTGCCCCTCATCGCCTATTCCCTTCTAATCTTCATCGACTCGTCACGTGCAAACAAAAGCATGCGCATAGGCATCATGAGCATTGGTGCCGCTTTCGTGCAACTCATGGGTTACGGCTGCGGATTTATCAGCGCATGGTGGAAACGCTGCGTTCTCGGACAGAACGAGTTCCACGCTTTCGACAAGACTTTCTATAAATAATCTGCCGGTTGGCAAAAGGAGATAGAAGAAGATAAGGGAATATAGAGGGAGATAGAAGACATATGTGAATATCCCGAACCTATACTTTAATATTATATAATACCATACTACACCGCAAATGAAGAAACTGAGCATCAACGAATGGGACGAGGCGGATCGCCCGCGCGAGAAACTGGAGCGGCTCGGGGCACAGGCGCTGTCGAATGCCGAACTGCTCGCCATACTCATTGGCTCCGGTTCGAGAGACGAGAGTGCGGTGGACTTGATGAAACGTGTGCTTGCCGACTGCAACAACAACCTCAACACATTAGGGAAAATGGGCATTCCCGACCTAGCCGGAGGGCGCTACAAAGGATTGGGACCGGCAAAGGCAATAACGGTGCTCGCCGCATGCGAACTGGGCAAGCGCAGGCAGATAGAAAAAGCGGAAGAGCGCAGACATCTCAACTCTGCCGACGCCATATACGAATATATACACCCCATCATGCAGGATCTTGACACCGAAGAAGCATGGATACTGTTGCTGAACCAGAATTACAAACTAATAAAAAGCATACGTCTGTCACACGGTGGAATAACGGAAACGGCGGTGGATGTGCGCGTAATAATGAAACAGACGTTGCTTAACAACGCCACTGCCGTGGTGCTTTGCCACAACCACCCGAGCGGAAACTGCCATCCGAGCGGAAACGACGACAAGATTACAAAACACATATCGCAAGCCTGCGAAACCATGCGCATACATTTTCTCGACCACCTCATCATCACCGACGGACGGTATTACAGCTACAGCGAAGAGGGAAGACTGTAGTTCTTTCATTACCGGCTATATACCGACAGGCGGCTTCATAAACTCTCCGACAACAGGACATTGTGGTTCAAAAGCCGGGATATTGGCGTCATACAGGCACAAAAAGCATGTCTTCTTTGGCATTACACCCTTTTTAGAGTATCTTTGCATAAGATAAGCTACGCCTCAGCAATCTTAAACAAGTTTCATTGCATTCAGCTTGCATTATCTTTGCATAAGATAAGCGGCACCTCAGCAATTTGAAACAAGTTTCATTGCATTCGGTTTGCATTATCTTTGCATAATACAAAAGCATCTAAAGAATATGGAACAAGCAGAGAAGACACGTATTGAAGAAAAAATAGTGGATGTACTTAAAACAGTCTATGACCCCGAAATACCGGTGAACATCTACGACCTCGGACTGATATACCGCATCGAGGTGAAAGAAGACAGCACCGTAGAGGTGGACATGACGTTCACCGCACCCACCTGTCCGGCAGCCGACTTCATACTGGAAGATGTGCGCCAGAAGGTAGACGGACTGCCCGAAGTGACATCGGCAACGGTAAATCTGGTCTTTGAACCGGAGTGGGACAAAAGCATGATGTCCGAAGAGGCACGTCTGGAACTTGGTTTCGAATAGTACAACACATAGAAACGGCAGCACGCCGGCTACATTTCACAAACACCAAAACAGGATGAAAAACATCTATTTCATATCCGACGCCCATTTGGGATCGCTCGCCATAGAACATGGAAGGACACAAGAGCGAAGGCTGGTACGCTTCCTCGACGACATCAAGCACAAGGCTTCCGCCATATACATGTTGGGCGATATGTTCGACTTTTGGTACGAATACAAGCATGCCGTACCAAAAGGCTACACGCGTTTTCTCGGCAAACTGTCCGAACTCACCGACATGGGAGTGGAAGTGCACTATTTTACGGGCAACCACGATATATGGATGTACGGATATTTAGAAAACGAATGCGGTGTCAACATACACTCCAAGCCAACCACAACAGAGCTTTACGGGAAGATATTCTACCTTGCCCACGGCGACGGTCTGGGCGACAGCAACCGCAAATTCATGTTCATCCGCAGCGTGTTCCACAACAAGACGTGCCAGCGTCTGTTCAGTATGCTTCACCCGCGGTGGGGCATCGGCTTCGGACTTGAATGGGCAAAGCACAGTCGTCTGAAGCGTAAAGACGGGAAAGAGCCGCCGTATATGGGTGAGGACAAAGAGGAACTGGTGCTCTATACAAAGGAATATATGAAGACACACAAAGACATTGACTTCTTCATATATGGTCACCGGCACATCGAACTCGACCTCATGCTGTCGCGAAAGACACGCATGATGATTCTCGGCGACTGGATATCACAGTTCACCTACGCAGTATTCGACGGCGAACATCTGTTCATGGAGGAATATGTAGAGGGCGAAACGAAGCTTTAGTACAACGTTATTTCACGGCATTTACGGATGCCGTTCAAGCCATTTTGCCGCATAAGGGCACGTGCCGGCACGCTCAAGCCCCTGTTCCGAAGCATATCCGTATGCTCTTTTCACAAGTGCCGCCGCTATGCCACGCCCTTCCACTGGACGTGGCACTATTGTATGTATGATGTCCAACACTCCGTTTTGCAAGCGGTATTCCACGTATGCCGTATGCCCGTCGACAACTGTTGTAAACATGTTGCGCGCCTTATCATGATTTATTGTATATTCCATAACATCCTCGTTTATAGATTTCATCAAACCGTTATGCCGCTTTCGTGGCAGTAGCGCTAAATTAGATATCATGTCTTAAACGGACAAATATATTTACATAAATAAATCTATAAGCTGCAAATAAAGGTGAAACATCGCACGATTGCATCGAGGTTTTAACATACGAAGTTATGAGAAGTTATGGGAAATTATGTGGCTAAAGCCACAGAAAATAAAGGACAATAGCTTTGAAACAAGCAACAAGGCATACGTCTTTTATCTTCCTATATCTTCTTCTATCTCCCTTTATCTTCTTTTCACACGCCCCATCAAAACATCTCAGACACCCAATTCCTTTGTGAGGATACTCTCCAACTCCTCCGCCGAGAGCCTCAATCTGAATTTTCCGTTTATCGCCACGGCTATGCGCCCCGTCTCTTCAGACACCACAACGGTTATGGCATCGCTGTGTTGCGACATTCCCATGGCGGCACGATGACGCAAACCAAGCTCTTTCGGGATATCTATGCTATGGCTGACAGGCAATATACAACCGGCAGCACGTATGCGCTTTTTTAAAATTACCATAGCCCCGTCGTGCAAAGGCGAATTCTTGAAAAAGATATTTTCCATCAAACGCTGGTTTATCTTGGCGTCTATCTCCTCGCCTGTATCCACAATGTCGTCGAGCGGAGAATGGCGCTCGATGACTATCAACGCGCCGGTTCGCGACTTGCCCATGCTCATACACGCCATGACAATAGGCATTATGCTTTTCTTGCTTGTCTTGTCCGACTTGTCTTCCGATGAAAACAGTCTCACTATAGCCCTCATCCGCTGATGTGCTCCGAGTGTATACAGAAACTTGCGTATCTCATCCTGGAACAGTATTATCAGCGCTATCGTTCCCACGCTCACCAACTTGTCCATGATGCTTCCCAACAGGCGCATCTCCAATATCTGACTTACAAAGAGCCACGTGGGTATGAATACCATTATGCCGATGAACACGTTGAGCGAGCGCGACTCCTTCATCAGTCTGTAAATATAGTACAGCATCAGCGCCACTGCCACTATATCGACAATGTCCTTTATTCCGAATTCAAACATTTTCTGCCGTTTCCTCCATTATTCTTACTGCCTCCGCGCAAGCCCTTACATCGTGTACACGGAGTATCGACGCCCCTTTGGCAAGCGCAATGGTATTTATTACTGTTGTTCCGTTGAGCGATTCATCGGGCGTGGAACCGAGCAAACGGAATATCATCGACTTGCGCGATGCCCCGACAAGCAACGGCAGTTCCAGTTCGAGAAGACGCTCCAGCCCGGCAAGAATGGCATAGTTCTGCTGCAAGGTCTTGCCGAAGCCGAACCCCGGATCAAGTATTATATCCTTGACACCAAGCTCGCGCAACAGTCTGACGTCTTTGGCAAAACCCATCATCATGCTTCTCAGCGACGGTTGTGATGACATTAATATATAAGGTACGCCGAGCCGTGCCGCCATGCGAAACATCGGCGGATATGCTTCTCCCTCCTGCCTTGTTCCGGCTCCGCCGTTTTCAGTACTATCCGAACCTCCGAAAGCTCCGTTGACATCTCCGCCCGACACGTCGTTGACGATGCCTGCACCAAACTCCTCCACCGCCATGCGTGCCACTTCCGGACGGAACGTGTCCACAGACAGCGGCACATCGGGCTGACAACGGCGCACCACCGTGAGAGCCATGCGCATACGCGTCATCTCTTCCTCCGCCGTAACCTCTGCCGCTCCGGGGCGCGTTGAATATGCCCCGACATCTATTATAGAGCCGCCCTCTTCCACTATCCGGTCTGCACGGTCGGCTATTTCCGCCTCCGTCTGTTTGCGGCTTCCGGCATAGAACGAGTCGGGAGTGGCATTAAGTATTCCCATAACTTTAGGATGCGACAGGTCTATCAGCTTTCCGCATACGTTTATGGTGTAATCCAAAGGTCTGTTCATAAACAATAAAATGTTCCGCAAATTTAATCATTATTATCTTAACGGCACACTGTTTTGGTGTTTTTTATAATGATATTATAAGTCTATAAGTCCTATAGAACCTATATGTCCTATAAACCCTATAAAACCTGCAAATTGCCAAGACATCATCTCCCGTCATGCAATATGCCGCCTTTCAGACTGCGAAATGCCGTCTTTTAAAGCCTGAAAGGTGCCCTTTTGGAAGCCAAAAGGTATTATCCTGGTTTCCAACGGGTTACAAAGAAGATAAAATTTTCATATTAAAACAGCATTATGATGTCACAAAATCGTGTCTCGAACGTTTATACAACAAGAACGGAAAACAATATACCGCAAAACGGCATGACATCTGTTAAAGCACAGTTTTCGCACCGTTCATACCGAAATATGAATATAGAACAATTCAACCGCAATATAGTAACGATGAGAAACGAACTTATGGCAACCGCCATAAGGCTCTCCGGCAACAGCGAAACGGCAGAAGATCTCGTACAGGAGGTCATGCTGAAGTTGTGGAGCATGCACGGCGAACTTGACAGACATACATGCCCCAAGGCTCTCGCACTTACCATACTGCGCAACAAATTCTATGACGGCAGGAGACATGCACGGCACGAGATGACGGTCACACACGTACAGCAGGACCACGGCAAGGAAGACACCACGGTGGAGACGGCGGACGAAATAGACGTGATAAGAAGAATAATGGACAGTCTGCCGCCTCTTCAGTCGCAGATATTGAGGATGAAGGAAATCGACGGATACGACAAGGAGGAGATAATGAAGATTACGGGTTGCACGCCCGAAAGCCTGCGACAAAATCTGTCGAGGGCACGAAGGAGGATAAAAGAGGAATTCATGAGAATAACGGCATACAACGCCATGAACCGCGACTGACACAAGGCAAGGCACATACATATTTCACAAGAAAGGACAGACAGTATGAACAAGGACAGGAAATACATAGAAAATCTGATAGAGAAGTATCTCGACGGCGATACATCCAACAATGAGGAGAAGTTACTACGCAGATATTTCACAAACTCAGGGAATGACATTCCCGACGAGTGGAAAGCCCTGCGCGCGCTTTTCGGATATGAGACCGTGCAGCGCAAGAACGCATTGCGTAATACAAGAACAGGCGCCATACGCATATACATCAGATATGCGGCGGTGGCGTCGGCAGTGATTCTTATTGCCATTCCGATAATGATGCACCGCAACGGCACATCGGGCAATTACGCCGTCATCGACGGAAAGGTGTGTACAGACAGTCGCATCGTGACATCGGAAGCGGAAAAGGCGCTTATGATGGTGGCAATCGGAGAGGATGAGACATTCGAAGCTTTGGGACAAATACAATAAACACTACTCACATGAAAAAGCAAACGGCAAAAAGACTTGCGGCGGTCATCTTTTCGATATTTACCGCCGTAATATCGGTAACGGCGCAAGACGGGCTCGGCATCGGCAGGATTTTCAGCAAATACGGACACATGAAAGGGTGCAAAATGGTGGAAATGAACAACACAAACCTGCACGGTCACAGTCTGCGCGTATATAAAAGCCTTACATACAAGCACATAGGCAGCAACATAGAGACAATACTGAAAGAAGACAGGCGCAAAGCGCGGAAGATACGCGAGGTGGTGGACAACGGCGTAATCACAAGCGGATACTACATGATGCCGGCTCTCGACGACGGCACAAACCGATATATCCTCTTCAGCAAGAGCGCATACGGCAGCGGCGCGGTGATATATATCGAGGGCAGGCTGTCGCCCGACGACATAATGCAGATATGTTATGCGAAGAAAAGAAAATGAAAAGGGAAACGGAAAAAAGCATATAAACAAACAAGAAAATATATCAGTATGAAAATCAAAACATTTTTCAGCCTCATCGTCATGGCTCTTGCAGCAACCAATGTAGCGGCAGAAGCAAACGACACCACGCTAATTGTAAACAACCGCAAGATTGTGATTGCCATGGACAGTGCCGAGACAAAGGTTTCGGTTTACGATACATTGGACAACAAACTGACAAAGGCCTACGAAAGCACGTTTGTAGACGGGCAGCAGGTTGAACGCATATATGTAGGCTCGCCGTTCATCCCCAAGAAAGGCAACCGTAAGTTCAAGGCGACACTGCCTACATTCTTCATCGGAATGAACGGGCTGACTGAAGGTTTTGCAAACAACAGCCACAGCAATCTTCAGACGCGTAACAACAGCTCATGGGAAGTGGGAATAACGCCAATTGTGCTTACCGGAACTCTAACCAAGGACGGACGGTTCGGCATTACCGGAGGTGTACAATGGTCTCTTGCATACAACCACATGCAGAACGGATATATCATGAAAGCCAACAATGTGGAACATTTTGCCGAATATCCTACCAAGAAGAACTACATGAGGTACCAAAGCGTGCGCGTTCCGCTTATTGTAGACTTCCAGACGGGTAAAAAGAACATATTCTATACAGGTCTGGGCATATCTGTGGAATGGCGTGAAAATCTCAGCCATAAATACAAATACAACGTCGACGACGGATTTATGACAGTAAGAAACACACAACGCGTCAATCACTGGGGAATGAACCTCGAGTACCATATAGGATACGATTGTTTGCAACTGTATGCCCGTGCCGCTCTCACACCGCTGTACAAACTCAACGACGGAACCAAGGCATATCCGTTTGCCGTAGGTTTGGGTATCACGCTATGATGCGTACAGAAACCCGGATACAAGCAAGTAGAGACTTGCCGTAAATCAAATAATTGCCCCGCCGATGTTTTTTTAACATTGACGGGGCTGTTTGTTCTTTGCCGTCATGATGTCTTAAGCTACCTTTGCAGCCTGAAAACAAAGGATAACATGCAACAATGAAGAAAAGTCTTGTAGCCCTTGCCTTCGGTACACTGGCATTGGGCATCACGGAGTATGTGATGATGGGCATATTGGCAGATGTGGCGTTGAGCCTCGGTGTGAGCATTACAAAAGCGGGGCATCTGATTTCCGCCTATGCCTTAGGTGTGACATTCGGTGCTCCGTTGCTCACCGTGGTACACAAATACGGTCCGAAGAACATACTTCTTGTACTTGCGGGAGTGATGCTTTGCGGAGCTGTCTTGTCTTCGCTTGCACCCGACTATTATACACTGCTCATCGCGCGATTTATCTCCGGACTGCCTCACGGAGCCTACTTCGGTGTGGCATCGATAGCCGCCGTGCGCCTGGCAGACGAGAAACATCAGAACAGTGCCATGTCGGTGATGGTTGCAGGCATGACCGTGGCAAACCTCTTGGGCGTGCCTCTCGGCACTGCTCTAAGCTCGGGAATATCATGGCGCGTACCGTTTGTATTCGTCATAATCGTCAGCATCGCCGTACTTTATTATATATGGAAGTGGGTTCCCGACATCGAAGCTCTGCCTGACCACGGATATAAACGTCAGTTCGGTTTTCTGAAAAACGGAGCGCCATGGCTGATAATCATCGCCACGATGCTCGGAAACGGCGGCATATTCTGCTGGTATAGCTATATATCGCCGATACTGACCGATGAAGGCGGATTTACAGAAGCCATGCTGCCATTGCTGATGATTGCTGCCGGAGGCGGAATGGTGATAGGAAATATTCTCAGCGGACGGTTGTCGGACAGATATTCGCCGGGACGCGTGGCAGGATATACGCAAGGACTGGCGGCGGTGGTGCTGCTTTCCATATTTTTCTTTGCCGGATACGGCTGGGTGTCGGCAACCCTAATGGTAGTGTGCACGGCATGTCTTTTCGGTGCAAGCGTGCCGCAACAGTTTCTGATACTCAAGCATGCGCCCGGCGGCGAAATGCTGGGAGGGGCAAGCATACAAATGGCTTTCAACCTTGGAAACGCCCTCGGGGCTTTCTGCGGAGGACTGCCCATAGACGCAGGACTAAGCGTCAACTATGCGGCACTTACCGGCGTGCCGTTCGCATTCGCTGGTTTCTGCCTGCTGATGATATTCTGCAAGAGATATGAACAGCGGCAATAAGACCGGCGGATACGATAGGACTATCTGCCTAAATGGTCTTATAACGCCCACAAAAACAATGTTTTATTTTGCCAATCGCCCGTTTTGATGTATCTTTGCACACAGTATAGGACAACAAATAATATTCTAAATATATACACCGGATTATGATTCTCTTTTTTAGAACTCCCTCACAGAGCGTGATTGCGGTACAGACCGATCATCGCCCGGGCAGGGAAGAAATCGACGAACTTAGTTGGCTGTTCGGCAATGCAACGCTTGAGAACACAGAAAAACTTGACGGGTTCTTTGTCGGACCGCGCCGTGAAATGATTACTCCATGGAGTACCAATGCCGTAGAGATTACACAGAACATGAATCTCAGCGGCATTTTGCGTATAGAGGAATACTTCCCGGTAAGCAGTGCCGAGGCTGAACACGACCCTATGTTGCAACGAATGTACGAGGGTCTGGACCAGAACATCTTCAACGTTAACCTTCAGCCCGAGCCGATAAAGCACGTGGAGAACCTCGAAGAGTATAATGAACAGGAAGGACTGGCGCTGTCTCCCGAGGAGATTGACTACCTGCACAACATAGAAAAGCAGCTGGGACGACCGCTGACAGACTCGGAAATATTCGGATTTGCACAGATAAACTCCGAACACTGCCGGCATAAGATATTCGGAGGGGTGTTCGTTATAGACGGAAAAGAAATGGAATCGTCGCTCTTCGCCATGATTAAGAGAACGACAAAGGAGAACCCGCACAAGATATTGAGTGCCTACAAAGACAATGTGGCATTCTCTGCCGGACCGGTAATAGAACAGTTCTCGCCTGCCGACCAGACCACATCAGACTATTTCCGCATAAAGGACATAGAGAGCGTGATATCCCTCAAGGCAGAGACACACAACTTTCCCACAACAGTGGAACCATTCAACGGCGCCGCAACGGGAACAGGCGGCGAGATACGCGACCGTATGGGAGGAGGCGTAGGCTCATGGCCCATAGCCGGAACCGCCGTTTACATGACATCTTATCCAAGGCTCTCTGAGACCTCGGAGCCCTCCGAGAACTCCGAGTCCTCCGCCCCCCGTTATCCTCTAAAGCCCCGCAAGTGGCTCTACCAGACCCCGGAACAAATTCTTATAAAGGCTTCCAACGGTGCCAGCGACTTCGGAAACAAGTTCGGACAGCCGCTCATCTGCGGCTCGCTGCTCACATTCGAGCACAAGGAAGGTGATGAAAAATACGCTTACGACAAGGTTATAATGTTGGCAGGAGGCGTGGGCTACGGCACAAAACGCGACTGTCTGAAGAAAGAGCCGCAGCAAGGCAACAAGGTAGTTGTCGTCGGAGGAGACAACTACCGCATAGGTCTTGGCGGCGGAAGCGTGTCGTCCGTAGACACCGGACGCTACTCCAACGGCATTGAACTGAACGCCGTACAGCGTGCGAACCCCGAGATGCAGAAACGTGCATACAACCTTGTACGCGCCTTGGCGGAGGACGACAACAACCCCGTAGTATCCATCCACGATCACGGTTCGGCAGGTCATCTGAACTGTCTGAGCGAGCTTGTGGAAGAATGCGGCGGACGAATAGACATGACAAAACTGCCTATAGGCGACAAAACGCTAAGTGCAAAGGAGATAATAGCAAACGAAAGTCAGGAGCGCATGGGACTGCTCATCGACGAACAGCACATAGAACAGGTGCGCAAGATTGCCGAGCGCGAGCGTGCACCGCTGTATGTTGTGGGCGAAACGACGGGCGACGCGCACTTCTCTTTCGAGCAGGGCGACGGCGTGAAGCCGTTCGACCTCGATGTGGCACAGATGTTCGGACACTCGCCTGTAACCTACATGCGCGACAACACGGTTGAACGCAAATACGAAAACGCGGACTACAGCCACTCCGACAAGTTGGATAAATATGTGTCGGACGTGCTCGGCATGGAGGCGGTAGCATGCAAGGACTGGCTCACGAACAAGGTTGACCGAAGCGTGACGGGCAAGATTGCACGCCAGCAATGCCAGGGAGAGATACAGTTGCCGCTGTCCGACTGCGGCGTGGTGGCACTCGACTACCGCGGCAAAGCCGGCATAGCAACGTCCATAGGACATGCACCGCAGGCAGGACTTGCATCGCCCGAGGCAGGCAGCGTGTTGTCTGTAGCCGAAGCTCTGACCAATATCGTATGGGCACCGCTGTCCGACGGACTGGGAAGCGTAAGCCTGTCGGCAAACTGGATGTGGCCCTGCCGCTCGCAGGAGGGCGAGGATGCACGCCTCTACAGTGCCGTAAAGGCATTGAGCGACTTCTGTTGCGACATACATGTAAACGTACCTACGGGTAAGGACTCGTTGTCGATGACACAGCAATATCCAGACGGCAACAAGATAATAAGCCCGGGAACGGTTATCGTAAGTGCCGGTGGAGAGGTGGAAGACGTGCGCAAGGTGGTATCGCCTGTTGCCGTAAACGATGATAACTCGTCGTTCTATCACATCGACTTCTCATCTGATGAGCTGCGTCTCGGCGGCAGCGCGTTCGCCCAGTCATTGGGTAAGGTGGGCAGTGACGTGCCTACTGTGAAAGACGCTAACTACTTTGTAGACGCTTTCGAGGCTGTGCAGAAGCTGGTAAAGACGGGCTTGTTGCTTGCCGGACACGACATAAGCGCAGGTGGTATGATAACGGCACTGCTCGAAATGTGCTTTGCAAACAAGTGCGGAGGCATGAAGATAAGCCTTGACGGAATGGCATGTGATGACATGACAAAGCTGCTCTTGGCAGAGAATCCGGGCGTAATTGTACAGATTGCGGACAGCAATGCCGAAGCCTTCAAGGCAATCATGGACGAAAGCGGGACGGCATATGCGATGATAGGAAAGCCTGTTGCAGACACACGCACCATAATGGTGAGCAAGGGAGAATTCAGCCATGAGTTCGATATAGATGCCCTGCGCGATGTGTGGTACAGAACTTCCTACCTGTTAGACCGCAAGCAAAGCATGAACGGATGTGCCGAAAAGAGATATGCCAACTACAAGAACCAGCCGATAGAGATGAAGTTCAACAGCGACTTCAGCGGCACACTGGCACAGTATGGCATAAGTGCCGACCGCAGAAACGTCACCGGCATCAAGGCGGCAATCATCCGCGAGAAGGGTACGAACGGCGACCGTGAGATGGCATACTCGCTGTATCTCGCCGGCTTCGACGTGAAGGACGTGATGATGACAGACCTTATCAGCGGTCGTGAGACGCTCGACGACATAAACATGATTGTGTTCTGTGGCGGTTTCTCGAACTCCGATGTGCTCGGATCGGCAAAGGGTTGGGCAGGCGCTTTCCTCTTCAACCCGAAAGCGAAAGAAGCTCTCGACAAGTTCTATGCACGCGAGGACACGCTGAGTCTCGGCATATGCAACGGCTGCCAGCTTATGGTAGAGCTTAATCTCATCAACCCCGACCACGCGAAACGTGCCCGCATGCTTCACAACGACTCGCATAAGTTCGAGAGCGGATTTGTAAGTCTGGACATCCCAAGCAACAACAGCGTGATGCTCGGCTCACTTGGCGGAAGCAAGTTAGGCATCTGGGTGGCTCACGGAGAAGGCAAGTTCTCTCTTCCGGAAGGTGAAGACAAGTACAACATCATAGCCAGATACAACCACGCCGGATATCCCGGAAATCCCAACGGGTCTGACTATAACGTGGCAGGTATATGCTCTGCCGACGGCAGACACTTGGCAATGATGCCCCACTTGGAGCGTGCTATCTTCCCTTGGCAGAACGCATGGTATCCGCTCGACCGTCGCAACGACGAGGTTACGCCATGGATCGAGGCATTCGTCAACGCACGCAAGTGGATTGAAGAAAGAACAAAGAACTGATGAACAACATATACTGGACTTCATTCAAGACATTTTTCAGAATCGGCATGTTCACCCTCGGGGGTGGATATGCCATGATTCCCATTATACAAGGCGAAATAGTGGAGAGGCACAAATGGATGAACGAGGAGGAGTTTCTTGATGTGCTGGCAATAGCGCAGAGCTGTCCGGGAGTGTTTGCAATAAACATCAGCATATTCATAGGATACAAGCTGAGGAAAATAAAAGGGGCGGTATGCACGTGCCTCGGCACCGCGCTGCCCTCATTCCTCATCATACTGCTCATCGCCATGTTCTTCCACAGCTTCAAGGACAACTGCATCGTAGAGGCAATATTCCGCGGCATACGTCCCGCGGTGGTGGCTCTCATAGCGGTGCCGACATTCAACCTTGCCAAAAGCGCAAGAATAACACTCACCAACTGCTGGATTCCGATAACGTGCGCCATGGCAATCTGGGCGCTCGGAGTGTCGCCCATACTTATTATACTGATTGCCGGAACAGCAGGATATATATACGGACGGTATATAAGACCAATCGAATAACAACGACAAAAGCAACGTTAACGGCAATGATTTTCCTTTATCTTTTCATCACTTTCTTTCAGATAGGACTGTTCGGGTTCGGCGGCGGATACGGCATGCTGTCCCTGATACAGAGCGAGGTGGTGCACCGTCACCACTGGATGACAACCGGAGAGTTCACCGACATCGTCGCCATAAGCCAGATGACACCGGGACCGATAGGCATAAACTCTGCCACATACTGCGGATACACTGCCGTACACAACGCCGGGTACAGCGGTTTTATGGCTGTATTAGGAAGCCTCACGGCTACGTTTGCCCTCATACTGCCCTCGCTTATACTGATGATCGCTATCTGCAAGCTATTCATGAAATACATGAAGACACAGACGGTGCACGACATTTTCGCAGGACTAAGACCTGCCGTAGTGGGACTTCTCGGCGCGGCAACCCTCCTGTTGATGACACCCGACAACTTCGGCACACCTTCACTCACGCCATGGCAGTTCTGGATAAGCTGCTTCCTGTTTGCCGCCACGGCTGTAGGAACATGGAAATTCAAGATTAATCCGATACGCATGATTGTCTACTGCGCGTTTGCCGGACTGCTTCTGCTTTATTAAAAAGCGGTTTAAAGCCGGGCTATCGGAAATGTTTTAAAAGAGATAAGGGAAGATATAAGAAGATAAAGGTAGATAAAAGACGTATCCTTTGTTAATGAAACCTGTAGGGATGTTCCATGGAACATCCGAAACCGCAGGGCTTATATCATTAGTAATGACAACGAATTATAATTCATAATCACATCGGCTGCACCGGGGTACAGCCCTACCCGGAGGATGGAAATAGAATATATAAAGGAAATAAAGGGAGATATAAAAAGATAAAAGGAGATAAAACACGTATGCCTTGTTAGCCGGTTTAAGACCATTATCTTGCATTTTTCGCGACTTAAACCACACTATTTTCCCGTATTTTATTAGTTCCAAAAGCTGGCATGCTATCATATTGACAATCAACATATTACAAGTCACGTTCCAAGAGGTGCCCTTTTGCATGCCAAAAGGGCACCTCTTGGCGTCTGATATGCCGTCTTTCAGAACCCGAAACGCCGCCTTTTGGAAATCAACATAAACCAACATAAAAATCCACAAAATATCTGTTGGCAGAACAATATAGAACACATAAGAAATCCAAAGATTATAAATGTTAAATTCAAATAACATTTATGTGTTTTATGTTAACGAATGTTACCCCCCCCGAAAGGGGTTAAATTAAATGAAAACGAAGATACCTTTTATTATAAAACACATAGAAACAGGTACTTTTGCATAAAATAACAGTATTTAAATCAATGTCGGCATTCATCCGACACTTATATAGTATAATTCTGAAAACCATCTAATTTAAGTTAATTAACAAATCAAGTAAGCAGATTATGAAAAGATTTTATTGTACACTATTCATTACATCGCTATTCTCTATAATATATACAGGCAATGTATCTGCCCAAATCAACGTTGAACAAAGTTTCTTTACCGGAAAAGGACAATCACTATCCAAACTCATATCGGGAACAACCGGGAAAGCGGAAAGAATATTTTTATACAATGTCGGCAAAGATATGTTCCTTAATGCCGGAGGTTTTTGGGGAACACGTACCACAACGTTTACTGTCGGATTGCCTATTACTTTCGAGAAACAGTCAAACGGGGCATACACCATGAGCGGTCCGTTCTACAACAAAGAAACAGGAAGCTTTATAGGAAGGGTAGACTATGACACAAGCGAGAATGCCTACAGAAGGAACGGTGTGTTCTATGATAGAGGCAAAGAACCAAGAGACGGAATATACTGGACGTTCGAAGAGGCATCGAATAACGGTGAAGATATGATATACTATATAAAATGTGAGAAAAAATACAATACCTCAATAAAAGAAGACTATTACCTTGTATCCAACCAAGAAATGACTATCCAGGTGTTCAAAGGAGGTAACAACAACCTTGTGAAGTGTCTTAACCAAAAGGACAAAGCGAAAAATGATGATTCGTACGCACAATGGAAAGTCGTAACCGAGGATGAAATGATTGCACTGTTCAATACGACATACGACAAGGAAAACCCGTCCGACGCAACATTCCTGTTAAAGGCACAGAACTTCAACAGAATGAACCAGTACAACAATGACGACAATACAACAGACAAAGAGGCTGACGGTTGGAAAAAGAGCGGTAACTTTTCATACGAATGCGGAACAGACATCACACTCTCTTCCGGACAAAATCAGGATGACCATGGCGCCGGAAAATACGGTATGTTCTACTGCGGAGGCATAAAAAAAGCAAAAAAAAGGCGACAAGCTATACCAAATAATCAATATCAAACAAAGCGGCTGGTACAGAGTGGACTGCCAAGGTTTCTTCTACAACTCACAAAATGGCGATGACTGTATTGCTCGCCTTTATGCCAAAGAAACAGGCAACACGGTAAGTACGGACAACACGGCAGCTAACGCATACGTAGACTTGTTGCCGAAATCATACGGCGAACCGTTCCACGCACTCGAACTTAACCCCAACCAACCGGCAATAGTAGAAGACGGACTGGTTAGCAATAAGATTGAGGCAGCAATAACGTTCTATGCGCAGACATTCCCCAACAGCGTACTGATATACATAAACTTCGACGAAAAGAAAGAGCCGGAAAGCAGGAATGTCGAACTGGGAATAGAAATAACAAAAGACATGGGCAACACCGATGTCGTATATTTTGACGACTTCCAGTTGAAATATCTCGGCGAAAGCTTTGCACTCGACGAAGACAAGACAAGCTTCAGAACGGACGGAGACGATAAAACGATATATACCAACAGGGTGATGATTCTGAAACGTTCGCTGAAAGCCGATAAGTGGAACGGCATAACACTGCCGGTAAGCCTTACAAAACAACAGCTCAACACTGCATTCTTCCCTAATCCACGCATTGCCGTACTGACAGACATGTCATCGCCTTATACAATATCGTTCAAACTCATAGACCTTACAAAATATAAGGATGACGCCATTGTACTACAAGCCGGAAAGAACTACATAATAAAGCCCGGATATGAGGGAAGACAGGGAAATGTGGAGATAGGAGACGGCAGCAACACCGTAATCGAAGGTCCGTACTACACCATAGACCGTGTAAATCTGAAACCAAGTGACATAACAGAAGAAGAAGCAACAAAGCACACGAGCAGCGACGACGGTCCATTCACAAACTCAGGATGCGACTGTCAGTTGAGACTGTACGGCTGCTATCAGCGCCAGGATGCGCCGTCCACTGCATATATGCTGTACGGAGGAGACATGTACCACCTTACATCGCCTTACAAGATGAAAGGTTTCGATTGCTGGATTGAAGACGCCCATCAGGTGGCAAACCCCAAGGCACGCCATAAAATGAGTTTCACCGCATATCTCGATGGTGTCAGCGACGGAGAGACAACGGATATCCGCGAAGCCCTGACAGGAAGGACGGACAACGAAGACAGTGCGGTTTACAACATGCAGGGACAGGCTGTATGTGGCAAAGGCATATCACCGACCCACCTGCCTAAAGGCATATACATACGCAACGGCAGGAAATTCATAGTGAGATAAAGGCTCAAACAAACTGCAAAGACTATAGTTTCAAAAACTCACAGACAAACCAAAGAAAAATGAAAGACAGGAAAGAATATATAAAACCACAAGTTGAAATCATAGAAGTGTGCTCCGAAGGGGTAATGCTTGAACCCGTATCATGGGAAGTAGAAGGTGATGGAGACAAAGGAAACATACACGAAGGCAATCCTCCGGGAGCAAAAGAAGATCCGAAAAGCAACTATAATATATGGGAAGATGATGAATACTAACAACAGGGATACAGCAAAAAGCTGTATCCCTGTTGCTTATTCTGTTACTTATAAAGCAATAGTGGCATGCCTGATGCACGCCACTACCCTACCAATATATAAAAAAACAGATTGAAGTATTATTTCTTTGTCACCTTGAAAGTACGCACCTTGCTGCCGTTAACGGCTTTAAGAAGATATATGCCGGGGGCAAGTCCGGACATATCACGACCGTTCCTTACAAGAAATCCGTTGGCGGAATATACCTGATATACGGTATTCCGGTCATCACCTATGGATATTGGAGTATCTATGCCTGTGGTGCCGGACGCTACATACAGATTTATATTACGCTTCATCGTGCCTGCTTTATCATCATCGGTAGCTATCACCGGTATTGTGACAAGGCGGCTTACATCTGCCGGAGAGTTGACAACAAGAACGTTGTCGCTCACTTCCGCATCAAATCCTTCGGGCAGTGTCACGTTGTCATAGTCCACCTCATAGACAGGATTATTGTCAAAACCGGCAAACAGTTTCTTAAGGTCTATGGTACTTTCGGTACCTGCCACCACCTTAAAGTGAGGCTCGGCAAGCCAGTTGAGATAGTCTTCCAGTGCCGTCCAGCCGTCGCGGTTGTCATCGCGGTTATTGTCGGCAGTATACGGATCGGTGCCGTTAAGCACTTCCCACCAGTCCGGCATACCGTCACCGTCGGTGTCGAAGTCTGCACCACGTGCCTCTACAGGATAGTTCTCATAGCCTCCCGCATCCGCCTCACGGTCTATCAGACCTTTCTTACCCGACTGACTTCCGACACAACTGTACGTACCTTTCAACGTTTCGTCAACCATACGGACATCGTGGTCGTCAAGGACAGGAGAGTTACAGCCCACATCCGACAATACCGTCTTGTATGCGAGACGTGCAGACTCTATCGTTGCATAAGACTCAAAGAACGGTTTGTCTACAAACACCTCCCAATCGAGCTGCTGTCCGCCGGACAGACTATATCTGTAAGTATCACCATACTTATCCTCCGTTCGCGAGCCGTCAAGGTTCTCACGGATGTTTCCGCTTACATAATACGACTGCGAACCGTTGCCCGTACCTTCAAGCTGTGCGTTGAGTAAAGACTTCTGCCGCGTTGCAGGTCCCATCTTGTAATAATTGTTCACGAACTGTCCCTGATGCGTTCCGCCGTCTGTAGAGCGTCCGCCCCAGTTGTAGCAAACGTTGTTAAACATGTCATGATGTCCGGCATACGAGCCACCTCCGTCAAGCCCACCGGACATACTCCAGTTGCGTCCCTCGTTGTGGGCAAGCAGATTGTGATGATACGAACCGGTGTCGCCACCTATAGTAGCTGCATATCCATGTGCAGCCCCCGAACCATAGTTCGGATGATCTGCAACGTTAAGAGCCTCGGAGATAAGCGTGCGCTGAAGAGTTATGTTGTGTGCGTTACGCGAGCTGAACGCCTCGTCTATGGTCCAACCCACGGAACAGTGGTCCATTATGGCGTGATTGTTACCCGCCATACCCAGTCCGTCGAGTCCGCGCTCGGTGTTGCCGTTGTGATATCCAAGTCGCATACGTATGAAACGGGTAATGCCCTCGCTTGCCATTCCAAACGGACTGGTGCGCAACAGGATGCCCTTACCCGGAGCGGTCTGACCTGCCACGGTAACGTATGGGTCCGAACATGTCAGGCGCGACTTAAGCGTAATGGTTCCTGCAACATCAAACACGATGGTGCGTGGTCCCTTGACCTCTTTTATTCCGTAACGGAATGTTCCGGGAATGGGAGCCTCATCACCACTGTAGTCGTCGAGCGAAGTGACATGATACACCACGCCTCCACGACCTCCCGTGGCATAACGTCCGTATCCCTCGGCACCGGGGAACGCCAACTGACGTGGACGGAAAGTCCATACGTCGCCCTGATATACATTGCCCGAAGCGTCAACCTCGTCCACACGCCAGTAATATGTGTTCATCGAATAAACGTTGTCAAACATGTACTTGTTGCCCGAAAGCTCCGACACAAGCGTCATGTTGTCTTCGGACGTACCTATATAAAGCCTGTTCGATACAGCCGACGATGCCATTGTCCACGACAGTTCTATGCTTCCCTTGTCGCCGTCCACATGCATGTCGTTGTTTGCCGGCACAGGGTCGAGCGCCGTTGTCTTGGGATTGGGCAGATCAAAGATAAGCGCATTGATATATACGTTCGCCATATCCACACCGTCCTCAACCTTGCTGGTATAGCTGATGGTGACGGGCTGTCCCTCCACTGCCGTAAATTTTACATACGACTGACCGCCTGCCGAGGGTAAAAGCTCACGCTGTGTCTGCGCCACACCCGTAAGAACGGTCGTGCCGTTCACCGCAACATCGAGTTTTGCAATGACCGGAGTGCCTCCGTCAACGCAGTTATGATATGCAAGAAGCGAGTGTTCTCCTGCCGGCAGACCTTCTATCACGACGTTGACCGTTCCACTTGTCGTAAGAGTGGGGGTATTGCCGTCCTCGTCAAGACCGTAAAGCACCGCCGCGTCGTTGATAATCTTCGAGCCGAGTTTCTCCACTCCGTCTTTCCACTGGTTTGACTTCAGTGTGGTGTTTTCCACGTCTCCGTTGTTCAGCGTTATGGTTACGCCGTTGTCAAGAGTCATGCTGACAGACGGCAGCTTCTCTATCGCCCACGGCGTAAATCCCGGTTCGGTCACCGTATTCACGTTCCTGCCATAAGCATTGAAGTCAATCTTCTGCGCATGACCGGCAAGAGCCAATGCCAATAAGGCTCCACCAAGAATTAATCGCTTTTGTTTTTTCATAAGGTTAAATTTAATTTGATAAATTAATAATGATTACATGCTATTGATAGAACGTAACATCTCAAGTTATGTAATCATTGTATGTGATACAATTATACTGTTTTCGGGAAGTCGGGCGATACATATCATATTAATGTGAATAATGTATCAAATCCCCGGACTTCATGAAAACGTCATTTACTTACGATCCGTAGCTTTCTCGGAATTTTTACTTTCAAATTCAAACCGATATCTTTTGCCTTCCAAAAGGTGGCATTTAAGACGCTTAAAGGTGCCCTTTTACAGTGCAAAAGGGCACCTTTTGGAAGTCAGAAGGTGGTGTATGAAAATTGTAAGTCCTACCTCTTATCTATCCGGAGCACCTTGTCGCAATAGTCCACAACGGCGGGACGGTGTGTAATAAATATCACCGTCTTGTCGTGCGCGGCAAGGATGTTACGGAGCAAAGCGCGCTCTGTATCGGGGTCGAGGGCACTTGTAGCCTCGTCGAAGAGCATTATGCTTCCGCCGCGAAGCAGCGCACGGGCAATGGCTATGCGCTGCGCCTGCCCCTCGCTCAGTCCTCCGCCGTGCTCGCTACAGTCTGTGTCAAGTCCCTTCGGCAGCAACTTTACAAATCCGGCACATGCCTTATCAAGCGCGGCAAACATCTCCTCGTCGCCGGCATCGAGCTTTCCAAGACGCAGATTGTCGCGTATGGTACCGCTCATAAGCGTGTTTCCCTGCGGTACATATACGAAGTTACACCGCGTGAGGGGCGAAAGCGGCTTCTCGCCGTTGCCGTTATATATTACAGCCGAGCCTTCGGCGGGACGTATAAGGGCAAGAAGCATGCGCAGAAGTGTTGTCTTTCCCGCACCGGTCTCGCCCAGGACGGCAGTGCAACTGCCGGGTTCAAAGTCGAAGGAAAGGCTGTCTATGACGTTGTCTTCATTACTGTCATAACCGTACGACACGTTTTCAAGCCTCACACCCACGCCCCCGGACGATGCCATATATACCGAGTCGCCCTGTTCTTCGAGCGGGTTTTCCTCCAGTTCCATAAGTCGTTCGGCAGCCGTAAATACCGACACAAACGCCGGTACGAGCTTTGTCAGGTTGCGCGCCGGTCCCTGTATCTTGCCCACAAGCTGCAGGAAAGCCGTCATTCCGCCGAACGAGAGTGTGTGACTGTACATCCTCATGGCGCTCCACAAGAAGGCGACGAGGTATCCGAGGGCAAAGCCGAAATTGAGAACGAGGTTGGAGAAGACCGAAAATGCCGTGCGGCGCACCACGTTACGGCGCAGCTCGCCCTGTGTGCGGTCGAGCCTTTCCACCATGGCGGTGTCGCGTTCGAGTGTCTTTATCAGCATACGGTTCTGTATTGTCTCCTGCAACACGCTCTGAACCTTGCTGTCGCTGTCGCGTACAAGGCGCGTGAGCCGGCGCATGCGCCCGACATAAATCTTGCTGATAACCACAAACACGGGTATCATGGCAACGATGACAAGTGCCAGACGGCTGTCCATGGAAAAGAGATAGAAGAACGCTCCGAGGAAAAGGGCAAGCACGGAGATTGCCCCGGGAACGGTCTCGGTAAGGAAGTTCACCACATTGTTGACATCAAACTCGAGCCTGTTGAGCACATCACCGCTGTGGTGGCTCTCCTTGCCGTGCCACTCCGAGCGCAGAATACGGTCGAGCATGCGCTGCTGCATGCGGTTCTGCGCACGTATGCCCAATATGTTTTTAACCCATACACCTGATATATGTATGGCGAAATCGCACAGTATAAGGGCGCCCATCACCGCCACCGACATATATAGAGAGCCTTCGACGGCATGCGACGCCACATCGATGGCGTGTTGAACCGCCCACACCGACGACAGACTGACAACGACTCCGAGCAGTCCCAGAACTATGTTAAGCACCGCCTGCAGCCTGTTGCCGCGCCACGAGCGCCACAACCATCCCATTATCTGCGATGTGGTGTAACGGCTTTCGTGCTTTCTGAAAAGTTCTTTTATGTTCATTTTACAAGCGGTTTGTTTCTTTACACACTTCAACGTCACTTTCTCGTGTCAACGCCCCACATCATTTTCTCGCGCAAGGTAGAGGCGTAAGTATGCCCTACAAGCTTCACCGTCTTTATGGTATACGGCGCCTTGCGTATCTCTAACTGCACACCCTCGCGGCAGTCAGCCGACCGTCCGTCCGCCGCAATCAGGAAATTGTGGCTGCGGCTCTCCACTTCGAGCCTTATAACAGCATTGTCGGGTATCACTATGGGACGTATGTTGAGACTGTGCGGAGCCACCGGCGTAAGGCACAGTATGCCCGTGCCGGGCGTTATTATAGGTCCGCCGTTGGACAGAGAGTATGCCGTGGAACCCGTGGGGGTTGTAACGATAAGCCCGTCGGCACGGTATGTAACGATATACTCGTCGTTGATCCACGTGTGTATGGTTATCATCGAGGCGTTGTCGCGCTTAAGTATGGAGATGTCGTTCATGGCAAAACTGCAGCCGCCAAACGGCGTGCCGCCTGCCGACAGTTGTATTACGGCATGCTCGTCGATCTCGTATCTGCCCGCGCAAATGTCGTCGAGAGCCTTGTTTATGTCGCCTGCGCCGACGTTGGCAAGGAAACCGAGACGCCCCATATTGACACCGACAACGGGTATGTTCTTGTCGCCTACACCGGCAGCCGACTTCAACAGCGTGCCGTCGCCGCCCATGGAAAGAACAAAGTCGGCATCGAAATCATTACCATCAAACACCTTTACATCATCAAGACCCTTGTTCCCGCTGTCCGAAAGAAACGCATGGAACATCCTTTCCATACATATATCGGCACCGTGATGCCGCAGACAGGATAGTATGCTTTGTATGCCTGCCGATTTTCTTGCCTGGTATATATTGCCGAAAACGGCAAATCTCAACTGTTTCGCTGCCATGTTCTGTTATGTTGTCTTCTATGTTTTTGTATGCACAAGGTACCCGTTTATGACCGCATGCGGGGCAACACTGATAAAAAAACATATTTTATTTTGCATTGTCCACGGTTTAAACTATCTTTGTAATAAGATAAACGGCAGCCCGGCAATGCAGGAAAAAATCGATTGCAGGGCAGCCTCGGAATTGCTGCCTGTGACAGAGTAATATGCAAAAATACTGTTTTTTGCTTAATAACAGGCAGATATGAATGAATAATTTAGATTGTGACGGTTATAAGCTCATGAGTTTTCGGACAGCCTGCGGTCAGAAAGAACGGCAGCAAAAGAAACCGGCAGACGGAAAAATTAAAGGAAATGACAAAACTCAGCGTAAACATCAACAAGGTGGCGACTATCCGTAACGCACGCGGCGGCAATAATCCCGACGTGCTGAAAGTGGCGGTCGATTGTGAGCTTTTCGGTGCACAAGGCATCACCGTGCACCCACGCCCCGACGAAAGGCACATCCGATACATGGACGTGCGCAGCATAAAGCCTCTTGTGAAAACAGAACTGAACATAGAGGGAAACCCCATAGACAAATATATAGAACTGGTGTTGGAAGTGTGCCCGACACAGGTGACGCTCGTGCCTGACACCGACGACCAGCTGACAAGCAACCACGGATGGGACACGGTGGCAAACAGGGCGTTCCTGACCGACGTGATAGGACGTTTCAAAGAGGCGGGCATACGTACCAGTATCTTCGTTGACCCGTCGTGCAAAATGGTGGAGGGAGCCAAAGAATGTGGCACCGACCGCATAGAACTCTACACAGAGCCATACGCAGCGGGGTATCCACGAAACAGGGAAGAGGCGATAAAGCCGTTCGTGGAGGCGGCAAAGGTGGCGAAGGAACTGGGACTGGGACTGAACGCAGGGCACGACCTGAGTCTTGAGAACCTTACTTATTTCCACCGCAACATACCGTGGCTCGACGAGGTGAGCATCGGTCACGCCCTCATCTGCGATGCGTTGTACATGGGACTGGGTAATACCATACAGGCATATCTTGCTTGTCTGAAAGACTGAGAGATACATATTACACCTTATTATATATGATAAAAGTATATCAATTCATGGCGGACGGCTTCGAGGACATCGAGGCTCTGATACCATTAGACGTCATGCGACGTGGCGGAGTGGAGTTTACGACGGTAAGTATAACAGGCTCAAGAGACGTGACGAGTGCACACGGGGTTACAGTAAAGGCGGACACGACATTCGACAAGGCTTGCTTTGACGATGCCGACCTGCTGATGCTGCCGGGAGGAATGCCGGGAGCCGAGAACCTGAACAACCACGATGGAGTGAAAAAAGCCATTCTCGCCCAGGCCGGCAAAGGCAAACTCGTGGCGGCGATATGCGCTGCTCCAATGGTACTGGGCGGTCTCGGATTGCTCAAAGGCAGGCGTGCGACGTGCTACCCGGGCTTCGAGCTGTATCTCGAAGGTGCCGAATATACAGGCGATTTGTACACCGTAGACGGCAACATCGTTACAGGCGAAGGTCCCGCTGCGGCTCTGCCATACGCATACACGCTGCTGTCCATTCTCAAAGATGCGGACACGGCAGACGGAATAGCAAACGGAATGAGGTATCTGCACCTTATGGAGAGATAACGCAAAGGGCACTCGAAGGGTTATGGAATATGCTATAATCGTAGCCGGGGGCAAGGGATTGCGCATGGGAGGAGACATTCCCAAGCAGTTTCTTCCGCTCGACGGAGAGCCTGTGCTGATGCACACGATAAGGCGGTTTCGCGAATACAGCGATGCACTGAACATCATATTGGTATTGCCGAAGGCGCAGCACGGATATTGGGAAGAATTGTGTCGGAAGCACAACTTCGACATAGTGCACTGCATAGCGGAAGGGGGCGAGACGCGCTTCCACTCCGTAAAGAACGGATTGGCACTGATACCCGACGGCACAACAGGGACGGTGGGTGTGCACGACGGCGTGCGCCCGTTTCCCGCAACAGAGGTAATAAGCCGCTGTTACGATATGGCACGCACCGCAAAGGCGGTTGTTCCGGTTGTTCCGGTTGTCGACACAATACGCCACACCTATGCGGACGGTCATTCCGTGACCGTGCCGAGAAACGAATATGTGCTTGTGCAGACGCCTCAGGTATTTGACATCGGCATGCTGAAAGAGGCATACCGCCAGCCGTACACGGACGACTTCACCGACGACGCGTCTGTAATGGAGCACGCAGGAGTGAGCATAACACTGACCGAAGGGAACAGGGAGAACATCAAGATTACAACTCCGTTTGACATGAAAACAGCCGAGGCTATAATAAACAAATAGCAAGAAAACGCCGGAACAATACGACATGATCGACATCTTGGACCAGGACATACAGTATATGCCGGGCATCGGACCGCGGAAAAAGGTTCTGCTGAGCAGCGAACTGGGCATAGCTACGCTCAGAGATCTGCTGGAGTACTATCCTTACAAGTATGTCGACCGCAGCCGCATATACAGCGTCAAGGAGATAAGAAGCGACATGCCGTTCGTCCAGATAAGCGGACAGATACTCAGTTTCGAGGAATTTGAAATGGGACCACGACGCAAACGGCTCGTAGCCCACTTCTCCGACGGCACGGGAATTGCCGACCTCGTATGGTTCACAGGCGTACAATATATAAGAAAAACATTCAAGGTAGGACAGAAATACATCGTCTTCGGCAAGCCGACAATATTCGGCAACCGTTACCAACTGGCACATCCCGAGATTGAACAGGCATCGGAACTGCAATTGTCGCAAATGGGCATGCAGCCGTACTACGGCACAACGGAGAAGATGAAGAAAGCAGGCATGACCTCAAGGGCGGTAGAGAAGATCATGAAAGGCATGCTTGAGAGAATTACCGTACCGCTCGACGAGACACTTCCGCCATTCATCACGGGACGGCTGAAGCTTGTATCGCGGGACAGGGCACTGCGTGACATACACTATCCGAAGACTTCCGAAGACATGTCCAAAGCAAAACTCCGTCTTAAGTTCGAAGAACTGTTCTACATACAGTTGAACATTCTGCGCTACGCAAGCGACCAGCGGCGCAAATACCGAGGATATATTTTCAAGAAAGTAGGCACGTTTTTCAACGGCTTTTATCACGATCATCTTCCCTTTCCGCTCACCGGTGCACAGAAAAGGGTGATAAAGGAGATACGCAGGGACGTGTGCTCGGGAAGCCAGATGAACCGTCTGTTGCAAGGTGATGTAGGCAGCGGCAAGACACTCGTCGCCCTCATGTCCATGCTTATTGCTCTCGACAACGGTTTTCAGGCGTGCATCATGGCTCCGACAGAAATACTTGCCGAACAGCATCTGGCTACTATACGGGGATTTCTCGGCAACATGGACATACGCACCGAACTGCTTACAGGCATCGTAAAAGGCAAGAAAAGAAAGGCTGTGCTCGACGGTCTCCTGGACGGAAGCGTACAGATACTCGTCGGAACACATGCCGTTATAGAGGAAACGGTGCAGTTTGCCAACCTCGGTCTTGTCATCGTGGACGAGCAGCACAGGTTCGGCGTGGCGCAACGTGCCAAGTTGTGGAACAAAAGCAGCAACCCGCCGCATGTGCTTGTGATGACTGCGACACCGATACCGCGCACGCTTGCCATGACGATATACGGTGACCTAGATGTCAGCGTGATAGACGAGCTGCCGCCGGGACGCAAGCCCGTGATGACAATTCATAAGCTGAACAATCAGATGACGAGTCTTTACAACGGCATAAGACAGCAGATACGCGACGGAAGACAGGTCTACATGGTATTCCCTTTGATACAGGAAAGCGAGAAAAGCGACCTGCAGGATCTTGAAAACGGATACGAAACATTGTGCGAGGTATTTCCCGAATTCAAGATAGGAAAGGTTCACGGCAAGATGAAACCGGCAGAGAAAGAGGCTGAAATGCAGAAGTTTGTAAACCGGGAGACGCAAATCCTCGTGGCAACAACAGTGATCGAAGTAGGGGTAAACGTGCCAAATGCCTCTGTAATGGTAATCCTCAACGCCGAACGTTTCGGTCTTTCACAACTGCATCAGTTGAGGGGACGTGTGGGACGAGGCGCCAACCAGTCATACTGTATACTCGTAAGCAAACCGCAACTAAGCAAGGATACACGCAGGAGAATAGACATAATGTGCGACACGAACGACGGTTTCAGAATAGCGGAAGCCGACCTCAAACTGCGCGGACCAGGCGATTTGGAAGGCACGCAACAAAGCGGCATGGCGTTCGACCTTAAGATTGCCGACATAGCACGCGACGGACAGCTTGTACAGCTGGCACGCGAAGAGGCGCAAAAGATTGTCGATGACGACCCGACATGCCGCAAACCGGAGTATGCACTACTGTGGAAAAGACTTTCGGAATTAAGAAAAACTAACATAAACTGGGCGGCAATATCCTGAAACAAAAGTGTTTAGACATCTTAATGATTGTGTTAAATTGACAATAAAAACTGTTAATATATATACAACTTTAGCTGTTTTTTATTATATTTGCACCGAACTACTAAGTTAACCGATAACTTCTTTCATATTTATTATCGGTTCTTACCATGCGGACACGCACCGCTTTGTAAATAAACAATAATGATTATTATGTATTTTAAAAGAACAATTAAGACATTTGCGATTACAACTTTCCTGACAATATCAGCCCTTCCGGCAATGGCGCAAGACCTTTTGGCACGCCAGGCACCGGTGGACAGAAAGATGAAAGCCGTAGACACATTGGTTCTACGCAACATAATACAAAAAGAACAGGCACATTCTCCGGCGGCACAGTTGTACACCGAGTGGAGCAACAAATACGCACACCGTGCCACTCAGCTACCTGATTCATTCAATATCAACCTCCGCAAGTTCTGTATGCCTACCACAAGCAAGGTCATCACATCCAATTTCGGACGCCGTTGGGGTCGCATGCACAAGGGACTTGACATCAAAGTGTATATCGGAGACACAATCCGTGCCGCCTTTGACGGCAAGGTGCGCATCGTGAGATACGAGGCAAGAGGATACGGCAACTATGTGGTGATACGCCACAACAACGGACTTGAAACCATATACGGTCACATGTCAAAGCATCTGGTGAACGAAAACGTGAACGTAAAGGCAGGAGATCCCATCGGATTAGGCGGCAACACAGGACGCAGCACGGGTTCACACCTTCACTTCGAGACACGTCTTTGCGGTGTGGCACTTAATCCTGCGTTGATGTTCGACTTCAAAAACCAGGATGTAACAGAGGATTCATACATGTTCCGACGCAGCTCTTACATGAACGAATCGGACAAAGCGAACAGGCTCTATGGGAAAACAAGCGACAGCTATAACTCCGCTGACGTGAACGGCAACGTCAACAACACAACAAAGACGAGTGCAAGAAGCAGAGGAGACGTACGCTATCACAAGGTATCACGTGGCGAGACAATATCCTCTATCGCACGCAAACGCGGCATATCGGTGGACAAGCTCTGCAAAATCAACCGCATAAGCAAGAACAAGAAGATACGTCCGGGGCAGATACTAAGATATACTTAAAAGATATTACAGGGCGGCTTTAATGCCGCACGGCAACAAAAACACCGGGATGACAACTCAATTCATCCCGGTGTTTTTGTTTATATAACCAAAGTTAAACGGCATATAACATACCGCGCTATATTATTTTGCAGCCTTATCCGTTGCCTTTGCCTTACAAGTCTCAGCCTGCTTGCATGCTTCCTTCTTGCATTCAGACTTGCAAGCCTTAACTTTCTTACATTCAGACTTGCAGTCAGCTATCTTCTTGCAGTCAGCCTTTGCACATGCAGCCTTACAATCTGCCGCTTTCTTCATCTGACCGTCACACTTCTGAACACATTCTTTCCCACAAGTTTTTTTAGCAGTTTTGACACTCTGTGCAGATGCCCCGGTAGAAAAGCATAGTGCTGCCATGAGGGCTATACTCATCATTGTCTTTTTCATCTCAAAATACTTTTATATGTTTATAGATAATTTGTCATGTGCAAAAATAAATGTTTTACGACATAAAGTCAAAGAAAAACTGTTATTAAATGCAAAACCGACGATTATTCATAAATCATCATTCTGCTTTCAGACATCCTTGTATATCAACGCTTAAGCACAAGTCTTATCACAAACCATGCATGCATTACGACCGTCTGCCATATTCCGTAATGACGACACATGATGACAAAACGCTCCATGAGCGATGCACGATGATAACGTGTGGACTGTCCTTCGCGCTGATAACAGGCAACGACGGCATGCAAATTCTTCATCTCCAACCCCATATCATCAGCCTTTTTCATTACTCTTATACACCAGTCCACATCGGCAGAATGGCGGTATCTTAGGTCATAATGAAATTTCCGGGCAATGTCCGTACGGGCATAGAAAGCCTGATGACACACGAGCATCCCGCTCCGGAACGAACGCCATGTCAGTTTTTCGGGCGGTGAAAGACGGCGGTGACACAAGAAGTTGCCTTCATTATCGGTGACATCCGTATCACCGTAAAGCACTGCAGGCAACGGCTTGTCAGCCCCGTTCAGATTGCGAGGTTGCATGTTGCGGGCCACAGTACCGAGGGTATCACTGTCAGGAAAGAAGTCCCCGGCATTGAGAAAACACACATAGTGCCCCGTTGCCATGTCCAGTCCCTTGTTCATGGCATCATACAGCCCCTTGTCGGGCTCCGACTTTATTATCACGGTATGCCCTATAACCGTAGCATCAGAACACATCTTGTACACACCGGCCATCTCAAGAGTACGGTCCGTAGACGCCCCGTCGATTATCAGATGCTCCACATACGGATACTTCTGAGCCAGCACACTGTCCGCCGTACGCTTGAAAACATCAGCCGCATTATATGTAACCGTTATTATCGTAAACTTTATCATATCTTATAGTGCCTGTAGGCTATTGCCTGATTATACACTTCGATATATCTAAGGGCAACACTCTGCTGCGAATAGCTTGCCGCAACCTTACGTACGGCATTTTCGCAAAGACCGGCATAACCGTCGTTTTCGAGCGTCCATGCCATACCTGCGGCAAGGTCGGAAGAATTCCTGTACTCAGCCACATATCCGTTTTTCCTATGGTCTATCATCTCCGGAATGCCGCCGACGTTAAATCCCACGCACGGAACACCGCACGCCATTGCCTCCATGATGGTATTCGGCAGGTTGTCTTCAAGCGACGGAAGTACGAAAAGGTCAACTGCATTATACACATCCACAATCTTCTTCTCGTCACTTACATAACCTAAAGGATATGCAGTAAAGGGCAAACGATCTTCATAGTCCTCCGCATGACCGCCAAGAATCACTACTCCGGTGCTGTCGCACATTTCCGGATGTTCCGCAGCGAGCTTGCCGCACGCCTCCACAAAATAGTCCATGCCCTTACGCCTGTCGGTTATCCGCTGCGACACGAAGAGTATCAAGCGTTTGTCTTGCGGCAGAGAAAGGTTCATCCGTGCCTCCGTCTTGTCACACGGACGGAAGATACGTGTGTCGATAGGATTGGGAATAGCTGTAACCTGCTTGCCTGCAAGCAGCGATGCCGACCGCGCATTGGCAGCAAGCCACTTGCTGCACGCCACGAAAATGATATTGTGACTATGCCATATACGTGCCTTCTTCTTCCACACCCTGTACGACATGTCATGCTCCGAGCCGCCTCCCGGCAGGTAACGGCAGTTGCGACACGTCCCGTTGCGATACTCCTTGCAAGTGCGCGGATAGTGACAGATGCCCGTAGAGGGCCAGAAGTCGTGCATGGTCCACACCACCGGCTTGCCGCTCTCCAGTATCTTTCTTATTCCCTTGAGCGACAGCATGCCCTGATTTATCCAGCTGAGATGTATGACATCGGCTTCCTTAAACTCGCGCAGCTTCGTTATGTCCATACCCGCGTTGGCAATGTCCACCTCGAAAAGGTTTTTCTTAGAGAAATGCATGCGCACGAATATACACCACCGTTCCCACAGAAAGTTCAGATGACGGCGCAGACCGTTATGCAGTCCTACAACGGTAATCTGATCGGTATCCTTGTCGCACACCAACATCTTCGCCTTCTCGCCGTTGTTGTTGAGAGCTTCCATAAGGCGGTTTGCCGCCACGGCGGCACCGCCCGTCCTGCCGCTGGTATTTATAATAAGTACTCGCATAAGTGATTTTCCGGTTAAATTCTTCAAGAGACAAAGTTAGTTGAAAATAGACAAAATACAAAATAAAAAGATGTTTTTAATCCCAAATCGGTCATCAGATTTCCAATCGGTTTTCTCTTTATGTCCGTTGGATTTCCTATATGCCGTCTTTCGCGTTCTAAAAGGGCACCTTTTGCGTTCCAATATGCCGCCTTTTAGAGGCTGAAAGATGCCCTTTTGGAACGCAAAAGGTATTCACTTGAAAATGAACACGTTACAACAGGCGTCTGAAAAGCCCTTTTATGAACTATCCACACGACAGTCCGTCGCACTTCACAGACCGTACATGGCACGACATAAAAACAGCCGCCGGCAGCCGTTATGCGAAGTGAAAACACATATATCGGCAACTGTGACATTGACAGATGTCAAGAAACAGACTTTGATTGGCAAGAATACACTTATAAGCGCTTGGCGATACAAAATATTATCGTACCTTTGCATCACATAAAGGTTAATAGATTGTTTAGGTTAATAGTAGTTTATTTTAAGGTAAAGTTTTCATGATTGTTTGAAAGGATGGCAAAGGTAGTCGTGAGACTCCCTTCAAATTCTGAAAGATTTTTTAGTTAAACATAGTTTGATACGCTGCTGCTCGCCGAGAGTGGCAGCGTGTTTTTTATTACCATACAACCACCGGACTCAACACTTCAGTAATATACAGCCATTCCACATCAAACTTTTATGCAAGGCATAAGGCATTATTTTCATTACCATCATTTAACCTGTTTTAACATAACGGGGGGGGTAATTGCGTCTATTTTTATATCTTTGCAACGAAAATAAACAATAGAAAGAATAAATTAACACAAGAGAAGACTGTTCATTATCATTATGGCACAACTCACACATCATCCCGAAAACGGTCTGTCGTCAATCCGTTCACTGCACGGACGAAGCTTTTTCTTCCTGCCACAACGTTGCTCAACTGACAGACTATACAATATATGGCGTATGGATTTCGCATTATAATCAACTTTATTAATAACTTAAAACAAGAGAACAATGAAAAAATTATTTATCATCGCAGCATGTGCCGTACTTTCACTCACGGCATCTGCGCAGAATTCAGCAAGTTCATCCTCGTTCTTCTCGACCGAAAAGGCAGACAAGCCCATAACTTTCGGTGTACGCATTGGTGGAAACCTGTCTACTATAACAGGCGACATGGACGATGCAGTAAAGAGCCGCTTCGGCTTCAATGTAGGAGTAAACGTAGACATACCGCTGTTGCAGAGCCTCTATGTCCAGACCGGACTGTATGCGACACAGAAAGGTTTCAAGGGCGACGGCTACGAAATGAAAGCCAATCCGCTGTATCTTGAAATTCCGGTGCTCGCTTCTTATCGTTACAACTTCAGCGAAGCCACACAGCTGCAGGTAAACTTCGGACCTTATCTTGCATACGGAATAAGCGGCAAGTTGAAAACGGAAGATGAGGACGAGAAGTTAGACGTGGATTTCTTTGACGACAACGTGGCAAAGAAGTTCGATGCAGGTCTGCAGATTGGCGCCGGCGTTACGGTAAGCAAGTTCTACATCGGCTGCGCATATCAGTTCGGTCTTACGAACATATCCGATATGGACGGCGTGGACATGAAGAACTCCAACTTCATGTTCAACGTGGGTTATAACTTCTAATATTAGTCCCTTTCTTTTAACGATGAGGAGCCTTGTGTGTCGATACAACAGGCTCCTCACCTATTTCAAAGACAACAATATCATATTAATAACAATAAAACATACATGAAAAAAATTGGTTTTCTTACAAGCATGCTGTTTCTTATGACAGCAGCGATAAGCCTTACAGCATGCAGCAGTGATGACGACGGAAACGGGGATGAGACTCCCGTAACTCCGCCAGCGAACATGGAGAACGCTGCAAAATACGAAATAACAGATGACAACTCTCCATACAAGTACATTGAACTTACGGCAGGAGAGGAATATATCATCGAGTACAAAGACAACAATGGCGGAGTGTCCCTGACCAAAAAGCATGCTCCGGTGATGCGTGAGAATAGCAACGGCAGCAGCGGTTACAACTACGGACTGAAGACCGGTACGTACAAGAAAACCGGAGAATACGTATATGCGCTTGACGGTTTCGGCACAGTGACGTTTACGGAAAGCAGCATGACAGTCCAAGACAAGAACGGCACAAAGACGTACAAATATCGCAAGACACCGAAAATAAGCGGTGACATAAACAGTCTGTGCAGAACATGGACGGCGGAACAGTATCATTTTACGGCAGGCGAGAAAGGCGGACAATCCATAAGCAAGACATTCGGCACGTTTGAAGAGTTTGAGAAATTTCTTCAAAGCATGGGTGCAGATGACGACGACATGGGGTATGAAAATGAGATATGGTACAAGAGTTCTTGCGACGAGATGATAATATCGCCATTCGGAACACTTGCCATGCAATGCAAAGTATACTCCGGCATGAAGTATCTTGGAAGGTTTTTCCTACCGGCAGCATGGATGGCAACCGGCAAGAACAAGGGAGCGGTTCCTTCTGCATTCGCAGACGAAGGCAATCTGCTTGAATTCGAACTGGTCGGAAACAACCTGAAAGCATATCTTGGAGACGAAGACGAGGAAGGATTCGAGAAACTGACAATCACTTATAAGGCAAAATAAGAAGTAACAAACACATCTTAAGACAAAATGGTTCCCGGACGGCATACTCCCGTCCGGGAACCATTTTTGTGACGACAACTTATTTTTGGCACACACTCACATGCCTGAAACATTCGTCTCTTATCTTCCTTTATCTCCTCTTATCTTCCCCTATCTCCTTTTAAGAACCCCATATATATAATGTATGAAGATTCCAAATCGAAGTGCAAAATTTTGATTTAGGAATTACCTCTTTCAGAGTATTGTCCGTCCTCTCTTGGGGGCGCGCCCCCAAGAGAGGACGGAGCCAAAGTTTTTAACTGACAAAACAAA
>NZ_JABKKJ010000018.1 GCF_013166515.1 Xylanibacter caecicola | reverse complement strand
TGTTTTGTCAGTTAAAAACTTTGGCTCCGTCCTCTCTTGGGGGCGCGCCCCCAAGAGAGGACGGACAATACTCTGAAAGAGGTAATTCCTAAATCAAAATTTTGCACTTCGATTTGGAATCTTCACTGTGTGGGAGCACAGTGGGGATATTGTTTTGATATTGTGACGAGATGCAGTGCTTTCGCGGTTTAAAACATAGGTTGAAGTAAATCTATGCAAAATAAAAAAATGGCGATAATGCAGTTCAAAAAGCATCATCGCCATCTCATTATGTCTTTATAAAACCCGCAAACTTTGCCGGTTCGTTGTTTTCAGTATTATTTAGCTTCCAGCATATCCCCCTCAACGTATAGACGTACCATTGAGGTGGCAGCATTGGTACGTATGGTTATACTTTTCTTGAAATGTCCGGGGAACTTGCCTTTACCGTTGTATGTAATAGTTATCTTGCCACTCTGCCCGGGTGCCACAGGTGACTTGGTATATTCGGGCACGGTGCATCCGCAACTTGCCACAGCCTGATTGATGACCAAAGGCGCGTTGCCGGTGTTTGTAAAAGTAAATGTGCATTTCTGTACCGGTGTGTTTTCGGAAAATGTTCCGAAGTTGTGTGTCAGCTTGTCGAACTTTATTTCAGCAGCAGACTGTGCCATGATTGTTGTCACGGCAAATATAAACATAAATGATATTGCAATGATCTTTTTCATATTCCAATGTTTTTAACTTGGTTATTAACTTTCGGCAAAGTTACCTTATTTTTTTTATTTATGTATATTTGCAATGTTAATTTAAGTTTTCATGTTATTTGTCGTTCAATAACTTGTCTGCCTTTTCCTGAAATCTGTTACCGTCTACGATAAATCTCGTGTGTGTGCCTTTGGCAATTGTAAGTCCGTCGGCATCGTTAACCTCTGCTTGGAATACAAGCCTTCTGCCGTCGACAGCAGTCAGTGTAGTTTCGCAAGTTACGGTCATGCCTACCGGTGTGGGTGCAAGGTGTTCGATGTCCAGTGCTGTTCCGACAGTACAACAGCCGTTGTCCATATATCTGTCAATGCTTTTCCATGCCGTCTTTTCAATGAGTGTTATTACAACAGGTGTGGCAAGCACTCTAAGCGTACCGCTTCCTACAGATACAGCCGTGTCGGCTTCGGTGACTTTCAGTTCCGATTTGAATTTTATTCCGATTTCCATGATTACATATTAAGCTGTTTATGATGATGTTAATATTATCTGATATGCCTGTACAGGCGTTATAGTCTTTCGGATAATCCTTTGTTTTCATGCAAAGATAAAGCTTGGCGGTATAATTATCAAATATATTGATATGTAATTTTGACAAACCGATGATTTATAGTATTTTTGCATTGATAAGCATAATGTAATAGAAAGCACAAAATGAAGAAATACATATTTATCCTGATAAGTCTGTTGTTTTCTTATTCGGGTTTGGCACAGATGAAGTGGAACTCACGTTATCAGGCATATATCGACCGGTATCGCGACCTTGCCATAGAGGAGATGCTGAGATACAGGATACCGGCAAGCATAACTCTGGCACAGGGACTTCTTGAAAGCGGAGCGGGAAACAGCGACCTTGCAAGGAAAGGTAATAATCATTTCGGCATAAAATGTCACGGGTGGACCGGGGCGAAAACATACCACGACGATGATGAGCGGCAAGAGTGTTTCAGAGCATACGACAATGTACGTGACAGTTATGAGGACCATAGCCGCTTCCTTTCGCAGCAAAAACGCTATCAGAGTCTGTTCTCGTTGAAAATAACCGACTATAAAGGGTGGGCAAAAGGTCTCAAGGCTTGTGGATATGCTACAAATCCGGCATATGCGCAGAAGCTGATAGGCATCATAGAACTGTACAAGCTGTATCGGTATGACACGGCGAAGACATACGACAGGTTCATGGCAGACCATCTGTCTAAGGATGTTCCGGCAAAGAAAGGCGGCACGTTGCATCCGATACATAAATATAACAAGAACTACTATCTGACGGTAAGACAGGGAGATACGTTCCGTGGAATAGCCAAGGAAGTGGGGATTTCATATAGAAAGCTTGCAAGATATAATGAGCGTGACAAGGACGGAATATTGCGCGTTGGCGAGATAATATATTTAAAGAAAAAACAGAAGAAGGCGGATAAAGTATATAAGAGACGCCCGCATACGGTTAAGCATGGGGAAAGCATGTATTCCATATCTCAGAAATATGGTATAAGACTAAAGAGTCTGTATAAAATGAACGGGCTGTCTCCCGATTATAACCTTAAGGTGGGTGACAGATTACGGGTGAGATGATATATGTCAAAAGAACGTGAATAATATTATTTTTTTATACCTGTAATTGATAATATTTTTTGTAAACACTGTATTTTTGCATTCAGAAAATGGGATGAAAAGATATAGATATATAAGGTAGGTTTTTAAGATAAAGAGATTGTTAAGGATTAAGGTTGGCTGTTCCGGTTCTTTTGTGGTTGAAATAATAGCCGGAAGCAGTATGAACCAATAAGTTCTGTATTGTAGGGCGGTTATTGTAGATGATACAATAACCGCCTTTTTATTTATCTTTCGTAACCCTATGCTTTAGACATCATAACCCTATGCATTAGGCACCGTAAAGCTATGCTTTATGCTTCGTAAACCATAGGGTTATTGTCGGTAAAACATATTAGAGCATATTGAAGTCATCTCAACTTTTATGACGAATAAAAATCTTAAACTTTTATATCTTCTAAATCCAATCTTTACCTTTCTTTTTGGTCTGTTTTTACCCTTTCATCGGTCGAGTAGCCTGCTATACTCCCTTTTCAAGTGCAAAAACACCCTCAAAAAAATAAAGGCAAATATTGAATCTCATAAAAGTTTAGATGACTTCATTATGCACTCGCGTTAAAATAATTTTAAACTTATGACAAATCATTGGTTATGAAGATTTTTTTTTTAACTTTGCGCCTCAAACATAATTGTATAAAAAATAAATATATAGATATATGACCAGCAAATTTGCCGAACACAACGGTCTTAATCTTGTTGAGACCAACAAAGAGGTTCTAGCATCGTGGAATGAGAATGACGTTTTTCACAAGACAATATCCGAGCGTGAGGGATGTCCGGAGTTTGTATTCTTCGAGGGACCTCCATCAGCGAACGGTCATCCCGGTATACATCACGTTTTGGCACGTGCGATAAAAGACACGTTCAACCGTTATAAGACGATGAAGGGATATATGGTCCGCCGCAAGGCAGGATGGGATACTCACGGACTTCCTGTTGAACTTGGTGTAGAAAAGGAACTGGGCATAACAAAGGCTGACATCGACAATCATGCCAGTGATAAATATATATCGGTGGAAGATTATAACCGTAAGTGCCGTCAGAACGTGATGATGTATACTGAGGAGTGGCGCAAGCTTACGGAAGAAATGGGATATTTTGTCGATCTGGACAATCCTTATATCACTTATGACAACAAATATATAGAGACGCTTTGGTGGCTCCTTAAGCAACTTTATGATAAAGGACTGTTGTACAAGGGCTATACTATACAGCCATACAGCCCAGCTGCCGGTACAGGATTGTCGAGCCATGAGCTGAACCAGCCCGGTTGCTACCGTGACGTTAAAGATACAACCGCTACGGCTCTGTTCAAGGTTGTCAATTCAAAGGCAGAATGGAAAGAGTGGGGAACCGCTTATTTTGCAGCATGGACAACAACGCCATGGACACTTCCTTCAAATACGGCACTTTGCGTAGGTCCTAATATAAAATATGTGGCATTGCAGACATACAACTCTTATAACGATGAAAAGATAACCGTTATAATGGCTGAGGTTCTTGTAAACGCTTATTTCAAGGCAGAAGGCAAAGATGCTGATATGGAGGCATATAAGCACGGCGACAAGATAATCCCATATCGTATCGTAGGTGAATATACAGGCAAGGAACTTGTCGGTATGGAATACGAACAGCTTATGCCTTGGGTAAAGCCTTCTGCAAAGGTCGACGAGAATGCCCCGGACTTTGTTAAAGCATATGCAGAGGAATATCCTGAGAAAGTTTTCGTTGGCGAAAACGGTAAGGACAAGTTTGTGGAAATGGGCAGCAAGGCGTTCCGCGTAATCCCCGGCGACTATGTGACGACGGAAGACGGTACCGGTATCGTACATATAGCTCCTACATTTGGTGCGGACGATGCCAAGGTTGCCAAGGATGCGGAAATACCTTCGTTGTTCCTTATCAACAAGAAAGGCGATACACGTCCGATGGTAGACTTGGAAGGTAAGTACTATGTTATGGACGAACTTGACAGTGAGTTCGCTGCACGTTGCCTGAATGCAGAAGCATACGCAAAACATGCCGGCGACTATGTAAAGAACGCTTATTCTCCGGCATTCAATTCCGATGGCAAGTATGACGAGAAAGCGGCGATGAAAGCCGAAGACCTCAACATCGTACTGTGTATGGAGATGAAACAGGAAGGCACTGCGCTGAAGATAGAGAAACATGTACACAACTATCCTCATTGCTGGCGCACGGACAAACCTGTGTTGTATTATCCTCTTGACTCTTGGTTCATACGTTCTTCTGCCAAGAAAGAGCGCATGAGCGAACTTAATAAAACTATAAACTGGCAACCGGAAAGTACCGGAACAGGACGTTTCGGAAACTGGCTTGACAACCTTAACGACTGGAATCTGTCGCGCAGCCGATATTGGGGCACACCGCTTCCGATATGGCGTAATGAAGACGGAGAGGAAATATGTATAGGTTCGATGCAGCAGCTTTATGATGAAATAGAAAAATCTGTTGCTGCCGGTATCATGCAGAGCAATCCTATGAAGGACAAGGGCTTTGTTCCCGGTGACTACAGCCGTGAGAATTATGATAAGATAGATATTCATCGCCCGTATGTAGACAACATCGTGCTTGTAAGTGATAGCGGTAAGGCTATGAAACGTGAGTCTGATCTTATCGATGTATGGTTTGATTCCGGTTCCATGCCATACGCCCAGGTACATTATCCTTTTGAGAACCGCGAACTTATAGACGAGAGAAAGGCATTCCCCGCTGATTTTATCAATGAGGGAGTGGATCAGACACGAGGCTGGTTCTTTACGCTTCATGCCATAGCGACAATGGTGTTTGATTCTGTTGCATTTAAGAATGTAATCTCGACAGGACTTGTCCTTGACTCTAAAGGTAACAAAATGTCAAAGCATGTGGGTAATGTTATAAATCCTTTCACCATGATTGACAAATTCGGTGCAGACCCCGTGCGTTTTTATATGATGACCAACTCGGAGCCATGGGACAACCTTAAGTTCGATCCGAATGGTGTTGACGAGGTTCGCCGTAAGTTCTTCGGCACATTGTATAATACCTATAGTTTCTTTGCGCTATATGCAAATGTTGATGCATTTGACTATTCGCAACAGGAAATACCAGTGGATGAGCGTCCTGAGATAGACCGTTGGATATTGTCTGTTCTGAATACGCTTATAAAAGGTGTTGAAAAGGAAATGGACAGTTATGATCCGACACGTGCAGGACGTCTTATCGATACATTTGTGAATGATGACCTCAGCAACTGGTTTGTGCGTCTTAACCGCAAACGTTTCTGGGGCAAGGATATGGACAAGGAAAAACTTTCTGCATATCAGACATTATATACATGTCTTGAAACCGTGGCAAAACTGTTGGCTCCGTTTGCTCCGTTCTATGCAGACCGGCTTTATATGGATCTGATAAAGGTTACCGGACGTGACAATGTCTGTTCCGTACACTTGGCAAAATATCCTGTTGCAGATGAAAGTCTTATAGACAGTGAGCTGGAAGAGCGTATGAGAATGGCTCAGAAGATTACGTCCATGACACTTGCTTTGCGCCGTAAAGTAAACATCAAGGTGAGACAGCCTCTGCAGAGCATTATGATACCTGCTGTAGATGACAGACAAAAAGAATATATATGTGCTGTCAAGGAGTTGATAATGAATGAGGTTAATGTCAAGGAACTTAATTTTGTAGAAGGTTCGGGAGTGCTTGTCAAGAAAGTGAAGTGTAACTTCCGTACTTTGGGTAAGAAGTTCGGAAAGCTGATGAAAAGCATTGCAGCCGGAATGGAAAACCTCACTCAGGAGGATATTGCATCTTTTGAGCAGAACTCTTCTATAGAGTTGAACGTGGAAGGACAGAGTGTTGTGGTGGATATCGCAGATGTAGAGATTATCAGCGAAGACATTCCGGGCTGGCTTGTTGCCAACGAAGGCAATCTGACAGTTGCTCTTGAAGTTGAGATCAGTGACGAACTACGAAAGGAAGGTATGGCACGTGAACTGATAAACCGTATACAGAACATAAGGAAAGATACGGGACTGGAAATAACAGACCGTATAAATGTGATTATAACTTCTGTAGATCAGGTTGAAGAGGCCGTGGAAGCATATTCGGAATATATAAAGGGACAGGTCTTGGCTGATGACATTGTTTTGGCAGACAATGACGGACCGGAATTCCAGTTCGATACGTTCAACTTGAATATTAAAGTGGAGAAAAAATAAAGTGAAGATAATTTTTCGGAACTTTATAAACTTATATAACTTAACAACTGATGATTATGGCAGAGAAAAAACGTTATACAGATGAAGAGCTTGAAGAGTTCAAGGCAATTATCAATGAAAAGCTCGCTTTGGCACGCCGTGACTACAATCAGATGATGCGCACACTGATGAATGCAGATGGAAATGATGTGGAGGATACATCGCCTACATATAAAATTCTGGAAGAAGGGAGCGCAACTCAGACAAAAGAGGAACTGACACAGTTTGCCGCACGTCAGCAGAAATTCATACAGGGACTTGAAGCTGCCTTGATACGTATAGAGAAAAAGACATACGGAATAGATCGTGTGACAGGAGAACTTATTCCGAAAGAACGTCTGCGTGTGGTTCCTCATGCAACTTTGAGCGTAGCATCAAAGAATGCGAGGAAGGGATAAATGAACAGATATATTATATCGTATGCACGCGGATTGTCCGCGTGCATACTAATTGTTCTTGTCCTGATTATAGACCAGATCATAAAGATTGAGGTCAAAACGGGCATGTGTCTGTATGAGTCGATAAGAATAACAGACTGGTTCTATATAAACTTTATAGAGAACAACGGAATGGCATACGGCATGACTTTTATAAACAAGCTGGTGCTCAGTCTGTTCCGTGTTCTGGCTATAAGTGCGCTCGGATATTATATATGCGTGCAGATAAGGCGGAAGGCACGTCTTTTGTATATCTGTCTTTTGTCTGTTGTCTTTGCCGGAGCTTTGGGAAATCTTATTGACTGTATGTTCTATGGGCTTATATTCAATGCTTCGTCGCCTTATTATGTATCGTATATGGTGCCTTTCGGACAGGGATATTCCTCTTTCCTTATGGGCAAGGTGGTGGATATGTTTTATTTTCCGCTCATAGTCACTACGTGGCCCGAATGGGTTCCGGTTTTTGGAGGAGATGAATTTATATTCTTCAGTCCTGTGTTCAATTTTGCCGATGCCTGTATCAGTGTTGGTGTTGTGTCGTTGATATTATTTTGCCGTAACGAACTGTCACAAATTACATTTAAGAGACAATGAAGAAAGACTGCTTTATAGTGTTGTGTCTCGCAATGGCGGTTGTCTTGCTGTCGTGTAAGCCGCGTGTACCTTCCGGATACATACAGCCGGGAGATATGGAAAATATCCTTTACGACTACTATATGGCAGACGGCATGGCTAATTGTGAATACGGAGAAGTTCAGGAACAGGCGTATAACAATAGGCTGTACAAACTTGCGGTATTGAAAAAACATGGTGTGACCCAATCAGAGTTTGATTCGTCTTTAGTCTATTATGCACGCCATGCAGACAGATTACATTCGATTTATGAAAATATAGAAAAACGTCTTGGCAATGCTGCTATAGGTATGGGAGCTTCTGCCGGGGATTTACAGCAGTTTGGCTCGTCTGTTTCGCATTCAGACACAGCCGATGTGTGGAATGAAGAACGTTCTTGTGTCTTGCATACCGGGATGCCTTATAATGTATTGTCCTATGCAATAAAGGCAGATACCGCATTCCATAAGGGAGACAGAATGGTTCTGAGTTTCGATACGCATTTCATTTATCAGGACGGAACCAAAGACGGTGTGGCTCTGTTGGCGGTACGTTTGTCTAATGACAGTGTTGTGTCGCGCACGATACACATGTCTTCTGATTCTCATTATACACTGAATGTCGTTGATGATGGAAATATAGGAATAAAGGATGTATATGGTTTTATCTTTCTGACAAAAAATCAAAATACTTCTTTTTCCACTATGAAGATGATGTTTGTGGATAATATACGGTTGGTAAGACTTCACAATACTTCTGACTCAAACATACATTCAAACGGGCAGCAGAACATAAACAGTGGTGATACTCTTAATGAAAATACAGGAACAGGCAGAGGCAGTATGGCAGGAGGAGTGAATGGTGTAACTCCCCATCCCGTAAGAATATCCAATCCCGGCATGAGAACTATCCGCAGACCGTAATTCTGTATTTTTGATTTCAACATATATTTATGTAGTTCTATTTATTTAATATTCGAAGTTAATCGGTTTGACGATTGTTATGTTGTTGAAAGGTACAGGTAGATTTGCTGCAAACAGACTGGTAATACGTGGAAATATCATTGTCAATGGTGTTGTTGAAATAGAAAATGGCACGGTCAGGTCATATTACCATTTCTCGGAAGAGTTGCCTTTTACTGAATGGATAGGCGGAACAATAGAACTTTTTGAAGAGGAAGGAGTACTTGCTGCCTATGCGCATGACTGATGCTTGTCATTAAAACTTTCTTGTTCTTATTTAATAGTTAGCATTAATAATCTTTTGTTTGTTCTACATTTTTTTATAATTTTGCATATCAAAATATATAGAACACTTATGTATAGAACGAACACATGTGGAGAACTGCGTATCTCTGATGTAGGCAAGAACGTAAAACTTGCCGGATGGGTGCAGCGTAGCCGTAAAATGGGAGGTATGACTTTCGTTGATTTGCGCGATCGTTACGGTATAACTCAGTTGGCTTTCAATGAAGAACTCGATGCCGATATATTTGCCAAGGCGAATAAACTTGGTCGTGAATATTGTATTCAGGCAATCGGTACTGTAAGTGAAAGGCAGAGCAAGAACAAAAATATTCCTACCGGTGACATTGAGATAATCGTTTCAGAATTGTCGGTTCTCAGTGAAAGTCTTACACCTCCGTTTACAATAGAGGACAATACGGACGGTGGAGACGACATACGTATGAAATACCGTTATCTTGATTTACGCCGTCCAGCTGTACGTGCTAATTTGGAGTTGCGTCATCGCATGACTATACTTATACGCAATTTTCTCGATTCAAAGGACTTTATAGAAGTGGAAACACCTATATTGATAGGTAGTACTCCGGAGGGAGCACGTGATTTTATAGTTCCTTCCCGTATGAATCCGGGACAATTCTACGCATTGCCGCAAAGTCCGCAGACACTGAAGCAGTTGCTTATGGTAAGTGGATTTGACAGATACTTCCAGATTGCAAAATGTTTTCGTGATGAAGATCTGCGTGCAGACCGTCAGCCGGAATTTACACAGATAGACTGTGAAATGTCTTTCGTTGATCAGGATGATGTGATAAACCTTTTTGAAGACATGGCACGCCACTTGTTTAAAGAAGTGCGTGGAGTGGATCTTCCTGAAAAGTTACAGCAGATGACGTGGCATGACGCAATGCGCCTGTATGGAAGTGATAAACCGGATATACGTTTCGGTATGGAATTCGTGGAACTTATGGATACTCTGAAAGGCACGGGCTCGTTCTCGGTATTCAATGATGCAGCATATATCGGTGGCATTTGCGTACCCGGTTGTGCGAACTATACGCGTAAACAGCTTGATCAGTTGACGGATTTTGTTAAAAGACCTCAGGTTGGCGCCAAAGGACTTGTGTATGTTAAGTATAATGAGGACGGAAGCATTAAAAGCAGTATAGATAAATTTTACGCTCCCGAAGTATGGAACAGTCTGAAAGAAGTAATGGGGGCAAAAGAAGGTGACCTTGTTCTTATACTTAGCGGTGATAATGCAAATAAGACACGGGTTCAGTTGTGCAGTTTACGTCTGGAAATGGGTGATCGTCTTGGTCTGCGTGACAAAGACAAATTCGAATGCTTGTGGATTGTCGATTTCCCGTTGTTTGAATGGAGTGATGAAGAGCAGAGACTGATGGCAACTCATCATCCGTTTACAATGCCTAATCCGGATGACATACCTTTGTTGGACGAGCATCCTGAAAGAGTGCGTGCAATGGCATACGATTTTGTATGCAATGGCATTGAAGTAGGAGGAGGAAGTCTGCGTATTCATGACTGTAATTTACAGGAGAAGATGTTCAATATTCTCGGCTTTACTCCTGAGAGGGCAATGGCTCAGTTTGGTTTCCTTATAAATGCGTTTAAGTATGGAGCACCTCCGCACGCCGGATTGGCTTTTGGTCTGGATCGTTTCGTATCGATAATGGCTGGGCTTGACAGTATACGTGATTGTATTGCATTCCCAAAGAATAACAGCGGTCGTGATGTAATGCTTGATGCTCCTTCTGCCGTTGATGTAAAGCAACTTGACGAATTGCAAATTAAAGTTGATTTAGGTCAATAGATTTGTTGGCAAATGTGTTAAAATACTGTATAAACGTAATTTATTTGTAGGAAAATACTACCATTTCGTGCCAAAGCATTATATTTGCAGCACAATTAATCGAAAGATTGAAATAAATAGAGGTCTAAATTAATTATTATGGCAGAAAAGAAAGTAGCAGCAACAAAGGCTGCAACAGAGAAGAAGACAACGGTAAAAAGAGCATGTGCTACAAAAAAGACAATTGCAAAGAAGACAGCGGTTGTTATTAATGCGGAAAACGTTGGTTTTAGAGCAGGAGACGTTTATCAGGCACTTGCTGCAGCAGGGAAATCACTTAGTGTTGCAGAGATAGCAAAAGTTGCCAATATATCAACAGAAGAAGTTCTTCTTGGTATAGGTTGGTTGTTTAAAGAAGGTAAGGTTAAAGAACAGGAAGATAAGATTGTTCTTGCTTAACAGTAAAGATAATATTTAAAGAAAGGTCGGTAAATTATTGTTACCGACCTTTTTTCAAAAATGGACTACGAGCGCGATATACTGAATATTCTGAAAGAGGCAGGCACCGAGGGACTTTGTGTTCACAAGATAGCCCGTCATGTCTTCAATACACATAACTCATTCTTCGGAACGTTATGTTTTGAAGATGTCTATCGCTATGTCAAGCAGTATCTGTATAAAAACAGCAAGACTCGCAGTTCGATAATCGAAAAGACCGGTGTCCGTGGTTTTTATCGTCTTAATGTGACATCCGGGGATAGGGGACAGCTTATGTTTCTGTTCGAGGATGAGAAAGAAGAGGAAGCACCCCGAAAGGTAGAGGACACTTCATTGTCTTTGTTTTGATATTGTTATAAGATAATGTGGGTTTGATTATTTAAGAAGGAATATGAATAAATCAACTTCACGTTGATGTGTGTTTTCAATTTATCTTATTATTTTTAGCACCCTCTTTCCCTTACGCCCCAATTCTAAATTATCAATTATCAATAATTAGTTATATCAGTCTTTTTCCTTTCTTTTTGATTTTTCATAACCCCGAAATACTGCGATATTCTGAAACAAGAAGCTTGTTGGAGCCAAATAACGCCTAAATTCGCGTGCAGGCAGAATGTGTTTGATATCAATATGTTACGACTAAAAACAAGTATATGTGCATTGTTTGGGATACGAAAGTTGCCTGATTACGTTTCAAAAGCAGCCCTTTTAGACTGCAAAAGGCGGCATTTCAGACTGCAAAAGCACGTACTTTCCCCTCTTTTGCACGTGCTATTCTTATAAAAAGCACGTTCGTTTATAACAAAATGCAGGACCGTTCGTCATTTACTATTACTATTAACAGATTTTAATACGTAGAACAAGACTTTCAGACGACGTTTTTAATTTGGCAAAATAACACGAAAATCAAATTATAATTGACAATTTGTAATTTATAATTCGCGTGGTTTTGGTGGATTTATCCATCCACGTTATTCACGTAAAGTATGCCACTTTAGCTTGTAATGTGCGTAACATCACGCTGCAAAGTGCGTAATATCACGCTGCAATGTGCGTAGGTTTACGGTGTGAAGTGGCGCACTTTATGAGATTGCAAGGAATGGAGGGTATAATCAGGAATGGCATTTGTGACACTTGTGACAATTATGACGCCATTTCTTATAACATTCTATATATTAATAAATACCCTTCCTTTAAAGGATACATATTTTATATTCCACAGCTCTTTATATAGAAAAGTGTCATAAGCGTCACAAGTGTCATAGGAAACCCCATTTAGTGGATATTTCTCGCGACAGATATAAGGGATATCAATATGGCGACAGTGCCGTCAATGCCATTGATGTGCCTGTTGGTCTTGGCGGGAAAAGCTGGAAATATTCCGGAGTTTGATGATTATATATTAAAATAGCGGTAAAAAAAGGAGGGGAATGTTGTTTGTTGTACGTACTATGTATAATAAAGTAATATTACGATTATGTCAAAACAATATTTATTAGGACTTGATATCGGCAGTTCGTCTGTAAAGGCATCGCTTGTCGATATTGATAATGGTCTGTGTGCAGCTTCCGCTTTCTATCCGGAGAAAGAAGCTCCGATAATGGCTAAGAAGATAGGATGGGCAGAACAAGAGCCTCAAATGTGGTGGGATAACGCCAAGTTGAGTATTAAGAAGATCATGTCGGATGCAAATGTCAAAGGTTCTGACATAAAGGCAGTGGGTATTTCATATCAGATGCATGGTCTTGTTTGTGTAGACAAAGAACAACAGGTTTTAAGACCTTCTATAATATGGTGTGACTCGCGGGCTGTTCCCTATGGCGACAAGGCTTTCAACGAGATTGGTTCTGAGCAGTGCCTTTCGCATCTGTTGAATTCGCCCGGCAACTTTACGGCTGCCAAACTGGCGTGGGTAAAGGAGAACGAGCCGCAGACGTTCGAGCGTATAGACAAGTTCATGTTGCCCGGAGACTATATCGCCATGCGCTTGACCGGTGTAGCAAATACTACGATAAGCGGACTTAGCGAGGGCATGCTTTGGGACTTTAAGACAAAGAAACCGGCAGATTTCCTGTTGGATTATTATGGCTTTGACAGCAAAATGGTGCCCGATATTGTCCCGACTTTCAGCATTCAGGGTGAGATAAACGCCGTTGCCGCTGCAGAGCTGGGGCTTGCAGAAGGAACTCCGGTAAGTTATCGTGCCGGCGACCAGCCCAACAACGCTCTCAGTCTGAATGTTTTTAATCCGGGCGAGATTGCATCTACGGCAGGAACATCTGGTGTGGTATATGGCGTTTTGGGTGACATAAACTATGATAAGAAGAGCCGTGTCAATACGTTTGCCCATGTAAACTACTCGAAAGACCTTGACCGTCTTGGAGTGTTGCTTTGTATAAACGGTACCGGTATATTGAATGCCTGGGTAAGAAGGAATATCGCGCCAGAGGGTATATCATATGCAGAAATGAACGAAATGACAGATTCTGTTTCGATTGGAAGCGATGGCGTCACTATTATTCCGTTTGGCAATGGTGCGGAAAGAGTGTTGGAAAACCGTGAAGTGGGATGTTCTGTCAACGGCATAAACTTCAACAAGCACGGCAAGGCTCATCTTATGCGTGCCGCACAGGAAGGCATAGTGTTCAGTTTCTGTTATGGAATGGAGATAATGCAGCAGATGGGCATGGATATACGTAAGATACATGCAGGAAAGGCAAATATGTTCCTGAGCAAGTTGTTCCGCGATACACTGGCTGGAGTAAGCGGTGCTACAATCGAGCTGTATGAGACAGACGGAAGCATCGGTGCTGCAAAAGGCGCCGGCATAGGTTGCGGCATATACAAGAACAACGATGAAGCTTTTGCCACATTGAACAAGCTTGCCGTCATAGAACCCGATGAGCACTTGCGTTCAGAATATCTTGAAGCATATTCCAAGTGGAAATGCCGGTTGGAGAGCATGATCAAGAATTAAAACACGATACTAAGTAATAATATAGTTTTTATAAATATTAAAACACAAGATTATGGCTAAAGAGTATTTTCCAGAAATCGGACAGATAAAGTTCGAAGGTAAAGACAGTAAAAATCCTATGGCTTACCGTTATTATGACGCAGAAAAGGTTGTAATGGGTAAGAAGATGAAGGACTGGTTGAAGTTTGCAATGGCTTGGTGGCATACACTTTGTGCAGAAGGTGGCGACCAGTTTGGAGGCACAACAAAACAGTTCCCATGGAACGGTAACCCCGATAAGGTTCAGGCTGCCAAAGATAAGGCTGATGCCGGTTTTGAGTTTATGCAGAAAATGGGAATCGAATACTACTGTTTCCATGATGTAGACCTGTGCACAGAGGCAGACACAATAGAAGAATATGAAGCAAATCTGAAAGAAGTTGTTGCATATCTGAAGAAGAAGCAGGAAGAAACCGGTATAAAACTGCTGTGGGGTACGGCAAACGTATTCAGCCACGCACGTTATATGAACGGTGCTGCTACAAATCCTGATTTTGATGTTGTTGCACGCGCAGCCGTTCAGATAAAGAATGCCATCGACGCAACAATCGAACTCGGCGGTACAAATTATGTATTCTGGGGCGGTCGTGAAGGCTATATGAGCTTGTTGAATACAGACCAGAAACGTGAGAAAGAGCATTTGGCACGTATCCTCACAATGGCACGCGACTATGCACGCAGCAAGGGATTTACAGGCACTTTCCTTATTGAACCGAAACCAATGGAACCGACAAAGCATCAGTATGATGTTGATACGGAAACAGTTGTTGGTTTCTTGAAAGCACATGGACTGGAAAAAGATTTCAAGGTTAATATTGAAGTAAACCATGCAACACTTGCCGGTCATACATTCGAGCACGAATTGGCAGTGGCTGTAGACAACGGCATGCTCGGTTCTATCGATGCTAACCGCGGAGATTATCAGAACGGTTGGGATACAGACCAGTTCCCGATAGACAACTATGAACTTATTCAGGCAATGATGCAGATTATCCGTAATGGAGGTCTTGGTAACGGCGGTACAAACTTCGATGCGAAGACACGCCGCAACTCAACCGACCTTGAAGATATCTTCATTGCTCATATTGCAGGAATGGATGCAATGGCGCGTGCATTGGAGAATGCTGCTGATCTCATTGAGAACTCTCCGATATGCAATATGGTCAAGGAGCGCTATTCTTCTTTCGATGCAGGTAAGGGTAAGGAGTTTGAAGAGGGCAGGATGTCTCTCGAGGAACTTGTTGCATATTCAAAGCAGACAGGTGAGCCTAAGCAGACTTCAGGCAAGCAGGAACTTTATGAGGCAATAGTAAACATGTATTGTTGATAAAGTAGTTTCTATTTGATATAAATCCGGTTGTATGGTAATACTTATATACCATATAACCGGTATTTTTTGTAGATATATAGTTCTGTATAGAATACTTTTTCGTATATTTGCATCAAAGAATTGGCACAGCCATTGCGCACCGGACTTTTGTCCGACACTTGCCATTATTTTTCTGCGAATATTAAAATAAGTATATTTGCACATTATTAATATTAGATTTAATTATTATGTCTTGTATGAACAATCATCTTGTTATAATGGCAGGTGGAGTCGGCAGCAGATTTTGGCCGATGAGTACGAAAGAATGTCCAAAACAGTTCATAGACGTGCTTGGGGTAGGGCGCTCTTTATTGCAACTTACGTTCGACCGCTTTAAAGAAATCTGTTCTCCTGCAAATGTCTGGGTTGTCACCAATAAGAGTTATGTGGATATTGTCAAGCAACAATTGCCGGAGATACCTGAAGGCAATATCCTTTGTGAGCCTTGCCGACGTAATACGGCTCCATGTATCGCATACGTAAGCTGGCGCATAAAGTCGGTGGATCCGTGTGCAAATATAGTGGTGTCTCCTAGTGACCATATCGTTACTAATGTCAAAGAGTTTGAAAGGGTTATAAAAGGCAGCCTTGATTTCACTGCAAATTCTGATGCTATATTGACTCTCGGAATGAAACCCACGCGTCCCGAGACAGGTTATGGATATATTCAGGCAGACATGTCTTTGCCATCGTCTGCAAACAATGAGATATTACGTGTAAACTCATTCCGTGAAAAACCCTGCCTTCAGATTGCCCGTGAGTATATCAAGGACAGCAGTTTCCATTGGAATGCCGGTATTTTTGTGTGGAATGTCAATACCATCGTAAAGGCGTTCCGTGAGTTTTGTCCTTCAATAAGCGATATTTTTGAGAGTATAGATGTTTATGGAACGGATAAAGAGCAGGATGAGATAGACCGTAAGTTTCCGATGTGTGACAACATATCTGTGGATTACGCAATAATGGAGAAGGCAAAAGACATATTTGTATATCCTGCGGATTTTGGTTGGAGTGACCTCGGCACTTGGGGTTCTCTGCTTCAGTTGTCGCCAAAAGATGCCGACGGCAACAGTATAATAGGCAGTGATGTTTCGTTGTTTGACACACATAACTGCATTGTACATACATTGGGCGACAATAAGATTGTGGTGCAAGGACTTGACGGGTATATCGTTGCAGAAGGAAAAGGAAAAATTCTTATATGCAAACTTTCAGAAGAGCAGCGCATAAAGGAATTTTCAGGAGAATAAATCAAATAGTTTTTTATATAACAGGTAATTAAAGAAAATGAAAAAAGTTGCATTGATAACAGGTATAACGGGTCAGGACGGGTCGTTCCTTGCCGAGTTTCTTATAGACAAAGGTTATGAGGTGCATGGATTGCTGCGCCGTTCGTCATCGTTCAATACAGGGCGTATCGAGCACTTGTATCTTGACGAGTGGGTACGCGATATGAAAAAGTCCCGTTTGGTCAACCTCCATTGGGCGGACATGACGGATTCATCTTCTCTTATACGTATCATCGGTGAGACAAAACCCGATGAGATATACAATCTTGCAGCACAAAGCCATGTAAAGGTTTCGTTTGACGTTCCCGAATATACGGCTGATACAGATGCCGTAGGGACGCTTCGACTGCTTGAGGCCGTGCGTATTTGCGGACTGGAAAATACATGTCGCATTTATCAGGCTTCCACTTCCGAACTTTACGGAAAGGTTCAGGAAGTGCCGCAAAGCGAGACAACACCGTTCTATCCGCGTTCTCCGTACTCGGTTGCAAAGCTATACGGTTTCTGGATAATGAAGAACTATCGTGAAAGTTACGACATGTATTGCTGCAACGGCATTCTGTTCAATCACGAGAGCGAGCGCAGAGGTGAGAATTTCGTTACACGTAAGATAACTCTTGCGGCGTGCCGTATAGCCCAGGGCTATCAGGACAAACTTTATCTTGGTAATCTTGACGCCCTTCGTGACTGGGGATATGCCCGTGACTATGTAGAGTGCATGTGGCTTATCCTTCAGCAACCGCAACCGGACGACTTTGTCATTGCAACGGGAGAGATGCATACCGTACGCGAGTTCTGTACACTGGCATTCAAAGAGGCGGGTATGGAACTGCGCTGGGAAGGCGAAGGCGTCAACGAAAGGGGTATAGACGTGGAGACTGGAAAAGTGCTTGTCGAGGTCGACCCCAAATATTTCCGTCCCTGTGAGGTTGAACAATTGCTTGGAAATCCTGCGAAAGCAAGGAAACAATTAGGTTGGAACCCGACGAAGACAACATTCCCCGAACTTATAAAGATTATGGTAAAGCATGACATGAAGTTCGTCAAGAAGATACATCTTAAAGCACAGATAGAGGATTAAGCCATGTTGGATAAATCATCTAAAATATATATAGCCGGTCACAACGGGCTTGTCGGTTCGGCTATATGGAACAACCTTGAACAAAGAGGTTACAGAAATCTTGTGGGCAGGAGCCATAAGGAACTGGATTTGTTGGATCCTGCAGCTGTAAAGGTTTTCTTTGACGAAGAACAACCGGATGCCGTAGTGCTTGCGGCAGCCCATGTCGGCGGTATAATGGCAAACCTGCAGTATCGCGCGGACTTCATTTACGAGAACCTGCAGATACAGCAGAACGTCATAGGTGAGAGCTTTCGTCATGGTGTAAAGAAACTCCTGTTTCTCGGAAGCACATGTATCTATCCACGTATGGCATGTCAGCCAATGGCAGAAGACGCATTGCTTACTTCGGAACTTGAATATACAAACGAGCCGTATGCAATAGCAAAGATTGCAGGCTTGAAGATGTGCGAGAGTTTCAGCATACAATACGGCTGCAACTATGTAGCCGTGATGCCGACAAACCTGTATGGACCCAATGACAACTTTCATCTGGAAAACAGCCATGTGTTGCCGGCGATGATAAGAAAAGTGTATCTTGCGAAGTGTCTTAACGAGAAAGACTGGGATGCAGTGCGCAAGGACCTTGACCTCAGACCGGTAAACGGTGTTTGCGGAAGCAATACCGATGAAGAGATACTTGCAGAGTTGAATAAATTCGGCATAACTCCCGAGTCCGTAACCCTGTGGGGTACAGGCAAGCCCATGCGTGAGTTCCTTTGGAGCGAGGACATGGCGGATGCAAGTGTGCATGTCCTTCTCAATGTAGATTTTAAGGATACATATCCCGAAGGATGCAAGGAAATACGCAATTGCCATATCAATGTTGGCACGGGACTTGAGGTCACCATACGTGAAGTGGCAGAGAAAGTCGTTGATACAATAGGCTTTAAAGGACTTTTGTTGTGGGACGATACAAAGCCGGACGGAACTCCGCGCAAACTTACAGACGTTACAAAACTTCACAGTCTTGGCTGGCATCACACCGTGGATATAGACGACGGAGTGGCAATATTGTACGAATGGTACAGAAAAGGCATTTGTATCAATCATCAGACAATATAATCTAAAAGGCAGATTCTTATTTAAAGAAATCTGCCTTTTTTATTTGTGCTGTTATGAATAATTAGTATTTTTGTGTGTTACAAAACACCTATGACAAACATCTTGATAAATAAATATTAATTTAAAGCTTAAATAAGAAATGAAAAACTATCCCAAAATTGGTATTCGTCCTATCATTGACGGTCGTCAGGGCGGTATACGCGAGAGTCTTGAAGACAAGACAATGAATCTTGCAAAGGCAGTTGCCGAACTTATATCAGGTAATTTAAGAAATGGAGACGGTTCTCCCATAGAGTGTGTAATAGCAGATGGTACCATAGGTCGTGTGGCAGAGGCTGCCGCATGTGCTGAGAAATTCGAGAAATGCGGTGTAGGAGCCACAATCTCCGTTACATCATGCTGGTGCTACGGTTCGGAAACAATGGATATGAACCCTCATTATCCCAAGGCCGTATGGGGTTTTAACGGTACGGAGCGCCCGGGTGCCGTTTATCTGGCAGCCGTTCTTGCAGCTCATGCACAAAAGGGACTGCCTGCATTCGGCATATACGGACACGACGTTCAGGACCTCGACGACAACAGCATACCCGAAGACGTTGCTGAGAAGATATTGCGCTGGGCACGTGCGGCACAGGCTGTGGCAACAATGCGCGGCAAGTCTTACCTCTCGGTGGGCAATGTTGCGATGGGTATAGCAGGCAGTATCGTCGATGCAGACTTCCTTCAAGAATATCTTGGCATACGTGCCGAGCAGGTGGACATGACCGAAGTGTTGCGCCGTATACAGCTTGGGATATACGATAAGGACGAGTATGAGAAAGCCATGGCTTGGACAAAGAAATACTGTGTGCCCAATGAAGGCTTTGACAAGAACCGGCCCGAGAAGCAGAAAGACCGCAAGGGCAAGGACGAGGACTGGGAGTTTGTTGTCAAGATGACCATGATTATCCGCGACCTCATGACCGGAAACCCGAAGTTGCTTGAGGCAGGATACAAGGAAGAGGCATTGGGACACAACGCCATAGCAGGCGGTTTCCAGGGACAGCGCCAGTGGACGGACTTCCTGCCTAACGGAGATTTTAGCGAGACAATACTCAATACATCGTTCGATTGGAACGGTATACGCGAGGCATACGTATTTGCAACGGAGAACGACTGCTGCAACGGACTTACGATGTTGTTCGAACATCTGCTTACAAACCGTGCCGCAATATTCTCCGACGTGCGTACATACTGGAGTCCGGAGGCTGTGAAGCGTGTAACAGGCAAGGAACTTACAGGGCGTGCATCTGGCGGTATGATACACCTTATCAACTCCGGAGCTACAACACTTGACGGAACCGGATACAGTACAGATGCCGAAGGAAATCCTGTAATGAAACAGTGCTGGGAGATGACAGACAAGGATGCCGAGGCTTGTCTTGCTGCAACAAACTGGTGTCCGGCAGACAGAGACTATTTCCGTGGCGGAGGTTTCTCTTCAAACTTCCTTACAAAGGGAGGAATGCCCGTAACTATGGCACGTCTGAACCTTGTGAAAGGACTTGGTCCGGTGCTGCAAATCGCCGAGGGATGGACGGCAGACGTTGATCCGGAGATACACGAGGTGCTCAACAAACGTACCGATCCCACATGGCCTACAACATGGTTCGTGCCGCGTCTTTGCGACAAACCCGCTTTCAAGGATGTATATTCCGTGATGAACAACTGGGGTGCCAATCATGGTGCGATAAGCTACGGACACATCGGTGCCGACCTTATCACGCTTGCATCAATGCTCCGCATACCGGTTTGCATGCACAATGTGGACGACGACAAGATATTCCGTCCTGCCGCATGGAACGCTTTCGGTATGGACAAGGAAGGTGCGGACTTCAGGGCATGTGAGAATTTCGGTCCTGTCTATAAATAAAAAACATGGCGGGGCTGTGTTAAAAACAAGAAGATAAAGGAATATAGTAGAAGTTATGTGGCTGACGCCACGGAAGATATGGGACAATTGTCTTGGATCAGGCAATAAAGCATACGTCTTTTATCTACTCTTATCTTCTCATGTCTCCCTTTATCTCCTTATTGACACAACCCCGTTCTTCTTTTTATGCCTTAATAAAATACAGCATGTCAAAACAATCTATATTAAGTAAAGACGGGGTAAGTTATGTCCTCCCGTTTATTCTTGTCACGTCATGTTTCGCGCTCTGGGGCTTTGCCAACGACATTACCAACCCTATGGTAAAGGCTTTTTCAAAGATATTCCGCATGAGCGTCACCGACGGGACGCTGGTTCAAGTAGCGTTCTATGGCGGTTATTTTGCCATGGCGTTTCCTGCCGCCATGTTCATACGCAAGTTCTCGTATAAATCTGGAGTACTCATGGGACTCGGTCTTTATGCTTTTGGTGCGTTTCTTTTCCTTCCGGCAAAGATGATAGGAGCTTTCGAGTATTTTCTCATAGCATATTTTATCCTTACATGCGGCTTGTCTTTTCTCGAAACCAGCTGTAATCCGTATATCCTGTTTATGGGTACGGAAGAGACGGCGACACGCCGGCTTAATTTCGCACAGTGTTTCAATCCCATGGGGTCGCTTCTCGGCATGTATGTTGCAATGAACTTCATACAGGCGCGTCTTGATCCGCGCGACACCGATGCAAGAGCATTGCTCGACGATGCAGAGTTCAACGCGCTGAAAGAGGCAGACCTCTCTGTGCTGATAACTCCGTATCTTATCATTGCTGCCGTAATAGCGGTGATGTTCGTTGTTATTTTCTTGGTGCGCATGCCAAAGAACGGCGATCAGAGTCATGACATAAACTTCATACCTACGCTTAAGCGCATCTGCGGAATAAAGCGTTATCGCGAAGGAGTGATAGCCCAGTTCTTCTATGTGGGTGCCCAGATAATGTGCTGGACGTTCATTATACAGTATGGAACGCACTATTTCATGCAGGAAGGCATGAGTGAGCGCGATGCAGAAGTGCTTTCCCAACAGTATAATATATGCGCCATGGCACTGTCGTGCGGCGGACGTTTTATATGTACATATTTCCTTAAGTACATAAATCCCGGAAAGCTCCTCGCAATACTTGCCTTTGGGGCAATACTGCTTACCGCCGGCGTTATATGCTTCCAGAACCGTTACGGCATATATTGCCTTGTGGGCATCAGCGGATGTATGTCTCTTATGTTTCCCACTATATATGGAATAGCTCTTCAGGGACTTGGCGACGATGCAAAGTTTGGTGCGGCTGGTCTTATCATGGCGATACTCGGCGGCAGCGTGCTGCCTCCTTTGCAGGCTTCGGTAATAGACATGAAGGAAGTATTCTCGCTTCCGGCTGTCAACGTGTCGTTCATCCTGCCGCTAATATGCTTTGCCGTGGTGGCTGCATACGGTTTGCGTATGTATAGATATAGGGTGTCCGGCAAGTCATGATATGACACCTGAAAAGTAAAAACTGTTGTGAAATAATAAAAGCAATAGGGTTACGATTCAAAAAGCATAGCTTTACCATGTGTAAAGCTATGCTTTACGACCTCTAAAGCATAGCTTTATTTTCACCTGTTGTAAGATGTTGATTTACAGTATGTTGCTTCTCGCCTTTCAAAGGTCGTGTTTTGTTGTGCGAAATGCCTCCTTTTGCAACCTGAAAAGCCGTCTTTGGGACGGCGAAAGGTCGTCTTTCGTCTTTTAATATAAAATATGTGCTGTTCTCTGTTATCGGTTTTCAGCAAGAAATTTGTCAAGCTGTCTGATACCTTTCTCTGTGCAACATCCGCGTATCATCAGCAATATGAGATTATGGAAAATCTCTTTTAATGAGTATTTTCTGTACATTTCCGTTTCTATTACATGTTTCATTGTGATGTTGATAAACTTGGATATAATCTCTATATTGAATGAAGGCATGAAGAAACCGTGCTCAATACCTTTAAGAAAAAAGTCATGCCTGTCTGATTTGTTATCGCTGTGATGAGTCCTGTGCAGATAGTCGACAACGGTGGGGTATTTGTTTATGTCACAGAAAAAAGCAGGGCTTGTGGTGTCAAGCTCGTGTAATTTGTTCTTTATGAAATACACAATGATGTCTATCTCGTTTTCAGCTTTATCGGCATAGCATTCAAGATCTTGTTCAAGACGTTCATCATTGTATTTAATACATTCAAGCAACAGTATCTCCTTGTTGCCGTATATTTCATATAACGTGCGCTTCGATATCGACAGATTATTGGCTATGTCGTCCATCTTGATTTTCTTTACGCCGTTTTTCTTGAAAAGTTCCATCGCGGTTTCAAGTATCTTGCGTTTCAGACCGTTTCTGCCGTCGGATGTATTGTTTATCTTATTTTTATGCATAAGAAATACGTTTTCATCGCAAAGTTAATAAATTATTTTAAAATCTGTTCGTGTTATCGTGTTTTTTATTACTTTTGCAAGAGTTATTTACTAAAATAATAATAGTCTGAAAGCGACTGTTTCTTATTAGTTTTTCCAACGATTATCAATAATTATGGTTAAGATTTCAAAAGAAGCTGCACTGGAATATCACGAATGTGGCAGACCGGGCAAGATAGAAGTAAAGCCTACGAAGCCTTACAGTACACAAACCGACCTCAGTCTTGCATATTCTCCCGGTGTGGCATATCCTTGTCTTGAGATAGAAAAAAATCCTGATGACGCATATAAATATACGGATAAGGGAAACCTTGTTGCCGTTATCAGCAACGGTACTGCCGTGCTCGGACTTGGAGATATAGGCGCAATGAGCGGCAAACCCGTAATGGAAGGAAAGGGACTGCTGTTTAAAATATACGGTGGAATCGATGTTTTTGACATAGAGGTGGCAGAAAAGGATCCGGAAAAGTTTTGTGAGGCAGTGGAGAAGATTGCTCCGACTTTCGGAGGCATAAACCTCGAGGATATCAAAGCGCCCGAATGTTTCTATATAGAAGAGCGTCTCAAACGCACACTCGACATTCCCGTGATGCACGACGACCAGCACGGCACGGCTATAATATCGGCCGCCGGACTTAAAAATGCTCTTGAGGTGAACGGCAAGGATATTTCCAAGGTGAAAATCGTTGTAAACGGTGCCGGAGCAGCGGCAATATCATGTACCAAACTGTACGTTGCCCTCGGAGCAAGGACAGAGAACATACTCATGCTCGACTCGAAAGGAGTAATTACGAGCGATCGTGAGAATCTTACAGAGCAAAAGAAACAGTTTGCAACCGACCGCCGCGATGTGCATACGCTTGAGGAAGCGGTTAAGGGAGCCGACGTTTTTGTGGGCTTGTCTAAAGGAAACGTGCTGACACAAGACATGGTGCGCTCCATGGCAGATCAGCCTATTGTCTTTGCACTTGCCAATCCCGTACCGGAAATATCATACGAAGATGCCATGGCAAGCCGTCCCGACGTGCTCATGAGCACCGGACGTTCCGACTATCCCAACCAGATAAACAATGTGATAGGTTTCCCTTATATCTTCCGTGGTGCGCTTGACGTTCATGCAACGGCTATCAACGAAGAGATGAAACTGGCTGCCGTGAATGCCATTGCAGATCTTGCCAAGCAGCCTGTGCCTGATGTGGTGAACGATGTGTACAAGGTAAATAATCTTACGTTCGGTCCCTTATACTTCATACCGAAGCCTGTCGACCCGCGACTTATAACAGAAGTTTCGGCTGCTGTGGCAAAAGCGGCAATGGACAGTGGTGTGGCGCGTACGCAGATAACGGACTGGACGGCATACAAGCAGCAGTTGCGCCAGTTGCTCGGGCAGGAAACAAAACTCACACAGAAACTTTATGACACTGCACGCAAGCATCCGCAACGCGTGGTGTTTGCCGAAGGCCTGCATCCCACAATGCTCAAGGCTGCCGTACAGGCAAAGGCGGAGGGAATATGTTGCCCCATATTGCTTGGCAATGACGAGCGGATAGAGAAACTTGCCAAAGAGCTTGAACTAAGTCTTGACGGCATAGAAATAGTAAACCTGCGGCATGACAATCAGAGTGAGCGCCGTGAACGCTATGCAAGGATATTGTCTGAGAAGCGTCAGCGTCAGGGCTATACATTCGAAGAGGCAAACGACAAGATGTTCGAGCGCAACTATTTCGGTATGATGATGGTGGAAACAGGTGAGGCAGACGCATTTATAACAGGTCTCTACACTAAATATTCAAATACCATAAAGGTTGCAAAGGAGGTTATAGGCATACGTCCCGAGTACAAACATTTCGGCACAATGCACATCCTTAACACAAAGAAAGGAGTGTATTATATCGCCGATACGCTTATCAACAGACATCCCAACCAGGAGGTTCTCATGGATATTGCGAAGCTTAGTGCCATGACGGTGCGCTTCTTCAACGAGACTCCCAAGATTGCGATGATAAGCTATTCTAACTTCGGTACCGACGAGGGCGGAAGTCCGGCTATGGTTCATGCTGCCGTTGAGGAGATGCAGAAGCAGTATCCCGACCTTGCGATAGACGGAGAGATGCAGATTAACTTTGCGTTGGACAAGGAATTGCGTGACAAGAAGTATCCTTTCTCACGTCTTAACGGCAAGAATGTAAATACTCTTGTATTCCCAAACCTCAGCAGTGCCAACAATGCCTACAAGCTGTTGCAGGCGCTTGACATGGATGCAGAGATAATCGGGCCGATACAGATGGGGCTTAACAAACCAATACACTTCACCGATTTCGAATGTTCGGTAAGGGATATCGTCAATATCACTGCCGTTGCCGTGATAGATGCCTATGTATATAAGATAAAGAATAAATGCTGACGGGTATGTCACGAGGGTGAATAGCAGATTTATATACAAGATATAAATACACCGGAACATGGAGATTGTTGGAAAAATCCCTGTTCCGGTGTCTTTGTTCCTGTTGGAAAATATGTTGAATGTATGCTCTTACACAATGCTGATGACAATTATGTCGCCGGTGTCATCGGTTATTCTGAACCTGTTGTCGGCGCGTTCGTTTACAAGCCACACTATTTTTCCTGATGCATCTTCAACAACAAGTTGTCTTTCTTTGTCAAACAACGATTTCTTTCTGTCCGTAAGATAGTTGCTGACAAGCTTTGAACCTTTCATTCCGAACGGGCAGAAGCGGTCGCCGGGTGCAGCATTGCGTAGGGTGAGGGGGAACTTCAACTTTGAGGCATCGGCATAAATATGGTTCGAAGCAGGTATTATCCTAAAGTCGGGAGTGCGTTTCACCGCCTCTATTCTTAATTTGACGTGCCTGTTGTATATGTATGTTCCGGTTTCGGGCATGGCCATGACCTTCTTTTCCGTCTCATCATTCTTTTCTATGATAATGTCATTGCGGTCTATAAGCAGCCGGTGTGTCTTCGAAAAGAATTTGCGTCCCGATGAAGATGCCGCTGTTGTCGCATATATCTGCTCTGTCTGTGCAGGTGTATATCCGTATTCCTTTAATATCGAATACAGTGTATATTCCGGTGAAATCTGTGTTTTCAGTTTTTCAATGTCAATACGGAGACCTTTTCCGTCGTTATGTACCGTTTCCCTGTAAGCCTTGTCGATATGCCTGTCTATGATGTTCAGGGCATCGTCGACAATCTGTGTTGTCTTGAAAATGTTGTCGCAAACCGACGGGTTTATGTCTTTCAGCATCGGGATGATATCGAGTCTTATCTTGTTTCTGACAACATCGTTTATCAGATTTGTGCTGTCTGTTACGTATGTCTTGCCTGCTGTTTTGAGAAAACATTCTATCTCCGCCCGCGACACACACAGCAAAGGGCGTATTATTCTGCCGTTTACGGCACTGATGCCTTTAAGTCCGTGCAGTCCGGTGCCGCGTATAAGGTTGAGAAGGAGTGTCTCTACGGAGTCATCGCGATGATGTGCCACGCAGATACCGTCGGCACCGATGTCTTTGCGCAGCTGCTCGAAGTAGGCATAACGCAGGTTTCTTGCAGCCATTTCGATGCTTATTTTGTGCAGTGCGGCGTATTCTTTTGTGTCAAAATGAACAAGATGAAGTTTTATTCCTTCACTCTTGCACAGGTCTGTGCAGAACTTCTCGTCTCTGTCCGACTCATCTCCGCGCAAATTGAAGTTGCAGTGTGCGGCTTCAATGTCATATCCCAAATATTTCAGGACATACAATAAAGTCACGCTGTCCGCACCTCCGGACAGCGTGACTATGTATTTCCCGTCTTTATGCAGAAGCTGTTTTTCTGCGATGAAACCGGATATTTTATTGATAAAAGGCTTATTCGACATACAATACCAGACCTTTAAGATACTCTCCTTCGGGATGATAGATGTTTATAGGGTGGTCGGCAGGCTGGTGCAACTGATGTATAATCCTTACTTTTCGTTTGGATATGGCAGCCGCAGTGAACACCGCGTTTCTGAAATGTTCCTTTGTAACAACCTGACTGCAACTGAATGTGAAGACAATTCCGCCCGGTTTTATACGTTCGAATGCCTTTACATTGAGCCTTGTATATCCTTTCAGTGCGTTTCTAAGTGCCGTTCTGTGCTTGGCAAAGGCAGGAGGGTCGAGTATTATGAGGTCGTACACATCCTTTGCATTGTCCAGAAACTTGAACGCATCCTCGCAAAAAGCCTTGTGCCTGTCGTCATCCGGGAAGTTGAGACTTACGTTTGCGTTTGTCAGTTCCACTGCCTTTGCACTGCTGTCCACCGAATGTACGAGCTTTGCTCCTCCGCGCATTGCATAGAAAGAGAAGCCGCCTGTATAGCAGAACATGTTGAGTACGCTGCGGTTCTTTGCGTAGTGTTCGAGCAGACTGCGGTTATCCCGCTGGTCAACAAAGAACCCTGTTTTTTGCCCTTTAAGCCAGTCCACATAAAACTTCAGTCCGTTTTCCATTGCAATGTTGTCATTGCTTCCGCCATATATGAAGCCGTTTTCCTGTCCGAGTTCCGCTTTATAGGGCAGTGTGGTCTCACTTTTATAAAAGACATTCTCTATTCTGCTGCCCATAACATCGGTCAATATGCGTGCTATGGTGTTTCTGTGGATGTGCATGCCTACGCTGTGCGCCTGCATTACGGCTGTCTTGCCGTAGCAGTCTATTACAAGCCCGGGCAGATTGTCACCCTCTCCGTGTACAAGCCTGTAGGTGTTGTTGCGGGCATTGTCTGCAATTCCGGCACCGATGCGCATGTCCAAAGCCTGTTTCAGCTTGTTTTTCCAGAATTCATCGTCTATTTCCACATCGTCGAAAGACAGCACTCTCACGGCGATACTGCCTATCTGGAAATGTCCTGTTGCGATGAAATCGCCGTTTTCTGCGATTATTCTCACCGTTTCACCTTCTTCTATTCCATCGTCGGTGTGGTGTATCGCACCGGAAAACACCCATGGATGAAATCGGCGCAGGCTTTCTTCTTTCCCCTTTTTCAGGTATATGTTCTTATACATTGCTTATATTGTTTTCTTCGGTTATAACAAGTTCGTAGTCTTTTGTACGTTCTATCCTCATCAGTTCTTCATAAAGCATGATGCATGCCCATGCATCGGTGGCTGCATACAGCTTTTGTCTGTCGGACAATATGTCGCATTCCCAGTTTGTAAGCCTTTGGTTCTTGCTTATCTTCTCGTGGAAGAAGTTGGCATAGAGTTTCTGAAGGCTGAGGTCTTCTATGCCGATTTCGCCTACACGTTGCTGCAGATCGATGAAATTTCCGGGTTGGAAGTCGGCACATCTGTGGAGAGAGAGGATGTCATCATGCAGTGATACGCCGACTTTGGGCACACTTTGATCCTCCAACAGTCTTATTATTGCCGGTGTCATTCCTGTATGGTTCAGTCTGAAAAGGAAACATATATCATGCGTGGACACTTGAAGCAGGGACACTTTGTAGGTTCTTCCTTTCTTGAAAGACGGACGTGTTTCGGTGTCAATGCCCAATATGTCGTGTGAAAGCAGGAACTTTACAGCCTTTTCTGTTTCCTCCGGAGATATGATGACTATTATGCGGCCACCGAAAACAGCCTGTGGCAATTCTGCTATCTTTTTCTTGTCAAACCTATTGTATAAAACTTTTTTCATCCAAGTGATTTATAACGATGTGCAAAATTAGAAAAAAAAAGCGATTTTATGGCTCTTTCTAGGTTTTTTCAGTTACTTTTGCATTTAATATATTCAACTCTTTTATAAAAATAATAAATCATTATATTTCCGGATGGCTAAGAAAAAGAATACCCGTAAGACAGGGTTTAGCGAAATAATGGGTATCAGCAACATATTTCAGAATGATATTTTTAATTTCATATTCGGTATATTAATATTGTTGTTGTCTGTATTTCTTGTAATTGCATTCATATCTTATATAATATCGGGACAGAACGATCAGAGCATTATCCTTGATCTTAAACCCGGTGAATGGAGCAACAGCGAAAGGGTTTTCCATAACAGTTGCGGTTCGCTCGGTGCCTTTGCCGCATATTTCTTCATGTCAAGGTGCTTTGGATTTGCCGCATTTGTCATTCCTGTGTTTATGGCTTTGCTCGGACTTAAAATGGTAAAGGCATATAATGTAGGGCTGCTTAAATGTTTCATGTGCCTCACCATTATCATGCTTTGGTCTTCAGTGGCATTATCCAAGTTTCTTGCTCCGTTTGCCGGAGACCTCATTTTCAGCCCCGGAGGCGACCACGGACTGTTTTGTTGTCAGTGGCTTGAAAATGTCATTGGCGTTCCAGGACTGATGGCTGTGTTGTTTCTTGTGGCAATAATGTTCCTTACATATATAAGCAGTGAGACCGTAACGGTTGTCAGAAAACTGCTTAACCCCGTAAGTCTCATAACAAACAAGGTTAAGTTTAGAGTCAGGGTAGGGAATGAGAGTGATGAAAACACTGCGGATAATGAGGAAAAGAAGATACCGTATGTTGAAGATCCGGAAGTTTTTGATGACCCGCAACCTCAGACAGTAGACTTTGGCAATGCCGGTATGGCTTCGGTTCCGGTGATAGAAAACCGTATCAAGGCGGATTTAGGCAATGTAGAAGAGCCCGGATTTACAGTGAAGGAAACGGAGACAGAAGAGGGAGCCGATGATAAAACGCTTGTTACCGAACCGGATATCAACACTCCGATAAACCCAAAAGAACCGTGGACAAAGTATAAATACCCCACACTCGACCTGCTTAAGAAATATGACAATGACGGCAAGCCTTACATTGACATGAAGGAACAGACGGCAAACAAGAACCGTATTGTAGAGGTATTGAACAACTTCGGCGTACAGGTACGCACCATTACAGCCACTGTAGGTCCGACAATCACACTGTACGAGATAACGCTTGAGGACGGCATACGCGTTTCAAAGATACGTAATCTTGAGGACGACATTGCACTGAGCCTTTCGGCTTTGGGCATACGTATAATCGCACCGATACCCGGAAAGGGTACTATCGGTATCGAAGTGCCCAATGCAAAGCCCAACATCGTGTCCATGGAGAGTATCCTGAACTCGCGTAAATTCCAGGAAACGAAAATGGATCTGCCCATAGCGATAGGCAAGACTATTACAAACGAGGTGTTTATGGTGGACCTTGCAAAGATACCCCACTTGCTTGTAGCCGGTGCAACGGGACAAGGAAAGTCCGTCGGACTTAATGCCATTATTACATCGTTGCTGTATAAGAAGCATCCCAACGAACTTAAACTCGTACTTATCGACCCCAAGAAGGTGGAGTTCAGCATATATTCGCCTATCGTAAATCATTTCCTTGCAAAAGTCTCTGATGACAACGAGGAGCCTATAATAACAGATGTGACAAAGGTTATACGTACGTTGAACAGTTTGTGCCGACTTATGGATACACGTTATGACCTGCTTAAGTCTGCCGGTGTGAGAAATATCAAGGAATATAACGAGAAGTATGTAAACCACAGGCTTAATCTTACGCATGGTCATGAATACATGCCCTATATAGTAGTCATAATAGATGAGTTCGGCGATCTGATAATGACTGCCGGAAAGGAGATAGAACTGCCTATTGCACGTATCGCTCAGTTGGCGCGTGCCGTAGGTATCCACATGGTTATTGCCACCCAGCGTCCTACAACCTCTATCATAACGGGTAACATCAAGGCAAACTTCCCGGGACGAATGGCATTCAGAGTGGGGGCTATGATAGACTCGCGTACCATTCTTGACCGTCCCGGAGCAAACCAACTCATCGGTAGGGGTGACTTGCTGTTCCTTAACGGCAACGAGCCGACACGCGTTCAGTGTGCTTTTGTTGACACTCCTGAAGTAGAACGCATAAATCAGCATATAGAACAGCAGCCCGGACCGGTAGAGCCGATGGAACTTCCCGAGCCAATACAGGATGACGGCTCCGATATGGGTGGCGGTTCTATGGACGTACAGAACCTCGATCCGCTGTTTGAAGAGGCGGCACGCGCAATTATTGCCACGCAACAAGGTTCTACAAGTATGATACAAAGGCGCTTTTCCATAGGCTATAACAGGGCGGGACGACTTATGGACCAGATGGAAAAGCTCGGCATCGTCGGTGCCGCTCAGGGCGGTAAGCCGCGCGAAGTGTTGATCCAGGATGAGAATAGTTTGACTAATGTTATCAACAATATAAGAAACTGACAGGAGATTAAGGTATGAAAAGATTTGTATTTTTATTGACTTTGACGGTCTTTTCCTTGTGCATGTCTGCACAGACACAGGTTCAGGCACGTAAGATATTGGACAAGACGGCTTCAATTGTCGGCAGAAAGGGTGGGGCGTCTGCCTCTTTTACGATAAAGGGAAAGCATGGAAACGCTTCCGGAAGAATATCCATAAAAGGCAATAAGTTCACGGCACGTACTTCCGATGCTATTGTTTGGTTCGACGGAAAGACGCAGTGGACATATATGAAAAGCTCGCAAGAGGTGAATGTGAGCAATCCCACCGAGGCCCAGCAGCAGGCAATGAACCCTTATAAGTTTATAACATTGTATAAGAACGGCTTTAACCTTAGCATGAAAAATGTTGCTTCCGGCTGGCAGATACATCTTGTTGCCACCAACAAAAGCCGTTCGATAAAGGAGATGTATATTACAGTAGGCAAGGATTATCTGCCCAAGGAAGTGAAGATGTTGCAGTCTTCCGGCTGGACAACCGTTGCCATTTCCGGTTTCAAGGCTTCCAACATCAGTGACAGTGCGTTCCGTTTCAATGCACGAGAGTTCCCTCATGCCGAGATAATAGACTTGAGATAAGATGAACCGCTTTCAGCTTTTCAGGATATTGCGCCGTCACATACGGTTGTCAGAGAGGCGCAGCATGGTGTTTGAGCAGAACAGGGTGGCAAAGTTTGTCATGTATTTGCTTGCTGCGTTCATGTATGTATACATGCTGATGATTTCCGTTATGCTTGCTGTTGTGGCAAACGACTCCGAAACACTCACTTCATACGAGTTCATATTTGCACTTATGCCATTCCTGCTTGTGCTGGACTTCTTCTTCCGTTTTATCGGACAGCAGACCCCTTCGCAACTTGTAAAGCCGTATATGCTGCTGCCCATGCCCAAGTATGCGTGCGTGGAGTCTTTCGTTCTGTCAAGTATGGTGTCTCTAAACAATCTTCAGTGGATGCTGATAACCGTTCCTTATGCCATAATGACAATGCTTTTCAGTGAAGGATTGCTTGTGTCGCTTTGTTTCCTTATCACTTTCCAGCTCATTGTCATAATCAACAGCCAGTGGTATATGCTTGTGCGTACATTGCTTAGCGTAAGCATGCTGTGGTGGCTGTTGCCGGCTGCGGTCTACGCCTTGCTGTTCATGCCCTGGTACTTGGCGGACATAGACAATTTCTTCGATATTTTCTCGTATGTCGGCAGATGCTTCGCCGATTATAATCCGTTGGCATATACCATCCTTTTTGCGGTTATCGCGGCATTCTTCTTCATAAACAGGAAGATGCAATACCATTTTACGTATATCGAGAGCGGTAATGTGGAGAAGACAAAGATGAAGAATGTGACGGAACTTTACGCGCTCGACCGTTTCGGGGAATTGGGAGAATATCTTAAACTTGAGGTAAAAAGCATAATGAGAAACAAGAACATGCGTCGCTCATTCATTGTCTCCACATGTCTTATCACGGGTCTTAGCATGCTGATATCGTTTACTGATTTCTATGAATACAACAGTTTCTCGCACGATTTCTGGATAGTATACACATTTGTATTATACGGTGCGACCACGTTGATAAAGATAATGAGTGCCGAAGGCAACTATATGGACGGTTTAATGTCGCACAAGGAGAATATTTTCTACCTGCTGAAGGCAAAGTATTATTTCCATGGTACGATGCTGTTGCTGCCGTTTTTGCTGATGACACCTGTCGCTTTTGTAGGCAGATGTTCGTTCCTGATGCTCTTTTCCATGATGATTTTCACGGTCGGACCCATTTATTGTATGCTCATGCAAATGGCTGTATATAACAAGCAGACCATTCCATTGAACACAAAATTCATAAGCAAGGGGAATATGGAGACCAACTATTTCCAGATTGTGGCAGAGATGATAGCCTTGTTCATGCCTGTCATACTTATTTCTTTGCTCAGGGTTGCGTTAAATGAGGTTACGGCATATCTCCTGCTTTTGGTTACAGGACTTGCATTCATTGCCCTGTATAATCTCTGGATACGCAATATTTACAAGCGTTTTATGAAACGGAGGTATATAAATATGGAGGCTTTCCGTTATACAAAGTGAGTATACGAGAGCGAAGAAACAGTATAAAAGTATAAATGATGTCCGATGAATTGAAATAAGTAGTAAAGGCTTTCAATTCGTCGGACATTATTTGTTCATTTGTAATATCGTTTTATTTCATCAGGACTTTCCTGCCGTTCTTGATGTATAAACCGTGTCGTGGGTTGTTTACACGACGCCCCTGCAGGTCGTATACGTCTTCTTTCTGGGTTTTCGTGCTGCTTGTAATTTCATTTATATCCGTAGTATTTGATTTCGGGAAACGCACGGCAACGTCATCGTATGCGAAATATGCAGGTTGTGAAAAACCGTAACCGTTATCTGAAGAACCTGTTATATTGAATGTGATTTTCGTTACTTCGCCAAGCGATGATAACTCAAACTTCGTCCAGTCCATGATGATATTCTCGGGACCGTTGCAAAGATATATCTCCGCAGTACCTGTCTTCTCGTCGCCGTTATATCCTGTAGCAACAATCTTCACCCAATCGTCAGGACCTATATTTGCCGTAAGACTGTTACCGTTTACATAACAGTTCAGGGCGTATGTGCTGTTTGTCACGTACATGTGGTCGACAACCCGTGCCGTTCCGTCACTGAATTTCAGTGCAGGCAGCGCCTCTTCGCCCAATCCATAACCGGAATTGTCTGCATATCCGAAGTGCATAGCGAAGTTATCGGAGCCGTTATGTCCGTTGCCTTTGCGGCTTACATCGTCTCCCGCATCCTTATTGTATACGGTAAGCTGGCTCATAAAGTCGCCGTAGCTCTCTATATTACTTGTTCCATAGTTGGATATGGCGTGTCCTCCTGACCAGTAGCACCACGAACCGTAGCCTTCGGACAGGATATTCGACAGCCATGTGCTGTTGTCGTCGCTCCATTTGTATGCCTCTTCCTCCGATGTAACGCCCATGCCAGACTCACCATAGAGCATTGTTCCGCCATATTGCGGTTCGGATATAAGTGAAGACCAGTCGGTTCCGCCTGCAAAATTGATGTCTCCTTTGTAGTCCTTGTCTTCAAATGTCAGCACACGAAGCTCATAATTCTCTTGCGCATTGATGCACAATGTGCCGCCTAACAACACTGAAAGTAGTAATTTTCTCATAATTGATTGTTTGTTAAAAAATTAAATATGTCATTTGATATAAATCTTCCTGCCGTTCTTTATGTAAATTCCGCGTGAGGGAGACGTCACTCTTCGACCTGTCAGGTCGTATATATAACCGTCCTTTTTAGACGAAACCGTGGGATTGCTTATTCCCGTAGGTTGCTTTGGAGTAATGATTATCGGATTGTCATCATATCCTTCTATAAGGTGCAGATCCTGAAATCCTGCCACTTCGGTAGACGTTTCGCCCAACCAGCCGCAGTATTGGAATATGCCGCAAACCACTTTCACGAAGTTTATCTCCTCAAGGTCCACATGTTTTCCGTCCTTATCCACAGCCCAGTCTATGTCAAACGTCGAGTAATCATCTGTATTCAGCGACGCATCCACATATCCGTATGCGTCCGGAGCATAGCGGTACAGCACCCAATATGTGCCTTTACCCGACCGGTCTATGCCGTTGTTTGGCAGTTTTCCGCCCGAAAATGTCAGGGTCTCGCCCTTTTCCCATAAGGGCCAGTATGTCTGTTTGTGGAAAGAGTTTTTTATATGATACCCGGTCGAGTCGCGCCTTTCACCGTTCTCCGTCCACGTAGCCTCCCATTTTATGTAGTTGTCGTATACGGAACAGAACTGTTTGTGCTCGCCTTCCTCTGCCGTAGGCTTGTGGTAGGTTATGGAGAAATCGTGTATTTCCGTCGTATAGTATTCTGAACCCGCCAGCTCATACCACTGTGCCGTCTCCACATCATTGCCCACGCCCACGTATACGATGCCCGGCTCGAACGAACCTCCAATCGTTTCCTGTCCGTATACAGGGTCTGCGTTGGCGTAGAAGCCGTTGCCGGTGATGCGTAGGTCAGAGCCTCTGAGGTTTTTCACCGGATGATCGAACTGCACTGTTACGTATCCGCCGTATGTACCGAGATGTATCAGTTCCCCGTTTCTGAGGCTTTCCGTCGCTTTTGCGCACATATCCTCATGGGTTGACTCGCTGTTTGCTTCGGGAAGCGTGTTGACGAACTGTCCGGGAGCCGGATGTAGTTGCAGGACAGTGACGTCCTGACTCTGTGCATACATGCCCAAAGCCATACATGTAAAGGCAGAGAGCATAAGTTTTCTTTTGGTTGTCATTTGTCTTTATAATTAGGTATTGCCAGAATATGGGCAGGATTGATATATATTTTCTGCGGATTGAACACCTCCGTGCCGTCGCTTCTGTATCCGTATATGAAGCCTGCCGTGGCATAACTCTTGGCATCGGTGAAATAAATGTTGCCGGTGTATGGAGAAACGTACAGCTCGTACGGCGACTGAAGTTCTTTCAGTTTCTCCGTAACGGTGCTGTTGTATATACCGTATGTGGCAGACATCGTCTCCGGATCTATGGTATAGAGGTGGTAAACATACTCGTAGGTGTTGTAAGAGAACTCGCTTCCCACCGTGTAGAACATCTTTCCGTCTGTGGTGTTGTACGTGCAAGGGAAGTCGAACACATGGTATCGTTCCGTCTCGCAGTCGAGTATCACGGTCTTCGGCTTCACGTCGTAATAGTCGCCGCATGAGTTTATGCAGAGAAACCTGCCCGCCTGCGACATTTCCCCGTAGAGATTTATGCAGCCGGTGTCTATTGTCCTCAGCGTTTTCATCGTGGCGGCGTCTATAACCTGTACGGTTGTCTCATATTCATGTGCCTCGGAAAACGAGTATCCGCCCGTGTTCGCCACGTACAGTCTGCCGTCATACAGCCGTATGCCTTCCGGTTCCCAACCCGTTTCGCACGTTGCGACCACATCCTTTGTCCTGAGATCTATCTTTGCCACATAGCCTTTTGTGAAGATACGGTCGCCGCATATATGCGCGTATGACGTGATATACAGATATTTTCCGTCCGTACACATCCGGCGGTTGTTGGGTACGTTCTCCGTAGCGCCGCATGCCTTGCCGTCGGGATGTATATACTGTATGATGTTCGACCAGTTTACGGCTATGGCAATCAGCGTGTCGTTGACATGCAATATGTCGTTAGGAGTGTCGCCGAGCTTTATTCCGTTAATGCTTCTGAACCATTGGTTCGTCATCTTGCCCGTACTTCCGTCATAATAAGACAGTTGTCCGTTGTCCGACTGCCAGTTTCCCTCATTGCATATTATGAGGTTCTCGCCGGCGATTACCTGTACAGGAGGCTCCGGCACAATGGTTTTCTCTCCGTCATTATCGGTAGAGCATGCCGCCACGACAAGTAAAAGAATAAAAAAAAAGATACTTTTTCATTTTCTATAAGTGATATTTTAGTGTTATTGCAAATCTCCTTCCCGGCATGGGCCAGCGCTGTATCATCTCGTATCTTACGTCGAACAGGTCCTGATACTCTGCCTCTATGCCAATGTCTCCATACCGGTAGCCCACCTTTATGTCGGTGCAGTTGTATGCCGGCAGCGGTTCTTCGATGGCATTTTCGGCTGTCCAGTAACGCTTGTCCACGAACATGTGCGACAACGAAGCCGACATTTTCTTCCACGTAAAGGTGTAAACAGCCGTGAAAGACCATTGCGGCGAGTATGCTATATAGTCGTTATAGGCATCTTCCGTAGGGTCGGTGCGGTTGCGGTCGTCCTGATATGTGCCGGTAAGAAGCAGGCTGTGCTGCCTGTATCTTGCGTTTATCGACACGTCTATTCCCATACATCTTGTGTATCCGTAGTTGAGCATCGTCCATTGATACGACCCTTTCAGCGGCAGACATACGATGCGGTCCTCCACGTGATTATAATACCAGTCTGCCTGTATGTTGAGCCATTTGTCGGTATATGTCAGTCCTATGTCAAACTGTTTTGTGTACTCGGGGCGCAGGTTCCTGTTGCCTACAAGCGTGTAGTACAGGTCGTTAAGCGTCGGCGCGCGGAACACGGTCTTGTAGAAACATCTCAACATCCAGCGCTTGAACGTGTATGACGCCAGTGCGTTATATGTAAACCGCGACAGGGGCTTTGTCGTTCCGCGTGTGTTGTCGGATATATGTGTGTACAGTCCGCTTATGTTCATGTTAATACCCTTGTTGTTGTAGAATGCCGACAATGATGTCTTGCTGTCGAGACGGTACACATAGTGAAAGTTCTTTACGTCGGTTGTAAGGTCGGACCATCTTAAGTCCGTGGATACCGATGTGCCGAAGCCCTTGTATGTATACCCTCCCGACAGGGCGGTGTATATGTCCTGCTGGTGGTATCTGTTGTCTGCGTGTACGGAAATGTTCTCAGGATAGTCTGAGCAGTAGTGCAGAAAGTCGTTGGAATATTTCACTATTCCCCTTAAACCGAACTTCTCCGTCTGTTTCTTGTACGACAGTTGCGTAAAGAAATTGCGGTCCCACTCTCTGCCTACATCCGTGTATGTGTCCGACAACCGCCGCACGACGCCGCCCGGAAGTCCCCTCCGAGAGTTGAAATAATACGTATGCCACTCCAAACCTTTATAGAAAGCACACCCCTCGATGCGGAACATCGTGATGTCAGAGTTGCGCCGTGTGCCGGTGGTGTCTTCATATTCGGTGTGATATTCAAAGGGGTAGTCGCCCTTGCTCCTTGTCATTGCGGCGTCGATGAAACCAAGTTTTTTGTAAGAAAACGTCATACCTGCCTTGTGTGTTCCGAACGATGCGTTTGTGTATGATGCCATCAGGGATGTGCTGTCTGGGCGGTGCGTCTTCATATACACGGTGGATGCCGATGCGTATTCGCTCGCCGTCATCAGCATTTCCGCCTTGTTGGCATTGAAGAGCGACACCGATTCGAGGGTGTGCAGCGAGTATTTGCCAAGGTCCACCGTGCCGTTCTGCGCATTCGTTATCCTCACTCCGTCGAGATATACGCCGACGTGTTGAGAGCCTAACGAGCGCACGTTGATTGTTTTCTGACCGCCAAGACCTCCGTAGTCTTTTATCTGCACACCGGCAAGATACTTCAGTGCGTCGGCGACAGAGCTTGAAGGAATGCCGTCGATCTGCTCTCTCGATATGGTCTGATGCGGTGTCACGTCCTTTGTACCGGTCACCACAACCTCGTCAATCCTGTAAAGCGAGTCGGTGTGCAGACGCTGTGCCCGGACAGGATGTGCGTTGATCGCTACGGATACAACGACACATACGGATGCAATGAGCCTCCGGCTCTTTATGCAACAAGTCATGATAATAAAAGATTTACGTGCCCATAATCCCGCGGACACTTGTTACTATTGGCACATGGCAGGTCTTCTGACTTGATCCTTACAGGCAACCGGCCTTCCCGGAATATTGTCAACGGTGTTTCGTCACGCCCGTTGGCAGTCCAGTGACCATTGTGGTTGCCCTCTGAAAAAGGACTCACAGCATCGGGTAATGTCGCAGAATTTCACTGCGGTTCCCATCTTAGCCCGGACACATCGTGATGTTATGTGTCGGGAACCAAATGCGATGCAAAATTAAATAAAAATTAAAAACGTGCAAAATAAAGTCATGGAAAATGGACGGATATATGTGTTTTGCGTGTTAATTATTATATAAAGACGTTAAAACCATGCTGCTGCTTTTTGTCATGATTTTGATGTGAAATAGAGAAAATACAACCTTAAATGGCGTGTTTTGGGTGTTTGAAGATGCCATCATAAGGTTATAGAACCGTATTTTGTTGCACAAAGAGGTGCGCTTTGTGCAATATTCAGGGGCGAATGCAGCTTCTTGCGCTTCCGGATCGACTCTTTCCTGTTGTTTTTGCACGTGCCGGAATACCTGTTTTTAATGTCTTTCCTCCCTTGTTTCATCCCTGTTTTCCGTAAAGCATAGGGTTCTGGTGTCTAAAGCATAGGGTTATACATCGTAAAGCATGCTGTTTTGCGTCGTGATGTGCCGCACTCTAGGGGCTGAAATGCCGCATATTAGAAGCTGAAATACGGCATTTCACACTCTAAAATGCCGCATTTGGGAAAAACAAGGGGTATTATTCGGGATTGTTTGTCATAAAACGGACGTTTGCAACGTCCGTAGTTAGAAATCGTGAATGTCTGCCTTTCCATTTTTGTCGTATTTGGTCGGGATCGCAACTCCGTTTGGTTTTATTCCAAAAATGGCGCATGTTTTTGTTAAAACGATGCGCCGTAATGTTAATGGATGTAAATAAAACAGACTCAATGAATTAGACAAACAACCTTTGGAGAATGTATCAAAATATAATATCTGCTGTTTGTAGGGACATATTCTTGTATTTGTCCGGTACAGAATCACTGATTTTCAAACTGTTACAGGCGGACAAATACAAGAATATGTCCCTACAACGTGGGTGATTGATTATTCAGACACCCCCCCCATGAAGGGCGTGTATGAATAAGAAATCATGCCATGCACACACCCAATATTGAATTTTTTACATCCCCTTCAACTACATGTTGTTGCTTCTCAACATGCGCCTCACCTCGGCAAGTGCCTTCACCCAGTCCGTATCGAGCGAGAATTGGGTGAGGTAGTTGTCGTTGTTGTAGTAGCTAAGAACAAGAGGTTTGTCCATGTCGAAGAACCTCGGGTTGTTTATTGAGGCGCTTTTGAATATGTTCAGAATGGTTGTCTTTTCCTTTTTCTTGTCGGTCTTGCCCATTTTGTCCATATACAGGTTGATGAATTCGTATAAGGCAAATGCCTGATAGTCGAGCACTGTCACCGCGCTGTCGGGCATTACTTCCTTTGTTTTCATTGCCATATAGTTCAGTTCGTCGACCTTAAACAGGTTTATCTTCTTGACCTGAGTGCTCTTTGAAGGGTCGCTGACAGCCTTTTTTGACAGCCTCAATATCTCCTGATACACTTCCTGACCGTTTGCACTTATGCTTGTCATGCAGAGCAGAAGCGCCATAAATAAAAGTTTCTTCATTGTTCTATGCTTGTTCTATATTACGTTTCAGATACATTCTGTTGCTGATACACCGCGGCAGTTCCTCGTCGTAGTGGCATACCATTATCATTGTCTTGTTCTTTCTCAGGCAGAAAGCCTCGATTACGTCCCTTGTCAGCCGGCGGTTGTTGTCGTCCAGACCGTGGAAAGGCTCGTCTAGAATGAGCAGTTCCGGGTTCTTTACGAAAGCCCGCGCAAGCAGTACGAGCCTTTGCTGACCGCTTGACAGTCTGAAGAACTTAGTGTTTTCCAGTTCCTTTATGCCGAATATGTCCATCCATTTGCGGCATGTCTCATACTCCTTTTCATCGGGTCGGGCATACAGACCCATGGTGTCGCGCAGTCCTCCGGCTACAATCTGTATTGCCGGGATGTCGTGTTTGAAAGCCCTGTGCATTTCCGGAGAGACATATCCTATGTGCTTCTTTATCTCCCAAATGCTCTCTCCCGAGCCTCTTTTCCTGTCGAACAGCGTTATGTCGCAGGCGTATGCCTGAGGATTGTCGGCACATATCAGACTGAGAAGCGTCGACTTGCCCGAGCCGTTATGCCCGCTCAGCGCCCAGCGTTCTCCGTTTTTAATGGTCCAGTCTATGTCTTTCAATATCGTTTTGGCACCATACGCTATCGTCACCCCGTTCATTACCACGATGTTCCGGCTGTTGTATTCGTTGTCGCGACATGGCACGGCGAGGACTTTCTCCCTTGTTCCGCCGTCTACGGATTGCAGTCCGGCAGACTTTCTTGCGGCAAGATACTCGCCAAGCGTTATCTTAGGCATGACATTCATGCCTTTTACCTCGACAACATGAGTGATGAAGTCGGGTATATCGTCGGTCTTTGATATTATGATAATTATCTGTAAAGTATGCTCTTGCGACATTTTCCGGAACAAGTCCTTAAGTTGCTGTCTTGCTTCCGTGTCCAATCCTATGAAAGGATTGTCTATAAGCAGTACCCTTGGGGCTGCAAGCAGTGTGCGTACCAGTACCAGCTTGCGCATCTCACCGCTTGAAAGCAGTATGACATACTTGCTTGACAGCTCTTCAATGCCGAACATACGGTACAGGCGGCTGCGCATCTCGCGCCGTTCTTCGGTGTCTTCGCCCGACATGTTGTATGCCTCGTCGAGCATCGATCCTGCGGTGGGCGTGTCTTCGTCTATCTCATGCTGGTTCCAGCGCTGCTGAAGAAAGTAGGTACTGTCGTAGTCTCCGTACGAATCGCGGAAAGTTATATACTTTATGTTGTCCGATACAAGACTCCTGTTGCTCGGGTAAAAGTCGTATTCTGCCCCTTTGCCTGTTATGGGATGCCGTCCCGTTATGATATCTGCAAGCATTGACTTGCCGGCACCGTTGTTTCCCACAATGGCGATATGCTCGTTGTCGTTGAGTTCGAAGTCAACCGGTTCCGCCATGCGCCATTCCGGCATGCGCGCGACACCGTTCTTTATGCTTATTATTTTCCGCATAGCCTGTCGGGGTTTTTGCTTATGAAGTCTTTCCAACCATGATAGCTCACCTTCGTTTCCGGTCTTCCCGCCTGCATGAAGTGGCAGTATGCGGCTCCGAGGGCGTCGGTAGCGTCCATGAAGGGTGTCATGTCGTCTTCCTTTATGTTGAGAAGCCGTTTCAGCATGTCCGCAACCTGTTCTTTTGATGCCTGTCCCTGTCCGGTTATAGCCATTTTTATCTTAAGCGGGGCATACTCGTGTATGGGTACATCGCGGTGTATTGCTGCCGCTATGGCTACTCCCTGTGCCCTTCCGAGCTTGAGCATGGACTGCACGTTCTTGCCGAAAAACGGTGCTTCTATCGCCATTTCGTCGGGCAGATACTCTTCTATTATACCGGTGATACGGTCGAATATACGTCCCAACCGCAGGTAGGGGTCGTGCATCTTGCGCATGTCTATCACGCCCATTGCCAGCATCGAAGCCTTGTTGCCCACCACCTTTATCAGTCCGTAGCCCATGACGTTGGTTCCGGGGTCTATACCTAATATTATCTTTTCAGCCTTTACGTTCATCGGTGCTCAGAAGAAAGGGTTCATAAGTTTCTCGTCGCGTATGGATGTCTTCGGTCCATGACCGGGATACACTACGGTATCTTCGGGCAAAGCGGATGTTATGCGTGTAAGACTGTCGATAATCCGGTCGTAATCGCCGCCCTCAAGGTCGGTCCGTCCCATGCTCATACGGAAAAGAGTGTCGCCGGAAAAGGCTGTTTTTTCGTCGCTGCAATATAAAAACACCGAGCCTGGCGAGTGACCGGGGGTTGATATTATCTTGAATTCGTGGCATCCGAATGCGACTGTGTCGCCGTCTTCGAGGAGCGTTCCCGGTTGCTTAACGCTGCTTTCATATCCCGAACCGGTGAAATATACAGCCTGTTCGGACAGTCTTTCGTAAAGACAAACGTCCGCCTTGTGCAGGGTAGGACGCAGTCCGTATGTGGTGAAAATGAAGTCGTTGCCGAAGTTGTGGTCTATATGTGCGTGGGTGCATAGCAGATGACGCGGTTTCAAACCGTTGTCACGTATATAGTCTGCAATGCCGTTTCTTTCCGTTTCGCTTCTTGCCCCGCAGTCTATTATCACGCATTCGTTTGTCTCATCGCTTACGACGTAGCAGTTTTCCTGAAACATGTTACATACGAATTTCTTTATATTGAGCATGGCTTTGTTGTTTTGTTGTGGATATGCAGCTGTTTTGTCCGTATCTTGTAGAAACGTTGTAGGCACATATTATAATGGTACATATATCAAATGCTTCTCCTTGAACCATTCTTCTTCAAACCATGTGCTTATTTCCGTGGTCTCTACAATGTTTTTGAAGGGCTGTGTCTCGTGGGTAAGGTCTCCTCCCTTAAGGCAGAAGATACCGTTTGCCATGGAGTTTATGCCTTTGGCGGCGACATTCTTGCGTACAATCTTTATAAGATCGGGCAACGGCATTACGGCTCTGCTCACGATAAAGTCGTATTTTCCCTTCTCGTTTTCTCCGCGTAGATGTTCCGCCTTGCAGTTTTCAAGTCCTATTGCTTTGCTTACTTCCGACGCAACGAGTATCTTTTTCCCCGTACCGTCGATGAGTTTGAACTCTGTTTCAGGGAACATGATGGCAAGAGGTATGCCGGGAAAGCCGCCGCCTGTGCCGAAGTCGAGAACCTTTGTGCCGGGTCTGAACCTTATGGCTTTGGCTATGGCGAGCGAATGCAGTACGTGGTGCTCGTAAAGGTTGTCTATGTCCTTGCGGGAAATGACGTTTATCTTGCTGTTCCAGTCTTTGTACAACTCGTAGAGCGCGGCAAACCGGTCTTGTTGCTCGGCGGTGATGTTCGGGAAATATTTCAGTATGCTATTCATAATCTTTTCTTATAAGTTTCTTTAAGTCGGATATCGGTATTGTGACACGTATCTCGCCCATGTCGCGGCATGCAATTTCGTTCTCGCAATATATGAATGTTATATCGTCTTCTCCGATGATGAAGTTTTCGGGCGCGTATATGTCGATGTTCGCGAATATCGTTTTTTCGTTCAACTCTTCGATGTTGTCCGCGTCGTAGTCGTCATACAGCTGTTCGACGATTGCCTCTTTGAGTCCTTGTTCATGCCCCGGCACGAATATATCGCTAAGTCTGAGCATCTTTCCGGTCTTGACATTGAAGTTCAAGGCTAAAGTCTGATGCGTGCCTTGTGTGCCTCCTCCGTTTATATATACCGATGCGATGTATGTCATAATGTCTTCGCCGTTGCTCCTTACGTCGGTCTTCACTGTGTATTCGTAGTTGTACGACGCAGCGTGTTCCCTGTCGCTGCGGTACATCCTGCCGTATTCTTCACGATAGTCTGACAGAAAACGGCGTACAAACGAGTCGACGGCATGCACGGGCGACAGGCTTTCATTGCTCAACGACAGATAGTCGGGGGTGAGAACGCCGTTTCTCAACAGTGTGTCGTTAATCATCCGGGCGTGTTTTCCGCCTTTGAAATATTTTATGGAGAGGTTGATTTTGCATGTCGGCGCATTGGTTTCGTTGCCCAATGACACGGCAGTATCTACCGTGATACTGTCAATTTCCATTCCTAAATTGTCTGTAGTCGCCTTTGTATTACGTCCGCACGACACGGATATACATGCAATGAACATTATGACGACCGTAAAAAACGATGTTCTAAACATTAAAACGATTGCTTGTTTGTATATTCTTGACAAAATTACTGCAATTCCGCTTAATTGCAAAATTATTATAGTAATTAATGGTAAATAAGTGATTTTTCGTAATTTTGCACCGTTTATAATTATTATAGGTATTGTTTTATATGGAAAAATTCAAGGCTGCGCTATTCGATCTTGACGGTGTGGTGTTCGATACCGAACCGCAATACACCCTGTTCTGGAGTTCTCAGTTCCGTAAGTATTATCCCGAAACAGAGGGACTGGAGCATAAGATAAAGGGACAGACGCTTGTATGGATATACGACACGTACTTCAGGGACATGCCAAAGACACAGGCGGATATCACGGCTGCGCTCGATGAATTTGAAAGGAACATGGAGTTTGAATACGTAAAGGGGTTTGCTGACTTTGTGAAAAGCCTGCGCCGGAATGGTGTGCATACTGCCGTCGTGACGAGTTCGAACAGGGTGAAGATGCAGAATGTATACGGCAAACGCCCCGAAATGAAGGAACTGTTCGATGAAATCCTCACTTCCGAGGACTTCAAGGAGAGCAAACCGTCGCCCGAATGTTACCTTACGGCGGCGGGAAAGTTTGCCGCAGGCAGCGATGAGTGTGTTGTTTTTGAGGACAGCTTCAACGGATTGAAGTCGGGTAGGGCGGCGGAAATGTCTGTTGTAGGTCTTGCAACGACAAACGGAAAAGACGATATCCAGCCGTTTGCAGACGTTGTCATCGACAACTACGAAGGCATGGATTATGAAAAAATATACGCTTTGATATTTGCGTCTCATTAAAATAAGCTATCTTTGCACCCGTTTTTATATGCCTTGGGCATATCCTTTTGTTATTTAAAGAATAAATATTCATTAATAAAACATTGAAACATGGCAGGATATTTGGTTAACGATACACGCAAGGTCACCACACATCGTTTTATAGAGATGAAGCAACGCGGGGAGAAAATCTCCATGCTTACATCGTATGACTTTACTACGGCAGGCATTGTTGACGGTGCAGGAGTGGACGGAATATTGGTCGGCGACTCAGCATCCAACGTTATGGCGGGAAATTCAACCACGCTTCCGATGACCGTGGAGCAGATGATATATCATGCGCGCTCGGTTGTACGTGGCGTGAAACGCGCCCTTGTGGTTTGCGACATGCCTTTCGGCAGCTATCAGGTGGATCGTAAGGAGGGCGTGAAGAACGCTATCAAGATAATGAAAGAGAGCGGATGCGACGCGCTGAAGTTAGAGGGGGGAAGCGAGATCCTCGACACTGTCAAAGGAATACTTGATGCAGGAATACCTGTTATGGCGCACCTCGGACTTACTCCGCAGAGCATCAACAAGTTCGGCACATACGCCGTGCGTGCAAAAGAAGACGCCGAGGCGGAGAAACTGCTTGCCGACGCGCGTCTGCTTGACGAGGCGGGATGCTTCGGACTGGTATTGGAGAAGGTTCCCGCAGGGCTTGCGGCAATGGTAACCAAAGAGATAAAGATGCCTACTATAGGCATTGGTGCCGGTAACGGTACTGACGGACAGATACTTGTCGTCGATGACATGCTGGGAATGACCAAAGGTTTCAGTCCCCGTTTCCTGAGAAGATATGCCGACCTTAACAGTGTGATGACCGATGCCATAGGACAGTATATCATGGATGTGAAGAGTAGCGATTTCCCTAACGAAAAAGAATCGTACTGATGTACACACAGAACACGCCTGTACATGTAAGTTTGTGGCATAAGGATTTCTGGTTGTTGGCTTTGTCCAATATGTTTCTTTCCTTTTCAGTTTACATGTTTATTCCCGTTCTTCCTCTTTGGTGCGGGCAGTTGCCGTCGGGAGAGGCATGGTGTACGGCTGTTCTTATGGGAGTTTACGGATTGGGACTTTTCTCTTTGCTTCCCTTTTCGTCTTATATCATACAACGCTATCGCCGCAACAATGTCTGTTTGACGGCGATAGTGCTTATGGCTGTCTCCATGGCGGCCATGTTTTATTTGCAGGATACTGCGACAATGTCGCGGGATGCGATATTTTGCATGTCGGCAGTGTTGCGTTTCATGCTCGGTGCCATGTTCGGACTTGCCCATACAGTGTTGACAAGCACGTTGATTATAGACAAGTGTGAGTCGTTTTTGCGTACGGAGGCAAATCATGCCGCGGCGTGGTTCTTCCGCTTTTCGCTGTCTTTGGGACCGTTGACGGCTGTAATCCTTTACAGTATGTTGGGATATGGTACGGTGTTGCTGACATCCGTAGCCTGTTGTCTTTTGGCGATATTGTTGATAAGATTGGTCGATTTTCCTTTCAAAGCACCAGAGGAGAATATGCGTCTGGTTAGTCTTGATCGCTTTTTCCTGCCTCAAGGCGTGCGGTTGTTCTTCAATCAGATGCTGATAACGGCTGCCGTGGGACTTCTGTTGAGCATGGAACACACTGCGTTCTTCTACGGTGCGCTGATGGTTGGCTTCTTTATGGCGCTTCTGGCGCAGAAGTTTGTCTTTGTAAATGCCGAGTTGCGGAGCGAAATACTTACCGGATTGCTGCTTATAGGCTGTGCCATATTGATACTGTTGTGCCGCGACGGCGGTGTGGCTTTCCGTATCGTGCCGGTGCTTATGGGACTTGGTACGGGACTTATCGGCTCGCGTTTCCTGCTTTTCTTTCTTAAACTTGGCAATCATTGTCAGCGCGGAACATCGCAGAGCACGTTCTTCCTTTCTTGGGAGAGCGGGCTTGCCGTCGGCTTGACTCTCGGATACTTTCCCGGTTTGGATAGCAATGGCACGCGCCTTTGCATATCGCTTGTTGTCATTGCCGTGGCTTTTGTGATGTATCAGTTCTCCACCCACTCGTGGTATGTAAAGCACAAAAACAGATGAAAAGGACTGTAAGAAATGGATAATACAGATAATATTCTTGCCGTTTATGCCGAACGTTATGAGAACGAGGCGTTCTTGCGCGATGATCCGAGCCTGTTCATGCACAAAGTAGAGGGTACGGCAAACCGTGAGACAATGGCTTTCATTGCATCATGCTTGAGCTATGGCAGCCGCAAGCAGTTCTTTCCGAAGATACAGTATATTCTCGATGTGTCGGGAGGCGACGTGCACGAGTGGGTTTTGTCGGGGTGTTTCGATGCGGATATTCCGGATAATGACAAGTGTTATTATCGTCTGTACACCAATCATACGATGAATGTATTCCTGCATGCGCTGCGTGCCATGCTTGAAGAGTATGGTACCATTGGCGGATATGTGCGTGCCACGGCACACGACGGCTTTTCTGCCGTGGCAGCAATCACGGCTTTTTTTGCCGGCAAGAACGTTGGTGCCATAATTCCCAAGGATACATCGTCGGCATGTAAGCGTGTGTGTATGTTTCTGCGTTGGATGGTACGCAGCGGTTCACCCGTAGACCTGGGTCTGTGGAGTGACTTTATCGACCGCCGCACCCTTATCATTCCAATGGATACTCATGTTGTTCAGGAAGCCAACGCGTTGGGACTTCTCAACGGCAAATGCGCATCGATGTCCGCAGCCAGACGTCTTACAGCAAGGCTTGCACAGGTCTTTCCCGATGATCCGATGAAGGGTGACTTCGCGTTGTTCGGATATGGGGTGAATAAAGGAAAATGAATTAGGTGTCATTTGATAGAAAAAGAGAAACAAGTAACGGTATAAATTCAAATAGTATCTACATATATACATAAAAAAGACTAAATTCATATTGGCATTCTTACTGTTTATTGTATTTGTCTTTATGTTTAATTTTGCCTTTGGTAACTATAATGTATTGCTGCCATTATTCAATGGCTGTATTACAACATTCATAGGCTTTGTCATTGCATTTTCATTCATCGGTCGTATGTAGAAGTATTTGATTGCCAACTATATGCAGTTAATACGATAGAAAAGTGAACTGGAATTTACTTATGGGTCTAAGGAGAGTGAAGATTTAACGATTTTAACCTATTTTGACGCAAGCAGGATTCAAATTAATAACGCAACAACTTTAGAATTGTTTTATTTTCTCCATATTTTTGTTTTATAAACTCGATTGGTGTTTTGAAATCCAGTCTTTTTCTTGGTCTGTTGTTGATTCTTTCCTGT